>NZ_JBEYXC010000029.1:0-95358 GCF_040644695.1 Streptomyces sp. NPDC046909 | reverse complement strand
CCGCCCCTTCGACCCCGCCCTTCCTGGGGGCTGCGCCCCCAGACCCCGCCTTTTCGGCCCTTAAGGGGCCTCGTCCTCAAACGCCGGACGGGCTGAAATACCTGGGGCGGCGTCGAGAAGTTCAGCCGTCAGCGGGTGGGTGGGGGATGGGGACGGCCCAGCCTCGGCCTCGGACGCCGGACGGGCTGAATTCACCCCGTGTCAGGGGCTACGGCTCCTGTGTCTCCGACTCCAGATGCTCCCGCGTCTCCAGGTCGTACACCCCGTACTCGTCCACCACGATCCCCCGCGCCCACTGGTAGCGGGTCACCGCGTCCTCGACGCCCTCGTTGTAGTGGCCGCTCGCCTTGCGGGTGTAGAGGTTGAGCTGGGTGAGGCGGAGTTCCAGTTCCACCACCTCGTCGCCCTCGGAGCCTCGGCGGAGGACGGGGGGTGTGCTTTCGCGGGAGCCCGAGGACTCGGCCGCTGTGTCCGAGGCGGTGGCGGAGGCGGACGGGGTGGTGGTCGTCGGCGGCGTCGAGGCCGAAGCGCTCGGGGACGCGCTGGAAGGCGACGGGGACGGGGAAGCCGACTCGCTGGCGCTGGGTGAGGTGGATGCGGGCGTCGACTGCGGCTGTGACGATGCCGTCGAGTTCGACGGGGACGCCGGGGCGCCGCTCGTCGTCGTGTCCGGGACGCTCGCCCGTACCTCCTCCGGCAACGCTCCGTCCCGCGCCGGGGTGTCGTAGGAGAAGAAGCCGCTCGCCAGTCCGGCCGCCGCCACCACCGCGACCAGCGCGCCGGCCGCGCTCAGCAGCAGGGTGCGCCGGGGGCGGCGGGGGGTGTGGGAGGGATCGTCGTAGGCCGCCGACCGGTCCTCGTCTCCGGGTCCCATCCCGTCGAACAGGTTCAGGTCCGTGGTGCTGGGCGCCGCGGGTGGGGGTGCCAGGGGAGTGGGCGGCTCCGGGGGTATCGCCCGCAGCGGCATCGTCAACTCTGCGTCGGCCTCGGGGGGCGAGTCCGTAGGGCTGCTCCCCGTAAGGTCACCCGTCCCCTCCAGCTCCACATACGGGCGTATCCGCAGCGGATCGAAGTCCTCCGCCGCGGCCGCCTCCGCCGTGCGCGCGTCGCGCAGGGCGTCGGACGCCCGTCGCGTGCACGCGCAGGACGGGGTGTTGTCGGCCGCTCTCGGTGCCCCGCACTCCGGGCACAGATGGCCGTTCGACTCCGCCATGTGTTCGTCCCTCCCCTCGCGAACTCCAGAGATTATGCAGAACCTCTCCACACACCTGTCCCGGTAGCCCCCGGAATGCCTGATTCCAAAGGGACTCAACAGGCCATAAACGGTTACACCGACCACGATGGAGAGCGGGATGCGTAACGAGACCCCGGGAGGGCTTCATGGCCGCGGAAGCGCACGGTACGACGGGTGAGGTGCACGACCCCCGCGGCCGGACACACGACGACCACGTGTCCGGCAACGTCCTCGTCTCCATCGGCGCCCTGCTGCTGGGCATGCTGCTCGCCGCCCTCGACCAGACCATCGTCTCCACCGCGCTGCCGACCATCGTCAGCGACCTCGGCGGCCTTGAGCATCTGTCGTGGGTGGTCACGGCGTATCTGCTGGCCTCCACCGCCGCGACCCCGCTGTGGGGCAAGCTCGGCGACCAGTACGGCCGGAAGAAGCTGTTCCAGACCGCGATCGTGATCTTCCTCATCGGGTCGGCGCTGTGCGGCATGGCGCAGAACATGCCTCAGCTGATCGCCTTCCGCGCGCTGCAAGGGCTCGGCGGCGGCGGGCTCATGGTGCTGTCGATGGCGATCGTCGGTGACATCGTCTCGCCGCGTGAACGCGGCCGGTATCAGGGCTTGTTCGGCGCCGTCTTCGGGGCCACCAGTGTGCTGGGGCCGCTGCTCGGCGGGCTGTTCACCGAGCATCTGAGCTGGCGTTGGGTCTTCTACATCAATCTCCCCATCGGCGTCGTCGCCCTCGCCGTCATCGCCACCGCGCTGCGCATCCCGCACAAGGCGACCCGGCACGTCATCGACTACCTCGGCACCTTCCTCATCGCCGCCGTCGCCACCTGCCTGGTCCTGGTGGCGTCCCTCGGCGGCACCACGTGGGGCTGGGGATCGCCGCAGATCATCGGGCTGGCGGTGCTCGGGGTCGTCCTCGGCTTCGCCTTCGTGGCCGTGGAGCGGCGGGCCGCCGAACCCGTGCTCCCGCTCAAGCTGTTCCGCATCCGCACCTTCACGCTCTCCGCGGTCATCAGCTTCATCGTCGGCTTCGCGATGTTCGGCGCGATGACCTATCTGCCGACCTTCCTCCAGGTCGTCCAGGGCGTCTCCCCGACCATGTCCGGGGTGCACATGCTGCCGATGGTCGCCGGCATGCTCATCTCGTCCACCGCGTCCGGGCAGATCGTCAGCCGCACCGGCCGCTGGAAGGTGTTCCCGATCGCCGGCACCGGCGTCACCACCCTCGGTCTGCTGCTCCTCCACCAACTGGACGAGAACAGCTCGACCGCCGAGATGAGCACGTACTTCTTCGTCTTCGGGCTCGGACTCGGCCTGGTGATGCAGGTGTTGGTCCTCATCGTGCAGAACGCGGTCTCGTACGAGGATCTCGGCGTCGCCACCTCCGGCGCGACCTTCTTCCGCTCGATCGGAGCCTCCTTCGGCGTCGCGATCTTCGGCACGGTCTTCGCGAACCGTCTCGGCGACAAACTCACCGCCGCTTTCCGAGGTGCCGAACTCCCGCCGGGCGCCTCGGTGGACGGCCTGGAGTCCGACCCGCGCGGCATCACCGAACTGCCGGGCGCGCTCCAGCCGCCCGCGGTGCACGCGTACGCCTCGTCCATCACCGACGTCTTCCTGTACGCCGCCCCGGTCGCCCTCGTCGGCTTCGTGCTGGCCTGGTTCCTCAAGGAGGACCGGCTGCGCGGCTCGGTCACGGCACCGGACCTCACCGAGACGCTCGCCAGCAACCCGGTGCAGCGGTCCTCGTACGACGAGGTGTGCCGGGCGCTGTCGGTGCTCGGCACGCGCGAGGGACGGCGGGAGATCTACCGGACGATCACCGAGCGGGCGGGCTACGACCTGCTGCCCGGTGCGAGCTGGCTGCTGCTGCGGATCAAGAGGTACGGCTGGGTGGAACCGTCCGTCCTCGCCGAGCGCAGCTCCGTCCCGCTGCCCGTCATCATCGCCGCCGCCCGCCAGGTCGAGGAGCGGCGCCTCGCCCGCCGCGAAGGCCTCGACCTCGTCCTGACCGACACCGGCCAGGAGGTCGCCGACCGCCTCGCCCTGGCCCGCGAGGAGTCCCTGGCGGAGCTGCTGGGCGACTGGTGGGGCCCCGACCGGCCCACGGACCTCGCCCAGTTGGTGAAGGACCTCAACTCCGAGCTGTGCGGCTCGGACCGGGAGCAGCCGCACAACGGGTCGGCGGCGCGCCTCAGTTGAGGCTGTTGAGGTTCTTCGTGAACCAATGCTCGGCGTACTGGTCGTCGTTGTGCGCCGCCGTCTCCTCGAAGCCGAGCCGGGCGTACAACGCGCGTGCCTCCAGGAGGTCGTGGCGCGTGTCGAGGATCAGGCGTACGGCGCCCAGCGCGCGGGCGGTTTCCTCGGCGGCCCGCACGAGGACCGGGCCGCCGCCCTTGCCGCGCAGTTCCTCCCGGACGAACACCCGCTTCAGCTCGGCGGTTTCGGGGTCCAGGAGGCGTACGCCCGCGGTGCCGGCGGGCTCGCCGTCGTAGCGGGCCAGCAGCAACGCGCCCTTGGGCGGGGCGAGTTCGGACCAGTCCGCCCGGGCGACCTCCCGCTCCAGCTCCGCCGGTTCGGTCCGCCGGCCCTCGTGGAGGAGGTAGTAGCGGTCGCTGACCTCCGTGTAGTACTCCCGCCAGAGGGCGGCGGCGACGGGGGAGTCGTACGGCTCGGGGGTCACGGTCCAGGGCGTGGTCATGGCCCCATTCTCGGAGCGCGCGTCACACCGGCCGCAAGCGAATATGCGTGGCCTCCGGGGAGTCCAGGACCTGCGTCTTGCGCCACGCGACCGGCTTCTCGCCCCCGGCGCCGACGGCCCCGAGGTGGTCGAAGAGCCGTCGGCCGCCGCCCAGGAAGACCGGGGCGATGTGCAGCCACAGCTCGTCGAGCAGGCCCGCGCGGATGAACTGCTGGACCAGGTCCGCGCCGCCCGCCAGCGAGACGTCCCGGTCGCCCGCCGCCTCCCTGGCCAGGGACAGGGCGTGCTCCGGGCCCTCGGTGACGAAGTGGTACGTCGTGCCGCCCGCCTTCGGCACCGACTCGCGGGGGTGGTGCGTGACGACGTACACCGGCGTGTGGAAGGGCGGCGAGTCGCCCCATGGGGTCTCGCCGGTGATGAACATGCCGTGGCCCATCACCACCGCGCCGGGGCGTTCGATCCACTCCGCCATCAGGTCGTCCACGGGGCCGGTCGTGCCGCCCTCCAGATCGTGCCCCGCGCGCCAGGACCGCAGTCCGAACACCCAGTCGTGCAGTCGCTCCCCGCCGATCCCGAGCGGGTGCTCGCGCCCGGACTCGGGGCCCGCGAGATATCCGTCGAGGGATACGGACAGCTGTGCGATGACCTCACTCATGACAACCTCCTCGATCGCTTCTGTCACTCATACGTCGATCGGGGTCCCCATCGGATCGACACACCCGGCGGACGAATTTCGTGGCGGTTTGAGGAAGCCGTCCGGGGCTACCCGGTAGCCATGTCAACTGGCCTGATCATCGCTCTGATCGTGATCGTTGTGGCCGTCATCGCCGTGGCGGCCGTACTCGCCGGACGTGCCCGGGGGCCGCGCCGCGGCAGCAGTCTGAAGCGGCGCTTCGGGCCCGAGTACGACCGGGCCGTGGCCCGGCACGACGGGGACCCGCAGGCCGCCGAGCGCGAGCTCGCCGAGCGGGTCGAACGGCACGGGTCGCTGCGCGAGCAGCCCCTGGAGCCGGCCCGGCGGCGGGAGTACGAGGCTCGCTGGACGGCCGCCCAGGAACGCTTCGTCGACTCGCCGCGGGAGGCCGTGGCCGAGGCGGACCGGCTGCTCGCCGAGCTCGCGGGGGACAAGGGGTTCCCTGACGGCGGGCAGTACGAGGAGCAGCTCGCCGCGCTGTCCGTGCACCACGCGGACCATGTGCACGGCTACCGGCGTGTGCACCGCGCCGCCCGCCCGCACGGGGCCGGGACACGGGACGGGACACAGGACGGTGCCCGCGACGGCAGCACCGAGGAGATGCGCGCGGCCATGGTCGACGCCCGGCTCCTGTTCGACGACCTGGTGGGCGACGACCATCACCGGGACTCGTCCCGGACGGCCGAGCGGGCGGAGAAGTCTGTGCGGCACCAGCCCGAGAAGCAGCAGGACGAGTCCGACGGCGGGAGCCGGCCCGCCCGCACCGACGGCCGCGGCCATCTGCCGTGGGCGTTCACCCGGCGTCACGCGAAGGGGAGTTGAGTGACATGACGGACGCGACGACCGGACCGGGCGCCGAGAGCGCGCGGCGCGGCGAGAAGACGGCGGGCGACCGCTCCATGGGGCCCAAGGGCGAGCGGAGTGCCCCGCTCGTGGCCGGGCACGGCACCCGTGACACCTCCGACGGCTCCTCCGGCAGCTCCGACGGCGCCACGCGGGCCGAAGAGAAGGACGACGGTTCCCGCTCCCCGCTCGTCGCCGGTCCCGCCGGACATGAGGCGGCGGCGAAGGGCGACGGTTCCCACCGCGGCCGGCTGCTCCCGCACGACGAGTGCGACAAGCTCTCCCTGCGGCTCCAGCACGCGGTCGCCGGGTTCGTCGACGGACCCCGTACGTCCGTCGAGGAGGCCGACCGTGTGATGGAGGAGGTCGCCACCCGGGTCACCGACGCCCTGACGCGGCGCCGCCGCACCCTGCGCACCTCCTGGCAGGACGGTGCGGACAAGCAGGGGAACGCCGGTGACACCGAGCAGCTGCGCCTCGCCCTGCGCGACTACCGCGAGCTGGCGGACCGGCTACTGCACCTCTGACTGTTCCGACGGCCCCGGCTGTCCCGACCGCTCCGCCGCCCGGCGCTCCCGCCACTGCCGTACGACGTCCTCGACGTCGTACGGCTTCTTGCCCAGCGGGGGGCCGGGCGGCGGCCTGAACATCATCGTGCGGATCTTGTCGTTGACGTCCGTGATCAGCTTGCGGACGGCCCGTTCCGAGGGGGCCGTCAACGCGGCGGCGAGGGTGTCCTCCGCCTCCTTGCGCAGAGCCAGCGCGGGCGGCAGTACGGCCAGGCCCTCGCGGGCCATCTTGCGTCTGACCCACCAGAGTTCGTCGTAGGGGGTCTCCAGATCGGCGGGCAGGGGCTCGCCCACGCCGGGGAGTCGGTCGAAGTCGCCGCGGCCCTGCGCGTCTTGGATCTGCTTGTCGACCCAGGACTCGAACGGGACGCCAGGTGGCTTTCGCTCGGTCATGAGTCCATTGTGCCGGACGCGGAATGGCCGGGCGATTTATCATGCGGCCGCTGTACAAGGACACTTGCACAGGGACAATCCAGCAACTGCACAAGGGAGCGCACGTGCTCGAACTCACCATGGCCGCCGTATCCGCGGCGGAGGAGGGTGCCACGGCCGGTATGCAGATGGCCGACGCGCCCAGTGACCCGGGCAGCGTGCTGCGAGTCGGCCGGGACAAGTCCGTGTGCCGGCTCTCGACGCCGGACGACTGGCTGTTCGTCTCCCGGGTCCATCTGGAGTTCCTGTGCGGCCCCGAGGGCGGCTGGCAGGTGACCTGGCTGCCGGGTTCGCAGCCCGAACCGTCCTCCGAGGTCCACCTCGTGGTCGGCCAGTACGCCCAGCCCCTCGTCTACGGCGGGACGATCCCGCTGCCCCGGGGCGGCAACGGCGAGATCGTCATCCGCGACCGCACCGCCCCGCGCAGCGTCAACGTCGGCTTCTACCACGAGGCGTGAGCCTCGGCGGCGGCAGGAGAAGAGGCAGCAAGGGTTACGGCAGCACCCGCGCCAGCGCGAACCCGTCGTACCCCTTGCCGCCCACCGTCTGGATCGCCGTACCGCTCAACTTCGGGTGGGCGCCGATGAGTTCGATCGCGGCCCGAGTGCCCTGGACGTCCGGTTCGGTGCTGTCCGGGTTCGCGACGCGGCCGCCGCGGACGACGTTGTCGACGATGATCAGGCTGCCCGGGCGGGTCAGTTGGATCGCCCAGTCCACGTAGTGCGGGTTGTTGGCCTTGTCGGCGTCGATGAAGACGAGGTCGAACGGGGGCGGGTTCTCGGCGGCCAGCCGGGGCAGCGACTCCAGGGCCGGGCCGACCCGCACCTCGACGATCTTGTCGAGTCCGGCGCGTGCGATGTTGCCGGTCGCGACCTCCGCGTGCTTCGGGCTGTACTCCAGGGAGATCAGCCGGCCGTCGGCGGGCAGGGCGCGGGCCAGCCAGATGGTGCTGTAGCCGCCGAGGGTGCCGATCTCCAGGACGGTGCGGGCGCCCTGGATCTGGGCGAGCAGGTGGAGCAGCTTGCCCTGCGGGGCGGTGACGGCGGCCTGCGGGAGGTGGGCCGCCTCGCTGTCGCGCACGGCGGCGGCCAGTGCCTCGTCGTCGGGCGTGAGGTGGGCGGTGAAGTAGTCGTCGACGTCGTCCCAGACCTGCGACTGGCTCATGCGACCTGTGCCTTTCGTGTGGCTAGTTAGAGCTGCTAACTAGATGCGCTAACGAATATAGGCGCGGGCCGGTTCCCTGTCAGGGGGTTTCCGGGGTCGGCGCCGGGCGCCGGGAGCGTCGTACGACGGGCAGGGTCACCGCCGTGACGACGAGCGCGAGACCGCCGACGACCGTCAGCAGCCAGGCCGGGATCCCGGCCACCTTCCGCAGCCGGTCCTCGTAGATCACCTGCTGGAAGGCGGTGTCGGAGGCCGCGCGGCGCAGTACGTGGTCGCCGTCGATCAGGGACGGCGTCGGGAACTCCTGGCCCACCGCGGTCAGGAACGGGGTGCCCTGCGCCAGTTCGGCCAGCGGGCCCGACTTCGCGGTCACCTTTCCGGCGAAGGTCACCCGGGGGCGCTCGCCGCCGATGGCGGAGGCCGGTTCCATGCGGTGCGGGGCGAGGACGTACAGGCCCAGTGACTGCGGGGTCCGGGCGAGCCGGGACAGGCGCATCGGGTAGACCGGGCGGTCGGCGGAGAACGTGAGGTGGAGCGGGTCCAGGGCGCCGCGCAGGACGGTGCCGGGGGTCTCGGGGGCGAGGCGGACCGCCACGTACTCCCAGCGGTTCTTCACATACGGCTGGAGGGCGCCGCTCAGGCGGGGCGGGAGGGTGAAGCCGTTGGTGTTCAGCCAGGTGCCGAGCGCGTTCGGGTCGGTGGCGGTCAGCCGGGCCACGTCGAAGGGGCCGAGCTTCTGGCGGTCCACCACGTCCACGGGCGGCTGGGCGCCGATGCCGGCACCGGGCGGCGCGCCGGTCCGCGGGCCGCCGTCGCCGGAGACGAGCGGCCAGTCGCCGTCCTCCGGCCAGAAGTGGTAGCGCTCGCGGTGCACGGGTGCGGCGGCCGCGTCGAGCTGGTCGAAGAGGGCCGGATCGCCCAGCTTGACGGTCGCGCGCCGGGGTACCGGCATGACCCAGGCGGCCCGGTCGCTGTCGCCGTCGACGGTCAGCCGCATCACGATCTGCTCCTGGGTGCCGTCCCAGCGCACCACGGACACCTCGCGGGCCACGCCGACCCGCCGGGCGGTGTCCGGGATCATGGCGCCGCAGCCGCACGCGTAGGCGGGGGCGACGAGTGAGCCGAGCTGGGTGGCGAGCAACGCCACCACGACCGCGAGCACGCGCCGACGCGCCCGGCCCCTCAGGAAACCGATCATCTCCCCCGAACCCTCCGCCCCGCCGCCGACTGACTTCAGACGGTAGTACGGCGGGAGCATACGGTTCCGTTCCTCATGCCGCCGTAAGTGATCCACGTCGCACCTCGCGCGGGTGTCAGGTGAAGGTGGAGGTGTCGGCGTCTCTCTCTGGGGGTGCAGCGAGCGGAATACAGTTCGCGAAACGGCCCTCACGCGGACGCGTGGGACGAACAGGGCGGGAGGCCTGCGAGTCGTGGCGAATGCGGAGCACAGCGGCGGAACGGTCGAGGATTACGGGGCACGGGCGCGCGTGGTCCGCCTCGGGCTGTGGCTGGTCGCCGCGATACTCGCCGTCCGGCAGGTGGCCGTCGTCCTGAGCACCCCCGAGGGGGAGCGGCTGACGGACCTGGAGACCTGGGTCGGCCCCGACGGCGTGCTGCACGTCAACGGCTCGCTCTACGACTCCACCCTGTTCACCGGTACGCCCTTCGGCGGGCTCGTGCTCAAGCCGTTGACACGTGCCGCCGAGCAGGCCCTCGGCTGGGGCTGGACCTTCGGCACGCTGCTCCTGGTCGTCGCCCTCGGCCTCGTCGTCGCGCGCGCCCTGCCGCAGCCGGTGAGCAGACTGACCTCGCTGCTGGCCGCGCCGGTCGCGATCAGCCTCCTGATGCTGTCGCTGCCGGTCCGCAACACGCTGTACCTGGGCCAGACGAGCATCATGCCGGTGCTGCTGGTGTTGCTGGGCTGCTTCGTCGTCCGTGGGGAACGGGCGAGCGGTGCCCTGATCGGCGTCGCCGCCGCGCTCCAGCCGACGATCCTGCTGTTCGCGCCGCTGCTGTGGTTCACGGGCCGCCGCCGGGCGGCGCTCTCGACGGGCGTGACGTTCGCCGTGTGCACGGCGCTCGCGTGGGCGGCGATGCCGCACGACTCGTACACGTACTGGGTGCACCACGTGGCGGGCACCGGCCTCGGCGGCGCGGCCGACGACCTCGCCAACCAGTCGCTGCACGGCCTGCTGCTGCGGGCCGGGCTGTCGGGGCCGCTGGAGATCGGGCTCTTCCTGCTGCTGGGCGCGGTGGTCGCGGTCGACGCCGTACGCCGGGCGGTCCGTTACGCCCGCGACGGCCAGCTGCTGCTCGCGGTGGCGGTCACCGGCTGCGCGGCGATCCTGATCTCGCCGACGGCCTGGCAGCACCAGCTGCTGTGGGTGCTGCTCGCGGTGGTCGGGCGGGTCGGGAAGCGGGCGTCGGACCGGTATGTGTGGCCGGTCGCGGTGGTCCTCGTGATGACCCTCCCGGCGAAGATGATCTTCCCGAACATGTCGGTCCTGGACCCCCTGCGCGACAACGTCGTCCTGCTGGCGGCACTGGCGGCGGCGACAGTGATCCCGTTCCTGCCGCGGACCTCGGCGCACTACCAGACCCCGATCCCCACGCGGTACGCCGCCCCGGTCCCCGCCCGCTTCCGCCGCGTACCGCTCCTGCCGTTCCTCAAGCGGGTACTGACCCGCCCGAACCTGTTGCTGGAGCTGCTGCTGATCCGGGTCACGTACGCGGCGTACCAGCAGGTGCGGCTGGCGGCGACGGGCGGGAGCAACGCGGAGGGCAGGGCGAGGGCGGAGGCACACGGCGCGCAGATCCTCGACCTCGAACGCTGGCTCCACATCGACATCGAACACTGGGCGAACCATGCGATCGTCAAGGTCGACTGGGCCAGGAACTTCTTCGACTTCTACTACGAATCCTTCCACTTCGTAGTCCCCCTGACGGTCCTGGCGGTCCTGTACTGGCGCCGCCCGGCCGACTACCGCTGGGCGAGAGCGTCCCTCGGCCTGACCACCCTCCTCGCCCTGCTCGGCTTCTGGCTCTACCCCCTGGCCCCGCCCCGCCTCATGCCCTCCCTCGGCATGATCGACACGGTCCACGGCGTCCAGGACTTCACCAAGCCGGACTACGGCACCCTGACCCACCTGACGAACCAGTACGCGGCAATGCCCTCCCTCCACTTCGGCTGGTCCCTGTGGTGCGGCCTGGTCATCGCGATCGTCGCCCCGCGGTGGTGGATGAAGGGACTCGGGCTGCTGCATCCCCTGTTCACGGTGACGGCGATCGTGGTGACGGGGAACCACTGGGTGCTGGACGCGGTGGGTGGGGCGGGGGTTGTGGGCGCGGGGTTCGGGCTGGCATATCTGTTCCAGGGGCCGCGGGCGCGGAGTGCGGGGGCGGCGCAGGGGGCGAAGGAGTCCAGGGATGAGCGAACCGTCGGTGCCGTCGGGGAGGGAGTTCGTTGAGCAGGTGGGGGAGATCTACGAGGAAGTAGCCGCCCGGATCGGGCTGGAGGGGCCGAGCGAGGCAGAGGGCGACGTTCCGACCTTGATCTATTCCGGTCAGGGCGTGGAGTACCACACGTCGTACGAGGACCTGGACTCCGGGAAATGGGTCGGCTGTGTGGTGGAGGTCAATACCGACGACGATCGGTTCACGATGCCGGTGGACCGCCTCGCCGCCGCTCTCGGGGTGGGCGGGAAGCGCGTTTCGCACAGGGCGCGAAGCCTGAAGGAGTTGCGGAAGACGCTGCGCGCGCAGGCGGCGTACGTGGAGCTTGCGCATCCTTTCCTGGCCGGCGGAGATGCCGGCGAAGTGATGCGGAGCGCCAAGGCCACGCAGTGGGGCAAGAAGGGGTGGGTCGACGAGCTGTCGGCCTGGCTGGTGGAGCGCGGGTACGAGCGGGTCGACGAGGAACTGGACGGGGACTTCGGCAATGTCCGGATCCGGTTCAGGGGCGCTCACTGCGATGTGGAGGTCGGCAGGGACCGGTTCCAGTGGTACGTCACCATCGCGCCGCACGGTGAGGAGCCCAGTGGCTGGCTGCCCAGCGTCTGGCAGCACTACCTGGACGGCACCCCGCCCGACCCTGACGGTGACAACTCGCTGCGGAGTCAGATCGCCTTCGTGTACGCGAGGCTGGGAGAGGCCGAGACGGCTTCGGAACGTGATGCCGGGATCAGGGAGCGGCTCGGCGAGATCAACAGCGAGATCATCAGGATGAGCCTGGGGCTGGACGAGAACTGGCAGCGGCCTCAACCGGAGCGGTGAGCCCCCGCGCCGAGCCCCCTCGCGCCGGATGACAGCCCAGCCCCGCCGCGGTGCAATGGTGGCGGAGGCGCCATGGAGTGGGACGCGGAGTTGGTGAAGGGGCGGGAGGCCGGGCGGCGGCGGGCGTGGGCGGAGGCCTACGCGCTGCTGAGTGGGGTGGATGCCGTGCGGCCGCTCGGGGCGGGGGATGTCGAGGCGCTGGCCGAGGCCGCGGACATGCTGGGGCGGTGTGATGACGCCGTGCTGCTGCTGCGGCGGGCCTTCACCGCCTACGCCGAGGCCGGGGACGTCGGGTCCGCGCTCCGGTGTGCGTACTGGCTCTGCAAGGGGCTCGCCTGGGGCGGGGAGGTCGTGCAGTCCGGGGCCTGGCTGGCGCGGGCCCGACGGCTGGCCGCCACGGACCCCGGATGCCAGGAGTACGGGTATCTGCTGCTGCTCGACGCCGAACTGCATTTCCGGGCCGGTGAGCCGGCGGAGATGCTCGGCGTCGCGCGGCGACTGGGGGATGCCGTCAGCGCCGGGGCCGGGGGCGATCCCGATCTCCTCGTCGGTACGGCCATGACCCTCGGGCTCGCCCTCGTCAGCAACGGGGAGCCCGCCGCCGGGCTCGCCCAGCTGGACGAGGCCATGGTCGCCGTCGCCGACGGGGAGCCGTCCGCGCGGGCGATCGGGATGACGTACTGCGTGGTCATCGGCACCTGCCAGGAAATGCAGGAACTGCGCCGCGCCCAGGAGTGGAGCAAGGCGCTCGCCGCCTGGTGCGCGGCCCAGCCGGACTTCAGCGGCGCGTATCGCGGGCTGTGCCGGGTGCACCGGGCCGTGCTGCTCCAGCTCGGCGGGGAGTGGCCCGACGCCGTCCACGAGGCGCGGCTCGCCTGTGCGCAGCTCACCGCCGGGTACGGGGAGGGGGCGGCGGGCAGCGCCTTCTACCAGCTCGGCGAGTTGCATCGGCTGCGGGGCGAGTACGCCGAGGCGGAACAGGCCTATCGCGACACCCTGCGGTACGGGTGGGACACCCAGCCGGGGCTCGCGCTGCTGAGGCTGGCCCAGGGACGGCGGGAGGCGGCCGCGGCGGCGATCCGGCGGGCGCTGGCGGAGACGGGCGAGCCGATGCGGAGGGCGAGGCTGCTGCCGGGGGCGGTGGAGATCCTGCTGGCCGATACCGGTACGCCTTCCGACGACCTCGCCGAAGCGGCCCGTGCCGTCGATGAACTCGCCTCCATCGCCGAGGACTTCGGCGTCTCCGCCCTCCGCGCCATGACCGGCCAGGCCCGTGGAGCCGTCCTGCTCGCCCAGGGCGCGAGCGGGGAGGCGCTCGGTGTGCTGCGGGATGCCGGGCGGGTCTGGCGCGAGCTCGACGTGCCCTACGAGGCCGCGCGGGTCGGGGTGCTCGTCGCGCTCGCCTGTCGGGCGCTCGGGGACGAGGACTGTGCCGTGCTGGAGCTGGACGCGGCCCGTACGGCCTTCGAGCGGCTCGGGGCCCAGCCCGATGTGCTGCGCGTCGAGGGGCTCAGCGGCAACCGGCGGTCCCTGCTCTCCCCACGCGAACTCGACGTCGTACGGCTCATCGCCCAAGGCCGTACCAATCACGCCATCGCCGCCGAACTCGTCCTCAGCGAGAAGACCGTCGCCCGGCACATCAGCAACATCTTCGGCAAGCTCGACGTCGGCTCGCGCACCGCCGTCGCCGCGTACGCCTTCGAGCACGGGCTGGTGCGGCCACCAGGCTGACCTCCGGGCGCGTAGGAATACCCACACCCCCGCCCACGGAATGGGCATTGCTGTCGATGCGCGCCCCCACCCCGCGCGACCAGCATCGAAGCGTGTCCGACCACGCGCCGCTCCGGCAACAGGTACGGGCGGCCCGGCTCAGGTTCGCCGACAGTGCCACGGAACTAGGCACGCTGCTGCGGCTGCGCGGCGACCACACCGAGGCCGAGCGGCTGCTGCGGCAGGCCGTGGAGATCTACGAGGCCGAACGCCGGACACGGACCGCACTCCCGCACGGCACCGAGGAGCCGGCATGAACACCGAAGCCATGGAAAGCACCGAAAGCACCGAAAGCATCGAAAGCATCGACACCGTCGTCATCGGCGGGGGACAGGCCGGACTCGCCACCGGCTACCACCTCGCCCGCACCGGACGGCCGTTCGTGATCCTGGAGGCGGGTGAGCGGATCGGGGACTGCTGGCGCCAACGCTGGGACTCGCTACGGCTGTTCAGTCCCGCCAAGTTCGACGGCCTGCCGGGGCTGCCGTATCCCGGGCCCGCGTGGGGGTTCCCGACCCGCGACGAGTTCGCCGACTACCTCCAGGCATACGCCGCTTGGGCGGAACTCCCGGTACGGACCGGCGTCCGGGTGCGGCGACTGTCGTACGACGGTCAGCGGTACGTCGTCGAGACGGAGGGCGGGGTGAGGTACCTGGCCGCGAATGTCGTCGTCGCCGCAGGGTACGACCGGCTGGCCAAGACGCCCCCGTACGCCGGTCAACTCAACTCCGCCATACGCCAGTTGCACGCCGTTGAGTACCGCAACCCCGGCCAGCTTCCCGACGGGCCCGTCCTGGTCGTCGGCGCCGGGAACTCGGGTGCCGACATCGCCATGGAGCTGGCCGCCACGCGTCGGGTGCTGCTCTCCGGGCCGCATCCCGGGCAGATCCCGTGGCGGATCGAGCGGAGGGCGGCGCGGCTGCTGACGCCGGTGCTGTTCTTCCTCTTCCGGCACGTTCTGACGGTCCGTACGCCGATGGGGCGCAAGGTGCGGCCGAAGGTTCTCGCGCACAGTGCGCCGCTGATCCGGGTGAAGGGGAAGGATCTGGCGGCGGCGGGGGTCGAGCGGGTGGCCCGTACGACCGGGGTGCGGGGCGGGGTTCCCGAGCTCGGCGATGGTCAACTGGCGGAGGTGGCGGGCGTGGTGTGGTGCACGGGGTTCGCGCCGGACGTGTCGTGGATCGATCTGCCCGGGGTGTTCGACGCGGACGGGGAACCGGCGCAGCGGCGTGGAGTCGTGGACGGGCAGCCGGGGTTGTACTTCGTCGGGCGGCTGTTCCAGTACGCGCTGGCCTCGTCGATGATCCAAGGGGTGGGCCGGGACGCGGAGTTCGTGGCGCGGCACATCGCGGCGAGGAACGTGCCCGAGCCGAAGAAGGTGACGCTGGGCCTCGGGGGAGGCAGGAGCAGGGCGTAGGGATGGGGGCGCTCCCTGCCTCCCCCGGGGACCTGGACGGGCCGGCGGCGCCGGGAAGCCACCGGCCCGAGTACGGGCTCGACCCACGGGCTCGGCCCTGGGGGTCAGTCCACGCTCACCTGAAGTTCCTTCACGCCGTTGATCCACGCGGAGCGCAGCCGGCGGGGGTCGCCCGTGAGGTGGAGGCCGGGCATGGCGTCGGCGATGGCGTTGAAGATGAGGTTGATCTCCAGGACGGCGAGGGACTTGCCGAGGCAGAAGTGGGGGCCGCCGCCACCGAAGCCGAGGTGGGGGTTGGGGTCGCGGGTGATGTCGAAGGCGCCGGGGTTGTCGAAGACGTCGGGGTCGTGATTGGCCGAGGCGTAGAAGATCCCGACCCGGTCGCCCTGTTTGATCTTCTTGCCGCCCAACTCCGTGTCCTGAGTGGCCGTTCGCTGGAAGGAGACGACGGGGGTCGCCCAGCGGACGATCTCCTCGGCCGTCGTAGCGGGCCGCTCGCGCTTGAACAGCTCCCACTGCTCCGGGTGGGTGAGGAACGCGTGCATGCCGTGGCTGATGGCGTTGCGGGTCGTCTCGTTGCCCGCGACCGCGAGGGCGAGCACGAACATGCCGAACTCGTCCGAGGCGAGGTTGCCTTCGTCCTCGGCCGCGACCAGCGTCGTCACGATGTCCTTCGCCGGGCACTTCTTGCGTTCGGCGGCCATGTTCATGGCGTAGGCGATGACCTCCATCGCCGCTTCCTGGCCGACCTCCTCCGTGATGGCGTACTCGGGATCGTCGTAGGAGATCATCCGGTTCGACCACTCGAAGATCTTGAGGCGGTCCTCCTGGGGGATGCCGATCAGTTCGGCGATGGCCTGGAGGGGGAGTTCGCAGGCGACCTGGGTGACGAAGTCGAAGGAGCCGTCGTGGGAGGAGAGGGCCGTCTCGACGATGGAGTGGGCGCGGGCGCGGAGGGTGTCCTCCAGGGCACGGATCGAGCGCGGGGTGAAACCGCGCTGCACGATCTGGCGGACCCGGGTGTGCTCGGGCGGGTCCATGTTGAGGATGATCAGCCGCTGGGCGTCGATGGCGTCGCGCTCGATGTGCTCGTTGAAGCGGATGATCGCGGTGTTGAGCATGGAGGAGAAGATCTCCGGGTGCGTGGAGACGTACTTGACGTCCTCGTGCCGGGTGACGGCCCAGTAGCCCTCGTCCTGGAACCCGGCGATGTTGCCCGCCTGGGGGATCCAGCGGACCGGTTCCACGCGGCGGAGCGCGGCGAACTCCGGTAGTGGTACGCGCTGTTGCAGCATGTCAGGGTCGGTGAAGTCGAACCCGTCGGGGAGCGCTGGACAGGTCATGGGGCAGCTCCAGCCGTGTTCCAGCCGTATTCCGGCAGTCTTCTGACGGTCCATCAGTTCGTGCCGTGAACGTAGTAACGGGTTCTAGAAGTAGCAAGAGGCGTGCACGACTCTTGCGGTGATGGACTCCGTGTCAGCAGACTGCACATGGAACTAGAACACGTACTAGTTCCGCGTGGCGGGCCGGGCCGGGACGCCCCCGCGCCGCGCGGGTACGGAGGAGAGGAACTCCCCACCATGGCCGCGGAACCCGTGATAGTCGAAGCCGTACGCACCCCCATCGGCAGGCGCGGCGGCGCGCTCGCCAACCTCCACCCCGCCTACCTGCTGGGCGAGACCTACCGTGAACTCCTCGGCCGCACCGGCATCCCCGCCGACTGCGTCGAGCAGATCGTCGGCGGCACGGTGACCCACGCCGGCGAACAGTCCATGAACCCCGCGCGCACGGCCTGGCTGACCATGGGCCTGCCCTACGAGACGGCGGCGACGACCGTCGACTGCCAGTGCGGCTCCTCCCAGCAGGCCTCGCACATGACGGCCAACCTCGTCGCGGCGGGCGTCATCGACGTCGGCATCTCCTGCGGGGTCGAGGCGATGTCACGGGTGCCGCTGGGGTCGGGGTCGAAGCACGGACCGGGGAAGCCGTTCCCGGACGAGTGGAACGTGGATCTGCCGAACCAGTTCGAGGCGGCGGAGCGGATCGCCCGCCATCGGGGGCTGACGAGGGAGAACGTCGACTCGCTGGGGCTCATCTCGCAGGAACGGGCCGCCGTCGCCTGGAGCGAGGAGCGGTTCAAGAGGGAGACGTTCGCCGTACAGGTCCCGACCACGGAGGACGAACAGCGTGCCGGACAGGGCATGTGGCGGCTCGTCGACCGGGACGAAGGGCTGCGCGACACGTCCATGGAGGCGCTGGCCGGCCTGAAGCCGGTCATGCCGACCGCCATCCACACGGCGGGCAACTCGTCCCAGATCAGCGACGGGGCGTCGGCCATCATGTGGGCGTCGAAACGGATGGCGCGGGCGCTGAAGCTGAGGCCCCGGGCGCGGATAGTCGCCCAGGCGCTCGTCGGCGCCGACCCGCACTTCCACCTCGACGGGCCGATCGACGCGACGAAGGCGGTGCTGGGTAAGGCGGGGATGTCCTTGAGGGACATCGACCTCGTCGAGATCAACGAGGCCTTCGCGTCCGTTGTGTTGAGCTGGGCGCAGGTCTTCGAGCAGGACCTGGAGAAGGTGAACGTGAATGGGGGTGCGATCGCGCTGGGACACCCGGTGGGGGCGACGGGGGCGCGGCTCATCACCACCGCTCTTCATGAACTGGAGCGCACCGACAAGGAGTTCGCCCTGGTGACGATGTGCGCGGGGGGCGGACTCGCCACCGGCACGATCATTCAGCGCTTGTAGGGCTTGTAGCGCTTGCAGACGTCCAGTTGAGGAAGGTGACGAACGCGGCGGGGTCGAGGGTCAGGATCGGGCCCGCCGGGTTCTTGGAGTCGCGGATGGCGATGGAAGGGCAGGGGGCTTCGGCGACTTCGAGGCAATCACCGCCCTGGTCGCCGCTGTGTGTGGACTTGCGCCAGGTGAGGAGGCCGAGCGGCGCGCATTCGACGCACGAGCCGCCCTGGTCGCCGCTGTAGCTCGACTTACGCCACTTGCTCTCCATAGCGGTCCTCCATCACGCGCCGGATCAGCTCCGCCGAGTCCTTGAGGGATAGAGCGGCGGCCCGGAGATGATCGTAACGGAGTGAGCAGTCCTTGACGGTGTCCGGATTCGCGGTCGGATGCCCGACGCCGTATCCCTCGGTGTAGACGATGGTCGGGTCGCTCGCGAATCGGAAGAGGTCGAACGGGCCTTGCAGGCCTGCGTGCACCCCGGCCGTGAACGGCAGGATCTGGATGTTGAGCCGGGGGTTGTCCTCGAAGGCCAACAGCTGTGTCAGTTGGCCTCGCATGGTGTCGCGGTTGCCGATCTCCTGGTACAACGCGGCCTCGCTGATGACGGCCCACAGGATCGGAGGTTCAGCCTTCTCGAAGATGCGCTGGCGAGCGAGCCGCACGGCGGTGCGGTCGTCCAGGTTGGTCCGGTCCAGCGCGCCGAGCACGGCGCGAGCGTAGGCCTTGGTCTGCAGGAGGCCGTGCATCAGGTGCGTGTGGAAGGTGCACATCTCGACGGCCCGCGCCTCAAGTTCGGCCACCTGCTGGAACCAGGCCGGGAGTTGACTGCGCAGCACCAGCTCGACGAGCCGGGACAGTAACCCGTCCGTCCCCAACGCCACATCCACCCGCTCGCTGAACTCCAGCGTCGGCACCTTCCTCGCCGTCTCGATCTGCCCCACCAGCGACGCGGTGTAGTTGATGATGTCCCCGAGCTGCTTCTGCGTCAGCCCCGCCGCCTCCCGCAAACGCCGCAGCTCGAAGCCGTAGTAGTCGAGCGGTGAGGCTCCCGGGTCAAGGACGTTGATGTGCGTCACGAACTGCCCCCACTCCAGAACGGGTTGTATCCGGCCTGTAGCCCAGGGTAGTTCCGCCAGGTCAGGCTCGTACCGTGAACGCATACTTTCCCCCCACCCTCATGTTCCCCGCCGTCACCCAGTACCGCATGCGCCTCACGGTCGGCGAACACTCCGCCCGGCACATCCGCCGCATCGTCCGCTCGCTGCTGGCCGAGTGGGAACTGGCCGAGCTGACCGACGCCGTGGAATTGGGCGTGACCGAGCTGGTCGCCAACGTCGTACGGCATGTTCCGGATCGGAGGTGCGAGGTGGTCGTGCTGAGAACGGCGGGGGTCCGGGTGGAGGTGGCCGACGGATGCCCTCAACTTCCCTCCGTTCCGGAGGGGTTGGTGCCGGAGGCGGAGAGCGGGCGGGGGCTCGTGCTGGTGGGCGCGGTGGCCGACAAGTGGGGTGTGGAGAGCAGGGGGAGGAGCGGGAAGGTGGTGTGGTTCGAGTGCGGTACCGCGTGACGGCGTGAGGCGGCCCGGTACTCGCTCGGTGTCATCCCGGTCGCCGTGCGGAAGGCGCGGGTGAAGTCGGCCGCGTGCGGATAGCCCCAGCGCGCCCCGATCCGGTGGATCGCCAGGGTGTCGAGGGCGGGGTCGGCCAGATCGTGACGGCATCGGTCGAGGCGCTGTTGCCGGACGTACGACGTCACCGTGGTCCCGTGCCGCTGGAAGAGCCGCTGGAGGGAGCGCGGGGAGGTCTGGTGGGCGGCGGCGATGAGGGTGGGGGTCAGGTCCGGCGCCGACAGGTGGGTCTGGATGAAGGACGCGACGCGCAGGAACAGGGTGTTCTCGCGGGCCTCGACAGGCACCGCGGTCTCCCGGTCCAGGCGCTGGCCCGCCAGGGTCGCCACCAGGTCGATGGCGAGGGTGCCCAACCGGGTCAGGTCCGGTGCGGTGTAGTCGCGGTGCTCTCTCGCCAGTTCCGTCATGAGGACGGCGAGCAGACGGCCGGTGCCGGTGCGGCCGGACAGGGGCGTCGCCAGGAGCGGGAGGAGGCGCTCGGCGGGGCCGGGCAGGAGCCTGCGGGGGAACTGGAGCAGCAGGGAGGTCGACCTGCCGGGGTGTTTGTGCATGGTGCCGTTGAACGGGTGCGAGCTGTCGTACAGCACCAGGTCCCCGGGGCCGACCCAGGCCGTTCTCCTGTTCTGTTCGACCGCCCGCTGTCCGGTGCGGACGAGGCTCAGATGGCAGATCTCGGGGTCGGACTGCCGTATCAGGCGCGGGGTGCGCCGGGCCCGAAGGGTGGTGTGCGAGAGCTCGGACAGGTCCGCGGCGCCGAGTGAGAGGGCGCGGAGGCGGCCGGCGAAGGGGCCCTGGTCCGGTAGCTCGAAGGTGGTCGGCATACGGGAGAGCCCCACCAACTCGCGGAACCTCTCGGCCCGTTCGGTCGGTCTCAGACCCGTGCTGTCGTACGTCGTGATCACGAACGCCCCCCGTCACGGGCCCGTTCAGGCCGCGCGGAGCTGATTGTGAGTCACCGTTCAGGGAGGGCACAGCCGTCTTCTTGGCCAACTTGCGGCCGCCCGCGTCACGTTGGGCGCGGACGGCCCGCCGCTGGCTGTCAGCAGGTGTTGTAGTCGTAGCCGGCGATACGGGCGCTGCCGCCGCCGTCGTAGAAGTGGTAGCGGCCGTCGCTGTCACGGCTGATGTTGGCGTAGCGGCCGCTCGTTCCGAGGTACCGGTCGACGGCGCCGTCGTTGTCGGTGTCCTGGAGGTAGGCGTCGGCCAGCCCCCAGGTTTCCTTACCGGCGATGCCGTCGGCGTTGCTCGACCCGAGGAAGTCGATTTGCCAGTCTATGGTCGCGTTATAGGTGTCTGTGCCGAAGATGCCGTCGATCTGTGAGGCTTCGAGGCGATGGTCGGCCCACAGGATCTTCTGCCACAGGCAAGTCGCGTTGGACGACGTGTTGTAGCTGGTGGACACGATGCCCTCGTCGCCCCAGTCGTCACCGAAGACACCCGCCCCGTAGACGTACGCCCGCCCGCTGTACGTCCCGCTCGCCGCCGCCGGGGACGTGCTCAGCGCGAGGGCGGCCGCGGTCAGCGCGCCTACCGTGCACGCGACGAGCTTGCCCCGTGTCATACGTGAACTCATGTCGCTCCCTGGGTTGTTGGGACCTGACGTGTGGGGAAGGTTCGCAGCCGTGGGGCGGGCGGGTCGTTGGGCTGGAACGACAGGGTGTTGGCATGGAGCGCCAGGGATGAGGCGGCGGGCGAGGAGAGGAGGAGGGCGGGACAAGTGGTACGCCGAGTGGTTCACCGATGAGTTTCGCCCGCCGCCGACGTCATCCCTCTGTCAGACGCGAGGAGGAGGTGTCCGTCATGGGCGGCGGAGCGGAAGCCTTGGAGAGGCTGGGCGTGCTGGTGGGGGAGTGGGAGGTCGAGGCCGACCTTCCCGGGGCGGAGGCGGGGCCGGCCGCGCGGTGTGTGTTCTCGTGGGAACTGGACGGGCGGTTCCTTGTCCAGCGCACCCGGATACCTGTTCCCGGGGCGCCGGACAGCATGGCGGTCATCGCCGTGGACCCGGAGTCAGGGGCGTACACATACCACTACTTCGACACACGCGGGGTCGTGCGGACGTACGCGATGACCTTCGACGGTGAGGAGTGGCTGCTGCTGCGGGAGACGGCGGACTTCTCGCCGCTCGCCTTCCGGCAGCGGTTCATCGGACGGGTCGAGGGCGAGGTGATCCGGGGGGCCTGGGAGATGGCGAAGAGCGCATCGGCGAAGAGCGCATCGGCGGAGTCGGCCTCGGCCTCGGTCGAGTCGGTGGATTGGGAGCGGGACTTCGGGCTGACCTTTCGGAGGGCCCGGTGAGCGGGCGGGGTGGGGTCGCCCGGGGCATCGTCGACGCGAACCGGTACCTGGTGCCGGCCACCGCCGACGCGGATGGGCGGCCGTGGAGTGCGCCGGTCCACTTCGCGCACGAGGGGTACCGGGAGTTCTTCTGGGTCTCCTCGCCGGACGGCATGGGGGACGGGGCTGATTCCGGTCGATCTGGTGCAGTCGATCTGGTGTAGGTGCCCTCTCCTACTCCCTTCCCGACGCCACCCCCGCCAGCACCCCCACCACCACCGCCGTGACCAGCAACGGCACCCCCAGCCCATGGTCACCCACCAGCCACGCCCCCAACGCTGCACCCGCGACCATCGCGACGACAGCGCCCGTACGGCGGTGACGGCGCGGGCCGGGGCCGTCGGACGCGAGGCCCGTCAGGGTCATGGTCAGGACGGTGGTCGTGAGGTCGGGTACGCCCAGTTTGCGCACGGTCGCGTTGCGCAACCCCATCGCGAAGGCCGTGACCGCGATGAGCGCGTACACGGTGGCCGTGGCGTCCGGCGCGGCGAACGCGACCACCGCGGACCCGCCCAGCAGCAGCGCCTCCGCGGCGAGCGTGACACGGGCCCAGGTACGGCGGGAGCCACCCCCGAGGCGTACCGCGATCCGCCCGCCCACCCCCGCGCCCACCACGAACGCCCCCAGCGAGGTCAGCGTGTGCGCCAACGAGAACCCTGGCGCCCCGGCCGCCGCGAAGCCCAGTACGACGACGTTGCCGGTCATGTTGGCGGTGAAGACGTGCCCGAGCCCGAGATAGCTCACCGCGTCGATCAGCCCGCTCACCACGGTCAGTACCAGCAACACGGGGACGAGACGCACACCGCGGGCTTCGGGGCCGTACGGTGGGGGTGGTGGTGGCGGCTGGGGCTGCGGCTGCGGCTGGGTGCTCATGGATCGCCATGGTGGACGGGCTGGGGGTGGCCGGGGGAGGGCCGGGAGGGTGATTGGCAGATCTGTTCCGCGTTGGGCCGTGCCCACCTGCGGGTTTGCCGCCCGGGGGTGGAACGGATCTGCCAATCACCGGGCGGGCTACCGGGGGCGGCTGCCGTACGACGAAGGCGGCGACCCCCGATCGGGGTCGCCGCCTTTCTGTGGTGCTCGGGGCAGTCGGCTCAGTACCAGCCGTTCGCCTGCCAGAAGGCCCAGGCGCCGGTCGGGCTGCCGTAGCGGGCGTTCATGTAGTCGAGGCCCCACTCGATCTGCGTCTCGGCGCTGGTCTTCCAGTCCGAGCCGGCGGAGGCCATCTTGGAGCCGGGCAGGGCCTGGACCAGGCCGTACGCGCCGGAAGAGGCGTTGGTGGCGTCGACGTCCCAGCCGCTCTCGTGCTCGACGATCTTGCTGAAGGCGTTGTACTGAGCGGTGTTCGGGATCATCTTCTGCGCGATGGCCTTGGCCTCGGCGGCGGAGTCGGTGGTGGCCGCCTGAGCGGGCGCCGCGGTCAGCACCAGGCCGGCGGTGGCGGCGGCCATCGCGACGGTGGTGAGGGCCTTCTTGGGGGAGGCGATGCGGCGAACGATGCGGGAGACGGACACGGAGAACCTTTTCTTCGGGGACAGGTGCGTCGCCTGCATGTCGGGCGGATCGGAAGGTTCCGAGTGTCCGGGTCATGCGTCGGCGCCGAGGCCCGTGGGGCTCGTCGGCGCCGTGCGACGTCATCCAGAGAAACAGGCTTGGAGGGCGTCCGCAATGACCCCTTTTGCTAGTTGTGGTCGTATGTGGGGGTGGCGTGGTCGGTGTGAGCTGGCTCTCAATGTGCAGGTCAGGGGCTGTTATGGCATGAGCATGGCGTCCGAAATGCACTACTAGGGTATATAGTGAGTGATGTGGGTCATGTGGGACGGTTCACCGGTCGGCGAGGCTCGAAAGTGACCGCGGTCTCGAACGCCGCCCGCCGGGTGGCTCTGCGTAGCGCCCTGAGCACGGCCGGGCCGAGGAGGAAGGTCAGGACGACCGTGCACAGGGCCCGGCCCAGGTCCCAGCCCATCGAGGTGGCCAGACAGTAGACGACGAAACGGGCCAGGTTGGCGGGGGCCGGGTCGTCCGGGTCGAAGGCGATGTTCGAGGTGCTCTGCTGCATGAACGGCCAGCCGGCGAGGTTGGTGAGCGTGCCGTACGCGAACGCGGCGACGAAGCCGTAGCCCGCCAGCAGCGCCAGCTCCGCCCGGCCGCGCAGGCGCCGCGACCCCGGCAGCAGGCCCGCGCCCATCGCGAACCAGCCCATCGCCAGCATCTGGAACGGCATCCACGGCCCCACCCCGCCCGTCAGCAGCGCGGACGCGAACATCGACACCGAGCCGAGGACGAAACCGAAGCCCGGGCCGAGGACCCTTCCGCTGAGCAGCATCAGGAAGAACATCGGTTCGATACCGGCGGTCCCCGCGCCCAGCGGGCGCAGCGCCGCGCCCGTCGCCGCGAGGACGCCCAGCATCGCCACCGCCTTCGGGCCCAGGCCCGACTCGGAGATCGTCGCCGCGAGGACCAGTACGAGGAGCACGAGCAGGCCGGCGAAGAGCCAGGGCGCGTCCTGGGAGTGGGCGTTGGCCGCGGACTTCGGCGGGGCGAGGAAGGGCCAGCCGAGGGCGCCTACGCCGACTGCGCTGACCAGGAGCAGGGCGGTTATGGAGCGGGGGCCGAGGTGGATGACCTTCGGGGCCTTCATGGACCGCGTGGACTGCATCGACTGCATCGACTCCATCGACTTCATCGACTTCATCGACTTCATGCGAGGGCCTCCTTCACCTGTGCCACCGTGAGCCACTTCTGTGGGGCGAGGATCTTGCTGACCTGCGGGGCGAAGGAGGGGGAGGTCACGACGATGTCCGCCGCCGGGCCGTCCGCGATCACTTTGCCCTCGGCGAGGAGGACGACCCTGTGGGCGAGCTCGGCGGCCAGTTCCACGTCGTGCGTCGCCAGGACGATGGCGTGGCCCTCGGTGGCGAGCTGTCGGAGGTGGGTGACGAGTCTCGCCTTCGCCGCGTAGTCCAGGCCTCGGGTGGGTTCGTCGAGGAGGAGCAGGGGTGGGCGGGCGGTGAGTACGACGGCGAGGGCGAGGGCGAGGCGCTGGCCCTCGGAGAGGTCCCGGGGGTGGGTGTCGTCCGGTACGTCCGGGAGGAGGTCGTCGACGAGGGCTCGGCAGGTGCCGGGGGGTGCGGTGGCGTCTGCGTCGGCTGCCTCGCACTCCGCCGCGACGGTGTCGGTGTAGAGGAGGTCGCGGGGTTCCTGGGGGACCAGGCCTACGTGGTGGACGAGGTCTCGGGGTGGGGTGCGGTGGGGGACGGCTCCGCCGGTGCGGACCTTTCCTGTGGTGGGTTCCAGGAGGCCTACGAGGGTGTTGAGGAGGGTGGATTTTCCGGCGCCGTTGCGGCCCATGAGGGCGATGGTTTCGCCGGGGGAGATGGTGAGGGTGATGTTGTGGAGGGCGCGGGTCTGGGAGCGGTGGAGGGAGAGGGCGTGGACTTCGGCGGGGGGAGGGGTGGGGGGATGGGCGGAGGTGGTGGGGGTGGTGGACCTGGTGGGGGTGAGCCTGCGGAACCAGTTGCGGCGGGTGGGGGCTGGGCGGGGGTGGGTCGCGCGGCCCGGCGCTTGCGGGGTGCCGTCTGCGCCCACCCGTGCCGCCCCAGCGGCACGATTGCCCGCAGACGGCGGCGTCTTGGCGGTGCGGCTGTCCGCGGGCGGCGGTGTCTCGGCGGTGCGGGTGCCCGCGGGGAGCCTCTCGGCGCGCAGTTCCAGCTGCTCCCTCAGGTCTCCCGCCCTCCGCCTCGCGTCCCTCACCGTCAGGGGCAACGGTGACCAGCCCGCCAGTCGTCCCAGGTCCACCACCGGTGGATACACCGGGGATACGGCCATGATGTCGGCCGGGGTGCCCAGTACCGGTGCTGCGCCTCGGGTCGGGAGGAGGGCGAGCTGGTCGGCGTACTGGATTACTCGTTCGAGGCGGTGTTCGGCCATGAGGATGGTGGTGCCGAGGTCGTGGACGAGGCGTTGGAGGACCGCGAGGACTTCTTCCGCGGCGGCGGGGTCCAGGGCGGAGGTGGGTTCGTCGAGGATGAGGGCTCGGGGGTGGGGGGTGAGGACCGAGCCGATGGCCACGCGTTGCTGCTGGCCGCCGGAGAGGGTGGTGAGGGAGCGGTTGCGGAGGTCGGCCAGGCCGAGGAGGTCGAGGGTTTCCTCCACTCGGCGGCGCATCACGGCGGGGGCGAGGCCCAGGGACTCCATGCCGTAGGCGAGTTCCTCCTCGACCGTGTCCGTCACGAAGTGGGAGAGGGGGTCCTGGCCCACCGTGCCTACGACGTCGGCGAGTTCGCGGGGTTTGTGGGTGCGGGTGTCGCGGCCGGCGACGGTGACGCGGCCTCGGAGGGTGCCGCCCGTGAAGTGTGGGACCAGGCCGCTTACGGTGTTGAGGATCGTCGACTTTCCCGTGCCCGACGGGCCTGCCAGGAGGACGAGTTCGCCCTCCGGGACCTCGAAGTCCACGCCCTGGACGGCGGGTTCGGGGGCTCCTTCGTAGGTGACGGAGACGTCTTCGAAGCGGATCACGACGGCTCCTTGTGAGGGGCGAGGAGGGCGGGGAGCAGGCCTACGAGGATCGCCGCCGCGGGCCAGAGGGGGAGGGTGGGGGCGGTGAGGGGGATCACGCCAGGGTTGAGGGCCGCGGCTGGGGCCTGGGTGGCTGCCACTGCCAGTGCGACCGCCACCGTCGCGCCGGACGCGGCGACCAGGCACGCGCGCGTGGTCCAGCGGTCCGGGCGGTAGCGGGTGCGCGGGGTGCGGCGGCCACCCAGGCGGAGCCCTGCCAGGGCCGCGGTCAGGCCGGTGAGGAGGACCGGGAGACCGTACGTGCCGCCGTCGGCGGTGAGCAGGCCGTACGTTCCCGCGCAGACGCCCAGCAGGCCGCCGAGGGTGAGTGCGGTCGTCGTACGGCGGACACGGGGAGGGACGTCGGCGGTGCGGCCGTATCCGCGCGCGTCCATCGCGGCGGCGAGGGCCACGGAGCGTTCCAACGCGCCCTCCAGGACCGGGAGGGCGACCTGGAGGAGTCCGCGGAGGCCGGAGTCCGGGCGGCCGCGGAGGCGACGGGCGGCGCGGAGACGCTGGACGTCGGCGATCAGGCTCGGTGCGAAGGTCATCGCGACGACCACCGCGACGCCCATCTCGTACAGGGCGCCCGGGAGGGACTTGAGGAGGCGGCTGGGGCTTGCGAGGGCGTTCGCCGCGCCTACGCAGATCAGGAGGGTGGCGAGTTTCAGGCCGTCGTAGAACGCGAACGTGAGGGTCTCCGCGGTCACCTTGCCGCCCAGGCGGATGCCCTGTGCCCAGTCGGGGAGGGGGAGTTCGGGGAGGGTGAGGAGTACGTGGGTGCCGGGGAGGGGGGAACCGAGAAAGGTGGTGAAGGCGAGGCGGATGAGGAGGACGGCCAGGGCGAGTTTGACGAACGCGGTGTAGGAGCGGGACCAGGGGGTGTTGGGGCGGCAGGTTGTCACGACATACGCGGAGGTGGTGATGAGGAGGGTCAGGAGGAGGGGGTTGGTGGTGCGGGTGGCGGCGGTGCCGAGGCCGAGGGACCAGAGCCACCAGGCGCCGGGGTGGAGTTGGGGGGTGGGGCGGTGGTGACTGTGGGGCGGGTCACTGGGTGCCCTGTGCTGTGGCTGGGCGCAGCCAGGCCTATGCATCGCGGCGCCGCCGCCTCGCCTGCCACACCGCCGCCCCGCCCAGCACCGTCACCACCGCCACCCCCGCGAACAGTCCCATCGACGGGCCGCTGCCCCCGGAGTCCTTCTCCTTCTTCCGCTCCTCCGTGGACGTCGGCTTCTCCCCTCCCGCGACCTGCTCCCCGCACCCCGTCTCCGGATACCCCGCGATGGCGCACAGGAGGGCGTTCGTGTCGTACCGGAGGGGTTTCGCGACCGTTGCCAGGGCCTCGGCCGTGGTCGCGTTCTCGGCGACGACCGCGCAGGCCGTACGGGCCGTCGGAGGGGTCTCGCCGTTCGGGGCGTCCGAGGGCGTGCCGAAGTCGATGAGCAGGGCCACTCGCTTGCTGCCCGACCCGGGCGCCGGGGTCTTCGCGCAGATCGTCGCGAAGTCCGCCGTACCGCGGGGCGTGGACGCGTCGGCGGAGTCCGCGCTGACGGCGAACCGGAAGCCTTGGACGTCGCCGTCGGAGGGGACGGCGGTGGCGGGGCCCTGGGTGGCGTAGGTCCAGGCGGTGCCGGTGCGGTCCCAGAAGGACCAGTAGCGGTAGCCGGTGGCCTGGGCGGACGCGGGGGCGAGGGCCGCGAGGAGGAACGCGGCGAGGAGGAGGGCGGCGGCGCGGCGGGGGGTCACGGAGGTCACGGGGGTCACTGCTCGCGCTTCCGGCCGCGGAGCATGAGGGCGGAGCCGATGAGGGAGCCGAGGAGGAGACCGCCGCCGACGGTCCAGGCGACGGTGAGGGCGCCGTCGTCATCGTCCTCGTCGGTGTTCGCCTCCAGCAGGGGTTCCTCGTCCAGGGTGGGTACGTGCTCGGGCTTCGGGCCGGTCGCGTTCAGCAGGGTGACCAGGTTCTTGCCGCCGAACTCGCGCGGGTCCACGCCGCCGGCCCGGGCGGCGAAGATCAGCTGGGCGTACGCGGCCGGGCCGCTCTGCGCGGCCCACTTCAGGGCGTGGGTCTCCAGCCAGTGAACGGACGCGGCGGCCTCGTCGTTGAAATCGGCGGCGGAGAGGGCGACCACGGCGTCGGCCGTGTTGCCGTAGTCCGGCTGGTCCTCGGCGCCGGGGAGCGCGGACTTAAGGTACTTGTCCTTGGCCATGGTCCCGGCGAGGTACGAGGCGCCGTTGTGGACGGCCCGCTCGAAGTCCCGGGGCTTCTCGCAGGACTTGGAGGCCTGCTCACCGCCGAGGAGGAAGATCTGAGGCTGCCCGCCCAGGCCGCTGAGCACGGCCGCCGCCGTGGCGTCCGCGTTGGCGACGAGCTTGCCCTTCTTGTCGGGCTGGTAGGCGAACGCGCCGCCGTCGCCGGTGCAGGGCAGGGCGAGCTTCAGCAGGGCGTCGGAGGGGGTCTTGCCGTCCTTCTCGAACGACTTCATCGACCCGGTGCCTGTCATGCTCGCGGCGAGGATCGCGTCGATGACGACGGACGTGGAGTTCGCGTCGGTCGCCCCGCCCGCCGTGTAGCCCCAGCCGCCGTCCTCGTTCTGCACCGACTTCAGCCAGGCGAGCCCCTTGCGTACCGCGTCCTCATGCTGGCTGGTGACCGTGGCGAGCGCCTGGACGGCCGCGGCCGTGCTGTTGGTGTCGACCATCACCTTGGCGTCGCAGGGCTTGGTGGTGTCCGCGCGGAACGCCGGGAAGGCGCCGCTCGCGCACTGCTGCCCGGCCAGCCAGTCCTCGGCCTTCTGGGCGGGGATCACGCCCTGCCGGTTCAGCGCCAGCAGCGTCAACGACTGCCGCCACACCCCGTCGTACGTCGGATCCCCCGCCCCGTACAACCCCTCGGGTATCGCCACCGACGGTGAGGGAGAAGGACTCGCGGCCACGGCCGGTGCGGCCGCCCCGATCACTGCGGTGGCGGCCAGGACCGCGGCGCTGCGGCGGACGTTCATGATCGGCGGGTGCCTCTCCCTGAAGGGGAGCCGGGCAGCACGGGACACCCCGGCGGCTCGGCTCCGTATGCCTCGACGGTGCCGTGCAGCGGCCGTTGCCGATGCACGTGAGCCGGTCACTAGAACCGTGCGGGGCGATCCGGCTCGCCGTCCCGGGGAGTGGGGCGGCTCACGGTTGCGGGTCAGCGCCGGATTTGCACCGGCTTCCCCCCGTACGGGTGTGATGACGACCCGGCCACTCTACCGGCACGTAACAAGCCCCCTGAGAGGCGGCTGTGCGCCGGGTAGGTTCACCGGCATGGGGATCGCGACGGGGAGACGGATCGGCTCGGGGCGGGCCTCCGACGTGTACGAGATCGACGCGGCGTGGGTGCTGCGGCGCGCCCGGCACCCGTACGGCGACGCGCTCGCCGAGGCGGCCGTGATGGAGCGGGTGCGGGGGCATGGCTACCCCGTGCCCCGGGTGCGGGTCGAGGACTGCTCGCGGACCGACCTCGTCATGGAGCGGCTGTACGGGCCGACGATGCTGGGCGCGTTCGCCGCCGGGCGGATCGGGCCTCGGGAGGCGGGGGAGGAACTGGCCGGGCTGCTGCGGCGGTTGCACGCCATCCCCGGGCGGATCGTGCATCTGGACCTGCATCCGGACAACGTCATCCTCACCCCCGACGGGCCCTACGTCATCGACTGGGCCAACGCCGAGGAGGGCGACCCCGGCCTCGACTGGGGCATGTCGGCGGTGATCCTCGCCCAGGTCGCCGTGGGCGACGAACCCTTCGCGGAGGCGGCGGGCTCGATGCTGGCCGCGCTGCTCGCGGATCCCTCGGGGGCGACCGGGGAGGGGCTGGCGGAGGCGCGGCGACGGCGGGCCGTCAACCCGACGATGAGCCGCCGGGAGGTCGAACTGCTCGGTGAGGCGGAGGAGTTGATCAGGTCGTACTGGCCGTCGTGAAGGCCGAAGTGAAGGCCGTCGTGGCAGCCTCGACTACGCGCTCACCGCTGACGCCTGAGGCGTCGGTCCCCCGAACGGCAGATGCAGCGCACGCGACGCCAGCAGCCAACTCCCGTCCCCCGTACGCCGGAACGTGTCCTCGTAGTGCCCGACCTGGACCGGCGCGCCGGGCGGCACGATGCCGCCGCCGTAGCCGTCGACCCGGTACGTCGTGAAGTACGAGGTCGCCGACGCCGTCTCCGAAGACGTCACCGTGACCAGGACGTTGGACATCACGCGCCGCGACAGCCGGTCCTCGGGGCGCGACCCGAAGTACTCGCGCAGTGCCGCCCGCCCCTCGAACCGCCGCCCGTCCCCCGGCGTGGGCCACTCCCAGCTGCCGTCCTCGGTGAACAGCTCGGCCACGGACCCGGGGTCGCCGATGTCGAGGCGGTGGACGAAGTCGAGGACGAGGCGCTCACAGGCGCGCTCGGCGAGGAGCTGCTCCAGAGGGTCCAGAGAGTTCAGAGGGTCCATGGTCCCCTTGTTAGCAGCGCCGCCGCACGCCCCGCGAGCCGATTACACCGCCACGTACGTCTACACCGCCACGTACGTCACCGGCTCGCTCCCCGTCACCGCCTCCGCCCGCCCCAGCTTCACCAGCCGCCGCAGATGCGCCTCGGCCTCCGAGACCGCGATGTTCCTTGATCCGTAGGGGATTTGGTCCCAGGGCCGGTTCCACTCCATGCGCTCGGCGAGCTGCCAGGGGGTGAGGGGTTCGACCAGCAACGTCAGGAGGTCGCCGAGGCGTTCCTCGTGGTGGGCGAGCAACTCCCGTACGCGGCCCGCCGCGTCGGTGAAAGTGTGCTGGTGGGCCGGGAGCACCTCGGCGGGGGCGAGGCGGCCGACGCGTTCGAGGGAGTCGAGGTAGTCGCCGAGGGGGTCGGTGACGGTGGTGTCGTCGGGGTCCTCGTACAGGCCGATGTGCGGGGTGATCTCGGGGAGGAGATGGTCGCCGGAGAACAGGCGGCCGTGGCCCGGGAGTTGGGCGGGATGCTCCTCCTCCAGGTGCAGGCAGACATGGCCGGGGGTGTGGCCCGGCGTCCAGATCGCGCGCAGACGGCGGCCCGGGAGGGGGAGGAGTTCGCCGGGGACGATCTCGCGGTCGGGGACGGCGGGGGAGAAGCCGGGGAGCCGGCGGGGGCGGGCCGTGCGCAGCGGGGCCACGTGGGCTTCCGGGGCGCCGGCCGCCGTGAGCTTGGCCGACATGTACGACAGCCAGCGGCTCGCGTCGGTCTCGCGGGTGCGGCGGACGATCGCCGAGTCCGCCTCGTGCATTGCGATCCAGGCGCCGGAGGCCTCCCTGACCTTGCCGGACAGGCCGTGGTGGTCGGGGTGGTGGTGGGTGATGACCACTCCGTGGATCTCCCCGGCCACCGTCCCGAGCGCGGTCAGCCCCGCGGTGAGCGTGTCCCAGGACTCCGGGTCGTCCCAGCCCGTGTCGACCAGCACCGGACCTCGGTCGGTGTCGACGACGTACACGAGCGTGAAGCCCAGGGGGTTGTCGGGGATGGGTACATGGATGGAGCGGACGCCGCCGCCGTGGTCGGTGACCTGTGGTGCGAGCTGTGTCATGGGCTCCCCCGTCTCCGCGTTCTCGCCACTATAACTAGAACGGGTTTCGATGGGAGCCCAAGTCACCTGTCGGCAAAGGATCATTGTCGGCTCGTCCATGTGAGCTCTGTGGACTCCTCCGAGGGGAACTGGTATCAGTTCCGGTATCTGATGAACCGTCAGAGTCAGCTCCCGGGGAGGCAGTCGCCATGACCGAGCTCGTGGAACACGGACAGCTGTTCATCGGCGGGGAGTTGACCGACCCCCTGGGCAAGGACGTCATCGAGGTGATCTCCCCGCACACCGAGGAGGTCATCGGACGCGTCCCGCACGCGTCGCGGGAAGACGTGGACCGGGCCGTGGCGGCGGCGCGGCAGGCGTTCGAGGAAGGACCCTGGCCGCGGCTGACGCTCGACGAGCGCATCGAGGTCGTCGGCCGTATCAAGGACGGCATCCTCGCCCGGCACGAGGAGATGGCCCGCGTGATCTCCTCCGAGAACGGATCGCCGTACTCCTGGAGCGTCCTCGCGCAGGCGCTCGGCGCGATGATGGTGTGGGACGCGGCGATCACGGTCGCGCGGAACTACACGTACGAGGAGCAGCGCGACGGCGTCCTCGGCAAACTCCTCGTCCGGCGCGAACCGGTGGGCGTCGTCGCGGCCGTAGTCCCTTGGAACGTCCCGCAGTTCGTGGCCGCCGCGAAGCTCGCGCCCGCGCTGCTGACCGGCTGCACGGTGGTGCTGAAGCCGTCGCCCGAGTCGCCGCTGGACGCGTATCTCCTCGCCGAGATCACGCGCGAGGCCGGGCTGCCGGAGGGCGTGCTGTCGATCCTGCCCGCCGACCGTGAGGTCAGCGAGTACCTGGTCGGGCACCCCGGCGTGGACAAGGTCTCCTTCACCGGCTCGGTGGCGGCGGGCAAGCGGGTGATGGAGGTGGCCTCGCGCCATCTCACGCGCGTGACACTGGAGTTGGGCGGCAAGTCCGCGGCGGTGGTGCTGCCGGACGCGGACATCGAGACCTCCGTGCCCGGGATCGTCTCGGCGGCCTGGATGAACAACGGCCAGGCGTGCGTGGCCCAGACCCGCATCCTCCTCCCGCGCTCCCGCTACGACGAGTTCGCGGACGCCTTTTCGGCGGCGGCGAGCGCGCTGGTCGTCGGCGACCCGCTGGACCCGGCGACGCAGGTGGGGCCGCTGGTGGCCAAGCGGCAGCAGCAGCGCAACCTCGACTACATCCGCATCGGCCAGGAGGAGGGCGCGAAGATCCTCACGGGCGGCGGGCGTCCGCCGGGCCTGGACCGCGGCTGGTACGTCGAGCCGACCCTCTTCGGCGACGTCGACAACTCCATGCGGATCGCCCGCGAGGAGATCTTCGGCCCGGTGATCTGCCTGCTGCCGTACGGCGACGAGTCCGAGGCGCAGAAGATCGCCAACGACTCCGACTACGGGCTCAGCGGCAGCGTGTGGACGGCGGACGTGGCGCACGGCATCGAGTTCGCGCGGGGGGTGCGGACGGGCACGTACAACGTCAACACCTTCAGCCTCGACATGCTGGGCCCGTTCGGCGGCTACAAGAACTCGGGCCTTGGGCGGGAGTTCGGCCCCGAGGGCTTCGGCGAATACCTCGAACACAAGATGATCCACCTCCCGGCCGGCTGGGAGGCGTGAGCGGCCATGGGTGACCGCTGGCAGGTCGAGGTCGATCGCTCCATCTGCATCGGCTCCGCCCAGTGCGTCCACCACGCCCCCGACGGCTTCCGCCTCGACACCGGCCGCCAGTCCCATCCCGTCGACCCGGAGACCGACGCCAACGAGAAGGTCCTGGCGGCTGCGGAGAGCTGCCCGGTGGAGGCGATCGTCATCACGCTGCTGGGGACGGGGGAGCCGGTGTTCCCGCCGGAGGAGTAGGGGCGGGCCTCACAGGTCGTCGGGCAGCACGCGGAAGTGGGTGTGGGCCGAGCTGATCGGCCGCAGGGCGCGGAAGTCCCGCAGGTCCCGGGTCAGCACGGCGTCCGTCTGGTACTCGGCGGCCAGGCACACGTTCACCGCGTCGACGAGGTCCAGGTTCAGGGAGTCGTACCGGGAACGCACGGTCACGGCTGTGTCCAGGAGGTCCGGAGTCACTTCGGCGAGGGCGAGGCGCAGTTGCCGTACGCGCTGGGAGAGCGAGCGGAGGACCGCGTCGGCGGCACCGCGTCCCGCACGGGCGGTGACGACGTGGTGCACCTCGGTCAGGGCCGGCGGCGTGGCGACCAGGAGGCTGCACTGATCGGCTGCCTTCCGGGCCGCCAGGTGGTCCGGGTCGGAGCGGTTGAAGAGGCAGAGGAGACCGGAGGTGTCGGCGACCGCGATCACCCGGCCCGCTCCCCGGCCTGGCGGTCACGGCTGTCGTGGGCGGAGGTCACCGCGGCCCGGATGTCGGCCGACGCGACCGGGCCGCCCAGGTCGAAGGTCTCCTCGTCGGAGAGGAAAGGCTCGTCCCAGACGCGAGTGGCCAGGGCCATGCGGTGAATGCCTTCGCGGATTATCTCGGCCTCGGAGACACCCATGCGGGCGGCGGCCTCCTTGATCAGGGTGAGGTCCTCTTCGTCGGCATAGACATTGGTGCGCTTGAGTCCCATCACTTCATGGTACAGGTCATGTACCAGGTGAGTGCGGGGTCAGTTCCCGGTGTCCGCCGTCGTCAGGTCGATCAGGCGGCACACCGTCTCGATGTCGATCTTGACCTGGGCGATGGAGGCGCGGCCCGAGAGCCAGGTGATGAGGGCCGAGTGCCAGGTGTGCTCGATGACGCGGACCGCGGACAGCTGCTGCGGCGTCGGGTCCGCGAGGCCCATCGCGTCGAGGATGATCACCGTGGTCTGGCGGGAGACCTGGTCGACCTCGGGGGAGACGCTGCGGTCGGCGAAGGTGAGGGCGCGGACCATCGCGTCGGCCAGGTGGGGCTCGCGCTGGAGGGCGCGGAAGGCGCGCATCAGGGTCTCCGCGACCCGCTCCGCCGCCGACTCGCCCTGCGGCGGCTTCTTCCGCAGCGTGCCGTGCATGTGCTCCAGCTGGTCCTGCATCGTGGCGACCAGCAGATGGATCTTGGACGGGAAGTACCGGTACAGCGTGCCCAGCGCCACCTGCGAGGACTCCGCGACCTCCCGCATCTGCACCGCGTCGAAACCACCCCGGCTCGCCAGCTGCGCGCTCGCGTGCAGGATGCGGCGACGGCGGGCCTCCTGCCGCTCGGTGAGAGGCGGGGAGGCAGGTCGCTGGGTGCTCACTTCCGCAGGCATGGATCCCGTTCCGTGACGGTCGGTGAGGGTGAATGATCACACAGCATGGCAGGGACCTCGGCCGTGGCGTGAATCACCTGATCCACTGCTCACCGCGCCCCTACCTGCCGGTAGATTCAGAGCCTCTTGAACGATCAAGTCTGAAACTTGTTCTAGATTAGCGTCCCGGCGTAATCTCGCGGGAAATAGCAGGGAGAAGGGGGCCCGGAGTGACCGCTGAGGCCAGTCAGGCGGGGTCCCAGGAGGACCCGGCAGCGGACGGCGAGCGACCGCTCAACATCGCACTCCTCACCTATAAGGGAAACCCGTTCTGCGGCGGCCAGGGCGTCTACGTCCGCCACCTCTCCCGCGAACTGGCCCGCCTCGGCCACCGCGTCGAGGTCATCGGCTCCCAGCCGTACCCGGTCCTCGACGAGGGCGCCGACTACGCGCACCGCCTCTCCCTCACCGAACTGCCCAGCCTCGACCTGTACCGCTCCCCGGACCCCTTTCGCACCCCGGGGCGCGACGAGTACCGCGACTGGATCGACGCCCTCGAAGTCGGCACGATGTGGACGGGCGGCTTCCCCGAGCCGCTGACGTTCTCGCTCCGCGCCCGCCGCCATCTGCGCGCCCGGCGCGGCGAGTTCGACGTCGTCCACGACAACCAGACCCTGGGATACGGGCTGTTGGGCGACATCGGCGCCCCCCTCGTCACCACCATCCACCACCCCATCACCGTGGACCGCCAGTTGGAGCTGGATGCGGCGGAGGGCTGGGGCCAGCGCTGGGGCAAGCGCCGCTGGTACGCCTTCACCCGGATGCAGAAGCGCGTCGCGGTCCGCCTCCCCTCGGTCCTCACCGTCTCCGGCACCTCCCGCCAGGAGATCATCGACCACCTCGGCGTCCGCGACGACCGCCTCCACGTCGTCCACATCGGCGCCGACACCGACCTTTTCTCGCCGGATCCCTCGGTACGGAAGATCCCCGGCCGCATCGTCACCACCTCCAGCGCCGACGTCCCCCTCAAGGGCCTGGTCCACCTCGTCGAGGCCCTCGCGAAGGTACGGACCGAACACCCCGACGCCCACCTGGTCGTCGTCGGCAAACGCCCCGAGGAGGGCCCGGTCGCCACGACCATCGAGCGATACGGCCTCGGCGGCGCCGTCGAGTTCGTCAAGGGCATCTCGGACGCCGAACTTGTCGACCTGGTCCGCTCGGCGGAGGTCGCCTGCGTCCCCTCCCTCTACGAAGGCTTCTCCCTCCCGGCGGCGGAAGCCATGGCCACCGGCACGCCCCTCCTGGCGACGACCGGCGGAGCGATCCCGGAGGTCGCGGGCCGGGACGGGGAGACGTGCCTGGCCGTACCACCGGGGGACTCCGGGGCACTGGCATCCGGCCTGGGCCGACTGCTGGGCGACCCCGGGCTGCGGGTACGCCTCGGCCGCGCCGGCCGTGAGCGCGTACTGGAGAACTTCACCTGGGCCCGGGCCGCCGAGGGCACGGTGGCCAGGTACCGCGAGGCGATCGGCGCCCCCGCGACCTCGACCTCGACCGATCACTCCGCCGCCCCCACAAGCACCTATTCCGAAAGCAGGGCCACGTGCTGACCGTCGACTTCTCCCGGTTCCCGCTCGCCCCGGGCGACCGCGTCCTGGACCTCGGCTGCGGCGCCGGCCGGCACGCGTTCGAGTGCTACCGGCGGGGCGCCCAGGTCGTGGCCCTCGACCAGAACGCCGAGGAAATCAGAGAGGTCGCGAAGTGGTTCGCGGCGATGAAGGAGGCGGGGGAAGCCCCTGAGGGCGCCACCGCGACGGCCATGGAGGGCGACGCCCTCGCGCTTCCCTTCCCGGACGAGTCCTTCGACGTCGTGATCATCTCCGAGGTCATGGAACACATCCCGGACGACAAGGGCGTACTCGCCGAGATGGTCCGCGTGCTCAAGCCCGGCGGCCGCATCGCCATCACCGTCCCGCGCTACGGCCCCGAGAAGATCTGCTGGGCGCTGTCCGACGCCTACCACGAGGTCGAGGGCGGCCACATCCGCATCTACAAGGCGGACGAACTGCTGGCGAAGATCCGCGAGGCGGGCCTGAAGCCGTACGGCACCCACCACGCGCACGCGCTGCACTCGCCGTACTGGTGGCTGAAGTGCGCGTTCGGCGTCGACAACGACAAGGCGCTGCCGGTGAAGGCGTACCACAAGCTCCTGGTCTGGGACATCATGAAGAAGCCGCTCGCGACCCGGGTCGCCGAGCAGGCCCTCAACCCCCTGATCGGCAAGAGCTTCGTGGCGTACGCGACCAAGCCGCACCTGCCCGCCGTGGACGCCCGGTGACGACCCCGCGCACCGAACACCTCGTCCTGCCCGGGGTGTTGACCGCCGAGCAGGCCGCCGCGACCGTCGCCGGCATCCTCGCCGTGCAGCGCGAGGACGGGGCGATCCCCTGGTTCCGCGGCCACCACCTCGACCCCTGGGACCACACCGAGGCGGCGATGGCCCTCGACGCGGCGGGCGAGCACGAGGCCGCCGAGCGGGCGTACGAGTGGCTCGCCCGGCACCAGAACGAGGACGGCTCCTGGTACGCCGCGTACCAGGACGGGGCGCACGACGAGGTCACCGACCGGGGCCGGGAGACCAACTTCGTCGCCTACATAGCCGTGGGCGTGTGGCACCACTACCTGTCGACGGGCGACGACACGTTCCTCGACCGCATGTGGCCGACGGTGTACGCGGCCGTGGAATACGTCCTGCGGCTCCAGCAGCCCGGCGGCCAGATCGGCTGGAAGGGCGAGGAGGACGGCACCTTCACGACGGACGCCCTGCTGACGGGTTCGTCCTCGATCCACCACGCCCTGCGCTGCGCCCTAGCGATCGCCGAACAGCGCGAAGAGCCGCAGCCTGACTGGGAGTTGGCGCTCGGCGCTCTGCGCCACGCGATCCGCCGCCACCCGGAGCGGTTCCTCGACAAGGACCGCTACTCCATGGACTGGTACTACCCCATCCTGGGCGGCGCGTTGACGGGCGCGGAGGCCAAGGCCCGTATGGAGGCGGACTGGGACCGCTTCGTCGTCCCCGGCCTCGGGGTGCGCTGTGTCGTCCCCAACCCGTGGGTGACGGGCGGCGAGTCGGCCGAACTCGCCCTCGCGCTCTGGGCGATGGGCGAGTCCGACCGCGCGCTGGAGATCCTTCAGTCGATCCAGCACCTGCGGGATCCGCAGAGCGGGCTGTACTGGACGGGCTACGTCTTCGAGGACGGGGCGATCTGGCCGCGGGAACTGACCACTTGGACGGCCGGGTCGTTGCTCCTGGCCGTGGCCGCACTGGGTGGCCATGAAGCGACGTGCGCCGTGTTCGGAGGCGAACACCTTCCGCGTGGCCTGGACCCGGACTGCTGCGCCTGAGCGTTGCGGCTCAGTGGCGGTGGGCTCGGTTGGCTATGGCGTGTCCGACGAACAAGTACACCACCGCTGCCAAGCCGTACCCGGCGACAACTCGCGCCCACGCCTCGTCGAACGTGAACAGGTCGTACGACCAGCCCGCCAACCAGCGGGCGGCGTCGTGGATGAACTGCACGAAGTCGTTCGCGCGGTTCGCGTCCAGCAGGTACATCAGAATCCACAGGCCCAGGATGAGGGCCATGATGTCGGCCACGATCGCTATGACCGTGCCGGCCGAGTTGGCACCGCTATATCGAGGGGACATAACCATCGTGTTGCCGCCATTTCCTGGATGAAACCCGAACGGGTACGCCCGGGTGGCGCACCCCACGGGCCGGGTCGACGCTGCGGGGAGAAGCTCCGCACCGCTCCCGGAGGACCACCCGTGCCCGTATCGATCCGCCGCCTCCTCGTGGCCCTGACCCTCTGCTGCGCCCTGCTCGCCACGACCACGGCCTGCGGCGGCGACGACAGTGACAGCGCCGGTGCCAGTGCCACGGCGGCGACCCCCACGACCTCGGCGGAACGGCAGAAGTTCGCCAAGACCCGGTTCGTGACGAACGCGGGCCTCGCCGCCGGAGCGACGTACCAGTGGATCGTGAAGCCGTGGCGGGCCGGGAAGTTCAAGAGCGGCGCGGACGGGCGGAGGCTGGCCCTGGTCAAGGCCGGACTGGCGGGCACCTTCGCCTACAACCGCCTCAAGGCCGCCACCCGCAATGCCCAGTCCGACCCCACCCTCGCCAAGGCGGTCGCCCCGCTCACCGCCGGGATCGACGCCCTCAAGGACCTCCCGTCGAAGCTTCGCAAGGGGGACACGAGTGTCGTCGGCTCCTTCGACGACGTCATCAACCAGGTGAAGGACGCGGGAAAGAGCGCGGGCGCGGAGGTCACGGACAAGGTGCCGTCGGCGTCCCAGCTCACCTCCGGCTAGCCGCCTAGGAGTTGAGCTCCGCCAGCACCCGCAGGGACGCGAGGTCCGGCGCCAGCGCCAGCAGATCGGTCACCGGCCCTTTGCGCCACAACTCCAGTCGCTCGGCGATGCGTTCACGCGGTCCGACGAGGGAGATCTCGTCGGCGAAGGCGTCCGGGACGGCCAACACCGCCTCCTCCCGGCGCCCTTCGAGGAACAGTCGCTGGATCCGCCGGGCCTCCTCCTCGTACCCCATCCTGGCCATCAGGTCGGCGTGGAAGTTGCGGGCCGCGTGGCCCATGCCGCCGATGTAGAAGCCGAGCATGGTCTTCACGGGGAGGAGACCCTCGCGTACGTCGTCGCAGACCCGCACCTGGGCCATGGGGGCGACGAGGAAGCCGTCGGGGGCGTCGGCGAGGGAGGCCTCGTAGACCTCGGGGCGGGTGGGGGACCAGTAGAGGGGGAGCCAGCCGTCGGCGATGCGGGTCGTCTGGGCGATGTTCTTCGGGCCCTCGGCGCCCAGGAGGATCGGCAGATCGGGGCGGAGGGGGTGGGTGATCGGCTTGAGGGGTTTGCCGAGACCGGTGGCATCCTCGCCCCGGTAGGGGTGGGAGTGGAAGCGCCCGTCGACCTCAACCGGCCCCTCGCGCCCGAGGACTTGGCGTACGACATCGACGTACTCCCGTGTCGCGGTGAGCGGCGACTTCGGGAACGGTCGGCCGTACCAGCCCTCCACTACCTGCGGCCCGGACAGCCCGAGGCCGAGCATCACGCGGCCGCCGGAGAGATGGTCGAGGGTGAGGGCGTGCATGGCGGTGGTGGTGGGGGAGCGGGCGGCCATCTGGGCAACGGCGGTGCCGAGCCTGATGGTTGTGGTGTGGGCGGCGATCCAGGTGAGGGGCGTGAAGACGTCCGACCCCCAGGACTCGGCGGTCCACACGGAGTCGTAACCGAGCCGCTCGGCTTCCTGCGCGAGCTGCACATGGGCCGGGTTGGGGTCACGCCCCCAGTAGCCGAGCGCGAGACCGAGTCGCATCGCTGCCGCCTCCTGACGGTGTGTCAGTTTGCTGGTCGGGGAGGCGACTGTACGACAACGGCCCCCCGCCCGGAAGGGCGAGAGGCCGTACGCGTCGGTCTCCGGGATCAGCCGCGCTGGATCCCCGAGGTGTCCTGAAGCACGCCACGACGGCCGTCCTGCGTCTGCGCGACCAGGTTCGGCCCGCGCTGCTCGACCGCCAGGTACCAGGTACCCGGCGCCAGTTCGGCGATCGGCGTCTGCGAACCGTCCTCCGCGAAGAGCGGCCGCGGCACCGGCACGGCGAACCAGAACGGCGAGAAGTCCGAGGCGGGAGGCGTCGGCTGCCCCGGCTGCGGCTGCCCGGGCTGCGGCCCGGTCGCACCGTACGGCTGCCCGGGCTGCGGCTGGGCACCGTAGGGCTGCCCGGGCTGCGGGGCACCGGCGCCCGGGTAGCCGTAGCCGCCGGGGGGCTGGGCGCCGTAGGGCTGGGGGGCGATGGGGCGCGGGGCCGGGATGAGGGCGGCCTGGAGGGCGGGGACCAGCGGGCCGGCGATGGCGCCGCCGGCCAGGACGAGCGCCGCGATGAAGCCGAGGATGAGACCGCCGCCGGCGCTGAGGCCGTCCGGGACGTCCACCAGCGACCAGAACAGGACCCACAGCACCATGACGGCGAACGACGCACCGACCGTGCCGAGGTCCAGACCGGCGACCTTGCGAGGCTGCGGCAGCATCCGGTTGACGGCGATCAGCGCGGCCGCGATCACACCGCCGAAGTAGACGCCGAGGCCCATGTACAGGTAATCCCACGCGTTCGGGGCCCCGCTGTAGCCGTCGGCCGTGTAGAAGCTGAGGAACGACGCGATGAACAGCAACACCGCTGCTCCGATCACCACGCCGTCGCCTCGAGTGAGGGAGCGGATATTCACTTCAGTCGGTCCTTCGTCAGTTGTCTCGTCGTCGGCATCGCTGGAGGCGTCGCTGTCACCATGTCGCCGTCAGGCCCCGGTGTGAAGCGCGGGGGTGGCCCCTCATCGTAAAGACGACCTTATCGTCCGTCCGACGAGGGTGTCCGCAGAGATCAGCCCCATGACAGTCAGCCGCGCAGGAAACTCACGATTCCTTCAGAGATCCCCCGAGCCGCCTTCTGCCGCCAGGCACCGCTCGTCAACAGTGCCGCGTCCTTGCTATCGCGCATGTTGCCGCACTCGATGAACACCTTGGGAACCGTTGACAGATTGAGACCGCCGAGGTCCTTACGTGTGACGAGTCCGGTGCCGTCGCCGACGTAGTTGGAGGGGGCGCTGCCCGTGACGCGGACGAAGTTGCCCGCGATTCGCTCGCCGAGGTCGGCGGAGGAGGTGACGATCGGGCCGGTGTTCGCGGCGCCCGCCTTGACCTTGCCGGGGAGGATGACGTGGAAGCCGCGTTGGCCGGCGCCGGCGCCGTCCGCGTGGATGGAGACGACGGCGTCCGCGTGCGCCTTGTTGCCGATCTTGGCGCGCTCGTCGATGCAGGGGCCGTAGGTCCGGTCGCCGTCCTGGGTCAACTTCACCGTGGCGCCCTGCTGTTCGAGGAGGGTGCGCAGACGGTGGGCGACGTCGAGGGTGAACTTGGCCTCGGTGTAACCGGAGTTGGTGGAGGTGCCGGTGGTGTCGCACTCCTTCCAGCCCGTGCCGATGTTCACCTTCTTGTTGATGTCGGCCGTGTGCTGGAAGTTGTTCGGGTTGTGGCCCGGGTCGATGACGACGACCTTGCCCTTGAGGGGACCGGAGGCGGCGGGGGCGGAGGTCGTGGGGGTGGGGCTCGGCTTCGCGTCGTCGGTGGCAGGGGCGCCGGACGACGTGGAGTTCGTGGTCGGCGCGCTCGATGACGTGCTTGCCGTCGGCGTCCCCACGGCCTCCTCGGAACCTCCACCGGATCCGCCCACCGCCGCATACACCAGCCACCCGAGCAACGCGCCCGGCACGAGCGCGGCGACCGCCACGGTGAGGGGACGGCGCCTGGGGCGGCGGGGCTGGGGAGGATCAAAGTCCGGGCCTACGTACGACACGCCTGCCACCCTAGCGGCGGGTCACAGGCAAGGCGGGGTGGGTGCGGCCGGGCGGGTCATTTCATCCGAACGGCACACCGGCGTCGCTCGCGGCTGGGCGGTATGCCGAGAATCGCCCATGAGATCACATATGCGAGTGATAGCGAGCGTCCTCTCCACCGTCGCCGTCACCGGGGCGGTCCTGCTGGGCGCCCCCACGGCCCAGGCCGCCTCGTTCCCCTGCACCCCGCCGGAAGACGCCTGTGCCGTCGACTACGTGTACGGTCAGCCGGGCGTCGGTACGGGGAATGTCATCCAGACCCCGGTCGACATCGACATCAACGTGAAGCCCTGAGGCCTGAAGCGCCTCAGATCCCCGCACCCACCCGCCGCAGCACACGCAGAGTGTCGGTCACCGAGACCTCCGTGAACGCTCCCGACTCCAGCGCCCGCAGATAGATCCGGTACGGCGCCTGGCCGGTGAACTCGTCCTTCGGGTCCGGGTGCACGTCGTGGATGAGCAGCAGCCCGCCCTCCGCGACATGCGGCGCCCAGCCCTCGTAGTCGGCGGTCGCGTGCTCGTCCGTGTGGCCGCCGTCGATGAAGACGAGGCCGAGGGGGGCGCCCCATACCTTCGCCACCTGCGGGGAACGGCCGACGAGCGCGACGACGTGCTCCTCCAGGCCCGCCTTGTGCAGGGTCCGGCGGAACGTCGGCAGCGTGTCCATCAGGCCGATCTCGGCGTCGACCGTCTCCGGGTCGTGGTACTCCCAGCCGGGCTGCTGCTCCTCGCTGCCCCGGTGATGGTCGACGGTGAGAGCTGTCACCCCGGCCGCGCGGGCCGCGTCGGCGAGCAGGATCGCGGAGCGGCCGCAGTACGTGCCGACTTCGAGGAGGGGGAGGCCGAGCCGCCCCGCGTCGACGGCCGCCGCGTACAGGGCGAGCCCCTCGTTCACCGGCATGAACCCCTTCGCGGCCTCGAAGGCGGCGAGGATCTCGGGCTTGGGGGCCGCGGTCATGAGCGGGGGCCTTCCGGTCGTACGAGAGTGTGGGCGCCCCATGGTGCACCACACCCCCGTCACCTGGGCGACGGGGGTGTGGTGCACGTGCTCGCTCTGCCTCAGGCGGTGACCGTCGTCTCGCCGGGCAGCGCCAGGTCCAGGTCGACCGCGCTCTCGTCGCCCGCGTGGGTCGCGGAGGAGGCGAGCGGGCCGTGGCCGGTGGCGCGGGCGGCGAGGACGTACGCGCCCTGAGCCGGTACCGCGAGGGCGTAACTGCCGTCCTCCGCCGAGAGCGTGGCCCCGGCCTGGCGGCCGCGGCGGTCGATCAGCGTGACCTTGGCGCGGGCGACGGGCGAGCCCTCGGCGTCCAGGACCCGGCCGCGGAAGCCGCGCAGGGCCTCCTCGGCGCGGGCCAGGTTCTCCTCCTCCTCGCTGCTCGCGCGCAGTTGGGGCGCGCGGTTCGGCTTCGGCAGGAACAGGGCCATCAGGAGGCCGATCGCCACGGCGCCGGTCGCGATGAGGAAGGAGACGCGGAAGCCGTGCATGGTCGGGATCTCGACGCCGTTCACGGTGTTCGCGGTGTTGGCCAGCACCATGCCGATGACGGCGCTCGACACCGACGTACCGATGGACCGCATCAGCGTGTTGAGGCCGTTCGCCGCACCCGTCTCCGAGGCCGGGACCGCGCCGACGATCAGCGCGGGGAGCGAGGAGTAGGCGAGGCCGATGCCCGCGCCGAGGACGACCGCGATGACCAGGCTCTGCCAGGCGGCGCTCATCAGGCCGAGGCCGGCGCCGTAGCCGATGGCGATGATCAGCATGCCGAGGATGAGGGTGAACTTGGGGCCGTACTTCGCCGAGAGGCGGGCGTAGACGGGCGCCGTGAACATCATCGTCAGGCCCAGCGGGGCGACCAGCAGACCGGCGACGACCATGGACTGGCCGAGGCCGTAGCCGGTGGCCGTCGGGAGCTGGAGGAGCTGGGGGAGGACGAGGGACACGACGTAGAACGAGACCCCCACCATGATCGACGCGAGGTTGGTGAAGAGGACCGCCGGGCGGGCCGTGGTGCGCAGGTCGACGAGGGGGGCCTTGGTGCGGAGTTCGAAGACGCCCCAGAGGAGGAGCACGACGGCCGAGGCGGCGAACAGGCCGAGCGTGGTGCCCGAGGTCCAGCCCCAGTCGCTGCCCTTGGTGATCGGCAGGAGGAAGAGGACCAGGCCGGTGGAGAGGCCGAGGGCGCCGAGTACGTCGAAGGAGCCCTCGGCGCGCATCGGGGATTCCGGTACGACGAGGAGGGTGAGGACGATCGAGAGGGCACCGAGGCCGGCGGCGCCGTAGAAGAGGGCGTGCCAGTCGGCGTGCTGGGCGATCAGGGCGGCGAGCGGGAGGGCGAGGCCGCCGCCGACGCCGATCGAGGAGCTCATCAGGGCCATCGCCGAGCCGAGCTTCTCGCGGGGCAGCATGTCGCGCATCAGGCCGATACCGAGGGGGATCGCACCCATGGCGAAGCCCTGGAGGGTACGGCCCGCGATCATCAGGAGCAGGTCGCTGGTGAGCGCGCTGACCAGGGCGCCGACCACCATCACCGCGAGGCTCGCGATCAGCATCCGGCGCTTGCCGTACAGGTCACCGAGGCGGCCCATGATCGGGGTGGCGACGGCGCCGGAGAGAAGCGTGGAGGTGAGGACCCAGGTGGCGTTGCTGGGCGCGGTGTCGAGGAGCTGCGGGAGGTCCTTGATGACCGGGACGAGCAGGGTCTGCATCACCGCGACGACGATGCCCGCGAAGGCGAGGACCGGGACGACCGCGCCGCTCGCTCTGCGGGTGGGTTGGTCGGTCGACGTGTGCGTCATGGAGTGGGGCCTCCCGGCCTGAGGGAAAAGGGGGGTGCAAGGGGGTACGTGGGGATGGAACCCGTGTGCCTGGGCAACTATTCCGATGCTTCGGGCAGCTAATGAATCCTTGACCTTTTCTTGGGAGAGAGTTCTGGGAGTCCTGGGAGTCCTGGGAGTTCTGGGAGTTCTCGGGAGGGAGGCAACGGTCCGAGGGGCTCATGGACTCCTTTAGACATCTAGGAGGTGCCCATGGGGGAACGGAAGCTCGCTCGGGACGAGGAGTTCCAGAGCTTTGTCATCGGCCGCTGGCCGCGGCTGATGAAGACGGCATTTCTCCTCACGGGGGAGCAGCACGCCGCGGAGGACCTGGTCCAGTCGACACTGGAACGGGCCTACGTGGCCTGGCGCAGAGTCGGCTCGGCCGACGACCCGGAGGCGTATGTACGGCGCGTGATGATCAACGCGCACGCGAGAAAACACCGCAAACGGCTCCGGGAGTTCCTGGCGCCCAAGGACGACTCCGGCCTCGTGCACGAGATCGCCGACACCGGCGACCGCATCGCCCAGGCCGAGGACCGCAACGCCCTGCTCAAGGCACTGGCCCAGCTGCCACCGCGGCAGCGCGAGGCAGTCGTCCTCCGCTACTGGGAGGACCTCACCGAGACACAGACCGCCGAGGCGATGGGCTGCTCCGTCGGCTCGGTGAAGAGCAACGCGGCGAAGGGGATCGCGAAGCTCCGGGCCATACCGGGGTTGGCGGGGATGGAGACGCGGACGGCGGCGCGGGGGACACCGGCGGCGCAGGCGACGCACGTATCAGAGGCCGGGCAGGCGGCACAGGCGGCGCCGGAGGCTCAGGCAGCACCGGCGGCACAGGCAGCGCAGGTGGCGCAGGTGGCGCAGGGAGGTCGGAAGTGATGAGCGCGGACCGGGAGACGAACCACGACATGACGAACGACGGCGACATCACCCGCCTGCTGGCCGGAGCCGCGGACGAGGTCGAGATCGGTATAGCCCCCTACCAGACGGTGCTCCAGGGCGGCCGCCGCCGCAAGGCCCGCCGCTGGGCGGTCACCGCGGCCACGGCCCTCGCGCTCGCCGCCTCCTCGGCGACGCTCGCGGTGGCGGGACTGCCGGGCGGGGACAGCACGGTGGCGCCGATGGCGACGCCCTCCGCCCCGACGACGACCGAGGGCCTGTTCGCGCCCATGCGCACAGAGATCGCGAGCGGCACGGAGAACGGCAAGGAGTGGAAGGTCCTCATCGACACCTGGGCGGCCCCCAAGACCGAGACCCAGGCCGGGGGCCAGCTCGAAGCGATGGGCGAGTCCGGCGACGTCCCCACGGGCGTGACCAAGGCCACCCAACTGATCGGCAAGAGCTCCTACCTCGTGCGCTACGTCGTCGGAGACGTGGGCACGGCGGTCATCGGCGACGACTTCATGAAGGGCGACACCACCAACGGCACCGACCTCGAGGCCGCCGCCATCCCCGCCGACCTCCCCACCAAGGGCAACCCCTCCAAGCCCGCCGGCGGAAACCCGAACCGCCTGGTCATCGGCCAGGTGAGCCACGAAGCCCAAACGGTCACCTGCACCTGGAAGAACGGCACGACGACCGAGATCGACCGGGTCCCGGAGGGGACAGAGACCAGCACCGATGAGCTGGCGATCCGCCCGGCGGAGGGTTCACCGGTGGACTGGTTCGTGTGCATGGCGCCGAAGGGGACGGAGTACAAGGCGGTGGAGGTGACGAGCGCCGGTGGGTGATGGGGGTTGGGGGTTCTGTGGTGCAGCCGCATGAAACAGGGGCGTCCGCGTAGCCGCTACGGGCCGGTTGAGGGACCTCGGCACGGGCACCGCGGCTGTTTCACCCCGCCCCCGATGTGAGGCGCCCCGGGCTGCCGTCCGGGTCCCGCACACAGCCGGACACGGCGTCGCCCAGAGGCGCCTCTACTCGACTGACCTGGGCTTCCATCCGTGCGGGGCCTAGGCTCTCGGGACTGCGAAGGGGGACTGCCGATGGACCGCCACATCCGCACGACAGAGGACGTACTCCGCCTCCTGGACGGCCTGTTCGCACCGGACGCCGACCGCTGGACGGACCGGGGCGCCGACTGGTGGGACGGCTTCTACGCGGACCGCTCCAGACCGGTGCCGTTCTTCGTGGCGAAGCCGGACGAGAACCTGGTGGCGTACGTCGACCGGGGGCTGCTGCCGCCGGGCGGTGGGCGCGCCCTGGACCTGGGCTGCGGACCGGGGCGCAACTCGCTGTACCTGGCCTCGCGCGGCTTCGAGGTGGACGGGGTGGACCTTTCGCCGAAGGCGGTCGCGTGGGCGGAGGAGAGGGCGAGAGAGGTGGGGGTGGGCGAGGGGGAGGGGGAGGGCCCCCGGTTCCACTGCGGGGACGCCTTCGCGCTCGCCGGCACGGTGCTGACAGGGCCGTACGACCTCATCTACGACTCCGGCTGCTTCCACCACCTGCCCCCACACCGCCGGATCAGCTATCTCCACCTCCTGGACCAACTCCTCGCCCCCGGCGGCCACTTCGCCCTCGCCTGCTTCGCCGCCGGCGGCATGGGCTCGGAGCTGTCCGACGTGGAGTTCTACCGGCGTGAGCGGCTGGAGGGCGGGCTGGCCTATTCGGCCGAGTCGCTGCGGTGGATCTTCTCTGACCTGACGGAGGTGGAGCTGCGAAGGATGCGGGACGAGCCGGAGGGGGCGGAGCGGTTCGGGGAGGGGTTCTTGTGGGCGGGGTTGTTCAGGCGGGGCTAGTGAGGGGGGGGCTGAGAGGCCGCTTGCCCGGCGCCGCTTGTCCGGCACCGTGAGGTGCCATGTCTCCGGGGCTACAGCCACCCCTGCTGGCGAGCCTCCCGCAGTGCCTCCGTGCGGTTGCGGGTGCCTGTCTTGCCGATGGCGGCGGAGAGGTAGTTGCGGACCGTGGACTCGGACAGGTGGAGGGCGTCCGCGATGTCGGCGACGGTCGCGCCGTCCGCCGAGGCGCTCAGGACCTCGCACTCGCGGGCCGTCAGTGGGTTGGGGCCAGCGCTGAGGGCGGCGGCCGCGAGGGCGGGGTCGATGACCGTCTCGCCGGTCAGGGCTCGGCGGATCGAGGAGGCGAGGTCTTCGACCGGGCCGTCCTTCACCAGGAAGCCGACGGCTCCGGCTTCCATCGCGCGGCGGAGGTAGCCGGGGCGGCCGAAGGTCGTGAGGATCAGGACGCGGCAGTCGGGGGACTGGTCGCGGAGTTCGGCGGCGGCGTCGAGGCCGCTCTTGCCGGGCAGTTCGATGTCGAGGAGCGCGACGTCCGGACGGTGGGTCAGCGCCGCGTCCACGATCTTGTCGCCGGCGCCCACCTGGGCGACCACCTCGATGTCCGGCTCCATCCCGAGCAGCAGCGCGAGCGCGCCCCGCATCATCCCCTGGTCCTCGGCGAGCAGAACCCTGATGGACTTCGCGGGCCGGTGGTCTCGGGGCATCTCGTTCACGGGCCAAGGGTAGGGCGCGGAGGTCGGGTGCGCGCGCTCTGTGCGGTGCCGTTCCGGTGGGCTGTGCAGGTAGGTTGCCCCAAGTGATGACAGCCGACGACGTGTTGTCCGTACTCGCCCTGCTGCGGCGGGCCGGTGCCGAGGTCTGGGTCGGCGGCGGGTGGGGGATCGACGCCCTCGTCGGGGAGCAGACCCGGGAGCATCGGGACCTCGACCTCATGCACCGGCGGGAGCAGGAGCCCGCCCTCGTCGCCGCGCTCGCCGAGGCCGGGTTCGTGGAGAGTCTCGACCAGCGGCCCGTCCGGTTCGTGATGACGGCGCCGGACGGCGGACCCGGGATCGACCTCGACCTCCACCCGCTCGTCTTCGCCACGGACGGCTCCGCGACGCAGGCCTCCTTCGAGCCGGACAGCCCATTCCACTACCCGGCCTCGTGCTTCGTCACCGGCACGATCGCCGACACGCCTGTGCCATGCCTCTCCGCCGAACAACAGGTCCACTTCCACCAGGGCTACACCCCCACGCCCCGAGACCGCCACGACATGGCCCAACTCCGCCGCGTCTTCGGCATCGCCACCCACTTCTGACTTCTGAGTCGGTGATTGGCAGATCTGTTCCGTGGCTCGGTGTGTCCCACCTGGGCTTTTCCTTGCCGTCTGTGGGACAGATCTGCCAATCACTTACCTCCCGAACCCCGGTGCCTAGGTCCCGGCTCCCGGGCCTCCGCACCCCGGGTCACGACACCCCCGCCTCCACCCCCGCCTCCACCCGCGCCGCCTCCTCAACCGGGAGCTCCGCCGTCACCGCGAAGCCCGACCGCGCCGCCGGTCCAGCCTCCAAGTGGCCGCCCGCCGCCGCGAGACGTTCCGTCAGGCCTCTCAAACCGGTACCGGGCGTCCCAGGCGTGCTGCCCCCCACGCCCCCCACGTCCTCCACGCCCTCCCCCTCCAAGACCCCCCGCCCGTCATCCTCAACCCTCAGCCGCACCCGCTCCCCCGTCCCCTCGACCGAGATCTCGCACCGCCGCGCCCCGCTGTGCCGTACCGCGTTGGTCACCGCCTCCCGCACCACCCAGCTCAGCAGGGTTTCCGTATGGGCGGCGAGCGGGGGGCCTGTGAGTCGTACGACGGGCTCGATGCCCGCGGCCTCCAGTGCCGAGCGGGCTCGGTCGAGCTCGGTACTGAGGCTGCCGTCGCGGTAGCCCGTCACCGCCTCGCGGATCTCGGTCAGGGCCTGGCGGCCGACGGACTCGATGTCGGTGATCTGGGCGAGGGCGGAGTCGAGGTCGCGCGGGGCCAGCCGCCTCGCCGCCTCGGACTTCACCACGATCACGGAGAGGGTGTGGCCGAGGAGGTCGTGGAGGTCGCGGGAGAAGCGGAGGCGTTCCTGCTCGACCGCTCGGTGGGCCAACTCCTCGCGGGCGGCGCGCAGTTCTCGTACCGCCTCGGAGAGGGAGAGGATCGCGGCGGTCACCATCGTGGACAGGAAGGTGGCGTACGCGATGCTCACCGCGCCCCAGCCGTCCCGGATGACGGAGACGGTTGTCGCGACCGCCGTCAGGGCGAGGGCTGCCCGGCCGAGCCACGGGCCCCGGGCCACCGCGCCCGTCGCCAGGCCGAGCAGCGGGAAGAAGTACAGCCAGCTGCCGCCGTAGGCGAGGGCGAGGGCGCAGGTGACCAGGGCCATCAGGAGCAGGGCCACCCGGGTCGAGGGGGCCTCGCGGGTCTGCTTCACGAAGGCGCGGAAGACCACGTAGATGTAGAGGGAGTTGAAGGTGAGCACGCCCAGGCCGCCCAGCCACGGGTGTGCGGTGCCGGCCTGGAAGAGGTTGGAGAACGCGCCCATCCCCAGCAGCAGCCAGGGCAGGAGGGTGAAGCCGGTGGGCGGCGGGCCCGGGTTCTCCAGTTCCTCCTCCAGTTCCTTCTTCAGTTCCTTCTTCTTTTCCTTTGCCGTGCCGGTCGCGCAGCACTGCGACTCCGACCGGCGGTCCCTGCGTGCGTTCCCCTGTGTCATGGCTCCAACCTACGAATCCATCCACCTGCGCGGCAGAGTCACTTGTAGGGAAACCGGCAGTACAAATGTCACCGGCCGCGGTACCGCTCGCTGTATCTGACATGCCGTCAGCAGTCTTCACAACTGTCGGGAGCTGGGCTATACAGGGGGCGCCGTACTGGAACGCGTTCTAGAACGAGCCCCACCCCGAACGCCTCCCGCACGGCCCCCTGAACGACCTCGGTGCGGCCGACGGTGCGGACGGCCGCACCGAGGTCTCCGATCCGACGAGCGAGCCCAGGAGCCCCATGCCCATCGACGCCGCCAAGGCCGTGGCCGCCGAACCCCGTACGGGCCAGATCGCCTGGAACTCCAAGGACGTGCAGCTGTACCACCTCGGGATCGGCGCCGGCATCCCCGCCACGGACCCCGACGAACTGCGCTACACCCTGGAGTCCCGTCTCCACGTCCTGCCGAGCTTCGCCACCGTCGCCGGCTCCGGCTCGCCCGGAGTGATCAGCGGACTGTCCATGCCGGGTATCGAGGTCGATCTCGCCAAGGTCCTGCACGGCGGCCAGCACCTCCAGGTGCACCGCCCCATCCCGGCGACCGGCACCGCGACCGCCACCGGCCGGATCGCCGCCGTCTACGACAAGGGCAAGGCGGCCGTACTGGTCATGCGCACCGAAGTCGCCGACGCCGAGGGCCCGTTGTGGACCAACGACGCCCAGATCTTCGTACGGGGAGAGGGCGGGTGGGGTGGTGACCGGGGACCGTCCGGACGGCTCGACCCGCCCTCCGGTGCGCCCGACCGGGTCGTCGAGCGGGCCGTCCGCGAGGACCAGGCGCTGCTCTACCGGCTCTCCGGGGACTGGAACCCGCTGCACGCCGACCCCGAGTTCGCCAAGGTCGCCGGGTTCGAGCGGCCCATCCTGCACGGGCTGTGCACCTACGGCATCACGCTCAAGGCGGTCGTCGACACGCTGCTGGGCGGGGATGTGACGCGGGTGCGGTCGTACGCCACCCGGTTCGCCGGGGTCGTGTACCCGGGGGAGACGCTGCGCGTCCGGATGTGGCACACACCGGAGTCCACCCGCGTCGCCGTGAGCGCCGTCGAGCGGGGCGACGCGCCCGTCCTCGCCGACACCGTCGTCGAACACACGTAATTCCACCCGCCGTTGAGGCTGTCTGAGGGGAGCCGCACCATGCGCGCAGCCGTACTGCACGAGATCGGCCAGGACAAGCTGGAGGTCCACGACGATGTCGAGGCCGTGGGGTTCGGCCCCGGACGGGTGAGGATACGGGTGCGGGCCGCGGGGCTGTGTCACTCGGACCTGTCCGCGATGAGCGGCGTGCTGCCGCAGCCGGCCCCGTTCGTCCCCGGGCACGAGGGCGCGGGCGAGATCCTCGAAGTCGGGGAAGGCGTCAGTAACTTGAAGGCCGGGGACCGGGTCGTCGTCTGCTGGCTGCCCGCCTGCGGTGCCTGTCCCGCCTGCAAGCGCGGGCAGACCGAGCTGTGTCTGGCCGGGTTCATGAACGCCGGCACCCCCAACTTCAAGCGCCCCGGCGGCGATGTCTTCGGCATGGCCGGCACCGGCACCTTCACCGAGGAGGTCGTCGTCGACGCCGGCTGCGCGGTGCCGATCCCCGACGACGTGCCCTTCGACATCGCCGCCCTGATCGGCTGCGGCGTCACCACCGGACTCGGCGCCGCCCTCAACACCGCTGATGTCACGGCCGGTTCGTCCGTCGCCGTCATCGGCTGCGGAGGCGTCGGCATCTCCGCGATCCAGGGCGCCCGGCTCAAGGGGGCGGCGGAGATCGTGGCCGTCGACCCGGTGGCCTCCCGCCGTGAGTCCGCGCTCAAGTTCGGGGCGACCAAGGCCGTTTCGCCCGACGAACTCGCCGACGCCAAGCAACAGGTCACCGCCGGCGAGGGCTTCGACTACGTCTTCGAGGTCGTCGGCAAGTCGGCCACCGCCCGCACGGCGTACGACAACACCCGGCGCGGCGGCACCCTCGTCGTGGTCGGCGCGGGCGCCATGGACGACCACCTCCAACTCAACATGTTCGAGCTGTTCTTCGACGAGAAGCGGATCCTGCCGTCCATGTACGGCGGCGGAGACGTCCTGAACTCCTACGAGCGGACCATCGCCCTGTGGCGGGCCGGCCGCGTCGACCTGGAGGGCCTGATCACCCACCGGGTCCCGCTGGCCGACATCAACGAGGCCCTGGACCAGATGCGGACCGGCACCTCGCTCCGTACCTGCATCGAGATCTGAGAGGGCAGGGGAGAGAGGAAGAGGGGAACTCCACGTATGTCACTGCCACTTGAGGGACTCTCCGCGATCGTCACCGGCGCCGGACGTGGACTCGGCCGGGTGGAGGCGCTTGAACTCGCCCGGCTCGGCGCGGCCGTCGTCGTCAACGACTACGGGCAGCCCGGCCGGGACGGCTCCGGCGAGGCCTCCGCGGGCCCCGCCGAGGAGGTCGCCGCCGAGATCCGCGCGGCGGGCGGCAAGGCGCTCGCGCACACCGGGGACGTGGCCGACTTCCAACAGGCCGCGCGACTCGTCGAGTTGGCGGTCGAGGAGTTCGGCAAGCTCGACATCCTCGTCAACAACGCGGGCATCCTGCGCGACCGTATGGTCTTTTCCATGTCCGAGCAGGAGTGGGACGCGGTGATCCGGGTCCACCTCAAGGGGCACTTCAACACGACCCGGTTCGCCGCCGCGCACTGGCGGGAGCGGTCCAAGGCGGTCGGCGGGCCGGTGTACGGGCGGATCGTGAACACCTCGTCCGAGGCGTTCCTCGCGGGCTCGGCCGGACAGCCCAACTACGCCGCCGCGAAAGGCGGGATCGTCGGGCTCACCACCTCCACGGCCCTCGCCCTCGCCAAGTACGGCGTCACGGCCAACGCCATCTGCCCCCGCGCCCGCACCCGGATGACCGAGGACGTCTTCGCCGGCTTCGAGCCACCCGACGCCGGGCTCGACCCCCTCGCTCCCGAGCATGTCGCCCCGCTCGTCGGCTACTTGGCGTCACCGGCCGCCGGGCGCGTCAACGGGCAGCTGCTCGTTGTACACGGAGGGATGGTCGCCGTCGTCGAACGACCCAGGGTGCAGGCCAAGTTCGACAGCAAGCAGGAGACCTTCACGTACGACGAACTGGACGCGCTGCTCACCCCGCACTACGCGGGACGGCCGCCGGGGGAGACCTTCGCGGCGGCCGAAGTGCTGGGGATGAAAAGGGAGTAGGCCCCGTTCACCGTCAAGGTGAACGGGGCCCCTTGTCCTGCGTGTGTCCTGCGCGTGTCCTGCGTTGTCCTACGTTTGTCCTGCGTTCTCAGGCCGCCGTCTCGGTCTCCTCGACCGGCTTGCGGTGACGCCCGCGAGGGGCCGTGTCACCGTCGTGGGCCGAGACCGAACCCCGGTGCCTGCCGTGTCCGGCAGACTCGTGGACATCGGTGCGCGGCGGCTGGATCGTGCTTGCGTCGCTCATCGGAAGAACTCACCCCGTCAACATGATCTTTCTAACAGCCGGGCGAGTTTAACCGGCCCACCACGGGTCGAATCCAGGCGGCCACGCCAACCGGCACTAGTTCGTTACAAGACCACCCAACGGCGCTTTCCCGAGGTCCTTGACGGGCGTCTTCCCGAGTGCCTCCAACGGCGCCTTCCCCAGCGGCACGGGTCGCGTCACGCCAGGCCCCGGAGGATCCGTTCCCGACGGCCCGTCCGAGCCCGGCGGCCTCCCCGGCGCCGACTCGTCGACCGTCCCGTCCCGGACCGGATCCTCCGGGCCCGTGTCCCCCGACCTTCCCCCGCGCCCCGCATCCCCCGAGCTCCCCGTTTCCCCCGAGCCCTCCGCTCCCCTTGGATTCCCCGCTTCCCCCGCTTCCCCCGCTTCCCCCGTGGGCACCGTCAACTCCGCCACCCCGCACGGCACTTCGTCCGTGGCGTACGGCAGTCGCAGCACCCCCTCCCGCGTCCACAGCCCGGCGCCCGCCAACCACCCCATCGGCGCCGCGAGATGGTGCACCCGCCGCTCGGCCGGCCGCCACAGCCCGACCCAGCTGCCGACCGGCCCGTCGATCCGCAGCGCCACCGCGCAGCTCTCCGGCATCAGCACCTGCCCCGGCTGGATCGCGAACGGCGTCACCACGCACTCCGGCATCCGGAGGCTCTCCGGGAACCGCACCGGCAACGTGCTCCCCAGCACCCCCCACCCCAGCCGCTCCTCGCCGGGCGCGTCCGAGCGGATCAGCAGCAGCCCGCTGTCCGGGTCGGCGAGCAGCAGCCGGTCGTCGCTCCCGGCGGCGATCTGAAGCAGCGGCGAGACCTCGCCACCCCGCTCCAGGTCGACCACGATCGCCTTGACGCACCCCCCGACCTCCCGGTCGAGCGCCAGCATCCGCCCGGTCCGGTCCAGCCACACCCCGCCCGAGCAGCGCCCCGGGATCTCCGCGAGATGCTCCGGGCCGAAGGCGCCCCCCGCCACCAGCCACACCGCCGTCGAGTGCCGGCCCACGGCGAGGGCGTACGCCTTCTCGCCCCCCGGCGCGGGCGGCAGCAGCCACAGCCGGGTGCCCTCCTCGGGGCACTCGACCGCCCCGAGCGGCAGCTCGCCGGTGCCGGGGCCGGTCGGGTAGAGCAGCGAGAAGTTGTGCCGCCCGTCCGTGAACCGCCTGATCAGGACCCGTCCGTCGGCCATCGGCTGGACCTCGGTGCCGGGCTCCTCCGGCTGGTTGCCGGGCAGCGGCACCGCGTACGGCTCGGGGCCGTCCAGCGTCCAGCGCTCCGGGAACCAGGAGTCGCCGTCGCGCGTGAGGCGGGCGGCGTACCCGCCGTCCGCGGTGATCGTGCAGCCGGCCTGCGGCGTACCGTCCTCGTCCGCCGCCGTGGGCTCGATCGCACAGGCTGTCATCCCTCGGTCACCTCCGGCCACGAAGCTAGTTTTCGCACGCACAGACGGGGGACGGGCCGCCGTCCGCTTCACACAAAGGGGTGGCCGAGGAACGATTCGCCTGAGGAAACCGGGGCGATTGTGCTGTACGGGGCGAGCGGCGCCCGCACCGGTACAACGGCACAGAACAGCCAGGTAGCCTTTTCCCGTGTCCGCTCTGTCTGTGCCCCGTCTGTCCGAAGTCATCGCCGCGCTGGAGAACCTGTGGCCCGCCGAGCGGGCCGAGTCCTGGGACGCGGTCGGCACCGTCGTGGGCGACCCCGACCAGGAGGTCACCCGGGTCCTGTTCGCCGTCGACCCGGTCCAGGAGATCGTCGACGAGGCGGTGAAGCTGGGCGCCGACCTGCTGGTCACCCACCACCCCCTCTACCTCCGCGGTACGACGACGGTCGCGGCGACCCACTTCAAGGGCCGTGTCGTCCACACCCTCATCAAGAACGACATCGCCCTGCACGTGGCCCACACCAACGCGGACACGGCGGATCCGGGCGTGAGCGACGCGCTGGCCGGCGCGCTGGACCTCAGGGTCGTACGACCGCTCGTGCCGGACCCGACCGATCCGAGCGGTCGGCGGGGCCTCGGCCGGATCTGCGAGCTGGACCACCCCCTGCCGCTGCGCGAACTCGCGGCGAAGGCCGCCGAGCGCCTCCCCGCCACCGCGCAGGGCATCCGCGTGGCAGGCGACCCGGAGTCGGTCATCCGCACGATCGCCGTCAGCGGCGGCTCCGGCGACAGCCTCTTCGACGTCGTACGCGCCGCCGGCGTCGACGCCTTCCTCACCGCGGACCTCCGCCACCACCCGGCCTCCGAGGCCGTCGCCCACAGCCCCCTCGCGCTGCTCGACGCGGCGCACTGGGCCACCGAATGGCCCTGGTGCGAGCTGGCGGCGACCCAGCTCGACGAGATCTCCGACCGCAACGGATGGGGCCTTCGCGTCCACGTCTCCAAGACGGTCACCGACCCCTGGACGGCCCACGCGGCGTCCAACACCACCACCGACTCACTGGGAGCCCCCAACTGAACGCCGCGCCCGCCGACCAGATCCGTCTCCTCGACGTCCAGGCCCTCGACGTCCGCCTCCAGCAGCTCGCGCACAAGCGGAAGTCGCTGCCCGAGCACGCCGAGATCGAGTCGCTGACCAAGGACCACGTCCAGCTGCGCGACCTCCTCGTCGCCGCGCAGACCGAGGAGAGCGACACCGCCCGCGAGCAGACCAAGGCCGAGCAGGACGTGGACCAGGTGCGTCAGCGCGCCGCCCGCGACCAGCAGCGCCTGGACTCCGGCGCGGTCACCTCCCCGAAGGACCTGGAGAACCTCCAGCGCGAGATCACCTCCCTCGCCAAGCGCCAGGGCGACCTGGAGGACATCGTCCTGGAGGTCATGGAGCGCCGTGAGTCCGCCCAGGAGCGGGTCGCCGAGCTGACCGAGCGGGTCGGCGCGGTCCAGGGCAAGATCGACGACGCGACCGCCCGCCGCGAGGCCGCCTTCGAGGGCATCGACGGCGAGGTCGCCACGGCCACCAAGGAGCGCGAGGTCATCGCGGGCACGATCCCCGAGGACCTCCTCAAGCTCTACGACAAGCTGCGCGCGCAGCAGGGCGGTATCGGTGCGGCGAAGCTGTACCAGCGGACCTGCCAGGGCTGCCGCCAGGAGCTCGCGATCACCGACATCAACGAGATCCGTGCCGCCGCGCCGGACACGGTGGTGCGGTGCGAGAACTGCCGCCGCATCCTGGTGCGTACGTCCGAGTCCGGCCTCTAGGAGTCTGTGTCGTGCGGGAGTTCATCGTCGAGGCCGACGGCGGGTCCCGGGGCAACCCCGGGCCCGCGGGCTACGGCTCCGTGGTCATCGACGCGGCGACCGGCGAGACGCTGCTGGAGCGGGCCGAGTACATCGGCGTCGCGACGAACAACGTCGCCGAGTACCGGGGGCTGCTGGCCGGCCTGCGCGCCGCGTACGAGCTGGACCCCGCCGCGTCCGTCCACGTCCGTATGGACTCCAAGCTCGTCGTCGAGCAGATGTCGGGGCGCTGGAAGATCAAGCACCCCGACATGAAGCCGCTGGCGCTGGAGGCGGGGCGGGTGTTCCCGGCCGACCGCGTCACCTACGAGTGGATCCCTCGGGAGAGCAACAAGCACGCGGACCGGCTGGCCAACGAGGCGATGGACGCGGGGAAGCGCGGAGAGCAGTGGTCGGCTTCGGCTTCCACGGCGGAGCTGCACGCGAAGGCCGCGACGCCCGAGCCGTCCGGCCCGCCGGGGGACGCGGTCGCGGGGGCGGCGCGGGCGCGGGCGGCGCTGGCTTCGGCGTCCGTCGGCTCTGCCGCGTCCGGATCCTCTGCCTTTGCCTCGGCTGGGTCCGCTTCCTCCGCCGGCTCCTCGTCCTCCTCCTCATCCTCTGCTGCGGCTGAGGCTGATGTGCGGGCGGCGAAGGTCGTGGCGAGTCCGGGGTGGGCGGCGGCGGACATGGGTGCGCCCGCGACCTTTGTGCTGCTGCGGCACGGGGAGACTCCGTTGACTCCGCAGAAGCGGTTTTCGGGGAGTGGAGGGACGGATCCCTCGCTGTCCGACGTGGGGCGGGAGCAGGCCGAGCGGGTGGCCGCCGCGCTGGCCCGGCGCGGGACGATCCAGGAGATCGTCGCCTCGCCGCTCACCCGTACCCGGGAGACCGCGGCCGCCGTCGCCGAGCGGCTCGGGCTCGACGTGGCCATCGAGGAGGGGCTGCGGGAGACCGACTTCGGGGCGTGGGAGGGGCTGACCTTCGCGGAGGTGCGGGAACGTTACCCCGACGACCTCAACACCTGGCTGTCCGACCCGGACGCCGAACCCACCGGCGGCGGTGAGAGCTTCGCGGCCACCGCGACCCGTATCGCCGCCACGAGGGACAAGCTGATCGCCGCGTACGCGGGGCGCACGGTCCTGCTCGTCACCCACGTCACACCGATCAAGACGTTCGTACGGCTCGCCCTCGGCGCCCCGCCGGAGTCCCTGTTCAAGATGGAACTGTCGGCCGCGTCGCTGTCCGCCGTGGCGTACTACGCCGATGGCAACGCGAGCGTGCGGCTCTTCAACGACACGTCCCACCTGCGGGCCTGAGTTCCGAAGCGGCCCGGGCCAGTTCCTCGACCCGCCCCCAGTCCCGGGCCGCGACCGCGTCCGCCGGCAGCATCCAAGTCCCGCCCACGCAACCGACGTTGGGCAAGGACAGGTACTCCGGCGCGTTCGTGAGCCCGATGCCTCCCGTCGGGCAGAACCGCGCCTGCGGCAGCGGCCCCGCCAGGGACTTCAGATACGCCGTCCCGCCCGCCGCCTGCGCCGGGAAGAACTTCATCTCCCGCACCCCGCGCTCCAGCAGCGCCACGACCTCCGACGCCGTCGACACCCCCGGCAGGAACGGCACCCCGGACGCCCGCATGGCCTCCAGCAGTACGTCCGTCCAGCCCGGGCTCACGAGAAAACGGGCCCCGGCACGCACGGACTCCGTCACCTGCTCCGGCGTGATCACGGTCCCCGCCCCGACCACCGCCCCCGGCACCCCGTCCGCGATCGCCCGTATCGCCTCCAGGGCCACGGGCGTCCGCAGCGTCACCTCGATCGCCGGCAGCCCACCGGCGACCAGCGCCCGAGCCAGCGGTACGGCATCGGCGGCGTCCTCGATGACGACGACGGGCACGACGGGTGCGAGATCCAGCACGTTCATGACGTCATCGTGCCGATGAGAAGCGTTAGCTGCAACGAGCGTTGCAGATGCTGCAATACGGTGCTGGAGTGCGGGCTCGCAATGTGGTGCTGGAGTGCGGTGCCGGAGTGCGGGCTCAGTGGATCTCGTCCACCAGCACATCCAGCGCCCACGCCTTCCCGGCACCCTTCGGAGGCTCCACCTCCACCACATACCCGAGGTCCCTGAGCGCCTCCACCAGCTCGGCAGGGCCCTTCGGCGCCACCCCGGCCGACAGCAGCGACCGTACGATCCGCCCCTTGGTCGCCTTGTTGAAGTGGCTGACCACCTTCCGCGTCGGCGCGTGCAGCACCCGTACGCTCGCCGTCCGCCCGGCCACCTCACCCTTCGGCTTCCAGGCCGCCGCGTACGCCGAGGACCGCAGGTCCAGTACCAGTCCGTCCCCGGCGGCCTCGGGAAGCGCCGCCGCCATCGGCGTACGCCAGTGCGCGCCGAGTGCTCCGAGTCCTGGCAGCTTCACGCCCATGGAGCACCGGTAGGAAGGGATCTTGTCGGCGACCCCGACCGCCCCCCACAGCCCGGAGAAGACGAGCAGCTGACGCCCGGCCCGCCGCTTCGCCGCCGTGTCGAGCGAGGACAGCTCCAGGGCGTCGTACAGCACCCCCGTGTAGATCTCCCCGGCGGGCCGCGCCCCCGCCGTCCGCAGCTCGGTGTTCTTGCCGACCTCGCCCCGCAGCCCCTCGCTCAGCCCGAGCACCTCCCGCGCCTTCTCCTCGTCCCCGGCGCACAGCTCGACGAGCTCGTCGAGTACGGCCTCACGGGCGGCCGTCAGCCCCGGCAGCGACAGCGACTCCAGCTTCAGCGGGGCGCCACGACCGGAGGAGGCCTTGCCTTCGGACGGCGGCAGCAGGACAAGCACGGGCGGGATCTCCTTCTGTAGTGGCTGTAGATCCTGTACAGCTCTGCGACAGCGTACGGCGTGCTCCTGGGTCTCCCCGGCCCTACGCTCGCTGTATGCCCCGCCGCCACATCCGCGTGACCGGCGCCCCCGAAGCCCCCCTCCGGGCCGCCCTCACCGCCCTGCGCACCGAACTGGACGTCCCGGAGACGTACCCGCCGGAGGCCGTGGCCGACGCCGAGCGGCCTCCGGCCCTCCCGTCGTACGACGCCACCGACATCCCCCTGTTCACCATCGATCCCCCCACCTCCACCGACCTCGACCAGGCGATGCACCTCTCCCGCCACGGCACCGGCTACCGCGTCCGGTACGCCATCGCCGACGTCGCCGCCTTCGTCGTACCGGGATCCGCGCTGGACCAGGAGGCCCACCGGCGGGTGATGACCCTCTATTTCCCGGACGAGAAGGTCCCCCTGCACCCCGTCACGCTCAGCGAGGGCGCCGCCAGTCTCCTCCCCGCCCGGCCCCGCCCGGCGGCCCTGTGGACGATCGACCTCGACGCGGAGGGCCGGACGCTTGCGGTGGACGTCCGCCGCGCCCTGGTCCGCAGCCGGGCCAAGCTCGACTACGCCGGCGTACAGCGGCGGATCGACGAGAAGACCGCCGAGGAGCCGCTGGCCCTGCTGGAGGTGATCGGCCGGCTGCGGGAGGAGCTGGAGGTGGAGCGGGGCGGCATCTCGCTCAACGTCCCCGAGCAGGAGATCGTCGAGAACGACGGGACGTATGAACTGACGTACCGCGCCCCGCTCCCCGCCGACGCCTGGAACGCCCAGATCTCCCTGCTGACCGGGATGGCCGCGGCGGACCTGATGCTGGGGCTCGGCACGGGCGTCCTCCGCACCCTCCCCGCCGCCCCCGACGGCGCGGTCGGCCGCCTCCGCCGCACCGCCCACGCCCTGCACATCGACTGGCCGCACCATGTGTCGTACGCGGCGTTGGTGCGCTCGCTGGATCCGGGGATCCCGCAGCACGCGGCCTTCCTCCAGGAGTGCACGACGCTGCTGCGGGGCGCGGGCTACACGGTTTTCCGGGACGGCGTCCTCCCCGACATCACCACGCACTCCGCGGTGGCGGCCCCGTACGCCCACTGCACGGCCCCGCTCCGCCGCCTGGCCGACCGGTACGCGTCGGAGATCTGCCTGGCGGCGGTGGCGGGGGAGCCGGTTCCCGAGTGGGTCTTCGCCGCTCTGGACGTCCTGCCGCGCGAGATGGCCGAGGGCGGCCGGCGCGCGGGCGCGGTGGAACGGGCGTGCGTCGACATCGTCGAGGCGGCGCTGCTGAAGGACCGGGTGGGGGAGGTGTTCGACGGGTGCGTGGTGGAGGTCGAAGAACGTCAACCGACGGTGGGCGTGGTCCAGTTGGTGTCACCGGCGGTCATCGGACGGATCGAGGGCGGCCCGGAGCGGCTGCCGCTGGGGGAGCGGCTGCGGGTCCGCCTCACCCAGGCGGATCCGGGACCTGGCCCGTCCGGGAAAGTGCGCTTCGCGCCCGCGTGATCGCGTGCACGAGTTCGCCGGGCTCGTCGGCGTGGAAACGGACGAGGTGGACGACCTTCGGGCGCCCGAGCAAGGTGAAGTGGACGACGGGCCGGTCCAGTTCGAGGGTGACGGTGGTCCGCGCGCCCATGGCCAGGCCGAGTTCACCGTCGGCATGCTGATGGGTGGCCCGCAACTCCCGTCGTACGCACGCGATGTGCTCGATCGGTATCCGCAGATCCACATGCGCGGCCCGCCGGATCCGCAGCGAGCCCTCGTCCAGCACATGCGGCCGTACGACGTTGGCGGCATGCATCCCGACGACGAGCACGACGGTGTACACGTCCAGCAGGAGCACGACCCGGTGCACGTCCGGCAGTTCCCGCAGCAGCACGGACATCGTGACCGACTCGATCACGCACACGAACGCGAGCCCGAACATCAACGGCCCCTCCCCGCGGGCGTACCCGAAGGCCCGCCCGTGCCGGGCCTGATGCGTCCGCCGCCCCGCCCACAGCAACAGGCTGACGAGGAGCCGCAGTTCATGCCGTACGAGCGTGGCGGCCGTCCTCATGTCTCCTCCGTGAGCATGCGCAGGGCACGGCGGATGGCCTCCGCCTGGGCCGGGGCGAAGTCGGCGTAGAACGCCCGCAGGAAGCTGCTGCCGTGATCGACGGAGGCGGCTTCGGGCAGCAGTTCGCGCGGTGTGCTGTCGGCGAGTTGCCGGGCGGCCCGTTCGATCCGCGGATCGTCGACGGAGGCGTCGGCAAGGTCGTCGAGCAGCGCGTACGCCTCGTTGGCCCGCGCGACGGTGTCGGGCGAGGCCAGCAGGGAGTGCACCGCGGCCAGCATCCGCTCCCGGTCCTCGGGCCGGGCGGCGGTCTCGATGAGCGCGAGCACCTCCCGGTCCTTGACGGCCATGGGGGAGTGGGAAAGCGGGGCCATCTCACCGAACAACGCGGCGAGTTCGGGCGAGACGGGCCCTTCGCTCGGCAACTCGTCGGCGTCGAGCAACGCCCGCAACCGCACCCGCCGCTCCCTGATGGCGGCCTCCTGCCGGGCAAGATCCTCATCAAGCTCCCGAAGAATCTCGACGAGCTCCTTCTCGGTGTCATCGGCCAGCACATCCCGCACCTCTGCCAGCCCCAGCCCCAACTCGGTCAGCCGCCGGATCCGCGCCAGCACGACCGCGTGCCGCAACGTGTAGTCCCGATACCCATTGACCAGCCGCTCCGGCTCCGGCAGCAGCCCCTGATGGTGGTAGTGCCGCACGGTCCGCGTCGTGACGCCGACGGCGGCGGCGAGTTCTCCGATCCGCATGGGATCAGTAGAGACGTTGACGTCGCGGCAGGGTCAAGCGCGCGGTTCGGCGTGCCTGACGCCGGCCGGGATCGTGTGCCACGATCGCGGGAACGGTTTCCGATCTCACGGACAGGTGATCAGCCGATGTCCCAGCCTGGCGAGCGACAGAAGGAGGGGCGTGACATGACTGCCATGGCCCATGAGCCGCTCACGCAGGCGGATGTCCTGCTCGAGGGCTTTCTCGCCCTGGAGACGCCGGAGGGTTTCCGGGCTGAGCTGATCGAGGGGGAGATCGTTGTGACGCCGCCGCCGGACGGGGATCACGAGAAGTACATCAGCCGGATTGTGCGGCAAGTGATCAGGCAATCACAGATCGACATGGACTTCTCGGGGAACAAGGGACTGAGGCTGAAGAGCGGAGACGCCTGCCCGAAGAACCACGTGGTACCGGACACCACCTTCGGCCCTGTCGAGCGCGACCTTTTTGCGGGAGCCGGCTCCTGGATGCCGTGCGACGGTGTCGCCATGGTCCTGGGGGTGACCTCCACCAAGCCCAAGGCGGACCGCGAGGCCAAACGCCGCTGTTACGCCCGCGGTGGCATCCCCCTTTATCTGTTGGTCGACCGCGACGTTTCGTCGGTCACGCTGTTCAGCGACCCGAGAGGTGACGACTACTTGGAGCACTGCACTCGCCCCTTCGGGAAGACTCTTGTGCTCCCCGCGCCGTTCGCCTTCGACCTGGAGACATCGGACTTTCTCTGAGCATTCCAGCGTTGCCCCCTGTGAGGACGACAGACGGGGGGCAACACGTGGAGCAGGCACTGTGGACCAGGGCGAGGCTGGGCCGATGCGGCCCCCGCCTGGACCTCCTCACGGCCCGTTTCGACAAGCACGTCTACGCACCCCACGCCCACGACGAGTTCACGGTCGGCGTCTGCGTCGGCGGCTCGGAGATCATCGACTACCGCGGCGGCCACATCCGTACGGGCCCGGGCTCCATCGTCGTACTGGCGCCGGGGGAGGTGCACACGGGAGGCCCGGGAAACGCGACGGACGGATACGCGTACCGGGCCCTGTACGCGGCGACGCCCATGCTGGCCGACGGCACCCTCGGCTTCCCGCACTTCCGCGAGCCCCTGATAGACGACCCGGAACTGGCCACGGCCCTCCGCCTGACCCACACGGAACTCAGCGCCTGCCCCGACCCCCTGGAGGCGGAGTCGCGACTGCCGTGGCTCCTGACGGCACTGGCCCGCCGCCACTCGACGGCACGGGCGACGTGCGATGAGGTGCCGGGCAGCGAAGGAATCGCGCTGCTCGTACGCGACCGCTTGGCGGGCGAACTGACGGCCCCTCCGTCGCTGACGACGCTGGCCGAGGACGTAGGCCTGTCCCGCTACCAACTCCTACGGGCCTTCCGCACGACGATGGGCCTGCCCCCGTACGCCTGGCTGGCGCAGTACCGGGTCCACCGAGCCCGGACCCTGCTGGAATCGGGCTTGCGTCCGGCGGAGGCGGCGGCAGCGGTGGGTTTCGCGGACCAGGCCCATCTGACCCGCTGGTTCCGGCGGGTGCTGGGGGTGACGCCGGCGGCGTACCGCAACAGCGTTCAAGACGGGCGCTGACGGCGCGACGAGCATGGCGGTATGACTGCACGCGGCTGGTTCCTGTTCTCCCTGATGGGAGTGGTGTGGGGCATCCCCTACCTGATGATCAAGGTGGCGGTGGAGGCTCCGCTGTCCCCGTCGTTCGTGGTGTTCACGCGGTGTGCGCTGGGGGCGGCGCTGCTGTTGCCGTTCGCGGCGCGGGGTCTGCCGGCGACGGTCCGGGCCCACTGGAAACCGCTCCTGGCCTTCGCGTGCATAGAGATCATCGGCCCGTGGTTCACGCTGACGGACGCGGAGAGGCATCTGTCGAGCTCGACGGCGGGTCTGCTGATCGCGGGGGTGCCGATCGTGGGCGTGGCGCTGGCCCGCTTCTTCGGGGACACGGAGCGGCTGGGGGCGCGAAGGGTGACGGGTCTGGGGCTGGGCATGGCGGGTGTCGGGGTCCTGACGGTGCCGCATCTGACCGGGGGAGACGCGCGGTCGATGGCGGAGGTGCTGGTGACGGTGGTGGGGTACGCGACGGCGCCACTGATAGCGGCGCGCTATTTGAGGGTTGTCCCGTCACTCCAGCTCACGGCGTCGTGCCTGGCGCTGGCGGCGGTGGTGTACGCACCGGCGGCGGGGGTGACGTGGCCGTCGTCCATGCCGTCGACTTCGGTTCTGCTGGCGCTGGCGGGCCTGGGAGTGATCTGCACGGCGGTCGCCTTCGTCGCCTTCCTGGAGCTGATCAAGGAGGTGGGCCTGACGCGGTCGACGGTGATCACGTACGTGAACCCGGCGGTGGCGGTGGCCGCGGGGGCGCTGTTCCTGGGGGAGGAGCTGACGGCGGGGGTGGGGGTGGCCTTCGTCCTGATCCTGGCGGGGTCGGTACTGGCGACGGCAGCCGGTCCTGCGAGGAGTGGAGGGCCGGTAACATGGTCGACACGGCAGACGAGCCGGGCGGACGGCCGCGTGGAGTCCCCTTGACGGGGGCTTCCCGAGGAACGTCCGGGCTCCACAGGGCAGGGTGGTGGCTAACGGCCACCCGGGGTGACCCGCGGGACAGTGCCACAGAAAACAAACCGCCCGGCGCTTCGGTGCCGGGTAAGGGTGAAACGGTGGTGTAAGAGACCACCAGTGCCCAAGGTGACTTGGGCAGCTAGGTAAACCCCACCTGGAGCAAGGTCAAAAGGGGCCCTCTTCTCGAAAGAGGGGTGGGCCCTGCGGGGACGTTCGAGGGCTGCCCGCCCGAGTCTCCGGGTAGACCGCACGAGGCCGGCGGCAACGCCGGTCCTAGATGGATGGCCGTCTCCCCGGTCGCTGCGAGGCGACCGGGTGACAGAACCCGGCGTATAGCTCGGCTCGTCTGCTGCTACCTGCCGCTTTGCCTTGGAGGGGCCTCCGATCTGCGACGGAGGCCCCTTCGATGGGAGAGGTTCCCGCTTCTATCTGGGAGTTCCCAGGAATCCCCGCGTGGTTGTGAAGCGGGGGAAGCGCTGGCGAGGTGTGACTTTGCTTGTCAGGCGGGGCGCTGAGTGAGCGCTGAGCAGCTTCAACCCCTGGTGAGTTTCATCTCCCTTACGGGGACACCTAGTTGATGGCTTTGCGCCTTTCATGATCACGATCTCCCTGTCATACTTTCAGCGGGATCATGAATGGAAGTTCGGGGGCGCGTGACGTGGTGGAGAGCCAGCGGGAGTGGTTAACGAAGGCCGTGTCGGTCTTCGGCGCATCGAGCAAGTTACTGCTCGACGGTCCTGGGTGGCCCGAGTTTGCTATCCGCGCGCCGCTTGAGAAGCTGCTGCAGAGCGCTGGCGCCCAGTACAAACTGCAGGACGTTCTGTGGCACGCGGAGACGCCGCTGCCCGACCTTGGGGTGCGCCCCGACTACGCGGTTGAGGTCCACGGCGCGATCATCGGGTATGTCGAGATCAAGAGGCCCGGCCAGAGCGTTGACCCAAGCAAGTTCACTGGCCGTAATAAGGAGCAGTGGGAGCGTCTACGCGATCTGCCGAACCTGCTCTATACGAACGGCACCGAATGGCGACTGTTCCGGCATGGGGTGGCAGTCGGCGACCCTGTCACCTTCGAGGGCGATCTGGATCGAGCTGGCGCCGACTTGAAGGTCGTTTCTCCAGACGCGTTCCACGTCCTGTTGCAGACCTTCCTGTACTGGTACCCCGAGGAGATTCGCCAAGTCTCCGTGCTGGTACGACGTATCGCTCCGCTGTGTCGGCTGCTGCGTGCCGCGGTGCTGGAGCAACTGGAGACCGAACGACGCGCGGCGGCCGATGGGGCGCGCCCGCAGGATCTTCGGTTTACCGGCCTAATGGGTGACTGGCGCAAGCTCCTCTTCCCGACGGCCGATGACGCCACCTTCGCCGACGGCTATGCCCAGGCTGTCACCTTCGCCCTGCTGCTTGCCCGGACGGAGGATCTCCGTCTGACGGACACAGGGTTGCACGAGATCGGCCGGAGGCTCGATGCCGGGCACGCCTTGATGGGCAAGGCCCTCCAACTGCTTACCGACAACGTCACCGAAAGCTTCGAGGTGACGCTGGACTTGCTCGTGCGCGTGATCGACGCGGTGCGCTGGGAGTCCATCCGCAAGGGCCGACGCGATGCCTACCTGCATCTGTATGAGTCGTTCCTCGAGGTGTACGACGAGAAGCTGCGGCAGAAGAGCGGCTCGTACTACACCCCACGCGAGGTCGTGGAGGAGATGGTGCGCCTGACCGAGGACGTGCTGCGTACGCGGCTGGACCGGGCGCAAGGCTATGCCAGCCAGGACGTGCGCATCGTCGATCCGGCCATGGGGACAGGAACCTACCTCCACGCGATCATCGAGCATGTGGCTGACTGGGCCGGGCAGCACACCGGCCCCGGTGCTGTCCCGGAGGCCATCAGCGATCTGGCTCGTCGCCTGGTTGGATTCGAACTGCAGATGGGCCCCTTCGCGGTGGCCGAGCTGCGCACCTCCGATTTGTTGAAGCATCACCGTGCGGCGCAGCCGAGGGACGGTCTGCAGCTTTACGTCACGGACACATTGGACAACCCGTATGTAGCCGAGGAGTCTCTGGCCTCCACGTATGGAGTGATATCGGAGTCACGGAAGCGCGCGAACAAGGTGAAAGCCACCACGCCGGTGACCGTGGTGATCGGGAACCCGCCGTACGACGACAAGGCCAAGGGGCGGGGAGGTTGGATCGAGAGCGGTGCCGCCGGGCGTGGCGCGCCGCCGATCAATGACTTCAAGTGGCCGGGCAACGGGCGCTACGAGCACATCCTGAAGAACCTGTACATCTACTTCTGGCGCTGGGCGACGTGGAAGGTCTTCGACGCACACGACGAGGACCAGCACGGCGTGATCTGCTTCATCACGCCCTCTGGATTTGCCGGCGGCCCCGGCGGGCGCGGTATGCGGGACTACCTCCGGCGCACCTGCGACGAGGGTTGGATCATCGATGTCTCCCCGGAAGGTCATCGCCCGGACGTATCCACACGGATCTTTCCGGGCGTGGCGCAGCCGCTCGCGATCTGCATCTTCGTTCGGCGCACTGACCGTGATCCGGAGCGGCCCGCCCGTATCCATTACCGCACGGTCGAAGGCAAGCGAGCCGCCAAGTACCGCCAGTTGAAAGCCATCCGCCTGGACGATGACGGATGGCACGACGCACACTCCGAAGCCACGCAGCCGTTCCGCCCAACCTCGGACACCGGCTGGGAGGAATATCCCGAACTCAGCGACCTCTTCCCTTGGGGAAGCCCCGGCAGCAAGGCCAACCGCTCCTGGGTAAACGGCCCGGACCGGGAGATCCTCCAACGGCGCTGGGCCCACCTCGTCTCGCAGCGGGACCAGGCCAAGAAAGCCGAACTGCTTAAGGAGACTCGCGACCGCACGCTGGACAAGAAGGTGGAACCCCTGCCCGGCCGTCCCGCACACGCGACACCGATTGGCCAGGAGGCCACGAGAGAGCCCGAGCTGATCAGGATCGGGATGCGCAGCTTCGACCGTCAGTGGCTCATCGCCGACAACCGAGTCATCGACTTTCCACGCCCGGATTTGTGGGAATCGCTCCAGCATGACCAGCTGTTCCTCAACCAGCAGTCCTCGCACGAGATCGACTCGGGACCGGCGGTCGTCGCCACGGCGCTGCTGCCAGACACGCACCACTTCAACGGGCGGGGCGGCAAGGTCATGCCTGTCCTACATCCCGACGGTACTCCCAACGTCCCGCCCGGCCTGCTCGCCCACCTCGCCGCCGTGCTTGGAATCCCTCAGATCAACGTGCACGACCTGGCCGCGTATGCGGTGGCGGTGACGGGGCACCCCGGGTTCACCGAGCAGTTCACCGAGGAACTGCTCACACCGGGCGTGCGCGTGCCGCTCACCCGCGACCCACAGCTGTGGAATGAAGCCGTCCGGCTGGGCTCCGAGGTGCTGTGGGCCTCGACGTACGGAGAGCTCTACGCTGCTCCCGAGGACGGCAGGCCCAAAGCAGACGTGTGCTATCCCCAGGGGGATCCGCGCCGCGTCCGCTACGAACACGCCGTAGGACAAGCGCTACCCGCCGAGATCAAGTACGCCGAGATGACGAAGACCCTGCATCTAGGCTCCGGACAATTCGGGCCCGTCCCGCCCGAGGTTTGGGCGTACGAAGTCGGCGACATGCAGATCGTCAAGAAGTGGTTCGGCTACCGCAAGGCCAAGCCCAACAGCAGGAAAACCAGCCCGCTGGACGATATCCATGCCGAGACCTGGCCCGCAGAGTGGTCAACGGAGCTCATGGAGCTGCTTTCGGTGCTGCGCCGGCTGGTGGAACTGGAGCCGACCCAACAGGCTCTCCTAGAACGCATCGTGGCCGGTCCAGTGATCACAGAGTCTGATCTGGCGAAGGCCGCAATCCTGCCTGTCGCTCCCAAGGTGCGAAAGCCGCGCCGTCGTATCCCCGACCTCGGCTTCGGTGCCGAAGGCGGGCCCGGCACGCTCATGTGAATCATGGTTGGGGCCGACCACGGCGTACGCGTGCCATCAACGCGGCCGTCCAGGAGGACCGTCCGAGGCATAGCGCGTCGCCTGCTCAAGCGGCCATGCCCCTTGGGCGACTTGGCGTACGGCATGCATCTCGCGGGCCAAGGCCGGAGCGAGATGCACAAGTTCGTCAGCCAGCGTGACCACATCGACGAGGCGCGCCGATAGGTATTCGACCTCGGATGCATAATGCGCTGCCGCGCCGAGGGGGGTGATCGAGAGGCGGCCGCCGTCAGCTGCCACCATCCCTCTCCATGTGAGTGACCGTACGTCGTCCTGCACAGTCTCTTCATCCAGCCCCTGCACGGCTACGGCTACCGCACCCTGGTCGACATACGGCATGTCTGCCAATACGAGATGGCGCAGCAACTGGCATTCCGACGTAGAAAGGGACAGATCCACACGGTAGTTGTAGCAGAGATCGGCGCCTTCCTTGTGAGGGTTGTACGCGGGGAGGAGCGGTCCCGACCACTGAGGGGGAGACGAGGCGGACGTAGAGGGGCGTTGCTGTACCGAGGGATTGGACTCTGTGAGGGCGCGGCGCCGCCGGGCGGTCAGGCCCGCCGGAGTTGATGGGCGATGCTTTGGGTGCGGTTCTGGCCGAGAGCCAGCTACCCGCCCTACGCAGGCCCCGGCAGCCATTGAGCTTGTGCTGAAGCAGATGGAACACTTCGCCAACGAGTGGTCTACGGACGGCACTGCCCCGCGCTGATTGACCGCCGGTCCAGGCCCTGTCATTCAGGAGAGGCCCCGGACCGGCTGCTACGCCTACACCTCGGAGAACGCGACCTCGCGGGCGAGCCCGCCGTAGGGCGCGAGCAGGCCAGTTTTCTTGTCCGCCCAGAACACGAGGGCTCCCGCCCGGTTCGCGAACTCCACCGCGGGACGTGTCATGCCCCCCCGTCCGCAGCAGCACCATCAGCCGCTTTTCCGCGATGGAGGCATCCGCATACAGATGTTTGATGTCCGCGAGACCAAGTGCCTTGGGACGCGCCGTCGAGGCGATGGACAAGATCTCCGACGTCAAGGATGCGGATTCGGCGTCGCCCTCGATGGCCACGTCGGCGAAGCCCAGAGCGCGCAGTTCCCACATCGTGACCTGCAGCGCCTGCTGTGGACTCAGCGAGTCGCTTGGGTCGAGGTCTGCCGCTATGCGCGGCCGATCTCCCTTACGCGGGGGCGAGTTGACCACGTTCTCGGGTGGTCCGTCCCGTACAGCGGCCTCGATGACCTCATAGAACCCACCGAGGACCTGGTCATCTTCGGTGTAACCGGGAAGGCTCCCGGCCTGCTTGTCGAGGAGCCAGTGGAGATCGATGCGCCACTGCACATCCAGTTCCGGGTCGTGCACATCCGCGAGCCAGCCGATCTCCTTCTTCCGGGAGATCCGCACCGAGTGGTGTCCGACCCGGAACTCCAGGAAGTCCCCCTCGTGCTCTCGAAAGGGGAACGCCTCGACACCATCCGCTGTCTGCGTCGTACGGATCCGATTTCCGGACACGACGAGCCGGACGTCGAATGAATTCTCCGCCAGCGTGTCAGCCAGCCTGATGACCGACGCCTCCCTGTCCGGCTCGTCCCATCGCCACGGACTCACCTCTACACGCTGTTCCTCGAAGGCGCTGACACGCTCCCGGACTGCGTCGGCGAGCACTTCGGGGCTGGTTAAGGCGTCCCAGATCCGAGGCAATCCCTCGTCGTCGGGGCCGACGATCAACCAGAAGGGATAGAAGTCGCGCGGGCGGGCGAAGCGTGTCAGCCAGAGCAAGACTCTGCGGTCGTCGGGAAGCCGGACGGAGAGCATCGTTGGCAATGCACTCAACGGCGAGTGCATCTCGATGCGATCGCTTAACTCGGGATGTCGCACGCGCAGCGCCGCCTCGGCGCGTTGATACGCGACGAAGTGTCCCATTCCTGACGACTCGGTGCTTCATGGATACCGTTGCAGATCCATCTGTCAAACTCCTCGCAGCATGGAGACGGTCTGTGCGGCCAGTCCCTCGGCGAGGGTGGCTCCGTAGTCACGTTCGTAGTCGATCGCGCCCTTGAACCCACACGCTGTGTAGCTGCCTCGGTTGTAGAAGTCGGTTATCCAGGCAGCGCTCTCGGTGCGGGCCTCGGTGCGCGTGCGGAAGGTGCGGCGGTGGACGGAGTCGCCTTTGAGGGCGCGGTTCAGGTGGAAGGCTGAGGGTCTTCGGAGGGCGGCGGCGGGGGGTCGACGACGAACGACCCTCGGGCACGCACAGTCACCACTAGTCCTCTGTCCCGCAGGATGTCTAGAGCGCGCCGGACGGTACCCGGGCCGACTTTGTACTCATGCGTCATGGCCAGTTCTCCCGGCAGGCGGGTGCCGGGCGGATACTAGCCGGAACGGATCTTCTGTTCGATGATCGCGGCCAGCTGTTCGTACACGTACTGCGGCGAGTCGGGGCTGATCTTGTCCACCTTTTGACCGTAGAGCGCCACTCTCTACTACGCATTACCTACCACTACTACTAACCACTACCTACTACTACCGTTATCCAGGTAGGGTTCGGAGGGAACAAAACGCCCCGGCGAGAAGGGTGAGAGCTTCCACGCCGGGGCTGTGCCGACTGACAAGGAGTCGACCTATGCGCAGCCTACTGGCCGCGATCCTGAGCCTTTTCCTGCCTCCATGTGGAGTGCACCGTGCCACCGAAACGCCACTTTCGCTTGTCGGGAGGCCGCCCGTCGCCGTTCCCAAGATCACGCGCGGGCCTCAGTCGTACCCGACGGACATCGTCCTCGCCGACGGCCAGCCACTCGTCCGTCCCTACCTCGCCGTATGGGAACGCGAGCGCGACGAACGCGACCACAGGCGCCTCCAGCGAGACGGGCGCCGAGCTGCAGTCCTCGCGACCCTCGGTCAGGACTACATCCCGGCGGAGGTCGCATGAGCGCGAGGCGTCTCCGTAGCGTCGGTGTCGATCCCGCCACCGGCAAGGAGGCTTTCGTGGTCGCGCAGCCCGGCGGCTTCCTGGAGGAACTGGCCGACGCGCACGCACTCAAGGCCGCCGCAGTCCTGGTGACGGTCGTTGGCGCCGTACTCGAGGGAGGCAAGGCGTCGGACGTCGAACTTGCCGCCTTTGTACCGTCGTTGCACGCGGCGCTCGAAGAATGCGTCGGAATCATGGCGGCCGACACAGCGTGACCGTGTAGGCGTCCGGCCGTGGCGCCGGTGGTTGGGTGCGATCTTGTTGGCGAAGGCTTAGAGGCCTCACGAAGGCAAGATCGCACCCGGCGTGCCCGGCGGTAGAACCAGTGCCCGTTCCAAGAGCCAATCCGGGTCTCACCGGCCGCCGGGTGACCAGGCCTGATCGGCTCGTGCCCATGCGTTGATCCGGCCGTCGATTCGGCGCGGTGCGGGTACCGTCTAGAACACAGCCAACGTCCACCCTCGAACCGGGAGCACGACCGTGACCGCACTGCACGCGCAGCCGCAGCCCGGTGAGCCGCTCATCCCTATGCCTGCCCTGACCCCGGACGCCCTGCGTGCCGCCGTTGAGGAGCTCACGCCGAGCCGTATGCCAGCGTTTGTGCGTGATCTCGTCGACGCGACCACCAGCGCTCAGCGGGCCCAGTCTCTTGCGCCACTGCGCACCTTCGTCCACACGTGGGGCGTGTTCGTGGCGATCCAGCGCTATCCCTCACGAGCTGCTCGTCTGCGCCATCTGGAGGACGTGGTGAGCGGCGGGGTGGAGGATCCGGCGGATGCCATCACCGAGATAAGGGAGATCCACGCAGAGGCGGAGGCCGAGGCCGGACTGTGACCGACTGGAAGTGGGACTACAACCCGAGCGAGGAGTACCTGACCGCCGGGCTTCCCATCGGCGTTGTCGCAGAGGTGGAGCGCATTGCCACCGAGCTTGCCGCGCTGGGGCGCGACGCCGAGACGGCAGGGAGCAGACCCGAGGACAAACCCGGCGGCCTAAGGAACTTCCCGATCTTCGGCGGGCGCGGCTTCATTCAGTTCCTCGTCGTTCCCCGGCACGAGTGCGTCTACATCTGCAGTGTCGTGTGGCACGGGTGACGACACCCTGAGAGAGGGCAGCCTTTGCAGCCCTTTGGAAGGGACGCGATCCTCACGCTGGGCCGCCGCTACGTTGGCATGGTTCGCCCGCTGCATGGCCACTCTTCCTTCCGATGCTTCCGGACGATCTCTGACTTGCTCTTGCCGCCAGGCCGGGGCCTGCCCGGCAAGAACCGGTCAGGCCCAAGGCCCTTGCACTCAGGCCGTGTTCCGGCTCTCCCAGCGGTCCCGGAACCACGCCAACGCCTCGCCGAGCAACTCGCGGTTGCGGTCGCTCTCCAGTACCGAGAGCCGGAAGCTCGGGTGCAGTTCCAGCTTGCCCTCCGGGATGTCGACGCCTTCCAGGTCGTTGAGGCGCTTGAGGAACTCGAGGCGTAGGACGCGGTCGGTGAACGGTTCCCGGGCGGCCAGGTACTGGAACACCACTTGTGCCGTGCCACCCCGCCCTCCGCCCGGGTAGAGCGTCAGGGGCCAGATGCCGCGGCCCGGGGCGCCTGCCTTCCCGAGCATGAGGAACGCGCTCGTCGTGACCTGGCCCGCCCCGTGGCCGATCCAGCCGCCGAGTTCCTCCCAGCGGGCGAGGAGCGCGCGTACCGCCTCGACTGTCTCCGGGGAGTCGTCCGCCGCGAGCTGGCGGAAGAAGCGGTCGGCGCGGGTTTCCTCGCCCGGAGCGTTCGGCGTGCTTTGCGCGGAGGCCGAGTCCTCGGTCTGGTCATTCGCATCGGCAACCAGCAGTGCGAGGTCGTCAGCGGTGAGGCGTTGTGCGGGATCGGCGGCTCCGGTCACCGTGAAGGCGACACCGTCCGCGGACAGCCGGGAGCGGACGTCGCCGTTCTCGTCCGCTGAGGTCCAGCGGAAGCCGTCCGAGACCTTGCCCTCCGAGGTGAGCACCCGATACGCGTTCGCCACCCCGGGTGTTCCCGCCAGGTGGTTGCCCACCGCCTGGGCGCCGGAGCCGAGGAACGCGGCGAGATCGCCGTATGACGTCCAGGTGCCGTGGGGGAGTGCCGCGAGTACCTGGTGGGCCAGATGCCAGTCCCGGCTGCGTTCCGCGCGGCCGACTCCGCGGAGCGGGGACGGCCACAACGCCACTGCACGGTCGGTGAGTTCGTCGGCGCGGGCCAGGATCTCCTTCGCGCCCCAGCGTTCGGTCGCGGCGATGCGGCGGTTCATCTCCAGGTGGCTGCCATGCAGCAGACCCTGCTTGCGCTCGAAGGGGTGGTTCGACAGTTCCGAGTTGATCGCGGTGAGCGTCAGGTTCCCGAGGGTGTGCTGCAAGCGGGAGTGCAGGTCCTGCGGGTTCTCTCCGTCGGCTGTGTCCTCGTCCAGCATGCGCAGCCACTCGTCGCCGGGCGACTGCGGCATGACGTGCTCGATGGTGAGCCGCGCGGCGGCGAAGTCCACCGGCTCCGGATGCTCGTAGCTCTCCTCAAGCCGTTGCAGCACCATCTTGCGCTGCGGAGCGAGTCCGTACCGGTAGAAGGGTGCCTTCTGGATCTTCTCGCGCAGCTCGTCGTCATCGGGCCAGAACCGGTTGTCGGCGGAGAGCACGTGGTGCAAGCCGTCGGCTACGGGCACATCGAGCGGCAGCTGCGCCGGTACGGCCTGGAAGATCCTGCCGAGGCTGTTCGGCAGCACCCGGCAGATCATCCGGCGTACCAGGAAGCTCTCGATGTACGACAGCGCACGGGCGGTGTCCGCGGAGTCGAGTTCCCCGCGCTGGCGCCGGTCCAGGAGCAGCATCAGCGCGGGGTAGGTGGCCAGGGCCTGCCAGGTGTCCAGGCGGTGCAGATGGGCACGGACCGATGGGTCCGGCTCCTCCTCCGGGTGGAGCAGACGGCGGAAGAGAGCGGCGCTGCGGTGCAGCTCCTTGATGTACGCCTCGATCTCGTCCTCGCGAGCCCCGCCGCGCTCGAAGTGCTGCTGCTGAGCCGCGTACAGGTCCTGGCGGCGTACCCGGTCGTCGCCGTCGAGGACCAGTTGGAGCCACATGAGCAGTTCCAGCTCTTCGTTGCGCAGGCTGTCCTGCAGGGGGAGCCAATAGGTCTCGTAGACGTGCTCACCGCGGGTGGGGAGCTTCATGAACAGGTAGTTGCGCAGCAGGTCGGCCTGGCTGAGCTTGAGCCCGGTGTTGTTGAGGGACTCGAAGATGCGATGCACGTTGTCGCTGCGCTCGGCCGTCACCGCCACCAGGGTCAGCCGGGAGGTGATGGCCTGCTCGATGCGGAACACGTCCTGCGGGGCCGCCGGATCGGCAGCCTCGACCAGCTTGCGGCGGAAGAAGGTGTAGGCCGCGGCGACACTGCCGCCGGTGGCCTGTTCCGTGAGCGGGCCGCGGACATGCGCGGCGAACTGCGGCCGGTCCGCCTGGGTCGGCAGCAGCCGGAAGTGGTCGCTGCCGCTCTTCCGCTTGTTGATCAGGTATTCCTCGTCGATGCGCTCGGCCTCGTCGGGCTGGGCGTCCCTGATGTGATCGCGGATCGCGGCCAGAGCGAGGGAGAGTGTGGTCAGTCTCTGCTGACCGTCGACGACGAGCCAGCGGGGGAACGTCGCCTCGTTCTGCGGAGACGGTGCGAGGACGACGGAGCCCAGGAAATGTGTGTTCGCCTTCTCGCCGCGCTCGATCAGCTCCGCCTGCTCCAGGATGTCGTTCCACAGCTGTCCGAGTTGCTTCTCCGTCCAGGAGTACGTCCGCTGATAAAGCGGTACCTGGAACTGCTGGGCCCTCCCCTGTACGAGATCGGCGAACAGCGTCTCCTTCGCCTGCATCGTGGTCCCCCCTTGGCAGTTGATGCGGTCGTGGCACGTGGGAACGACCATAGGGCTTCCCACTGACAGCCACGGAACGGTCGGGCCACGGTGCGTTCAGTGCTCGCAGAGGGAGAATCCTCGCTCGTAGACCTGCTCGTTGTGTTCGTCGACGACCTCGCGCAGCCGGGATTTCGGCAAGCACGTAACGGACTTGTGCTTCGATGAGGCCCTGGGCGACCGCTTCCCGCGTCCACCTCGTGACGAAGTCGGGATCGTTCATCTTGTCGAACCACCCTGGCTTCGCCCGGATATGGGCGCTGCACTGCATGATCTGAAGTTCCCGCAGGGTTCGGGGTGTTGCGAACGCGGTGCAACGGGACTTCAGCGCACTGACACCGCAGCGGTGGTCAGGCGGAGGTGGCGGCAGTCGGCGGTCGCGCTGTCGCAGAACCGCCGGTGTACCGGCACGCCGGGATCAGTTGGCCAGGGCCATGCGCTCCACGTAGGCGACCTTCACGGACTTGATGTCGGACAGGTCGTGGCCGTCTTCGAGGGTGACGTACTCGTCGAACTCGCCCTTGTCGGCGTCGGTCTTGCCGGCGGCCAGGTGTGTCGTACCGATGTAGGTCTGGCCGACGAAGTCGCCGTCCTCGTCGAAGCCGTTGACGAGGACGGAGTAGTTGGCGGGTTCGTCGCCCTTGTTGGTGATCTTGTAGACGAACTCGTAGGTCGCGTCATCCGAATCGTCGGAATCGCCGTACGCGTCACAGTCGTTGTACGAGAACTCGTCGGTGTCGTCGCAGTCCTCCCCGTCACCGTACGAGTCGCTGTCCCCGGTGACGAGCTTGCCGCCCGAGACCTCGACGTGGTCCATGGGGTCGCCGTCGCCGGCCAGCGCCCACCAGGTGATGCCGCCACCGGCGAGGAGCACGACGGCGGCGGCGCCGGCTATGAGGGCACGCTTGCGCCGACGGCCCTGTGGGGCGGCCCAGGGCAGGGACGTCGTGGGCGGCGCCGGGGGCATCGGAGGGAGCGAGGTCCCCACGAGCTCCGGCTCGGAGATGGCGGACTGGGGTTCCGGCTGCTGAGGCGCCTTGTCGTTCAACTGGTTCTGCCTTGTCATGGGGATCGGGTGGGTCGGGTGTGCGGATGCGGAGGTCTGCACCGGCAAGTAATAGCAGCGTGGCGAGTACGGACGCGGCGCGGACGGCGAACGGGGTCACCGCATTTCCGCGGCTGCCCTCTGACTGCCCTTGCCCTTTGACCGCCCCTACCCCCTGGCTGCCCTACCCTCTGCCTGCCCTGCCCTCTGACTGCCCCTGCCCTCGGACTTCTGGGCGTTCATCCGGGCGGGGGCAGGCCGTCAGGGACGGCAGTACCACCGAGTCCAGATAGTGCAGCAGGAACGACCGGTCCGGCGGCCGGTCCGCCACCAGTGGGCGGGCCACCAGGGCGCCGATCAGGACGTACGGGATGTACTCCAGGGCCGGGCAGCCGGGGTCGACCTCGCCCCGGGACACCGCGCGCCGCAGGATCGACTCCAGGCCCGTGGGGTCCGGGTCGACGACCAGGTCCTGGAGGGCTTGGAGGAGGTCGGGGTGGGTGTGGACGGCGTGGATGAGGCCGCGGACCAAGGCCGTTTCCCTGCGGAGCGACTCGTCGTCGAGGCGTCTCACCATCTCGTGGAAGTCGCCGCGCAGCGACCCGGTGTCGATGTCGCTGATGACGTTGCCCTTGGTCTGGCGCAGCGCCTGGGCGACGAGTTCCGGTTTGCCCGCCCACTGGCGGTAGAGGGTGGCCTTGCTGCACCGGGTGCGGGTCGCGACCGCGTCCATGGTCAGGGCCTCGTATCCGACCTCGCGGAGGAGGTCGAGGACGGTGGCGTAGAGCTCCGCCTCGCGTTCCGGGGTGATGCGGCTGCGACTGCGGCTGCCGCTGCGGCGCGTGCCTGGCGTGATGGCCTGTTCCGTCGCTGTCATCCGCGGCACCTCGTTCGAGCTTCTAACGAAACGGTTTCGTACACATCTACGGTAACCTAGGCTGGCATGAATACGAAACCGTTCTGGTAGCGAAATGGATGGGAGGGGTCACAGGCATGGCAGCCACGTCGTCCGCCCCAGCCGGAGCCCGCGCCGAGGCCCCTGTCCCCGCCAAGGCCCCTGTCCCCGCCAAACCCGGCCGCCCCCGCGACACCACCGCCGACGACCGCATCCTCCGCGCCGTCGTCGACGAGCTCTCCGACCACGGTGTCGCCGGCTTCCGGATCAACAACGTCGCCGCCCGCGCCAAGGTCGCCAAACGCACCCTCTACAGCCGCTGGACCGAGCGCGACGAGCTGATCCTCGCCGGGCTCAACACCCTCGCCCTCGACCTCGTCCCACCCCGCACCGGCAGCCTCGTCGGCGACCTCGACGCCCTCTACGACGACATCGCCGACGCCCTCGACAGCCCGCGCTGGCTCATCGCCGCCCGCTGCTCCTTCGAACTCCCCAACTACCCCGACCTGTACGCCCGGTTCCAGCGCGACTGCATCGACAAACCCCTCGCCGTCGTCGAGGACGTCCTGCGGGACGCCCGGTCGAGAGGTGAACTGCGGCCCGGTATCGACTGCTCCGTCGCCGCCGAGACCTTCACCGGGTCCATCGCGGGGTTCAGTTCACATATCGCACGGCTGCGAGGGGTCAGCGCGTACGGCGTCCGCGGGCACTTCCTCGACATGTTCCTGCAGGGGCTGCATGACGACGCGGGCGAATGACGCGAAGATCGGCATAAGCGGAATCATCCCTGTAACTCGGGCTTTTCAGTTCGATGTCGTATTGACAGTGGCACAGTCCGGGAGTTGAGTCTCCAGCCTGAGCGGGGCGTACCGCGCCCGGCAACGCTCAGGCAGCGGGGGGCCGCCATGGCGCATCATTCGGACGTCGTTCACCGGGCAACTCGGCGCTTACGCACCGTGGTTCGGGCATCGTGGGTCGGCGCGCTCGCCGTGCTGGTCGCGGGGGCAGCGGTTGCAGCGGTGGTCGTGGCACCGCCCGCCGCAGGCGTCCCGGCGCAACTCCCCAGCGGCAGCCCCGCCGCGCAGAGTGCGCTGTGGGTCGTGGCCAGGGCGGACGGCAGTGTGGTGCGCAGTTCCGGACTCACCTGGCTGAACCGGTCGTCCGCCGGGGTCTACGAGGCACGGTTCGGACGGGATGTCAGCGACTGTGTGTTCACGGCGAGCGTCGGCGAACCCGGCAAGGGGGCCGTTCCGCCGGCCGGGCTCGTCTTCACCGCCGGTGGCCATCAGAGCCGGGCCGGGGTGTACGTCGAGACCAAGAACTCCGGGGGCGGACTGACCGACCTGCCCTTCCAGTTGACGGTGGACTGCGCGGGCGGTGACCGGGCCGTCGTCGGGCCCGGTGGGCTGGTGCGGGGGTCGGCCGCGTCGTTCACCCGTTTCGGGGTGGGGCGTTACGAGGTCGTGTTCGGCCATGACGTCAGCGCGTGCGCGTACCGGGTGACCGTGGGGGACCCTGGGGCCGGGCTGGTGTACTACCCCGCGCTGGCGTTCGCGGCGGGCGGGCATCTCGGCCCGTACGGGGTGTACGTCGAGACCAAGAACCTCGGCGGCGGGCTCATGGACGCGCCGTTCCATCTCGCCGTGCACTGCGCCCAGGACCCCCGTACCGGCTACCGGGGCAGCGCGGTCGTCGACGCCGCGGGCGGCCTGGTCCGCGGGGACGGGGTTCGCTCCGCCGCACGGACCGGGACGGGCCGCTACGAGGTGCGCTTCAGCGCGGCCGTCGAGTCCTGCGCACGGGTCGCGTCCATCGCCGATCCCGGGAACGGTCTGGTGTACGCGCCCGGGCTCGTCTTCACCGCGGGCAGCTCCTTCAGCACCACCGGGGTGACGGTCGAGACCCGCACCCCCGACGGCACCCTCTCCGACCGCCCCTTCCACCTGTACGTGGACTGCGGCAAACGCGCCCTGTCCGACGAGAACATCTCGGTCCTCTCCCTCAACCTCCAGGGCACGGACAGCTCGTTCGGCCCGTGGCGGGACCGTCACGGGCGGCTCGCGGCGTGGATGGGTGCCACTCAGACTGTCCCTGACCTGCTGGTTCTCCAGGAGACCCCCGCCAGCAAGTGCTGGTTCCTCGGCGGCTGCGACCCCAAGGACTACGAGGCGGTCTTCGGGCTGATGGCGAGGATCGAGTCGGCCACCGGGGTGCGCTACCGCGCCGCGCTGCTGAGCACCGGCCCGTCCGTGGAGGGCTGGAACCCGCTGTACCAAGGCCGGGCCGTGCTCTACAACCCGCAACGGCTGCGCAACATCACGCCCGTACCCGGCACCCTCGCGATCGGGTCTCCGTACGACAGCCTGCCCCTCACGCCCGCCCCGCGCGCCAGCTACCCCTGCACGAATCCGCCCGCGAACTGGGCCGCGTACTGCGCCCGGGTCGACTCCACCACCCGGGACACCAAGTACTGGGGGCCGCACTGGGCGATCCGGCCGGCCGCGTTCGCGCGGTTCGCGCTCGTGGAGCGCTGGCCGCTCGCCGTCCACTCGGTCGACGTATGGGACGTCCACACCAGCAGCACCGAGCCGGGACCGGACTACGCGCTCATAGCCCAGGCCGTGGACCAGCTCGAACTGGCCGTGCCGCCCGCTCCCGGCGGCCGTCTCTTCCCGCCGGTCCTGGCCGGTGACTTCAACGCCACCCGCAACGACATCGACAACGAGGTCGCCACGGGCACCTTCGCCAAGTACGAGATCGCCGCCTTCCCGCCGGCGCCACCGGCGTCCGACGACGTCGTCGGGATCCTCGTCGGCGAACAGCGCTTCTTCCCGGCACGGTTCGCGGCGTCCGGCACGCACACGAGCTTCCTGCCCACCGGAGGACCGGGCCTGTGCGGCGACCTCCCCAGCAGGTGGAGCGACCACTGCGCCGTCTACACCGAGCTCGCGTCCACCCCCTGAGGGCCCACCCCACTCCCTGAGGGACGAATCCACTTCCTGAGAGACAAGGGGGCGGTCGTGGAGAACACCGAGATCCTCGTCGTGAGCATCGGCTCCGACCCGGGCGAGAACGTAGAGGTAGGCGAGGGCGAGGCCCCCTGGCCCGTCGTCGCCCAGCTCCCCCCGTCGATCACCGTCTACCGCGCCGACGCGAAACACCTCCCCGAACTGTCCGCGCACGGCCGCCTCGCCCTCGCGCGCTCCCCTCAGGGAGAGATCACGAGCAGCGGCGACGACACCCTCCTCCGCCAACTCGACGAAACCGCCCGCCTGTTCGTCGAGGCCTGGAAGGCGGGCCCGAGCAAGAAGTCATCGAGGCCGGGCGACGGCCGGAACTGGGGCGACCCGGAATTCCAGCCGCCCGACCAGAATCCGAACGGAGTGTGAGATGGCAGGAGACTTCGACATCACCGAACGCGCCGTACTCGGAGCGGACGCCGCCCAGCGGGGTGCCGCACCGACCTGGCCCGGCGTGGGACAGACCCTGCACCGGTACGGCAGGGTCAGCGTCGTCGCCGTGCCCGACGGAGCGGCCGCGGCGGCGCCGGGACCCGAGCCCGGCGACACGGACGGCCTCACCGAGGTGGAGCAACTCGGCTTGGCCGCCCTGCGGTTGCGCGAGTCCACCGCGTACCGCACAGCGAAGACCCGCCGCCTGCGGGACGCGGAGCCATGGGACATGCCCGACTGTACGGAGGTCGTACCCCAGCCCGGGCCACCCTCCGCCGCCGCCTCAGCTTCCGCCACCGCCGCCGCGCCGACCAGTTCCTACCTGGAGGGCACCGTCGCGGTCGGCATCGTCATCGTGCAGGGCCCCACCTCCGACCTCCAGTTCTCCAACGACGAGATACTCAAGGTCGTCGCCGAGGTGCAGAACGGGCTCAGCTTCTACCCGACGACCAACCCCATCGCCGGCATCAGCTTCTCCTACGACATCCAGAACGTGGCCGTCACGGTCGCCGCCGACCCCAACGCCCCCGACCTGGAAGCCCTTTGGCGCGACCCCGCGATGGCGGCGATCGGCTACAGCGCCGACTGGGCCGGCGTGAACGCCTACGTCGAGGACCTGCGCACCCGGTTCGGCACCCGCTGGACCTACTGCGGCTTCTTCACCAAGTACCCGCTCAACCACTTCGCGTTCGCGAGCATCGGCGGTCCGCGCGTGGTCATGCAGTACGCCAACGACGGCTGGGGCCCCGACAACATCGACCGCGTCTTCGCCCACGAGACCGGGCACATCTTCGGCTGCCCCGACGAGTACGCCAACAGCAAGTGCGACTGCGGCGGCTCCTGGGGACGGTACGGCCTGGCCAACGGCAACTGCGAGAACTGCGCGGGCGGTGGCGGCGTCGCCTGCCTCATGAAGGCCAACACCTTCGCGGTGTGCGAGTTCACCCCGGGCCACCTCGGCTGGTCACCGCAGCTGCTCGTGCGCAACTACGGCTACGCCGCCGGAGGCTGGCGCGTAGAGAAGCACCCCCGGCTCCTCGGGGACATCACCGCCGACGGACGCCTGGACATCGTCGGCTTCGGCGACGCGGGCGTGTATGTGTCCCCGGGCCATTCCGACGGCCGCTTCGAGACCCCGCGCCGGGTCATCGACAACTTCGGCTACGAGGCCGGTGGTTGGCGAGTGGAGAAGCATCCGCGCTTCCTCGCCGACATCACCGGCGACGGCCGTGCGGACATCGTGGGCTTTGGCTACGACGGGGTGTGGGTGGCTCTGTCCAACGGTGACGGCACCTTCGGGGCGATGACGATGCCGATCGCCAACTTCGGCTACAACGCGGGTGGTTGGCGGGTGGAGAAGCATCCACGCTTCCTCGCCGACATCACTGGAGACGGCCGCGCCGACATCGTCGGCTTCGGCTACGACGGGGTGTGGGTCGCCCTGTCCAACGGCGACGGCACGTTCGGACCCATGACGCTCGCCATCGACAACTTCGGCTACAACGCCGGGGGTTGGCGGGTGGAGCGGCATCCGCGTTTCCTCGCGGACGTGACGGGCGACGGCCGTGCGGACATCGTGGGATTCGGCTACGACGGGGTGTGGGTGGCCCTGTCCAACGGTGACGGAACCTTCCAGCCGATGACCATGCCGATCGCCAACTTCGGTTACAACGCCGGTGGCTGGCGCGTCGAGAAGCATCCGCGTTTCCTCGCGGATGTCACCGGGGACGGGCGCGCTGATGTCGTGGGCTTCGGTGACGACGGGGTGTGGGTGGCCCTGTCGAACGGCGACGGGACCTTCGGGCCGATGACGATGCCGATCGCCAACTTCGCCTACAACGCCGGTGGCTGGCGGGTGGAGAAGCATCCGCGCTTCCTCGCCGACACCACCGGGGACGGCCGCGCTGACGTCGTCGGCTTCGGTGACGCCGGTGTCTGGGTGTCCCGGTCCCTCGGCGCGGGACTCTTCGACCCGCCCGGACGGGTGATCGCCAACTTCGGTTACAACGCCGGGGGCTGGCGCGTCGAGAACCACCCCCGGTTCGTCGCCAACATCACCGGCGACGGCAAGGCCGACGTCCTCGGCTTCGGCGACGCCGGCGTGTGGGTCAACCGCACCTGAGCACGGGACGCGGGGTGACTGGGGCAGACGTAATCTGTCGGCCCCAGTCACTGCCCCAATCACCGCCCCAATCACCGCCCCAATCACCGTTCCAGCGACCGCTCCAGCACCCGCCGAAGATGCCGGTCGAAGACCTCCCGAGTGTCCGGAGTCAGCGTCCGCAGCGCGACGAGCGCCGTGATCACGACATCGCAGAGTTCGGCTTGGACGTCCTCCCAGGTGTGGGTCGTGCCCTTGCGGGGATTCTGACCGGTCGTCCCGATCACCGCCTGGGCGACCTCGCCGACCTCCTCCGAGAGCTTCAACATACGGAGGAGGAGGGGATCCTGGCCGCCGACGGGGTGCTGGGAATCGAGCCAGGCCCACAGGGAGTCGATGCCGCTCCAAAGGTCTGCCGCCGTGAGGTCTGCCGAGAGGTCTGCCGTGGTGTCGCGATCGCTCATGGACGCAGCTTGGCACCCACCACTGACAGCCGTCCCCTCAGCTCAGCTCAGCTCTTGCCGAGGAGTTTGTTCATCTCCTCGATCTCGGCCGTCTGCGCGGTGACGATGTCGCCGGCCATGGCGGTGGCGGCCGCGTACCGGCCCTTCGACTGCTCCGTCTTCGCCATGTCGACGGCACCCTCATGGTGCTCCACCATCAACGTCAGGAACTGCGTGTCGAAGTCCTTCCCGGAGGCCTTCCCCAGCTTCTCCATCTCCGCGTCGTCCATCATGCCGGGCATGGCGGAGCCGGACCCGTGATCCATGCCGGGCATGGACCCCATGTCCTCCGGCACCTCCTCGCCCCAGGACTTCAGCCACCCGGACATCGTCTCGATCTCCGGGTCCTGGGCCTTCTCGATGCGCGCGGCGAGGTCTTTCACCTCGGCGGACGAGGCCCGGTCGGCGGCGAGCTGCGCCATCTCCAGGGCCTGACGGTGATGCGGGATCATGCCCTGCGCGAAGGACACGTCCTGGGCGTTGTGAGCGGCGGCGGTGTCGCCGGACGAGGCCGACGAGGACGACGAGGCCGCCGAACTGTGCCCGCCCCCATGACCGCTGCCACTGCCGCTGTCACTGTCGTCGCCGCCACAGGCCGCGAGGACGAGCGCGGCGGTCACGGTCACCGCCACGAGGGCAGCGCGGCGCGTACGGGTGGTGGTGCTCATGCTTGAACTCCTGCTGGATGAAAGGGATCTGGACATACCGACGCGGCGCACAGCGAGGCGCGCCGGGCCGTGTCTAGATCCGCAGGAGTTGGAGTTCCGCCAAGGACGGAGGTGCGCGAGCGCCGTCCGGGTCCGCGCCGGCGTACCCGCGCGGCGATTCGTCTCGTACGGCGACGGCGACCGGGTCGGGTACCAGCGCGGGCAGGGACGGCCCACCGCTCACCGAGGCCGCCGTACAGGTCGGGTCGGCGTGCGTGACGTGGCCCGAGCCGCAGGAACCCCAGTCGCCGCAGTCGCCGTGCGCGGCGGTCACGGACTCGGCCATGACGGACGTGGCAGACATGGCGGACGCCGCAGCCATGGCTGTCATGGGCGAGCCGTGCGGATGGTCGGCCGCGACCGCCGCCCCCGGAGCCAGGGCATGCATGCCCATGAGCCCCGCCAGCAGAGCCAGCACGAGCAGCACCCGGCACCGCCACAGAGGCGGTCGCGCGGGATGGTGCTCGGGGCCGTTCACGGGGGCCATCCTAGGGGCGGGCCAGGGACCGCCGGTGGGCGCCCTGTGGAAGTCGCGCCCGTGGGACAGCGGACGTCACTCCCCGAACAGCGCCTCCTGCTCGTCGAACAACCCCGCCTGCTCCTCTTTCTCCTTCTCCTGGAGCCGCCGGTTCCGCGCCCCCACGACCACCGCAGTCACCGCGGCCGTGCCCGCGAGGGCCACCGGCACCATCCACCCCCTGTCGAACACGTGCCCGATGGCATGGTCGAGAGAGAGCCGCCCCGGCCCGGAGATCGCCAGCCCCGTCGCGGCCAGGCCGAGCGTCGCGGCGTACTCGTAGCCGCCGCCCTGGTTGAAGAAGCCGTTGGGCGCGTGCACGGTGGCCGCGCCTCCCATCGCACCGGCCGCCGCCGCACCCGCGGCCGGGGTCGCCAGGCCCAGCGCCAGCAGCGTGCCGCCGCCCGCTTCCGCGAGGCCCGCCGCGGTGGCGCTCGCCCGGCCGGGCGAGTAGCCGACGGACTCCATGAACTGGCCGGTCCCCTCGATGCCGTGGCCGCCGAACCAGCCGAACAGCTTCTGCGCGCCGTGCGCGGCCAGCACACCCCCGGTCCCCAGCCGGAGCAGCAGCAGGCCCAGATCACGTCGGTCGTACGTCGTCACGATGGCTCCCGGAGCAGACGGCAACAACAACCCCTCCCGCGTTTCCACCGTCGCACCCCTGGCACCCGTCGGTGTCGCCCAGGCCCGCCGTTCGGGTGGCGTGGCTCGGGCGGCGGTGTGAGTCTGGCTGGCATGACGATTCAGACGTCCAAACTCAGCGACCCGGCCGTCCGCGCCTTCGTCGGTGCCGTCAACGCCCACGACCGCGACGGCTTCATGGCGCTGCTCACGCCCGGCGCGACCATGTCGGACGACGGTTCCGACCGCGACCTCTCCGAGTGGATCGACCGTGAGATCTTCACCTCCCACGGCCACATGGAGGTCGACAACGAGTCCCGCGGCGGCCGTGACCTCATCGCCCGCTACAGCAACGACACCTGGGGCGAGATGCGCACCAAGTGGCACTTCGACATCGAGGACGACGGCCGGATCTCCCGCTTCGAAACGGGTCAGGCGTAGCCGCTCACCATGAGCGGCTACGCCTGTTCTCAGAGGTGCGGGACCGTCTAAGTACTGCCTAGTACTGCCTAGTACTGCCTAGTACTGCCTAGTACTGCCTAGTACTGCGCGTACGACTGCTGCGGGTGCTGCCGCTGGTGCTGCTCGGTCAACGTGATCTGCCCCGCCTTGATGGTCGCCAGCCGCGGCGCCCGCTTGGCGATCGACGAGTCGTGCGTGACCAGGATGAACGTCAGCCCGTACTCGTGCCACAGGCCTTCCAGCAGGCCCATGATGTCGTCCCGAGTGCCCTCGTCGAGGTTGCCCGTGGGCTCGTCGGCGAGGAGAACCTTCGGCTTCTTCACCAGCGCACGGGCGATGGCGACCCGCTGCTGCTGACCACCCGACAGCTCGGACGGCGCGTGCGCGAGACGCTCGCCGAGGCCCACGGACCGCAGCGCCTCCGCCGCCCGCTCACGCCGCTCGGCGGGCTTGACGCCGAGCGGGACGAGGGCCGTCTCGACGTTCTCCTGAGCCGTCAGCGTCGGGATGAGGTTGAAGGACTGGAAGATGATGCCGATCTTCTCGGCCCGCAGCCGCGTCAGCTTCGCCTCGCTGATCTTCGCGAGGTCCACGCCGTCCAGCTCGACACTGCCCTCGGTCGGCCGGTCGAGCCCGCCGATCATCTGGAGCAGGGTCGACTTGCCGCCGCCCGTGGGGCCCTGGATGACGAGCTGGTCGCCGTCCTCGATGGTGAGGTCGATGCCGCGCAGCGCCTCGACCGTCTCCTTGCCGCGCGAGTAGCGCTTGGTGACGCCGGTCAGTCTGTACATGGGGTGCTCTCCGTAAGTAAGGGGGACGGGGTGCCGCGGCCCGGGGGGAACGGTCGCGGCACCCCAGCTCAAGGGGCTGGACCCGAAGGCCCTACGACACGCTGCGCAGCGCGTCCGCAGGCCGCATCCGCGAGGCCCGCCAGCCGCCCATCGCGCCGGCGATCAGACCGCCGGTCACCGCCAGGCCCACCGCGAGGGCGATGGTGGTCAGCGAGACGGGCGCGGAGAGCGCGATCTCCATGGTGTTCTGCGTGGACTGCTGGCCCGGACCGCCACCGCCGGGGCCGCCGCCCATGCCGCCGCCACCGCCGCCGGTGTTGCCGAGCTGAGCGGTCAGCTTCGGGCTGATCGCGGTGACCGCGTAGGCCGCCGCGAGGCCCAGGCCGATGCCGAGGGCACCGCCGAGGAGGCCGTTGACCATGGACTCGCCGACGACCTGCCGGGTCACCCGGCGGCTCGGCCAGCCGAGCGCCTTCAGCGTGCCGAACTCACGCACCCGGCGAGACACGGCGGAGGAGGTCAGCAGCGCGGCGACCAGGAAGGCGGCCGCGAGCACCGCGATGGACAGCCACTTGCCGACGCTGGTGGCGAGGTTCGAGGCGGTGGAGAGCGAGCCGGAGACGGTCTCCGCGAGGTCCGCCGAGGTCGTCACCGTCGTACCGGAGATGTTCTTCTGGATGGTCGACTTGACCGAGTCGATCTGCTTGGAGTCGGTCGCCTTGACGTAGATCGTGGTGACCTGGTTCTTGGCGTCGGCCAGCGTCTGGGCCTGCTTCAGGGGCAGGTAGACGTCGGTGGTGGACTCGCTGCTGGAGGCCGTCGCGATACCGATGATCGTGTACTTGGTGCCGGAGATCTTGAAGGTCTTGCCGACCTTGTACGAGTTCTCCTTGGCGTACGACTTGCTGAGCACCGCGACCTTCGCGTTGGTCTGCGCGGCCGTGAAGGTCTTGCCGGAGGTGATCTCCATGCCGGCCAGCGGGCCGAGGGTCTGGTCGGTGACGTCGACGCCGGCGACCGAGTAGGAGTTCACGTCGAAGGAGGCGCCGCCGCCCTGCACCTGGGGGGCCGCCGTGCTGTTGCCGCCGCTGCCGCCGCCGGGTCCGCCCTGGCCCTGGCTGCTGCTGCCGGTGGTGGACTGGGCCTTGCCCTGGGTGAAGGAGCCGTCGACCTTGGTGACGTTGAGGGTGATCGCGCCGACCGCGTTGGCGACGCCGTCCTGCTTCGCGACCTTGGCGACGAGCGCGGCCTTGAGGGCCTGGCCGCCCTGCGTCATCACACGGTCGGAGCTCTGCGTCTCGTCGCTGTCGTTGGACTTGGCGTCGAACTCGAAGTTCGGTCTGCCGGAGCTGTTGTCGGTGGGCGCCGAGCGCGCCTTGGTCACCGTCATGTCCGTGCCGAGGCCGTACAGCGACTTCAGGACCTTGTCCTGAGCCTGAGTCATACCGGCCGACACCGAGTTGACGGTGATGACCAGCGCGATACCGAGCGCCAGACCCAGTGCGATGACCAGAGCCGCCTTCTTGCGCCGGCCCAGCTCGCGCTTGAGATAGATGCCAAACATCCCGTTCCTCAGAGGTTCTTGGCGCCCGCTGTGGGCGCGGGCTCAAATTAGGGACGAACCTTTGAGCAGGGCTGAGTAAAGGATGTGCAAGGACTGAGAAAGCGGGATCCCGGATCAGAAATGGGTAAGACAGCTGATTCCTAAGCTGCGGAGGGCGTATTGCCAGGAACCCGCTGTTGGGTGGGGCCTTACTTTGCGAGGAGCACTCTTTCTTTGAATTCCCTGTCCAGACGGTCCCTGCTGGCCCTCACGGCGGCTGCCCCGCTGGTCACAGCGGCCGCTCCCGCGTCCGGCATTCCCAAGAACCTCACGGCCCGTGCCTGGCTGGTCGCCGATCACGACAGCGGTGAGATCCTCGCCGCCCACCGCGCACATACGCGACTCGCGCCCGCGTCCACGCTGAAAATGCTGTTCGCCGTCACGGTCCTGCCGAAATTCGCCCGCACCGAACGCCACAAGGTGACGGCCGCCGACCTCGCCGGAATCCCGGCGGGCTCCAGCCTCGTCGGCGTCAGGGCCGGAATCACGTACACCGTCGAGCAGTTGTGGCAGGGCGTCTTCCTGCGCTCCGGCAACGACGCCGTGCACGTCCTCGCCCACATGAACGGCGGCATCGAGGCGACGGTCGCCGAGATGCAGGCCAAGGCGGCGGACCTCCAGGCCCGGGACACCCATGTCGCCAGTCCCGACGGCTTCGACCACAAAGGGCAGTTGTCGTCCGCGTACGACCTCACGCTCTTCGCCCGCCACGGCCTCAAGAACGCCGACTTCCGCGCGTACTGCGCCACGAAGACGGCCGACTTCCCGGCGTCGGCGAGCGGGAAGAAGACCTTCCAGATCCAGAACACCGACCGTCTGCTGACGGGCTCGTACGGTGTGAAGACGTACGACGGTCTCATCGGCGTGAAGAACGGCTACACCAGCAACGCCGGCAACACCTTCACCGGCGCCGCCACCCGCGACGGCCGCACCCTCCTGGTGACGGTCCTGCACCCCGACAGCGGCAACAACGCCGTGTACGAGGAGACCGCGCGACTGCTCGACTGGGGCTTCGGGGAAGGGAGTTCGGTGTCGCCGGTGGGGCGGTTGGCGGCTCCCCTGAGCGAGGCGAGCGCGAGCCCGTCGCCGACGAAGGAGGCGGTCCAAGGCGCGGCGGGCGCGGCGGGTGTCGCCGCGCAAGGGCCCTCGCCGTGGCGGCTGCTCGAAGGGGCGGCCGGGACACTGGCGTTGGTCGCCGGAGGGACGTACGCGCTGCGCAGGCGCCGGAGTTGATGCGTGCGGCAGCCGTTCCACCCGCCGGTGTGTCCTCCGCGGTCCCACGCGGAGTCCACCCCCAACCGGCTCGGTGGAACGGCTGCCGTCTCCCCCCTCGGTTTGGTCTGCGGAAGCTCACTGCTCCAAGTGTGAAGTTCTGGTGGAGGAGATGTAGAGCATAAGGCCGTCACCGGCCCGGATGGAGCGGAGATTCATATTCCGCTTGTGCAGATTGAGCCCTCAACCGCTCCTCGACGGCCTCAGCCACGCCCCACGTACGGCATCGCCGTCGCCAGTACGGTCGCGAACTGCACGTTCGCCGCCAACGGCAGCTCCGCCATGTGCCGCACCGTGCGCGCCACATCCGCCACATCCATCACCGGCTCGGGCGCGACCTCCCCGTTGGCCTGCAACGCACCGGTCTGCATCCGTGCCGTCATGTCGGTCGCCGCGTTCCCGATGTCGATCTGCCCGACCGCGATGCCGTACGGCCGCCCGTCCAGGGACAGTGACTTGGTGAGCCCGGTCAGCGCGTGCTTGGTCGCCGTGTAGGCCACGGAGTGCGGACGCGGAGTATGGGCGGAGATGGACCCGTTGTTGATGATCCGCCCGCCCTGCGGCTCCTGCTCCTTCATCTGCCGGTACGCCGCCTGCGCGCACAGGAACGCCCCGTTGAGGTTGGTGTCCACCACATGCCGCCAGGCGTCGTACGGCAGCTCCTCCACCGGCACCCCGCCTGGCCCGAACGTCCCCGCGTTGTTGAACAGCAGGTCCACCCGCCCGAACCGCTCCACGGTCGCGGCGAACAGCGCGGCCACGTCCTCAGGGCGCGCCACATCCGTGCGTACGACGAGGGCGGCGCCCTCGGGTACGAGCGCCGCCGTCTCCTCCAGCGTCCCCGGCTTGCGCCCCGCCAGCGCCACCGACCAGCCGGCCCGCAGCAGCTCCACGGCGACGGCCCGCCCGATGCCCGAACCGGCGCCGGTCACGACGGCGATCCTTGATCCATGCTCCTCAGTCATGACATCGGAGGGTAGGAGGTATATCCGCGATGCGGAACGGGCTATCCGCTATGTGGATGCCTTATGTGGATGTCCTACTCGCCCGGGTAACGGACCCCCACCCGCTCCCGCACCGCGTCCAGCGTCCGCATCACCGCGAGCGTGCCCCCCAGCGGCACGAGCGGCGACTCGGTCTCCCCGGCCCGCACCGCCCGCATGACCTCGACGGCCTCGTGCTTGAGGCTGTTGCGGGGCCCGGCCTCGGCCTTGAACTCCTCGGGGTCACGGCCGTCCCGGTGCAGCACGAACCGGTCCGGGAAGAAGAAGCCGTACGGCACGTCGATGCGGCCCAGCGAACCGGTGACCGACGCCGACGTCGCCGTACCGCCGATGATCGAGCAGTGCACCGACGCGAGCGCGCCGCTGTCCCAGGAGAGCAGGGCGCCCGTCTGGAGGTCGACGCCCTCGTCGGAGAGGGTGGCGCGGGCGGTGATGTCGGACGGTTCGCCGAGCAGCAGGTGGGCGAAGGAGACCGGGTAGACGCCGAGGTCCAGGAGGGCGCCGCCGCCCTGGGCGGGGTCGCGGAGGCGGTGGCTGGGCGGGAAGGGGCCGGCGAGTCCGAAGTCGGCCTGGACGCTGCGGATCTCGCCGATCGCGCCGTCGTCCACCAGCGCCTTGAGCTGCCGTATGAGGGGATTGCAGTACATCCACATCGCTTCCATCAGGAAGCTTCCGCGCTCGCGCGCCAGCCCGACCAGTTCCTCGGCCTCGCGGGCGTTGAGGGTGAAGGCCTTCTCGCAGAGCACGTTCCGCCCGGCCTCCAGGCAGAGGCCGGCGGCCGCCCGGTGTGCCGAGTGCGGGGTGGCGACGTAGACGACATCGATGTCCGCGTCCTCGGCGAGCGCGCCCCACTCGCCGTAGGCCCGCTCGATCCCGAAGCGTTCGGCGAACGCCTTCGCGGACTCCTCGCTCCGCGAGGCCACCGCCACGACCTCGGCGTCCGGCAGGTCCACGAGATCCGCGGTGAACGCCGCCGCGATCCCGCCGGTCGCCAGGATCCCCCAGCGCACGCTCTGCTCCGTCATGCCGGCCCCTGCCCTCGCTCTGGTGACGCTCGCCACTGTGTACGAGCTGAGAGCATAGGTGGCGGATCCGACGCGGAGGGAGGGGCACATGCCCGACAGCGGGGCATCGACACCGGACCTGGAACAGGCGGCCGCGACTCAGGAAGAGGAGCGGCCGCCCACTCGTGCCGCCCGCCGCACCGGCTGGCTCGTCACCCTCACCCTCGGCGGTCTGACGGCCACGCCCCCGCTGGCGATGGACATGTACCTCCCCTCGCTCCCCGAGGTCACCGACGCCCTGCACGCCCCCGCCGCGACCGTCCAGCTCACCCTCACCGCCTGTCTGCTCGGCATGGCCCTCGGCCAGCTCGTGGTCGGCCCGATGAGCGACCGCTGGGGCCGCCGCCGCCCGCTCCTCGCGGGCCTCGCGGTCTACGTCGTCGCCACCGCCCTCTGCGCGGTGGCACCCAACGTCGAGACCCTGGTCGCCTTCCGCCTCACCCAGGGACTCGCGGGCTCCGCCGGGATCGTCATCGCGCGGGCCGTCGTCCGCGACCTCTACGACGGTGACGCCATGGCCCGCTTCTTCTCCACGCTGATGCTGATCGGCGGGGTCGCCCCGATCGTCGCGCCGCTCATCGGCGGCCAGATCCTCCGGGTGACCGACTGGCGGGGCGTGTTCGTGGTCCTGACGGTGGTGGGCGCGCTGCTCGCGGCCCTCGTCTGGTTCCGGCTCCCCGAGACCCTTCCCGAGGCCGACCGGCACGCCGGCGGTGTGGGGGAGGCCCTGCGCTCGATGCGGGCGCTCCTCGCGGACCTCCCCTTCAGCGGCTTCATGCTGGCCGGCGGCTTCGCCTTCGCCGCGCTGTTCGCCTACATATCGGCCTCGCCGTTCGTGATCCAGGAGATCTACGGGGCCTCGCCGCAGACGTTCAGCCTGCTGTTCGGGATCAACTCGGTGGGCCTGGTGGCGGTCGGCCAGCTCAACGGCAAGGTCCTGGTGGGCCGGGTCAGCCTGGAGAAGGTCCTGGGGGCCGGGCTGGCGGTCGTGATCACCGCGGCGACCGCACTGCTCCTGATGTCCCTGGGCGTCTTCGGCGAGGCGGGCCTGCTCCCGGTGGCGGCGGCCCTCTTCGTGCTGATGTCGGCGATGGGCCTCACCCTCCCCAACGCCCAGTCCCTCGCCCTCCTGCGCACCAAGCACTCCGCGGGCTCGGCGTCCGCGCTGCTCGGCACGTCCTCGTTCCTCGTCGGAGCGGTCGCCTCGCCGCTGGTGGGGATCGCGGGAGAGGACACGGCCGTCCCCATGGCGGTCGTCCAGCTCGTGTCGGCACTGGTAGCGCTTGCCTGTTTCATGGGAATGTGCCGTCCTTGGAACAGACGTGCGAGCGTGGAGGGAGCAGAGAGCTGAGCGCGCCGAGACTGCGCAGCGACACAGCGGAACGGGCCGGGCTCGACCCCGGAGAGCTCGACCAGCTGATCCAGGACGCCCACGACCTCACCACCGGCGACCGCCCCTGGGCGGCGGGCGTCGTCCTCGTCGCCGGGCGCGGACCCGTGATCGCGGTCGAGGAGGCGGCGGGCTGGGCGGTCCGGTACGCGTCCTACGACCCCGAGACCGACACGGGCGTGGAACTGCCGGCCCGGTCCCGTGTCCCGATGACCGTCGACACCCCCTTCGACCTCGCCTCCCTCACCAAGCTGTTCACGGCGGTCGCCGCGATCCAGCAGATCGAACGCGGCACGCTCGGCATCGACGCGCGCGTGGGGGCGTACCTGCCGGACTTCCAGGCGGCGGCGCGGCACGGGGTGACGGTGCGGGAGCTGCTCACGCACACGTCGGGACTGCGCCCCGAACTCCCGCTGTACGACTGCGCCGACGACGAGGAACGACTGAGGCTGCTCCGCGCCGAGGCCCCCATCGGCGTGCCCGGCACCTACACCTACTCCGACCTCAACCTGCTCCTCCTCCAGCACGTCCTGGAACGCATCACCGGCCGCGGCCTCGACAACCTTGTCCACGACGGCATCACGCGCCCGCTGGGCATGACGGCGACCCGCTTCGGCCCCTGCCCCGGAGCGGCGGCCACGGAGTGCCAACGGCGGCCCTGGGCCAAGGCGGACCGGGGGATGCTGCGGGGTGTGGTCCACGACGAGAACGCGTGGGCGCTGGGCGGCGTGGCCGGTCACGCGGGCCTGTTCTCGACCGGCCGCGACCTGGCGGTCTTCTGCCGCACCCTCCTGGCCGGCGGCTCCTACGGCCCCGCCCGCATCCTCGGCCCGGACTTCGTGGAGCTGCTGCTGACCCCGCCGGGCCTGGGCTTCGCGATCGACCAGCCGTGGTTCATGGGGGAGCTGGCGGGGCGAGGAGCGGCGGGGCATACGGGATTCACGGGCACGTCGCTCGTCCTGGACCGCGAGACGGACACGTTCCTGGTGCTCCTGGCGAACACGGTCCACCCCCGGAGACGCCCGGCGGACAGCAGACCGAGGGCGGAGGCGGCGACGAGGGTGGCGCGGGCGGTGCGGTGACCGGGCCGTGCTCGGCGGGAAGTTTTCTCGCCCCCGCCGCCCCTACCCGTCCCATCCTTCTGGGGCTCCGCCCCAGACCCCGCTCCTCAAACGCCGGAGGGGCTGGGTTTTTCAGCCC
>NZ_JBEYXC010000028.1:33309-95806 GCF_040644695.1 Streptomyces sp. NPDC046909 | reverse complement strand
GGCGTTTGAGGACGAGGCCCCTTAAGGGCCGAAAAGGCGGGGTCTGGGGGCGCAGCCCCCAGGAAGGGCGGGGTCGAAGGGGCGGCAGCCCCTGGGGATGGGACGGGTAGGGGCGGCGGGGGCGAGAAAAGCCCGTCCAAACCACGCCGCCCCGCCCTACCGCACGTACAGCCGAACCGTCCCGTCCCCCGCACTCTCCACCCGCACCCGGGTCAGATCCCGCACCACCACATCCGGCTCGTAGAAGTCGGCCCGAGGCCCCACCCCCACCACCCGCATCCCCGCGGCCCGCCCCGCCGCGATCCCCGCCCCGGAGTCCTCGAACACGACACAGTCCTCCGGCGCCACGCCCAGCTCCGCGGCGCCCTTCAGGAACCCCTCGGGGTCCGGCTTGCTCGCCCCCACGGACTCGGCGGTCACCCGCACCTCCGGCAGGGCAAGGCCGGCCGCCGCCATCCGGGCCGTGGAGAGGGCGACATCCGCCGAAGTCACCAGCGCGTGCGGCACCCCGCTCAGAGACCCGAGAAACTCCTCCGCCCCCGGTATCGCCACCACCCCGTCCATGTCCGCCGTCTCCTCGGCGAGCATGCGGGCGTTGTCGGCGTGGTTCTGCGCCATCGGCCGATCCGGCAGCAGCAGCGCCATCGAGGCGTACCCCTGCCGCCCGTGGACGACCTTCATGACCTCGTCGCCGTCCAGCCCGTGCCGCGAGGCCCACCCCCGCCAGCACCGCTCGACGACGGCGTCGGAGTTCACGAGGGTGCCGTCCATGTCGAGCAGGAGGGCACGGGCGGTCAGCACGGTGGGCACGGCGGTGGCCGTCATCGGCAGCTCCAAGGGGCGCGCGAAAGGGGGGACGGATGGCACCGTCGACCCCCGGAGGGACAAGGCGGCCCCCGCCCGCCGGTCAGGGAAAACGGACGGGAAGCCACTTTGTTTCTCTACGGTACAAAACGAGGACCCGTTTGCGCCAGCACCCCCCGAAACTGTTCACCCACCGTTCAGCTCACCCGGCGACGGCCTCCCACAGGCTCCACACCCCGAGCGCCAGCATCAGCAGCGCCGCCACCTTCGTGATCAATCGCAACGGCACCCGCTTCATCAGCGCCTTCCCCCCGACGATGCCCAGCCCGGCCACCGCCCACAGCGCGAGCACGGCCCCGAGCCCGACGGAGAGCGGGTCGTCGTAACGGGCGGCGAGATTCGCGGTCATGATCTGCGTGAGATCACCGAACTCGGCGACGAGGATCAGCATGAACCCGGCCCCCGCGACCTTCCAGAAGGACTGGTTCTCCGGCCGCCGGATCTCCTCCTCATCCTCGTCCTTCTTCATCAGCAGCACGGCGGCACCACCGAGGAAGAGAACCCCGGTGAGCGCGTGCACGATCTGCTGCGGCAGCAACGTCAGCACGCTGCCCGCCGCCACCGCCAGCGCCACATGGAGGGCGAAGGCGGCGGCCACACCGGCGAAGACGTACGACGCGCGGTAACGCGTCCCGAGCACGAGCCCCGCCAGCGCCGTCTTGTCCGGCAGCTCCGCGAGGAAGACGACGCCGAAGACCACGGCCGTCACGGTAAAGCTGATCAAGGTTTCCTCAATCGGTAGGGGCTGCCCCACCGAGAGTGTTACCGCGAAAAACGACACCTCGGCACGGCAGCACACAGTCAGTGCACTACTGGCCGAAGGTCTCGCTGGCCGGTCGCGAGCGACCTGCCTCCGGGCGCCGGCTCAGACGAGCTGAGCAGTATGTCGACGGTCCGGCGAAGAGCTACTCCCCTTCAACTCCGTCAATCATACGAGATCGTTTCGCCATAAACCTTGTCGTGTCATGTACGCGTCATTAACTTCTTACCCGACGCACACCTCCCCGCAACACGGCGCCGCGAGCATTCCAACGCTCGCGCACCAACACCCCCACCCCTCATAGGAGTTCGCATGGCGAAGTTCTACGCGCGTCGACGGCTCAGCATACTCGCGGCGCTCACCGGTCTCATAGCCTCGGTCGGACTTTTCAACGGTCCGACCGCCTCCGCCGCGCTGCCCACCCCGGTCAGCGCCGCCACCGCCCGCACCTACCTCGCCTCCCTCACGGTGGCGACGGAGGACCGCACCGGGTACGACCGGGACCTGTTCCCGCACTGGATCACCATCTCCGGCACCTGCAACACCCGTGAGACGGTCCTGAAGCGCGACGGTACGAACGTCGTCACCAGCTCCGCCTGCGCCGCCACCAGCGGCACCTGGTACTCCCCCTACGACGGCGCCACCTGGACCGCCGCCTCCGACCTCGACATCGACCACCTGGTCCCGCTCGCCGAGGCCTGGGACTCGGGCGCCAGCGGCTGGACCACCGCCCAGCGCCAGGCCTTCGCCAACGACCTGACCCGCCCGCAGCTCATCGCCGTCACCGACAACGTGAACCAGGCCAAGAGCGACCAGGACCCGGCCGAGTGGATGCCGTCGGTCACCTCGTACCGCTGCACCTACGTCCGCGCCTGGGTCCAGGTGAAGTACTACTACGACCTCTCCGTGGACTCCGCCGAGAAGAGCGCCCTCACCAGCTACCTGTCCAGCTGCTGACGATTGAGTAACGGAACCTCCCCACCGCCCTCCGTCGTTCCGTACCGTACGGGGCGACGTCGGAGGGTGAACCGAAGGGGCGCGCCGGTGTCGAGAGGGCGAACGCGCGGAGGCCCGAAGGGCTGAGCACGATCGTCGTCTCGACACCGGCTGAGGCGCCCCGGAGGTGAACCCGACCAGAGAGGGGCGGGATCACGTGGCCGAACTTCGGTTGGGACCGCTGCTCAGGTACGTCGACGGCTCGTCCGCGACCCTGTGGGTCGAGGCGAGCCGTCCGTGCACCGCGGAGGTGCGCTGCCCGGACGGCACCGGCGGACAGGCCCGCACGTTCCAGATCGCGGGCCACTACTACGCGTTGATCCCCGTGGCCGGTCTCACCCCGGGCAGCGAGCGGTCCTACGAGGTGCTCCTGGACGGCGTACGGGTGTGGCCGCTGCCCGACTCACCGTTCCCCGACTCCGTCATCCGCACCCCGGCCGAGGACGACACCGTCCGCGTCACCTTCGGCTCCTGCCGCTGGGCCGCGCCGCCCGACGGCGAGAAGGACCCCGTCGGCCCCGACGCCCTGGACACCCTCGCGGCCCGCATCGCGGCCGACCCGAACCGTGAACGGCCGGACGTGCTCGTCCTGTTGGGCGACCAGGTCTACGCCGACGAGACCTCCCCGGCCACCCGCCGCTGGCTCGCCGCCCGCCGTGATCTGAGCGATCCGCCGGGCAACGAGGTCGCGGACTACGAGGAGTACACCCGCCTCTACTACGAGTCCTGGCTCGACCCGGAGATCCGCTGGCTCCTCTCCACCGTGCCCAGTTGCATGATCTTCGACGATCACGACGTCATAGACGACTGGAACACCTCCGCCGCCTGGCTGGAGGACATGCGGTCCACCCCGTGGTGGCGCGAGCGGCTGCTGAGCGGGCTCATGTCGTACTGGGTCCACCAGCACCTCGGCAACCTCTCCCCCGTCGAACTGGCCACCGACCCGCTCTACGCCGCCGTACGCCGAACCCCCGACGGCACCGACGAGTTGCGGGCCTTCGCGTGCAAGGCCGACGTCGATCCGGCGTCCGTGCGCTGGAGTTACCGGCGGGACTTCGGACGCGTACGGCTGCTGATGGTCGACACCCGCGCGGCGCGCGTGCTCGACGAGGAGAGCCGGTCGATGCTCGACCCGGGCGAGGCCGAGTGGCTGCGGGAGCAGGCGCTGGACGCGCCGGGATCCTACGACCATCTCCTCATCGGCACCTCCCTGCCCTGGCTGCTGCCGCATCTCGTGCATGACGCCGAGGCATGGAACGCGGCGCTCTGCCGGGGGGAGCGGGGGGCGCGCTGGGCGCGGTTCGGGGAGGATCTGCGGCGGCGGGCGGACCTGGAGCACTGGGCGGCCTTCCCGACGTCCTTCGAGGCGCTGACGGCGCTGATAGCGGAGGCGGGGTCCGGGCCGGACGCCCCGGCGACGGTGTGCGTGCTGTCGGGGGACGTCCATCACGCGTACATCGCCGAGCCGACGTGGCCGACGGGCGGCGGCGACGGTAGCGGTGATGGTGGCGGTGGCGGCGGCCCGGACGCGCGGGTGCTCCAGCTGACCTGCTCCCCCGTCCACAACTCCATCCCGCTCTCCATACGCCTCGGCTTCCGCTTCGGCTGGAGCGCGGCCGCGCGGGCGCTGGGACGCCGTTTCGCCGGCCACGGCGGCTGCCCGCGCCCCTCGGTGGACTGGCGGCGCACGGGCGGCCCCTGGTTCGGCAACCAGCTCATGACCCTCACCCTGCGGGGCCGTTCGGCACGGCTGCGACTGGAACAGGCACGGGCGGTACGGGACGGGAAAGCCCGGCTGGCGGTGGCGGCGGAGTCGGTGCTGAGCGAGAAGTGAGCGCGGCGCCGAAACGCGGGTGACGTACGAGGTGGCCGGGACCCCCGTTGGCTTCCGTGACCGGCGACGGCATGATGAGGCGGACCCTCCGCTTCCCGCGGGCGGGTCAGTTGCCCAGCGCCCCCACGCGCCCACGCGCCCCATGCGCCCCCACACGCCCGGGAGTCCCCCTTTTGTCCGCACCGACCACGGCATGCGTGCCGGTCTCCGTCGCCGTGGTCGGCGCCGGGCCGCGCGGCACCAGCGTTCTGGAACGCCTCTGCGCCTCCGCCCCCGAACTGCTCCCGCCCGGCGCCCGGCTCACCGTCCACGTGGTCGACCCGGCACCGCCCGGCGCCGGCAGCGTCTGGCGGACCGCGCAACCCGCCGACCTGCTGATAAACACCGTGGCCGGTCAAGTGACCCTGTTCACCGACGACAGCGTCGACTGCTCCGGACCCGTCCGCCCCGGCCCCAGCCTCCACGAGTGGGCGGCCGGCGAACTGGGCCCCGACGACTACCCGACCCGCGCCCACTACGGCCGCTATCTGGAGTGGGTGTTCGCCCGTACGGTGCGGGAGGCGCCGCCCGGTGTTCGTATACGGACGCACGCGGCCCGCGCGACCCGGCTCGACGACGCCGACGACGGCCGTCAGGTCCTCACCCTCGACGACGGCCGCGAACTGACCGGCCTGTCCGCGGTCGTCCTCGCCCAGGGCCATCTCCCGACCGTCCCGGACCGGGCCCAGCGGGAGAACTCCGCGTACGCCGCATCCCACGGCCTGCTCCACATCCCGCCCGCCAACCCGGCCGACGTCGACCTCTCCGCCATCTCCCCCGGCGAACCGGTGCTGTTGCGCGGCCTCGGCCTCAACTTCTTCGACCACACAGCCCTGTTGACGACCGGCCGAGGCGGCCGGTTCGTACCCGACAGGTCCGGGTCCGGACTGCGGTACATCCCCTCCGGCCGCGAGCCCCGCCTCTACGCCGGCTCCCGGCGCGGCATCCCGTACCAGGCGCGCGGCGACAACGCGAAGGGCCCGTACGGCCGTCACACCCCGCTCGTCCTCACCCCGGAGGTCATCGCGGGCTTCCGCAAGCGCGCCGACTCGGGCGAGGCGCCGGACTTCCTCGCGGAGATATGGCCGCTGGTGGCGAAGGAGGTGGAGACGGTCTACTACGAAGTACTGGTGAAATCACCAGACTTCACGGACCGCTTCCTCGCCACCCCGCACGGCGACCCCCAAGAGGCCGCGATCCTCGACGAGTTCGGCGTCCCGGAGGCCGACCGCTGGAACTGGCAGCGGATCTCCCGGCCGTACGCGGGACGGGACTTCGCCCACCCGGAGCAGTGGCGCGACTGGCTCCTCGCGCACCTCCGCGCCGATGCCGCGCAGGCCGCCCTGGGCAATGTGACCGGCCCTCTCAAGGCGGCCCTCGACGTCCTGCGCGACCTGCGCAACGAGCTGCGTCTGATCGTCGACCACGGCGGCATCGCCGGTGCCTCGCGCCGCGACCACCTCGACCGCTGGTACACCCCGCTCAACGCCTTCCTGTCCATCGGCCCACCCCGGCGGCGCGTCGAGGAGCTGGTGGCGCTGATGGAGGCGGGCGTGGTGGAGGTGCTCGGGCCGCGTCTGGAGGTGCGGGCGGAGGACGGGGCGTGGGTGGCGCGCTCGCCCGAGGTGCCCGGGTCCGACGTACGGGTGACGACGCTCATAGAGGCGCGGCTTCCGGAACCGGATGTGCGGCACACCGCCGACGGCCTCCTCGCCCGGCTGCTGAGGACGGGACAGTGCCGGCCGCACGCGGTGGACGGTTACGAGACGGGCGGGCTGGACGTGACACCGCGCCCCTACTACCTGATCAACCGTCAAGGTCGTGCGCACGCACGGAGGTTGGCATTCGGGGTGCCGACCGAGGGGGTGCACTGGGTGACGGCGGCGGGCGCCCGGCCAGGTGTGGATTCGGTCATGCTTTCGGACTCCGACGCGGTGGCGAGAGCGGCTCTACGTGCGGCGACGGGCGAAACGGAACCTCAAACGGAAGCAAACGCATGGCCAAATGTTGAACTTGCAAGCATCGATTAGGTCGTCCTAACGTGGAGCGCTCGCTCGGTTCCGTCCCCAGACCGGTCCTCCCCACGGACCGGCCCGACCGTAGGAGTACCCCCCACATGACCGGACGCCTCAACAGCGCCCAGCCGTACGTCCTCGGCCTGTTCCGCATCGTCGTCGGCCTGCTCTTCACCTGCCACGGCGCCGTCGCCCTCTTCGGCGTGCTCGGCGGCGCGGACGGCGAGGGCGGCACCGTCGAGCTGGGCACCTGGCCCGGCTGGTACGCGGCCGCGATCGAGCTCGTCGGCGGCTCACTCGTCCTGATCGGCCTGGCCACCCGCTTCGCCGCGTTCATCGCCTCGGGCGCGATGGCCTACGCCTACTTCAAGGTGCACCAGCCGAACGCCCTGTGGCCGATCGAGAACAGCGGAGAGGGCGCGGCGATGTTCTGCTGGGCCTTCCTGCTGCTGGTCTTCACCGGCTCCGGCGCCTTCGGCCTCGACCGGCTGCTCGCCAAGCGCGCGACGGCCACCACGAAGCCGGCCACGGAGCAGTCACCCGTGGCCGCCTGAGCCTGAGCTTGCGACTGAGCCCCACCAGCACACGACGGTGCCCGCCCCCGCGAGGGACGGGCACCGTTCGCGTCTCAGCCCCCCACCTCACCTCAGACGGTCTCCCACCCGAACGGCACGGTGAAGCACGCCACCCGCGCCCCCTTGGTCCCCGGCTCGTCATGGATGACGACGGACGACGCCTCCCCCTGCCTGAAGCCCCACTCGTGGGTTGCCACAGCCTCGCCGCCGCCCCCCTCGTCCGCGGTGAAGTCGAGCCAGACCTCGTTCTCGGCGTTGACGTGGTGCGGCTCGGTGGACGGTTCGTGCTGGTAGTGGCCGCCCGCGGCGGCGGGGTCGGCGGCGCAGGGCTTCTGGTGCACATGGACGCCGTACGCGTGACCGGGCACGAGCCCCGCCACCCGCAGCTTCACGGTCGTAGGCCCGAGCTCCTTGCTCTCCTGACGCACCTCGATCCAGGAGGCGGCCGGGACCAGCTCCATGTCGTACGTCACCGCGGCCGACGGGACGAAGGCGGTGGGCGGTGCGAACTGGGCGTCCGTCCGCATCGAGTAGCCGTGGGCCCCGCCGGCGCCGGCCGCGAACACGGCCGCGGCGACGGCACCCGCGCATATTCCTGCCACCATGATGTGTACCGTTCCTCACGTTTGTGGTGATGGGTCACCCCTCTCCCGTGCTAAGCGACACCCGCGCGAACCGCCCCCCGGAACGTGGCAGCGGAGTGAATATCCTGTGCCGGACACACGAGCCCCCCTTGAACCTGCTGTCACACCCCGGGCGTACGCTGTAGGGCTGTTACGGGGGAAACGGGGAGTGACTGACGGTGTTCGAGAGTCTTGGGAGTGTGGGTGCGCTGACCGGCAGCCCAGGGGTCATCTACGCGCTGGTGGCGGCGTCGGTACTCCTTGACGTGTTCCTGCCGGTCCTGCCCAGCGGGGTCCTCGTCATCACCGCCGCCACGGCCGCGGCCGCGGGCACCGCGGCGGGCAAGGTCCCCGGTGACGTCCCCGACCTGCTGCTGCTCACCCTCGTCGCCGCGACCGCCTCGGTCCTGGGCGACCTGGTCGCCTACCGCCTCGCCTGGCGCGGCGGCGCCCGCCTGGACCGCGCGATCGCCCGCTCCCGACGCCTCACCACAGCGCAGGAACGTCTCGGCTCCGCCCTCGCCCGCGGCGGCGGCCCCCTGGTCGTCGTCGCCCGCTTCGCCCCGGCCGGCCGCTCGGTCGTCTCCTTCGTCGCGGGCGCCGCACACCGCCGCATCCGCGAGTTCCTCCCCTGGTCGGCCCTGGCGGGCCTGGCCTGGGCGGCGTACAGCGTGGCCCTGGGCTACTACGGCGCCCAGTGGCTGGGTACGACATGGCTGGCGACGGGGGTCTCGGTGCTGGCCCTGTTCGCAGCGGGAGCGGGAGCGGCGTACGTGATGCGCCGCCAGCCGGCATGAAGGTGATGGTCCGGCTGCGGCGCCGTCGTGGCTGGTCGCGCCCACGCGGCGGAGCCGTATATCGGCACAGCCCCGCGCCCCTGAGGTACGACCCGGTCACCCGGCTCTCTGTGTGACACCGCGGATCTCCAGGCCGTCCAGCAGTGCGGCGGTCGCCTCGGCGATCGCGGCCACCGCCTGCTCGAAGACCTCCTTGTTGTGCGCGGCCGGGGCCCGGAAGCCGGAGACCTTGCGTACGTACTGGAGGGCGGCGGCGCGGATCTCGTCGTCCGTGGCCTCCTCGGGCAGCGCGGGCGGGCGGAGGGTCTTGATGCTTCGGCACATGCGTCCAGTCTCGCTCGCCGCCGGGAATAGCGCCGGGGCTCCACGGGATTGTGCGGAACATGACGACAGTGGAGATCTCTTACGTCGGCGGCCCGACCGCCGTTCTGTCTCTCGGGGGCCTGCGTCTCCTCACCGACCCCACCTTCGACGCGCCCGGGGAGTACCCCGTGGGCAACCGCAGGCTGGTGAAGACAACGGGCCCGGCGACCACGGCGGCCGACCTGGGCCCGGTGGACGCGGTGCTCCTCTCCCACGACCAGCACCCCGACAACCTGGACCCGGCGGGCCGCGCGTTCCTCACCGAAGTCCCCCTCGTCCTGTCCACTCCCGCCGCCCACGGCCGCCTCGGCTCCCTGATCCACCCCCTCCCCACCTGGGAGAGCGTCGAGATCGGCGCCGTACGCGTCACCGCCGTCCCCGCCCTGCACGGCCCCGAGGGCTCCGAACCCCTCGTCGGCGAGGTCACCGGCTTCGTACTGTCCGGCGAGGGCCTGCCCAAGGTGTACGTCAGCGGCGACAACGCCTCCCTCGACCGGGTACGGGAGATCGCCGACCGCGAGGGCCCGTTCGACGTGGCGGTGCTGTTCGCGGGCGCGGCGCGCACTCCCGTCGTCCCGGACGCCACCCTCACCCTGACCAGCGAGCAGGCAGCCGAGGCGGCCGTCGTCCTGGGCGCCCGGCATGTCGTACCGCTGCACTTCGAGCACTGGGGCCACTTCACCCAGGACGGCCCGACCCTGACGAAGGCCTTCGCGGAGGCCGGACTGACGGAGCGACTGCACTTGTTGGCACCGGGCGAGACCGTACGTCTGTGAGGTCTGCGATGATCCTTTGCGAGGCGGCCACCGTTCAAGGGGCCGACCGACGAAGGGACTTCGTGTGATGACGCACGACGAGAATGTGGCGTACGACGAGAAGTCGACGCGCGACGAGAAGCTGACCGTGGCCGTGCTGGGCCCGGGCGGCATCGGCGGCCTGCTGGCCGGACTGCTGGCCCGGGCCGGGCACCGGGTGATCTGCCTGGCCGGCGAGGAGACCGCCGCGGCCCTCCGCACCTCCGGAATCAGGGTCCGCAGCGGTCTGTTCGGCGACTTCGCGGCGGAGGTGGCGGCGGACACCGTGCTGCGCACGCCGGTGGACGCGTGTCTGGTGGCGGTCAAGCACACGACGCTGGACGCGGCGCTGGAGCGCGTACCGCCGGAGGTACTGGGCGACGCGCTCCTGGTGCCGTTCCTGAACGGCGTGGAGCACCCGGCGACGCTGCGGGCCCGCTACGGCGAGGAGACGGTCGCCCCGGCGGCGATCCGGACGGAGTCGACGCGCTTGTCCCCCGGCGAGATCGTGCACGGCAGCCCGCTGGCGGAGATCGACCTCACCGGCGACAAGGTGCCACGGCATCGCCTGGACAGGCTGGCGGCTGTACTGGACTCCTCCGGCCCGACGACGCGGGTCCTGCCGGACGAGACGGCGGCCCTCTGGTCCAAGATGACCTTCCTCGCCCCGCTGGCCCTGCTCACCACCCGATACGCCCTCCCCCTGGGCGACATCCGCACCCGCCACCGCGAGGAGCTGACGGCCCTGGTCGAGGAGACGGCGACGGTGAGCCGCGCCTCGGGCGCCCCCACGGACCCGGCCCAGACCCTCGCCCGCTACGAGGCCTTCCCACCCGGGACCAAGTCCTCCATGCAACGCGACGCCGAGGCCGGCCGCCCCCTCGAACTCGACGCGATCGGCGGCGCGTTGCTCCGCGCGGCGGCCCACCACGGCGTACCGGCACCGGTGGCGACCCGCCTGGTGAACGACCTGAAGGCCGCAGGTCACTGATCCAGGGGTCCGGTACGGCTTCCAGGGCCCCTGGAAGCCGTGCCGGACCCCGCTGACGACGCCTCCACACTCGAACACACGAACTACCCCAAGAAACTCGCACCCCTAAATCGAACAGGCGTAGCATTGCGCCGTGGCTACGACCTATGACTTTCCGAGTGACCTCCTCGCCGGTCAGGAGGAGCTGCATCAGGTCCGGGCCGAGCTGTCGGCCCTGCTCAAGCGGCTTCCCTGGTCGGTCGAGCCCCTGGACGGATTCAGCGACACCGCGGGCTGGCGCAAGGTGGAACGCCCCGCCTCCCCGGGCTGGACGGCCGACGAACAGGCCGAGGTGGAGAAGCTCAGACAACGCGAACACGAACTCGCCGTCTTCGTCAGCGGCCACCGCTTCTGGGCCGAGATCACGGGGGCGGAACGGGTGGACGCCCGCATGAAGCTGAAGCACGCTGAATGAGGCCAAGCACGCCGGCCGGAGCAAGATCCCGGAGTGACGGCGGCACGCGGCATCGCCGACTGGTGGATCAGGCCCAGTAATTGAGGTGCCGGGGCCGGGGGGGCGCCGTACGGTTGGCATCGTTCAGGTGCGCAGGCTGCGGCTACTTCTCCTGCAAAGAGAGCGACGCGGGTTCGAATCCCGCCGCCGGCTCCGGTCGGTGTCGTCCAGCGGCCCAGGATGCTTACGTTGCCGCCGCCGATCTTGATCTCTGAACATTTGGATCGCGAAAACGGCCCCCCGGAGATCACTCCGGAGGGCCGTTAAAGCCCGATCGAGCTGGGCTTTATTTCATCTGTGGGCGCGGACGGTGTCGAACCGCCGACATCCTGCTTGTAAGGCAGGCGCTCTACCGCTGAGCTACGCACCCGGGACAGGTCGACAGCCTACATTGTCCCGGGCCCTGCCCTGCAAACCGGTTTCACGGCCCCGGGCAGGCGTAGCCATTCCTGAGGGACTGAGCGGAAGTAGGTCCCGTTGCCAGGGTCCTTGCTCAGCCGCGTGCCCCGAGCGGTGTTGGGCACGCTGGTCCCCCACGTTCACTCCGCCTCCGGGCCGCACGGATCCTGTCCGTGGTCCGGGAAGGCGGGGGCGGGGTTCCTCACGCCGTCGGGTTCCTGGCCCGGCCTGGACGGTCCGATGCCCCGCACCATCACTCCGGTCGTGCGGGGGCGGTGCCGTCCGTCGCCGGATCGGGTGCCCCAGGGCGCGCCGTCCGATCGCCACGGCTGCTGCATCGTGGCGAGATACTTCGCGGATCTTGCCGGTAAGGGGCCGCTGCCAGTGCTGAGCGCCCCAACGGGAGGTGTAGGCCGGATCCACCGCGACGACCGCGATGCCCTGCTCGGCGGCCATCGCCACCAGCCGGGCTTTGAGCTTGGCGGTGGGGAAGCGAGAGATGAGACGTCGGAAACGCTTGTTCCGGCCGTGTCGTTCCCGGCTCGCGCTGTCGGTGAAGTCGAGATCTTCCACCGCGATCGCCGTGGCCCCGGTGTTCCGGGTGTGGCGCAGCAGCCGGGTCAGCGCGTGCCGGATCTGAGCATCTCGGTGCTGCGCGTTGCCCGACGACAAGTCGTAGGAGAAGCGGCGGGGCTCGCCAACGGGGTTGCCGTGCGCGTCGAGACGCCATACGGCGAGGTGGTCGTCGTTCATGTCCATCGCGACCACACCGCGCGCCAAGGCCGTCCCGAGCGGCAGTGCGGGGATGGGTGCGCGTTTCCAAGAAGCGGTGATGTACCAGCGGTAGCGCGAGACGTCGAGGTGGATGCGGTAGGCCACCGCTCTGTCGCTGAAGATCCGCTCCTGCCGTTCCCCTGACCTGTGATTGAAGGCCACAGTCGCATCCAGCACGTACCGACCGTGCGAGGCGTTCGCCAGGTGTGTCAGGGCTGACGGAAGTCTGATCGACAGCTGCCCGGTATCAGTGACGCGGATCGTCTCATTGCCACAGCGCTTGCCCGACTCTCCGTCCGCCGCGAGGAACATTCGGGCGGCCCGCCATCGCTCCTGCCACACCGACCGGTCCCGCGCGGTCTCGGGCAGATGATGACGCGCGTTGGCGAGCTGCTTGCCGCCGCGCACGACGCATGCCCGGCCGGCCGTCCAGTCCGCCTCGACACCGGTCAGCCGGTGCTGAAGCGCGCCGCGGCGACGAGACTTCGCATGCCACTCCGCGCGAGTGCCATAGCCGCGCTCCAACCCGGCTCGTTTGTCGGCCTTGGCACCCAGCGGTCGCGCAAGCCGTGCCTCGATGCCTGTGATCTGCCCCCTCAACCACGTCATCTCGGCGGCCTGGCCGCGCCTCGCAAGCGTCCAGAGGTCGTCCGTCGCCTTTGGTGATGCTGCCCGCCCACCGTGCCGACGAGGCCCCGGTCAGGGCTCTTTTCCGCACAGCCCAGGAGGTTGCGTCGGCAGCGCGCCCTCGCCGAGACCGCTCCGCGAGATCCCTGGAAGCCAGAGAGCCGAGGAATCTGCCCACCTCGGCCAGCACCGTCTCGTCCGCCGAGGACACCCGCAGCCGCGCGCGAATCGCCACCCCGGTGGGGCCGGGCACGACGAACGGCGCCTTCAGCTCGCGGAGCCCGCTCATCGCCACCCCCGACAACCACTCCGAAGATCACTTCATCGCACTCAACGAGCATCACTCGAAAAGGTCGCGCATTCGATGCGGGAACCCCTAACGGACAGTCGCAAGGCGACGGGACCTCAGGGTTGATTCGGGGGCTTTCCCCACCCCGGATCCGGGAGCTTCCCGGATACCCCGGCAGTGCCCCGCTCCGTACGGTCGAAGAGTCTCATCGGTGTGTCGTCGAAGTGCCTCGTCGAGCTGTCTCAGGGGGAGATTCACATGACCCGTTCCGCCACCGCCCGCGTGGTCCTCGCCGTCGGGGCCGTCGTGCTCATCGCGGGGGTCAGTGCCTGTGGGGCGTCCGCCGGGGACGACAAGGATCCGGAGCAGCGGTCGTTCGCGTTGCGGGGGAAGACGCTGACCGTCGATTCCGACGACTCGGCGCTGGAGATCGTGGCCGCCGATGACAACGAGGCGGGGCGGATCGAGGTGACCCGGTGGTTCGAGGGGACGGTCGCTCTCGGCAAGGACCCGAAGGTGACGTGGTCGATGGAGGGCGACACGCTGAAGCTGCGGATGAAGTGCAGTGGTGTGGTCGCGGACTGCGCCGCCAAGCACCGGATCGAGGTGCCGCGCGGGGTCAGCGTGAAGGTCGAGGACGGGGACGGGAGCGTGCGGGCCGAGGGGTTCGAGGACGCGCTGAGCATTCGTACGGGGGACGGGTCGGTGCATGTGACCGACTCCAGCGGGCCGCTGGAGCTGAGGACGGGGGACGGGTCCGTGCGGGCCGAGGTCACCTCTCGGGACGTGACCACCGAGACCGGGGACGGGTCGGTCCATCTCCAACTGGGCGCCGTGCCGGACCGGGTGGAGTCCAGGAGCGGCGACGGGTCGGTGACGATAGCCGTGCCCGAGGGGACGTACAAGGTGACGACTCAGACCGGGGACGGCGGGGTGGATGTGTCCGTGCCGCGGGCCGACTCCAGCTCGCATGTGATCGACGCCCGTACCGGCGACGGCAAAGTCACAGTCCGGACCGCGAACTAACGGGCCCGTGTGTTCGTCCTTAACCGGTGGGAGAATGACACCGGGCCAGGTCGGACACAGCACGGGAGAGGGATGTGACGGCGACACCAGCGCAGCCGTACTCGCCGTCGGAGCCGCGCGCGCGTCATGCGCTGCGCGACACACTCACCCTCGTCGCGCTGCCGCTGGCCGTGGCCCTCGCGCTGCCGGCCGCGTTCGCCGGCGGTGGCACCCGGCGCTGGTTCGGGGGCCGCTCGGAGAGCCAGCGGGCCGAGGCGCAGGCCGCGAAGGACGCCGCGGCGGCCGCGTTCTACGAGCTGGACACCGCCCAGCGCGATCTGCGGATCTCGATAGAGACGATCACCGCGGTCGACGACTCCCCCGCCGCCCGGCGCGCGGTCGCCGACTTCGAGGCGATCGGCCGGCGCATCGACGAGGCGAGCCACCGGTACATCGAGGCCGTCGACGCCCATGACCTCGACCGGGACGACCTGGAGGCCTCGGTCGCCGTACGCGCGCGTACGGAGCTCAGCAAGGCCAAGGACGAGCTGACCGACGTCAAGCGGGAGCTGGACCGCTTCGGGGACAGTCTCGGGCCGCTGCTCGGCAAGGCCGAGACCCAGCTGGCCCGGCTCGCCCCCGCCGTCGAGCGGGCCCGGCAGGGGCTGCTGGCCGCGTCCAACGCCCTTGACGCGGTACGGCAGTCGGGGCTGACGGCGGACGACCTCGCCGCCCGGCTCGCCGCCCTCGGGCCCGAGCTGACCAAGCTGAACCAGGGCGCGGGGGCGCATGGTGTCCCGCAGACCCTGGAGCGCGCCGAGCGGGTCGCGCGGGAGGCCGAGGCGGTCCGGGTCGAGTCGGAGCGGCTGCCCGAGAAGGCGGCCGAGATCGATCACCGGCTCGTCTCCCTGCGCACCCGCGCCCAGGCCCTCACCACGCGCGCGGGCCAGGTCGAACCGGTCCTGAGCGAGCTGCGGCGGCGTTTCTCCGCGGCCTGCTGGCAGGACCTCCAGCAGGTGCCGGGGCAGGCCGAGGAGAACGTCCGCCAGGCCGAGCGGAAGCTGACCGAGGCCCGGGCCGCGCGCGAGGCCCAGCGCTGGCCGGACGCGACGGCGCTGCTGTCGACCGTACGGGCCCTGCTGAACACCACCGACGAGGCGGTCTCGGCGGCCGGCGACCGGCTGCGGCGCCTGAACGCCGTACAGAAGGACCCGCAGCAGGAGATCGACCGCACGCGCTTCGCGATCCGGGACGCGCAGCGGCTGGCCATGTCGGGCCGCAGCACCCCCGACCCGCGCCATGCCCGCCCCCTCGACGACTCGGTGGCCCGCCTGGAGCGCGCGATCGGCACGCTGGAAGGCCGGCACCCGGACTACTGGCACTTCCTGACGGAGACGGAGGCGGTGCGGCAGACGGTGGCGCGGGTGGTGGGGCAGATCCGGGAGGAGCGGGGGGCCGCGCCGCACTGACGGCTAATCTGTCTGCATGCCTCGCTATGACTACCGCTGCCGGACCTGCGGCGACACCTTCGAAGTCAGCCGGCCCATGGCCCAGTCCTCCGACCCGGCGTCCTGCCCCGCCGGGCACGAGGACACGGTGAAGCTGCTGTCGACGGTGGCGGTCGGAGGTACGGCGAGCGCCTCCGCCGCCCCCGCGCCCCAGGCGGGCGGAGGTTGCTGCGGCGGGGGCTGCTGCGGCTGACGGACAGCCGTTTCAGGAAGCCTTCAGGTGCGGTTTCCTACGGTGACCGGCATGACAGCCGCACCGCAGTGGATCAACGGGCTCATGGACACACTCGGCGCGCCCGGCGCCGGTCTGGCCATCGCCCTGGAGAACCTCTTCCCGCCGCTGCCGAGCGAGGTCATCCTGCCGCTCGCGGGATTCGCGGCGAGCACCGGCCGCCTCAGCCTGCTCGCCGTCCTGCTGTGGACCACCGCCGGTTCGGTGATCGGCGCGCTCGCCCTGTACGGCGTCGGCGCGCTCCTCGGCCGTGAGCGCATCGTCGCGATCGCGGCCCGGCTGCCGCTGGTGAAGGTGAGCGACATCGAGAAGACCGAGGCGTGGTTCCTGCGGCACGGCACGAAGGCGGTGTTCTTCGGCCGGATGATCCCGGTCTTCCGCAGCCTCGTCTCGGTCCCGGCCGGCGTCGAGCGCATGCCCCTGCGGGTGTTCCTCACGCTCACCACCCTGGGCAGCGCGCTGTGGAACACCGCGTTCGTGCTCGCGGGCTATGCGCTCGGCGCCAACTGGACCCAGGTGACGGACCTGGTGTCCGCGTACTCGAAGGTCGTCCTCGTGGTCGCCGCACTGGCGGTCGTCACCTTCATGGCCGTACGACTGCGGCGGCGACCCACGTCTACCGCTACCGAGGCGTCCGAACCGTCCTGAGGAACTCCCGCAGGATCCGCTCCCCCGCCACCACGCCCCGTTCCGGCAGGGCGGTGATCGTCGGGGCGGTGAAGCCCTCGTCGGCCAGTTCGCCGTGTCCCGGGCGCCAGCCCTGGTCCGCGGCGAGGAGGAGGTCGGCGTCGAGGAGGGAGTCGCCGGCCGCGACGGTCAGGTCCGCGCCGGTGCGGCGGGCGACCTCGTGCATGGCGGCGCTCTTGGTGAGCGGCTTGGGGACGGCGTAGATCTTGCGGCCCTGGAGGGAGACCGTCCAGCCGAGGTTCTCGGCCCACACCGCGAGTTCCTTCACCCAGTCCTCGGGGAGGAGTTCACGCTCGACGACGAGGTAGGCGAAGAGGTCCTCGGCGACGCGGTGCTTGCGTACCCACACCGGGTCGGCGGTCCGCATGAGGTGCTCGCGGACCTCGTCCAGCGGCGCGCACTCGTCGGCGAGACGGGCCTGTACGCGCGCGTGCCAGTCGGCGTCCGAGACGCCGTCGACGAGGAGGTGCCCGCCGTTGGCGCAGATCGCGTAAGTCGGCGCGGGGCCGGGGAGGTTGATGCGCTGGTACTGCTTGCGGGTCCGGGTGGTCGTCGGCACGAACACCGCCGTGTCGCCGAGTTCGGCGAGCAGGGCGGCGGCCGTCTCCGTCATGTACGACAGCGGCTTGCTCTCGTGGACCTCGACGCAGAGCAGCCGGGGCGCCCGCGCGTCCGGCATGGTCAGCGCGAGGGCGGCGGAGGAGTAGATCAGCGTACGGTCGAGGTCGCTCGCGACGAGAACCGGCATCAGACCGCCACCGCCTTGCCGTCGGCGCCCGTCGCGCCCCGCGTGTACTTGGGGTGGATCAACCCCACGCAGGTGTACGGGAGTTCGTCGACCTCTTCCACCGGGACACCTCTCTGCTCGGCCAACAGACGTACGTGGTCCAGGTCGGGGCCCGCTCCGGCCCGCGCGAGGATCTTCCAGGGCACGCGGCGCAGCAGGACGCGAGTCGTCTCGCCGACGCCCGGCTTGACGAGGTTGACGTCGTGGATGCCGTACTCCTCGCTGATGCGCTCGACGGCCGCCCAGCCCTCCCAGGTCGGGGTGCGGTCGCCGGAGAGCAGTTCCTTGGTCTGGGCGTCCACCGCGTCCACGACCTCCGGGAAGGTGGCGGCGACGGCGTCGAGGAAGTCCACGGAGACATCGGCGCCGGCGAGTTCGCGGTAGAACTTGGCGCCGTGGAAGTCGTTGGGGCCGACGAGGTCCGCGCGCAGGACGGTCCGTGAAATCAGGCCGGAGACCGTGGAGTTGAGGCACGCGGAGGGGATCAGGAAGTCCTCGCGGGTGCCGTACGTCTCGACGCACGAGCCCGGGTCGGCCAGTACGGCGATCTCCGGGTCGAAGCCGGTGATGCCGTCGGAGGCCTCGAACTCCTTGATGGCGTCGGCGAGTTCGCGGGTGATCGCGCCCTTGCCGGTCCAGCCGTCGACGAACACGACGTCGGCCGGGTCGTGGTGGGCGGCGAGCCAGCGGAGCGCGTTGGCGTCGATGCCGCGGCCTCGGACGATCGAGACGGCGTAGTGCGGGAGGTCGAGCCCGTGGCGGAACTGCGCCCAGCGGCGCATCAGGACGCCGACGGGGGTGCCGGCGCGGGCGAGGGAGACGAGGACCGGGCGGGGGGAGCGTTCGGCGAGGACGATCTCGGTGACCGCGCCCACGGCTTGCGCGAGCCGCGCCGCCGACGCGTCCAGCGCGGTGTGGAAGAGCCGCTGGTACTGCTCGCTCGGCTGGTACTCGACCGGCAGCGACTCCGCGTAGTGCGCGCCGCCGCTCTGGATGGCCTCCTCGCGCTCCTCGGTCGGAGCCTCCAGGGTCACGTCCGAGAGGTCCTGGAGCAGCCAGCCGACCTCTTCCGGGGCGTACGAGGAGAAGGCGGGGCCGCGGAGGGGCTCGGGCAGCATGGCGGGCCTTTCGGGGACGTACGAGGGGACGACCGCGAGTGTGATGTGCGGGGCATGTTCGGCCAGCTGGGCCAACAGACCGTCTGGTGCGTGCAGTTCGGAGGTGTCCGCGGCGGAGTCGACGACGGCGACGATCGCGTCGAAATCGGCGCCGGCGATGTTGTAGGCGTAGCGCTCGCCGGGGCCGTCCGCGGGATTGTCGTGGGCCGGGAAGGCGATGCGGGTGCGTATCGCATAGCCCGGGTCGTCCACAGCCAGGACAGGCGACCTGGTGGTCGTGGAGTACCGCACCTCGGCGTCGATGATCTGCTCCAGCTCGCGGGCGAGTCTGAGCGGGGCGTACATGAGCTCTTCGAAGCCGAGGATGTGTATGCGGCGGGCGCCTTGCGGCAGTGCCTCGGCAAGACGTGCTGCCATCGCGGGGAGTGCGTTGTCCAGGCGTATGCGGTGCTGGGGGGTGAAGCCGTGGCGGCCGCCGTCGGGGAGGCCGTGGGGCCAGAACAGGTCGACACGCTTGTGGGTCGGGTGCGGGGGTGTGGGGGTTGATCGCGCAGTTCCCCGCGCCCCTAGGTTGGCCACCTCGAACCTCGCTACAAGGTCCTGCCCTTTCTCCAGGACCCCCTCCGGCAGGCTCACCGTCCCTGACGCCGCTGCCACCAGGTCCACCCTCGCGCCCAGCTGCCGCGCGAATGCCTCCAGCCGCCCCGCGTCCGCCTCTGAGCGCATGTCCACCAGCGCCACCACCACGTACCGGCCCCTCGGGTACCGCTCGTGCAGGTCCCTGATCGTGTTCAGGACCGTGTTGCCGGTCGAGAACTCGTCGTCGACCAGGACCAGCGGGCCGTCGCCCACCAGCAGGGCCGGGTCCTCAGGGAGGAGCAGATGCGAGGTGGCGTGGCTGTGGGACTCCTCGAAGCCGCCCGCCGGGGCCACGCCGGGTACCGGGCGGCGGGTGGAGTGGAGGTAGGGGGCCAGGCCCACGCCGTCGGCGACGGAGTGGCCGAGGCCCGTCGCGGTCTCGGCGTAACCGAGCACTACCGCCCGCCCCGCCTCCTCCGTGCCCAGCAGGTCCCGTACCCGGCGGCCCAGTGCGAAGCCGTAGCCGTACACCACGGAGGGTGACTGAGGGACGTGCTTGCCGAGGACGTTGGAGACGAGGAGGTGGGCTCGCTTGGGGTTGCGGCGGAGGGCCAGGCCGAGGAGGTCGGTCAGGGTGTCGTCGCCCAGGAGTTCGACCCCGAGCCGCTCGGCGACCCAGGTGCCGGACCAGACCTCGCCCGGTACCCCGTTGTTCACTGCGTTGATCATGCGTCCCTTGTGTCGACCCGGCTCAGTCAGCTCTGTGACTCAGTCCGGGATTCCGGCGGCGAGCAGTTCCACGAAGCCGATGTCCTCGTTGGCCACCCCGAACACCTCGGCGCGCAGCATGGTGCGCTCGGCCCAGGCCCGGTGCGGCTTCACCTCGTTCATCTTGTTCGTGTACTGCGACCGCAGTACGCCTCCGCCGCCCCGCTCGGGCCGGAGGATGTCCTGTGCGTCACTGAACTCCTCGTGACTGACCACAGACAGGGCGTGCACGGGCAGGACGTGCGAGGGATGGATGCAGGTCTTGCCCATCAATCCGTTCGCCTGATCAAGCGTAATCTCCCGCAGCAGTCCGTCCATGGAGTGCTCGATGAGGGCCTCGCGCAGTTCCTCGGCCTGGCCCTCCAGGAAGGGGCTGCGGCGCAGCTGCGGCTTGAACATGCGCTCCTGGACGCGGAAGTACTCCCAGACCGGGCCGGTGACCGTGAAGCCGGTGCCGTCGGCCCGGCCGAGCATGTTCACCACGTCGGCGATCACGGAGGCGACGATCTGGACGTCGTAGGCGGTCATGTCGGGCGCTCTGCGCAGCCCGTACGAGGAGCAGAAGTCGGTGACGCCGAGACGCAGCGCGAGGACGCGGTCGCGGTACTTGTCGACGGCGCGGGCGATGCCCTCCAGGGCGTCCACGCGGGACTCCCGGTACATCAGCTCGGGCGTCTCCAGGACGGGCATGCCGAACAGCCGGCGGCCGCTCGCCGCCTCGGCGCCGGAGAGGGCCTCCAGGAAGGGGATGCCGCGTTCCTCGGTGAACTTCGGGAACACGAATCCGGACAGCAGCCGGACGGCGGGCCCGAGGCGCTGTACGAGGTCGGGGATCTGTTCGGGGTGGCGGACCCGGATGAAGAGCAGCGGAAGCTCGGTCACCGCCCGGTCGGCGAGGTCGGTGAACTGTCGTACGAGGTTCTCCTCGCCCTCCACGACGTCCTCGTCACCGATCGAGTCCTCCAGGCACAGCACCATCGAGACCACGCCACGCCCGACCTGTTTCAGCACGTCGTCGGCGAGCCGCGGCCGGGTGGCCGGGCTGTACAGCGTGGCGCCCAGGGCCGCGGAGAGCAGCCGGGCCGGGGAGTCGGCGTCGAACTCGCACGGCTCCTGGTGGAAGAGGCGCTGACGCACCTCAGAGGCGATGTGCCCGAAATGACGCATATAACTCCCCCGTGGCGGCTGAGCCTCCTGTGAACGGTTCACAGGTGGCCGGTAATAGTACGTACAAACCCATGTCAGGGGTTCCCATCGGGCATGAACTTCAGGTAACGCAGGTGGGCACGACCGGGTCGGATCCGACCACGGAACCGGTACCCCCGCATTGTCGTGACCAGGACCGAGAGGGCAGGATGACCGCATGACGCACGCGATGCTGAAGGGGTCGAACGTCCCGCTGGAGGTCACCACGGTGCGCGCCGTGGTGCGCTGGACGCCCGGGCAGGGGGACACGGATGTCGACGCCTCGGCGCTGCTCCTCGGCCCCGACGGTCGTGTGCGCTCCGACGAGGACTTCGTCTTCTACAACCAGCCCCGGCACCCCTCCGGGAAGGTCAGGCTCATCGGCAAGAAGCGGGTCGCCGACGGCCTCACCGACACGATCCAGACAGATCTCACCGGTGTCGAGCCCGGCGTCGGGCAGATTCTCCTGGTCGCTTCGGCGGACGGCGTCACCTTCGACCGCGTACGGGCGCTGCGTATTTCGCTGTACGACGGCAAGGCCCCCGACGGCGAGCCGCTGGCCTACTTCGACGTCAAGCCGCAGACCGGCAAGGAGACGGCCCTCATCCTGGGCGAGCTGTACCGCCGCGGCGAGGGCTGGAAGTTCCGCGCCCTGGGCGAGGGCTACTCGAACGGCCTGGAGGGCCTGGCCGGCGACTACGGCATCCTGATCGACGACTCGGCCCAGCCGGAGGAGCCGGCCCCGGCGCCCGAGCCGTCCGTACCGCTCCCTCCGGAGCAGCCGACGGCCGTACCGTCCCAGCCGTCCTACGGCTACCCCCAGTCCCCGCCGCCGACCCAGCCGGCCTACGGCTATCCCCAGCCGACGAGCCAGCCGTCGTACGGCTACCCGCAGCCGGCGGCGGCGGCCCCGGCCCTGGACCCGGATTTCCGGCTGCCTCCGCAGGGGCCTCAGTTCATCCGCTCCTAGCGGTCAGCCTTCGTCTTGTATCCCCGCCCCCACTGCAACCCCCACCCGTACAACCGGTCCAGCTCGGCCTGGAAGCCGTAGACGAACTTCACCTCGCGCCGCACGACGATCTCCCCCTTGATGTTCTCGATCATCACGACGGCGCAGGACCGTGCCTGCGGATGACGTTCGTCGAGGCCTATCTCGATGCGCGGCCCGTTGCTGGGGTACAGGGTCACGATCGCGTGCGTGCGGTCGAACGCCGGGGTCTGGTCGTAGATGTAGACGAACACCAGGATCCGCTTGATCGACTCCCGGTGGTCGAGGTTGACGTAGATCGTCTCCCCGGACGCCGACCCGAACCGGTCGTCCCCGCTGAGCTTCACGTACGGCGCCGAGTTCACGTCCCCGAAGAACCCGCCCAGCGGCTGTACGACCCCCTTGGAGCCGTCGGTCAGCTCGTACAGGCACCCGAGGTCGAGGTCGACGTTGACCATGCTCTGGCTGTGTCCGATGACCTCGGGCGGCTTGAGCGCCTTGAAGGGGTGCCGCAGCAGCGACTCCCGCTGTGAGCCGCCGATGTCGGAGGTCCGCATCCGCCAGGCCAGGTTGATGCGGAGGTGGCCCGTCTCCGCGCCCTGTTTGCTGAGGGAGACCCGGTCGTGCCGTTTGGTCAGCTCGATCGAGTTGGTCGCCGCGTTGCCCGAGTCGAACTCGGCCGCGCGTCCGCGCCAGAGTCCGTCCAAGAAGCCCATGTTCCCGCCCCACGTTCACTCAGGTGTAGATGCAGTACGTCAAAGACCGGCGGGGCGGCGTCGAGGAGTCGACGCCGCCCCGCTCAGAGCGTTCCTCACCCGGAGGGCTGTCACACCCGACGGGAGAACCGAGTACTACGAGAACCAAGTACTACGGGAGAACCGCGTACTAGACGGAGACCTCAGCCTTCTCGTCCGAGCCCTCCGCTTTTCCCTCGGCCGCCGCGAGCGCCCTGTTGCGGCGCACCGAGGACCAGAAGGACCAGCCGATCAGGATCACACCGACCATGCCGGTGATGATCTCGTGGATCTCGTACTGGATGGTGACCATGAGGATCACGGCCAGCGCGCCGATCGCGTAGTGCGCGCCGTGCTCCAGGTAGACGTAGTCGTCGAGGGTGCCCTGGCGGACCAGGTAGACCGTCAGCGACCGGACGTACATGGCGCCGATACCGAGGCCGAGGGCCATCAGCACGATGTCGTTGGTGATGGCGAAGGCGCCGATGACACCGTCGAAGGAGAAGGACGCGTCGAGGACCTCGAGGTAGAGGAACATGAAGAACGCGGCCTGGCCGGCGAGGACGACGGCGGGCTTCTTCTTGCCCGTGCGCGCGGCCTCTTCCTCCTCCTCGTGCTCCCGCTCCTCCTCTTCCTCCAGCTTGTCCTCGAAGTAGCCGGAGAGACCGCCGACGATCATGTAGGTGATCAGACCGGCGATACCGGAGATCAGGACGGTCTGTGCCTTGTCGACGTGTGTGCCGCCGTGCTGGTGGGCGTGGGTGGCGAAGGTGAAGGCGGTGATGAGCAGGACGACCAGCGCGATGCAGACCGACAGCATGTCGACCTTGCCGAGCTTGGCGAGCGGGCGCTCGATCCAGCGCAGCCACTGGATGTCGCGGTCCTCGAAGATGAAGTCCAGGAAGATCATCAGCAGGAACATGCCACCGAACGCGGCGATCGCCGGGTGGGCGTCGGTGACGAGCTCCTGGTAATGGTCCTTGTTGTTGAGCGCGAGGTCGACCGCCTCGATCGGGCCCATCTTGGCGCTGATGGCGACGATCACGACCGGGAAGACCAGCCGCATGCCGAACACGGCGATGAGCACGCCGATCGTGAGGAAGATCTTCTGCCAGAAGGCACTCATCTTCTTCAGGATCCCGGCGTTGACCACCGCGTTGTCGAAGGACAGCGAGATCTCCAGGATGGAGAGGATCGCGACGATGCCGAAGGCCTCCCACCCCCCGTACAAGACCGCTGCGACCAGGCCGAGCGCGGTGATCGCGAACGACCAGCCGAAGGTTTTCAGAACCACTGGCTACCCAATCCTTGTGTACGGGGCTCCCCCGCGCCGTACTCGGCTTTACGAAGACTTTGAAGCCGAAGTCTAGTCCGGCCCCCGTCGGCGCCCGGCGGGGACCGGGTTTTGCTCATAAGGCGTTACGAGACATTGACCCCGAAGTCCAGGGCGATGCCCCGCAGCCCCGACGCGTACCCCTGGCCCACCGCGCGGAACTTCCATTCGCCCGCGTAGCGGTAGACCTCGCCGAAGATCATCGCGGTTTCGGTGGAGGCGTCCTCCGAGAGGTCGTAGCGGGCGAGTTCCTGGCCGTCGGCCTGGTTCACCACGCGGATGAAGGCATTGCTGACCTGCCCGAAGGTCTGGCCCCGGTTGTCCGCGTCATGGATCGAGACGGGGAAGACGATCTTCTCGCAGTGGGCCGGCACCTGGGGGAGGTTGATCAGGATCGACTCGTCGTCGCCGTCACCCTCACCGGTGAGGTTGTCGCCGGTGTGCTCCACCGAGCCGTCGGGGCTCTTGAGCTGGTTGTAGAAGATGAACCACTCGTCGCCCAGGACCCGGTTGCCGGCGCCGCAGAGCAGCGCGCTGGCGTCGAGGTCGAAGTCGGCTCCGGTGGTGGAGCGTGCGTCCCAGCCCAGCCCGATCATCACCTGTGTGAGGTTCGGCGCGGCCTTGGACAGGGAGACATTGCCTCCCTTGGCGAGCGTGACGCCCATGTGCTGGTCCCTCCCCGTAGTGCTGCTGTTCCTGTCGGTGGTCCTGCGCGTCCGGCGCCACACGTAAACCGTGCGGCGCCGGACGGGGTGGCTCACGCCTGGGTCATGCCCGGCTCATGCCTGACGGACGGCTCAGACGTTGACGCCGAAGTCCTGCGCGATGCCGCGCAGGCCCGAGGCGTAGCCCTGGCCGATGGCGCGGAACTTCCACTCCGCGCCGTGCCGGTACAGCTCGCCGAAGACCATCGCGGTCTCGGTGGACGCGTCCTCGGAGAGGTCGTAGCGGGCGATCTCCGCCTCGCCGGCCTGGTTCACGACGCGGATGAACGCGTTGCGGACCTGGCCGAAGGACTGCTGGCGGTTCTCGGCGTCGTAGATCGAGACCGGGAACACGATCTTCTCGATGTCGGCCGGGACGGCCGCGAGGTTGACCTTGATCTGCTCGTCGTCGCCCTCGCCCTCACCGGTGATGTTGTCACCGGTGTGCTCGACCGAGCCGTCGGGGCTCTTGAGGTTGTTGAAGAAGACGAAGTTCGCGTCGCTGCTGACCTTGCCCGAGGCGTCCAGCAGCAGGGCGCTGGCGTCCAGGTCGAAGTCGGTGCCGGTCGTGGTGCGGACGTCCCAGCCCAGACCGATGATGACCGCGGTCAGGCCCGGGGCCTCCTTGGTCAGCGATACGTTGCCGCCCTTGCTGAGGCTGACTCCCACGAGTCCTCCATTGGTGTCCAGGGGCGGGGAGCCCCGCCATGCGTTTGATACCGGATCAACGAGTCGATCCTAGTGACGGGTTCCCGCCCTACGCAGGGCTTGGAACCCAACAATCACAGGGTGTCCCCGACTCAGATGGCGTCGAGGGCCTTCACGTACTCGTTCAGGTCACGGGCGTCGGGCAGCGCGTTGACGACGGTCCAGCGCACCACGCCCTCCTTGTCGATGACGAAGGTGCCGCGCACCGCGCAGCCCTTGTCCTCGGCGAAGACGCCGTACGCGCGGGAGACCTCGCCGTGCGGCCAGAAGTCGCTGAGCAGCGGGTACTCCAGGCCCTCCTGCTCGGCGAAGACGCGCAGGGTGTGGATGGAGTCGTTGGAGACGGCGAGCAGCTGGGTGTCGCGGTCGGAGAACTGGGGGAGGTTGTCGCGCAGCTCGCAGAGCTCGCCGGTGCACACCCCGGTGAAGGCGAAGGGGTAGAAGAGCAGGACGACATTCTTGCTGCCGCGGAAGTCGGACAGCTTGACGGTCGCGCCGTGGTTGTCCTTGAGCTCGAAGTCGGGGGCCTTTTCGCCGACCTGGATCGCCATCGTCGTGAATCCCTCTCGGGTGGACTGTTCGGGTGAGAACACCCTACGCAGTGATCACGACAGACCGACGGACGGGCTGAGCGGAACTCAGCCCGTCCGGTAGTGCTCAGCGGAGGGTCACCGCTTGGACTTGGCTGCCTTCGGCGTCACCAGCCGGCTGCCGCTCCAGTCCTTGCCGACGCTGACGCTCTTGGAGGCCGAGAGCCCCGCCGTCGTCGCGGCTTCGGAGATGTCGCTGGGCTCGACGTAGCCGTCGCGTCCGGTCTTCGGCGTCAGCAGCAGGATCGAGCCGCCCTCCTCGATGTACGTGGTGGCGTCCACCAGTACGTCGGTGAGGTCGCCGTCGTCGTCGCGGAACCACAGCACCACTGCGTCCGCGACGTCGTCGTATTCCTCGTCCATCAGCTCACTGCCGATGACTTCTTCGATGGACTCGCGGAGCTCCTGGTCGACGTCGTCGTCGTAGCCGATCTCCTGGACCACCTGCTCGGGCTGGAACCCCAGCCTTGCGGCAGGGTTCGTCCGCTCCTCCGCGTGGTCCGCGGTCGCGCTCACGGGTTGCCTCCTGATCATGTCTTGGGGAATAACTCAGCCACGCGCGTGCGCGAAGCATTGGCCGTAGTCCACACGGGCGGGACGGATCGCGCAAGTACCCGGCCGTTCAGACCGCCGAAACGGTGACGTTCCTGGCCGTGTCACCGCAACTCCAGGCACGCGATTCCTGCCACAAGTGACCTACACCACACCTTTCTGCCCCCTTTGCGGCTTTGGGAACCGGAGGGAGGCTCGATAAGCCCAGGAACAGCATGGGTTACCAACGGGTAGAGATGACGTTTGCCTCCCCGAGGTACACGATGGGGAACGGTGCAGGCATCCCGCGATACCCATCGAAACCCCACCGAGAACAGCCCTCTGACAGCGAAGGAACAGCGTGGCTTCCGGATCCGATCGCAATCCGATCATCATTGGCGGCCTTCCGAGTCAGGTTCCTGACTTCGATCCCGAGGAGACCCAGGAGTGGCTCGACTCCCTTGACGCCGCCGTCGACGAGCGCGGCCGGGAGCGGGCCCGCTATCTGATGCTGCGGCTGATCGAGCGGGCCCGCGAGAAGCGCGTCGCCGTGCCCGAGATGCGCAGCACGGACTACGTCAACACGATCGCCACCAAGGACGAGCCGTTCTTCCCGGGCAACGAGGAGATCGAGCGCAAGGTCCTCAACGCGACCCGCTGGAACGCCGCGGTGATGGTCTCCCGCGCCCAGCGGCCCGGCATCGGGGTCGGCGGCCACATCGCCACCTTCGCCTCCTCGGCCTCGCTCTACGACGTGGGCTTCAACCACTTCTTCCGCGGCAAGGACGAGGGCGACGGCGGCGACCAGGTCTTCTTCCAGGGCCACGCCTCCCCGGGCATCTACGCGCGCGCGTTCCTCCTGGACCGGCTCAGCGAGCAGAACCTCGACGCGTTCCGCCAGGAGAAGTCGAAGGCGCCGTACGGGCTGTCCTCGTATCCGCACCCGCGGCTCATGCCGGACTTCTGGGAGTTCCCGACCGTGTCGATGGGCCTCGGTCCGATCGGCGCGATCTACCAGGCGCGGATGAACCGCTACATGCACGCGCGCGGGATCGCCGACACCTCGAAGTCGCATGTGTGGGCGTTCCTCGGCGACGGCGAGATGGACGAGCCGGAGTCGCTCGGCCAGCTGACCATCGCCGCGCGCGAGGGCCTCGACAACCTGACCTTCGTCGTCAACTGCAACCTCCAGCGCCTCGACGGGCCGGTGCGCGGCAACGGCAAGGTCATCCAGGAGCTGGAGTCGGTCTTCCGGGGCGCCGGCTGGAACGTCGTGAAGCTGGTCTGGGACCGCTCCTGGGACCCGCTGCTCGCGCAGGACCGCGACGGTGTGCTCGTCAACCGGATGAACACCACGCCGGACGGCCAGTACCAGACGTACGCCACCGAGTCCGGGGCCTACATCCGCGAGCACTTCTTCGGGGACGACCACCGGCTGCGCGCGATGGTCGAGAACATGACCGACGACCAGATCCTGCACCTGGGCCGTGGCGGTCACGACCACAAGAAGATCTTCGCGGCGTTCGCGGCGGCCAAGGCGCACAAGGGCCAGCCGACGGTGATCCTCGCCAAGACGGTCAAGGGCTGGACGCTGGGCCCGAACTTCGAGGGCCGCAACGCCACGCACCAGATGAAGAAGCTGACGGTCGACGACCTCAAGGGCTTCCGCGACCGGCTGCACATCCCGATCACCGACCAGGAGCTGGAGTCCGGCGCGCCGCCGTACTACCACCCGGGCCGGAACTCGGAAGAGATCCAGTACATGCACGACCGCCGCAACTCGCTCGGCGGTTACGTCCCCACGCGCGTGGTCCGTGCCAAGCCGCTCGCGCTGCCGGACGACAAGACGTACGCGACCGTGAAGAAGGGCTCGGGCCAGCAGTCGATCGCGACGACCATGGCCTTTGTCCGGCTCCTCAAGGACCTCATGCGGGACAAGGAGCTCGGCAAGCGGTTCGTGCTGATCGCGCCGGACGAGTACCGGACGTTCGGCATGGACTCGTTCTTCCCGAGCGCGAAGATCTACAACCCGCTCGGTCAGCAGTACGAGGCGGTCGACCGCGATCTGCTGCTCGCGTACAAGGAGTCGCCGACCGGCCAGATGCTGCACGACGGCATCTCGGAGGCGGGCTGCACGGCCTCGCTGATCGCGGCGGGATCGGCGTACGCCACGCACGGCGAGCCGTTGATCCCGGTGTACGTCTTCTACTCGATGTTCGGGTTCCAGCGCACCGGTGACCAGTTCTGGCAGATGTCGGACCAGTTGGCGCGCGGTTTCGTACTGGGTGCGACCGCGGGGCGTACGACGCTGACCGGTGAGGGGTTGCAGCACGCGGACGGCCACTCGCAGCTGCTGGCTTCCACCAACCCCGGCTGTGTGGCGTACGACCCGGCGTACGGGTTCGAGATCGCGCACATCGTGCAGGACGGTCTGCGCCGGATGTACGGGCCCGAGGCCGAGGACGTCTTCTACTACCTCACCGTCTACAACGAGCCGATCCAGCACCCGGCCGAGCCGGAGAACGTGGACGTCGAGGGCATCCTCAAGGGCATCCACCGCTACAGCGAGGGCACTTCGGGCTCGATCCCGGCGCAGATCATCGCGTCCGGTGTCGCGGTGCCGTGGGCGGTCGAGGCGCAGAAGATCCTCGCCGAGGAGTGGAACGTCAAGGCGGACGTCTGGTCGGCGACCTCCTGGAACGAGCTGCGGCGCGAGGCGGTCGACGTCGAGCGGCACAACCTGCTGCACCCCGAGGAGGAGCAGCGGGTGCCGTACGTGACGCGGAAGCTGTCCGGTGCGCAGGGGCCGTTCGTCGCGGTGTCCGACTGGATGCGGGCGGTGCCGGACCAGATCGCGCGGTGGGTGCCGGGGACGTACCAGTCGCTGGGCGCCGACGGATTCGGGTTCGCGGACACGCGTGGCGCGGCTCGCCGCTTCTTCCACATCGACGCGCAGTCGATCGTGGTGGGCGTGCTGACGGAGCTGGCGAAGGAGGGGAAGGTGGACCGGTCGGTGCTGAAGCAGGCGATCGACCGCTACCAGCTCCTGGACGTCGCGGCGGCGGATCCGGGTGCGGCGGGCGGAGACGCGTGAGGCTGTAGCGCTGTAGGTGTGTGAAGGGCGGTGGGGCCTCTCGGTCCCACCGCCCTTACTGCTTCTTTACGATGCGGTCATGAAGGAACAATCGGCGCAGGACCGTTGGGAACACCTGACCCAGCGGCCACTGATGGGGCTCGCGGTGCTGTTCGCCGTCGCCTATGCCGTGCCGATCGTGGACGACTCGGCCGGCCATGAACTGACGGCCCTGTGCACGGGTGTCGAGTGGGTGGTGTGGGGGGCGTTCGCCGTCGACTACGTCGTACGGCTGTCGGTCTCGCGGGATCGTCGGGAGTTCGTACGACGACACTGGCTCGACCTGGGGGCGGTGGTACTGCCCCTCCTCCAGCCGCTGCGGCTGCTGCGGCTGGTCGCCACGCTGCTGTTGGTGCAGCGCAGGGCGCGGATGGCCTCGCAGATCCGGCTGACGACGTATGTCGCGGGCGCGGTGGTCGGGTTGCTGATGTTCGGCTCCCTCGCGGTCCTGTCCGTGGAACGGGACTCCCCCGACGGGAACATCCGCACGCTGGGTGACGCGGTGTGGTGGTCGTTCACCACGATGACGACCGTGGGCTACGGCGACCACGCCCCGACCACCGGCCTGGGCCGCATGATCGCCGTCGGGCTCATGCTCTCGGGCATCGCGCTCCTCGGCGTCGTGACCGCGAACATCGCCGCCTGGTTCATCGCCCGTTTCGAGAAGGACGACGTGGAGGAACGCCGGCAGACCGAGGCGATCGTGGCCCTCACGGAGGAGGTACGGGCGCTACGGGCGCAGGTGGCCGCCCTTCAGGAACAACAGTCGGTCGGCCCTTGAGGTGGACCCCCGGCCCATCAACCGGGGGTCCCGCCCCTCACATCAGCCACATCAACGCGGCGATGGTGTCGATGGCACCCAGGACCACGGCCACCAGGGCCGTCACCGGGCGGCCACCCGCCCACCGGCGGCCCATGGCCAGCCAGCCCGCGACGATCGCAAGGGGGCCGAGGAGAATCCCCAGCACGAAGAAGCCCGCGATCGCGCAGATGACGCCGATGATTCCCAGGGTCGCGCGATCCGGCCCGGTCCGTGACCACGTCCGGCCACGTGAGCGGGGGTACCTGCGCGTGCGGTGTCCGAAGCCCGCCATCGTCAACAACTCCCTGAACCCTTAGGCAGATTGGGCTCTGGTGGGCGGGTACCCCTGGTTCGGGGTTCAATCCTTCGGCCTTGCGGCGCGCCGCCCCCCTCCGGCAGCGCGCCGCAGCGCCGGTCACCCTCGTCCGGCATATTCCGTGCCGTGCGGAGGGCTTGACTAACTGTGACCTGCGGCGCGTACCGGGGGCGAGGAATCTTTAGCCTCTTCACCCTGATAGGGGACTTCGCCCTGACCGCGCGTCAGATGTGGCCCACGCCCGCGCCCGACTCCGCGTTCGCCCCGCGCTTGGTGAGCAGCGCGACCAGGACCGCCACCGCCGCCACGCCCGCGGCGACCAGGGACGCCAGGCTCATGCCGGAGATGAAGGTGTCGTGCGCGACATCCGTGATCTTCGCGGCGACCTCCGCCGGCGTGCCCTTGCCGATCGGCGGGACGCCGACCTGGACGGCCTCGGAGGCCTGGGCCTGCTGCGCCGCGGTGAGCGGCGGAAGGCCCGCGTCCTTCCAGTTGCCGGCGAGGTCGCTGTCGACCTTGGACGCCATCACGGCACCCAGGACGGCGGTGCCGAGGCTGCCGCCGATCTGCATCGCCGCCTGCTGAAGGCCACCGGCGACTCCGGAGAGCTCCAGCGGCGCGTTGCCGACGATGACCTCGGTCGCGCCGACCATGACGGGCGCCAGACCGAGGCCCAGCAGCGCGAACCACAGGGACATCACGGCGCTGCCCGTGTCCCTCTCCAGCGTGGACATGCCGTACATGGCGATCGCGGTGGCCGCCATACCGCCGGCCAGCGGGATGCGCGGGCCCAGCTTGGTGATCGCCACGCCCGCGAGCGGGGAGCCGACGATCATCATGCCGGTGAGGGGAAGCAGGTGGAGGCCCGCGTCGATCGGGCTCATGCCGTGCACGTTCTGGAGGTAGAACGTCACGAAGAACAGGCCGCCCATGAAGGCGATGGCCATCAGGACCATCAGGACCACGCCCGCGGAGAGCGGGACCGAGCGGAACAGGCCCAGCGGGATCAGCGGCTCCTTGACCTTCGTCTCCCAGAAGGCGAAGAGCCCGAAGCCCAGCACCGACGCGGCGATGAAGGTCCACGTCTGACCGGCGCCCCAGCCCCACTCCGGAGCCTTGATCAGGGCCCAGACCAGGCAGAACATCGCACCCGACAGCAGCGCGATGCCCAGCAGGTCGAAGGAGCGCGGGGCGTTCTCCGCGCGGTGGTCCAGGAGGATCAGCACGCCCAGGACCAGGGCGAGGATGCCGACCGGCACGTTGATGAAGAACACCGACTGCCAGTTGACGTGCTCCACGAGCACACCGCCGAGGATCGGGCCGCCCGCCGTGGAGGCGCCGATGACCATGCCCCAGATACCGATGGCCATGTTCAGCTTCTCGGCCGGGAAGGTCGCCCGCAGCAGACCGAGCGCGGCCGGCATCAGCAGCGCGCCGAACAGGCCCTGGAAGACCCGGAAGGTGACGACGAACGCGATGCTGTCGGACAGCCCGATCGCACCGGAGGCGGCGGCGAAGCCGACCACGCCTATCAGGAAGGTCTGCCGGTGGCCGAAGCGGTCACCGAGCTTGCCCGCGGTGATCAGGGAGACCGCGAGGGCGAGGAAGTAGCCGTTGGTGATCCACTGGACCTGGGCGAAGGTGGCGCCGAGGTCCTTCTGGATGGCCGGGTTGGCGATCGCCACGATGGTGCCGTCGAGGGCCACCATCATGACGCCGACGGCGACGGTGATGAGGGTGAACCAAGGGTGGCCGCGCAGCCCCGAGGCCGGTGACACGGACGGGGCGGACGTCGCGTCGTCCCCCGGCCCCGTCTTGTCGAGCGTGGTCTGACTAGTCATGCTTCGAGGCTAGTGACAGCCACTGACAATTGACAAAGCAATTCACAAGTCGGTAACTGACACAGCATGGAAAACCTGCGCGAACGCAAGAAGCAGCGCACCCGGGAGGCGCTCCTTCGAGCCGCCCTCGAGCTGTTCACCACCCGCGGCTACGAGGGGACGACCGTCGACGACATCGCCGACGCCGTCGAGGTCTCCCAGCGCACCTTCTTCCGCTACTTCGCGAACAAGGAGGAGGCCGCCCTCGCCGTCGAGGCCCTGACCGTGGCGCACTTCATGGAGGCGGTACGGGCCCGGCCGCCGCACGAGGCCCCGCTGGAGGCGCTGCGGCAGGCGGTTCTGGAGGGCTGGGACTCGCTGAACGACGTGATCGAGTCCGTCGTGCCGATCGAGCTGTATCTCCAGATGTACCGGGTGATCGAGTCGACCCCGGTGCTGCTCGCCGCCCATCTGCGGCGGTCCATGGAGATCGAGGAGACGCTGACGCGGGTGATCGCCGAGCGCGAGGGGCTCGACGCGGACACCGACCCGCGGCCCCGGCTCGTGGTGGCCGTCTTCAGCGGGGTGATGCGGGTGACGGAACGGCAGTGGAACACCGCCGCGGACTTCAGTCTGGACGCGATGCGGACGCTCACGGTTTCGTATCTCGAACAGGTGGGCCCGGCGCTCACGGGTGACTGGAGAACAAACTGAGGTCATCGTCACGCGCGCCGAAACGTGACCTCCGTCACTCGGTTAACGCGAGACCCTCTCGTTCTCCTAGTGTGTCCTTTCAGTGACTTCCTTCGACACCTCTCCCCAACTGAACGTCTGGCGCGCACTGCTCGCGCTGGCCGTGGTGTTCGTCATGCTGGCGACCACCGGCTGGACCGCCCTGCGCAACCACCGGAGCACCACCCCGCTCCAGACCTCGCTCAGCGCCTGGGAGCACGGCCGCATAGCCGGACACAAGCTGCCGGACCCGGACGCGGCCCCCACCGCGCTCACCCGGTTCTTCGCCTCGCTGACCGCTCAGCAGCGCGCCGGCCTCGCGCACCGCTACCCGCTCGCGGTCGGCAACATGAACGGCGCCCCCGTCGAACTCCGCTACCGCGCCAACCGGATCGCGCTCGGCCAGGCCCGCAAGGTCGAGCTGAAACGCATGCACGACACCCGGCTCTCGGCCGACGGACAGCGCGAGGCGGGCCGCCGTATGCACCGCTACGAGGCGCTGATGAGCGACAAGCGCAAGATCCTCGCGTTCGACCCGGCCGGCTCCGGGCGGGTCGCCGAGGTCTTCGGCAACCTGAACAAGGCGGAGCGGATCTCGGTCGTCGTCCCCGGCGTCGACACCGATCTGCTCACCTTCCAGCGCACCTACCGCAAGTACTCGGCCCCGGTCGGCATGGCCAAGGCGCTGTACGCCGCGGAGAAGGCGGCGAGCCCCGCCACGCGCACGGCCGTCATCGCCTGGGCCGACTACACCGCGCCCGGCGGTATCGGCCTCGACTCGGCGACCGGGGTGCGCGCGGCGGAGGGTGCCGTCCGGCTGAACGCGCTGGTGCGCGCACTGCCCGGCGCCTCCCCCGTCTCCCTGTTCTGCCACAGCTACGGCTCGGTGGTGTGCGGGGTCGCCGCGCGTGAACTGCCCGGCCGGGTGGCCGACATAGCGGTGGCGGGCAGTCCGGGGATGCGGGTCACCAAGGCGTCCCAGCTCGACACCTCGGCGCAGGTGTGGGCGATGCGGGACGCGGACGACTGGATCCAGGACGTGCCGTATCTCGAACTCGGCGGTCTGGGCCATGGAGCCGACCCGGTGTCCTCCGCGTTCGGGGCACGGGTGCTGTCGGCGTCGGACGCGGAAGGGCACAGTGGCTATTTCGAGCCGGGTACCGAGAGCCTGCTGAACTTCGCCGAGATCGGCGTCGGCGCGTATCGCTCGGTGCACTGTGCGGATGACGACAAGGCCTGCCGGGCCGGTTTGTCCGGTGCCGTGGCGGGCTGACGCGCGTAGCGCCGCAAGAATCGCGGTCTGCGCGGGGAGGCGACGGAGGAGCTCGTGCCGCATACGATGAGCCGCATGGGTGACGTACTGGCCGGATTTCATGCCGCCTGGGAGTTCGAGTCCGACTCCGTGCGCATCCGTTACGAACGGGGGATTCGAACACCCAAGCTCTTCCAGTCCCTGGGAGAGCGAAGGATTCCTCTGACGGCGTTGGCCGGGGTGACGCTGACCCCCGGCAAGCGCGGCACGGTCGTCCTGCGTGCCGAGCCCCGGCCCGGCGCGGATCCGCTGATGGAGGCGGCCGCGGGGCAGTTGAAGGACGGGTGCGATCCGTACCGGCTCGTGCTGCCCGCCGAGCGGGAGGTGCTCGCCGAGTACTACGCGGACGAGCTGCGCGCACAGCTGGAACGGGTCTCCTCCGATGACGGTGAACCCGCCGAGCGGTTCCTGGTGCCGGCGCCCGAAGTGCCGTTGTCCTTCAAGGCGTACGACGGGAAGGCGGCGTTCGACGGGAAGACCGTGCGGTTCCGGTGGTTCTGGACGGGGGCCTCGTCGGCGAAGTGGAAGGCGGGGGACCAGAGTTTCCCGGTGGCCGACCTCAGTGGGGTGGAGTGGCGGTCGCCGGAGGTCTTCGAGGGGCATCTGCGGCTCATACGGCGCGACGGTGGCGTCGAGCAGCCCGCGCAGGCCGATCAGGATCCGGCGGCCGTGGTGTTCGGGCTGGGATACGGGCCGGTGCACGAGTCATTGCCGTTCGCGGCGGCTGTGCTGGCCGCGGTGCGCAGTCACGGGCCGGTCGCCGCGGTGTCGGCCGGGGCGGCGAGGCGCGATCCGGCCGACATCGCTGAGCGCATTCGTCATCTCGGTGAGTTGCACCAGGCGGGACTGGTCACCGACGAGGAGTTCTCGGTGAAGAAAGCGGAGCTGTTGGCTGAGTTGTGAGGTGCGTTGTCGGGTGCGGCGCCGTTGTGGCTGGTCGCGCCACGCGGCGGAGCCGCACATTGATACAGCCCCGCGCCCCTAGGGGGTTTCACTCACGTCCGGCGGAAGTGAAGGCCATATCGGCGTACCGTTCCCCCGCCACCTTGCCCGCGATCGGCTCCAGCAGTGCCAGTTCCTCGTCCGTCAGCTCGATGGCCGTCGCCGCCGTGTTCTCCTCCACGCGGCTGACCTTCCGCGTGCCCGGGATCGGGACGACCGTCAGGTTGTGGACCTGGGCCTGGTGCTGGACCCAGGCCAGGGCGACCTGGCCAAGGGAGACCCCGTGCGCCTCGGCGATCGCGCGGATGGGCTCCAGCAGGGCCACGTTCGCCGCCGCGTTCTCGCCGGTGAAGCGGGGCTGATGGCGGCGGAAGTCGTCGGCCGTCAGGTCCGTGTCGGCGTTGGCGAAGGCGCCCGTCAGGAAGCCTCGGCCCAGCGGGGAGTAGGGGACCAGGGCGACGCCCAGGTCGCGCGCGGCCGGGACCACGCCCGACTCGATGTCGCGGCTGAACAGCGACCACTCCGACTGGACGGCGGCGATGGGGTGCACCGCCTGGGCCGTACGGAGCTCCGTGCCCGTGACCTCGCTCAGGCCGAGGTGCTTGACCTTGCCCTCGCGGACCAGGTCACCCATGACGGCGACGGTGTCCTCGATGGGGACGTTCACATCGCGGCGGTGCATGTAGTAGAGGTCGATGACGTCGACGTCGAGCCGCTTGAGGCTCGCCTCGACGGCCTGGCGGATGTACGGGGCGTCGTTGCGGATGACGCGGCGGGTCAGGTCGTCCGGGGGGATCGACAGGGCGAACTTCGTCGCGATGACGACCTCGTCGCGGTGGGCCTTGAAGAAGGGGGAGAGGAACTTCTCGTTCTCCCCGGCCCCGTACGCGTCGGCCGTGTCGTAGAGGGTGACGCCGAGTTCCAGGGCCCGCTCCAGGGTGGCCCGGGACTCGGTCGAGTCCGTGGGGCCGTACGCGAAACTCATGCCCATGCAGCCCAGGCCCTGCACCCCCACCTCGGGGCCGCCGGTGCCCAGTGTCGCGGTCGGGATCCTGCTGTCGGTCATCCGGCTTTCTCCGTTTCGCGGGCGTGCTGCGCCCCGCTGTAGAAGTTGATCTTCAGGTCGAGTACGGCGAGCGTGTCCTGGAGCTCCGCGATCCGGGACAGCACGTCCCGGCGGGTCGCCTCCAGCAGCTGGGAGCGCTGGCCGTAGGTGTGGTCGCCCTCGCGGACCAGTTCCGCGAAGCGGACCATGTCGGCGACGGACATCCCCGTGAGCCGCAGCTTGCCGACGAAGTCGAGCCAGTCCAGGTCGGCGTTGCTGTAGCGGCGCTGGCCGGTGTGCGAGCGGTCGATGTGCGGCATCAGGCCGATGCGCTCGTACCAGCGCAGTGTGTGCGCCGACAGGCCGGTAAAGGCGACGACCTCGCTGATCGTGTAGCTGTCCTCGCCCGCGGGGCGCCGCCGCGGTTGCGGTGGGCCGCTGCAGCTGTCGGTCCTGGTACCCGTGGTGGTCGTGGTCTCCATCACCGTCATGGCCTCAACGCTATGACCTTGGAGTGCACTCCAAGCAAGCGGAAACGGTAAGAATTCGCACGACGTCAACGGGGCGCGCTGGCTAGCGTGCGGGACATGAGTCTCGTACGACGTGCTGTGCCCGAGGATGCCCGGGAAGTGCTGCGGCTCCGGCAGGTGATGATCGACTCGATGGCCGGGGCCGATCCTTCCACCGACTGGCACGCCGGGTCGCTGCCCGTTCTGGAGGGGCGGCTGGCGGATCCGGACGGGGAGTTCGCGGTGTTCGCCGTGGATCATCCCGAGCGGCCGGGGGCGCTGGCGGCGATCGCGGTCGGGACGGTGGAGTACCGGATCGGGCGGGCCGACAATCCGCGCGGGCGGGTCGGGCACGTCTTCAGCGTCGCCACCGACCCCGGCGCCCGGCGTCGCGGGTACGCGCGCGCGTGCGTGACCGAGTTGCTGGAGTGGTTCCGGGAGCGGGGTGCCGGCCAGGTCGATCTGAACGCCTCCGCCGAGGCCGAGCCGCTGTACGCCTCGCTCGGCTTCGTGCGCAAGCCGGACCCCTCGATGCGGCTGCGGCTGTGAGCGGCATAGTCTCGACGGCATGTCGCTCACTAGCCTCGCCCTGATCGAGAACTGGCCGGTCCCGACCGCCGCCGCGGCCGTCGTACGGGCGGACGGGACGCTGCTGGGTACGCACGGTCCGGTGGGCCACCGCTTCCCGCTGGCCTCGGTCACCAAGCCGCTCGCGGCGTACGCGGCGCTGGTCGCGTACGAGGAGGGGGCAATCGAGTTCGACGACCCCGCCGGTCCCGCGGGGGCGACCGTACGGCATCTGCTCGCGCACACCTCGGGGCTCGCCTTCGACGAGCACCGGGTGACGGCCCCGCCCGGGGAGCGGCGGCTGTACTCCAACGCCGGGTTCGAGCAGCTGGGCGACCACATCGCGAAGGCCACGGACATCCCGTTCGCCGAGTATCTGCGGCAGGCGGTGCTCGAACCGCTGGGGATGACGGCGACCTCGCTGGAGGGCTCCCCCGCCAAGGACGGTGTGTCGACCGTCGAGGACCTGGTGCGGTTCGCCGCCGAGGTCCAGACGCCGCGGCTCCTCGACCCCCGTACCGTCGCGGAGGCGATGACGGTCCAGTACCCGGGCACCAAGGGCGTCCTGCCGGGCTACGGCCACCAGAACCCCAACGACTGGGGCCTCGGCTTCGAGATCCGCGACTCCAAGTCCCCGCACTGGACGGGTAGTTCCTCCTCCCCGCGCACCTTCGGGCACTTCGGCCAGTCCGGTACGTTCCTGTGGATCGACCCCGACGCGGGCGCGGCCTGCGTGGCACTGACGGACCGCGCCTTCGGACCGTGGGCGGTCGAGGCGTGGCCGCCCTTCACCGACGCCGTGCTCCGCGAGCTCTAACCCATCTCCCACAGCAGCAGCTCGGCCGGCGTCACCGCGACCGCGTCCACGCCCTTGGCGTCGGTGATACGGGCCGCGTCACCGGGCCCGAACTCCACGCCGCCCAGCAGCACTTCACCCCGCACGACATGGACGTACACATACCGCCCGTCCGGCACCGCCGTCCGCTCCCCCGCCGTGAGCCGCCGTACATGCAGCAGCGCGGCCGCCTCCGGGACGGCGTACGGGGTCGAGTCGGCGATGCCCCGGACGATCTCGTACGACGGGTCGCCGCCCGGGGTCAGCGGGGCCAGCCACATCTGTACGAAGGTCAGGGGCGTGCCGGTGTCGTTGCGCTCGATGTGCCGGACGCCCGCCGCCGAGCTGAGGCGCTGTACGTCCCCGGGGCGGACCGTCGTCTCGTGTCCGGCGGAGTCGCGGTGGGTGAGCTCGCCCTCGACGACCCACGTGACGATCTCGGTGTGGCTGTGCGGATGCTCGTCGAAGCCGGCGCCGGGGGCGAGGCGCTCCTCGTTGCAGGCGATCACCGCGCCGAAGCGGAGGTTGTCGGGGTCGTAGTGCGGGCCGAAGGAAAAGGCGTGCCACGACTCGATCCCGGCCGCCGGATCGCCCCCTGGGTAGCGCCCAGCGGCGCGCCGTACGTCCATCACGGACCCCACGGTAGCCCTCAGCCGGTACCCGGCGGCGCGCACTCACGTCCGGATAAGGCAGTCTTGTCCCGTGCCCGAACCCGAAGCCAGCACCAACGAAGCCGTCGTACGTGAGAGTCATCCGCACTCGGCGACCCTGAAGCGGCTGGAGAAGTCGTCCGGGTCGCTCGCCGCTCAGGCGATCGCGCGGATGGACGAGACACTGTCGTGGTACCGGGCCATGCCCCCGGAGAACCGTTCCTGGATCGGGCTGGTCGCGCAGGCCGGTATCGCCGCGTTCACCGAGTGGTTCCGGCATCCCGACGCCCCGCAGGCGATCTCCACCGATGTGTTCGGCACGGCTCCGCGCGAGCTGACCCGGGCCATCACCCTGCGGCAGACCGTGGAGATGGTGCGGACCACCATCGAGGTCATGGAGTCCGCCATCGACGAGGTGGCCGCTCCTGGTGACGAGTCCATCCTGCGTGAGGCCCTGCTCGTCTACGCCCGTGAGATCGCCTTCGCGACCGCCCAGGTCTACGCCCAGGCAGCCGAGGCACGCGGTGCCTGGGACGCCCGGCTGGAGTCCCTGGTCGTCAACGCCGTGCTCAGCGGGGAGGCCGACGAGGGGGCGGTCAGCAGGGCCGCCGCGCTCGGCTGGAACTCGCCGGAGCATGTGTGCGTCGTGCTCGGGACCGCTCCCGACGGGGACTCCGAGCTGACCGTCGAGGCGATCCGCCGGGCCGCCCGGCACGCCAAGCTCCAGGTGCTCACCGGGGTGCTCGGGGACCGGCTCGTGGTCATCGCCGGTGGCAGCGACAATCCCATCGCCGTCGCCAAGTCGCTGATCGGGCCTTATGCGGCCGGACCGGTGGTCGCGGGGCCCGTCGTACCGGATCTGCTGGCCGCCACGCGGTCCGCGCAGGCCGCCGCGGCGGGGCTCAAGGCGTGTTCCGCCTGGCAGGACGCCCCGCGCCCGGTACTGGCGGACGATCTGCTTCCGGAGCGTGCCATCGCGGGGGATCCCAGCGCTCGCGAGCAGTTGGTGGAGGAGATCTACAGACCGCTGGAGGAGGCCGGATCCGCGCTCCTGGAGACGCTCTCGGTCTATCTCGAACAGGCGTCCAGTCTTGAGGGCGCCGCCCGGATGCTCTTCGTCCATCCCAACACCGTGCGCTACCGGCTTCGACGTGTGACTGACGTCACCGGCTGGTCGCCTTCGGATGTACGCTCCGCGTTCACGCTGCGGATCGCGCTCATCCTGGGGCGTCTGGCCGACGGGGATCTCCAGCTCTAGGCTTTTGTCGGGGGCCCACAAAACCCCCTCGTGTTCTTCGTCCCTGTCCCCACGGGCGGCTTGGGCCGCCCTCAAGAGAGAGTGTGAGAGTGCTCGTACTCGTCGCTCCCGGCCAGGGCGCCCAGACGCCCGGCTTCCTGACCCCCTGGCTCGAACTCCCCGGTGCCGCGGACCGCGTCGCCGCGTGGTCCGACGCCATCGGCCTGGACCTCGCCCACTACGGCACCCAGGCCGACGCGGACGAGATCCGTGACACCGCCGTGGCCCAGCCGCTGCTGGTCGCGGCCGGGATCCTGTCCGCCGCGGCACTGGGTGACATCACGCCCGGCGCCGTCGCGGGTCACTCCGTCGGTGAGTTCACCGCCGCCGCCTTCGCCGGTGTCCTCGACGACACCACCGCGCTGACCCTCGTACGCAAGCGCGGTCTGGCGATGGCCGAGGCCGCCGCCGTCACCGAGACCGGTATGTCGGCGCTGCTCGGCGGCGACCCGGAGACCTCGGTCGCGCACCTGGAGAAGCTCGGTCTGACCCCGGCGAACGTGAACGGCGCGGGCCAGATCGTGGCCGCCGGCACGCTGGATCAGCTCGCCGCGCTGAACGAGGACAAGCCCGAGGGCGTCCGCAAGGTCGTCGCGCTGAAGGTGGCCGGCGCCTTCCACACGCACCACATGGCGCCCGCGGTCGACACGCTCGCGAAGGCCGCCGAGGCCGTCACGCCCGCCGACCCGACGCTCCCCTACGTCTCCAACAAGGACGGCCGGACCGTCGCCACCGGCTCCGAGGTGCTCACCCGGCTCGTCGGCCAGGTCGCCAACCCGGTCCGCTGGGACCTGTGCATGGAGACCTTCAAGGAGCTCGGCGCGACCGCGATCATCGAGGTCTCCCCCGGCGGCACGCTGGTCGGCCTCGCCAAGCGCGCACTGCCCGGCGTGAAGACGCTGGCCCTCAAGACACCCGCCGACCTCGACGCCGCTCGCGAGCTCATCGCCGAGCAGAGCGCCTGAAAAGGAGCCCGAGAGCAATGTCGAAGATCAAGCCCAGCAAGGGCGCCCCGTACGCGCGGATCCTCGGTGTCGGCGGCTACCGCCCGACGCGGGTCGTGCCGAACGAGGTGATCCTCGAGACGATCGACTCGTCCGACGAGTGGATCCGCTCGCGCTCCGGCATCGAGACCCGGCACTGGGCCTCGGACGAGGAGACCGTCGCCGCGATGTCGATCGAGGCGTCCGGCAAGGCGATCGCCGACGCCGGGATCTCCGCCGAGCAGATCGGCGGCGTGATCGTCTCCACCGTCTCGCACTTCAAGCAGACCCCGGCCGTCGCGACCGAGATCGCCGACAAGCTGGGCACCAACAAGGCCGCCGCCTTCGACATCTCGGCCGGCTGCGCGGGCTTCGGCTACGGCCTGACCCTCGCCAAGGGCATGATCGTCGAGGGCAGCGCGGAGTATGTCCTCGTCATCGGCGTCGAGCGGCTGAGCGACCTGACCGACCTGGAGGACCGGGCGACGGCCTTCCTGTTCGGTGACGGTGCCGGCGCGGTCGTCGTGGGTCCCTCGCAGGAGCCGGGCATCGGCCCGACCGTGTGGGGCTCCGAGGGCGACAAGTCCGAGACGATCAAGCAGACCGTGCCGTGGACGGACTACCGTTCCGGCGAGGTCGCCAAGTTCCCCGCCATCACGCAGGAGGGCCAGGCGGTGTTCCGCTGGGCCGTCTTCGAGATGGCGAAGGTCGCCAAGGAGGCGCTGGATGTCGCCGGCGTCTCCGCGGAGGACCTGGACGTCTTCATTCCCCACCAGGCCAACGAGCGGATCATCGACTCGATGGTGAAGACACTCAAGCTGCCGGAGTCCGTCACGGTCGCGCGTGACGTTCGCACCACCGGCAACACCTCGGCCGCCTCGATCCCGCTCGCGATGGAGCGGCTCCTGGCGACCGGCGAGGCGAAGAGCGGCGACACCGCGCTCGTCATCGGCTTCGGGGCGGGTCTCGTCTACGCCGCGACTGTCGTTACCCTCCCCTAGGCACCGCCGCTGCCGCGGTACGTGCCAAACCCTCTGGATATCAACGAAGGAGCGCCTCAATGGCCGCCACTCAGGAAGAGATCGTCGCCGGTCTCGCCGACATCGTCAACGAGATCGCCGGCATCCCGGTCGAGGACGTCCAGCTGGACAAGTCCTTCACCGACGACCTGGACGTCGACTCGCTGTCCATGGTCGAGGTCGTCGTCGCCGCCGAAGAGCGCTTCGACGTCAAGATCCCGGACGAGGACGTCAAGAACCTCAAGACGGTCGGCGACGCGACCGACTACATCCTCAAGCACCAGGCCTGATCCACCACTCAGGCCCGGCTGCGCTAGCCCCGCCACCCGGCGGTGGCGCCGCTGAATCCTCGTGATACTTGGAGAAAGATTTCCCGTGAGCCCGACCAATCGCACCGTGGTCGTCACCGGTATCGGCGCAACCACACCGCTGGGTGGCGACGCAGCCTCTACCTGGGAGGGCCTGATCGCCGGCAAGTCCGGTGTGAAGCCCCTGGAGCAGGAGTGGGCGGCCGACCAGGCCGTCCGCATCGCGGCGCCCGTCGCCGTGGAGCCGACCGAGGTCATCCCCCGGCCGCAGGCCCGGCGACTGGACCGCTCGGCGCAGTTCGCGCTGATCGCGGCCCAGGAGGCCTGGAAGGACGCCGGGTTCGAGGGCAGGGCGGGTGAGGACCAGAGCGTCGACCCCGACCGTCTCGGCGCCGTCATCGCCTCCGGCATCGGTGGCGTCACGACGCTGCTCGACCAGTACGACGTGCTGAAGGAGAAGGGCGTCCGCCGCGTCTCCCCGCACACCGTCCCCATGCTCATGCCGAACGGCCCGTCCGCGAACGTGGGTCTGCTCGTCGGCGCCCGCGCCGGTGTGCACACCCCGGTCTCCGCGTGCGCCTCGGGCGCCGAGGCCATCGGCTACGCCATCGAGATGATCCGCTCCGGCCGCGCCGACGTCGTCGTCGCGGGTGGTACGGAGGCGGCGATCCACCCGCTGCCCATCGCCGCGTTCGGCAACATGATGGCGATGTCCAAGAACAACGAGAACCCGCAGGGCGCCTCTCGTCCCTACGACACCGCGCGCGACGGCTTCGTCCTCGGCGAGGGTGCCGGCGTGATCGTCCTGGAGTCCGCGGAGCACGCGGCGAAGCGCGGGGCCCGCGTGTACGCCGAGGCCGTCGGCCAGGGCATCTCCGCCGACGGCCACGACATCGTGCAGCCCGAGCCGGAGGGGCGGGGCATCGCCCACGCCCTCCAGAACCTGCTCGACAACAGTGACCTGAACCCGGCGGAGATCGTGCACGTCAACGCGCACGCGACGTCGACGCCGGCGGGTGACGTGGCGGAACTGAAGGCGCTGCGGAAGGTGTTCGGCGACGACACCGACCACTTCGCGGTGTCCGCGACCAAGTCCATGACCGGTCATCTGCTCGGTGGCGCCGGTGGTGTGGAGTCCGTGGCGACGATCCTCGCCCTGTACAACCGGGTCGCCCCGCCGACCATCAACATCGAGAACCTCGACCCGGAGGCGGAGGCCAACGCGGATGTCGTCCGCGGGGAAGCCCGCAAGCTGCCGGTCGAGGGGCGGATCGCCGCGCTGAACGACTCGTTCGGGTTCGGCGGCCACAACGTCGTCCTGGCGTTCCGCACGGTGTGAAAGCGCGCCGATAGCTGAAAGTGGCCCGGTCTCTGTGAGGAGGCCGGGCCGTTTTTCGTCTGCGGGGCGGTGGGGGCTGGTCGCGCAGTTCCCCGCGCCCCTTAGGGCGTTGCCCCTCAGGACGCTCTTCAGACCACCTGGTGCAGCCAACGCACCGGAGCTCCCTCACCCGCGTACCTGAACGGCTCCAACTCGTCGTCCCACGGCTTTCCGAGGAGCTTGGCGATCTCCGACTCCAGGTCGGTCTCGCCGCCCTGGGAGCGGGCCAGGGCTGCCCTCAGGCGGTCCTCCGGGATCAGGATGTCGCCGTGGATGCCGGTGACCGCGTGGAAGATGCCCAGGTCGGGGGTGCAGCTGTAGCGCTCGCCCTCGGCGGTGGGGCAGGGCTCGGCCGTGACCTCGAAGCGGAGGAGGTGCCAGCCTCTCAGGGCCGACGCCAGCTTCGACGCCGTACCCACCTCGGCCTTCCAGGAGAACTCCGAGCGCCAGGTGCCGGGGGCCGCGGGCTGCCGGATCCAGTCGAGGTTGACGCGCGTGCCGAGCACTCCGGCGACGGCCCACTCGACGTGCGGGCACAGCGCGCGCGGAGCGGAGTGCACGTACAGAACTCCACGTGTCGTCACCGGGACCTCCGGGCAGAGCGGGACCATTGTGCGGACGGGCTGAGTGGCGGTGGCGGCAGCCACGTTGATGGCGAGGCTACCGTGCGGCGGCGCAAGGAGTGTGACGTACCGTCGGTCCCGGTGCCGTGAAACGCCCGCCATTCACCCGGCAGGACGCCTGTACGGGGGTGAGCCGTTGCACCCTGAGGGGTCGGGAACTCCCGAACGTTGTCATGGAGGGGGACGAAGTTCGCAGGAGATCGCATGTCGACCGAGGGGAACATCAGGGGATGCGGAAGCGAAGGCAGCGCTCGCGTGCCGTACTCGCCGTCGTGACGGCGGCCGTTCTGGGCGCCGCCGGCTGTGACGCCGTCGGCGGCGATGAATCGGCGCCGTCCGCTTCCGGCACCGAGGCGCAGAGAGTGAAGCCCTCCCCCAGTCCCTCGACGCCCGTGTGGGACTCCAGCCCGGCCTCGCTCGCCGCCGTCGGTGACTCCATCACCCGCGCCTTCGACGCCTGTTCCCTCCTCCAGGACTGCCCGGACGCCTCCTGGGCGACCGGCACCCGGGCCGAGGTCGACAGTCTCGCCGTACGGCTCCTCGGGGCGGCGAAGGCGGCCTCCAACAGCTGGAACTACGCGGTCAGCGGGGCGCGGATGACCGATCTGGCCGGGCAGATGGCACAGGCCGCGGCGAAGAGGCCCGGGCTGGTGACGGTGATGGTGGGCGCCAATGACGCGTGCCGGGACACCGCCGCGGCGATGACGTCCGTGGCGGACTTCCGGGCGCAGTTCGAGGAGGCGCTGCGCACCCTGCGGGACGCGGCGCCGAAGGCACAGGTGTACGTGGCGAGCGTGCCGAACCTCAAGCGGCTGTGGTCGCAGGGGCGCGACAACCCGCTCGGCAAGCAGGTGTGGAAGCTCGGGATATGCCCGTCGATGCTGGGCGACGCCGATGCCGTGGACACGGCGGCGACGGAGCGCCGGGACACCGTGCAGGACCGGGTGGAGGCGTACAACGAGGTGCTGGAGGAGGTCTGCGCGAAGGACGAGCGGTGCCGCTTCGACGGCGGCGCGGTCTACGACTTCCGCTTCGGGACGGACCAGCTGAGCCATATCGACTGGTTCCACCCGAGCGTGAACGGGCAGGCCAGGCTCGCGGAGATCGCCTACCGGGAGGTCACGGGCAAGAAGGCGTGACCTAGAGTTCCGAACATGAACGAACTCTTCGGCACACTTCCCGACGGCACCCCGGTCCACCGCTGGACCCTGAAGCGGGCCGGCGTGCGGGTCAGGGTGCTGTCGTACGGCGGGATCGTGCAGTCCGTCGAGGTGCCGGACCGGGACGGGCGCCCCGCGAACGTGGTGCTGGGGTTCGCGGAGCTGGACGGCTATCTCACCCACACCGGGCCCTACTTCGGCGCGCTGGTCGGGCGGTACGCGAACCGGATCGCCGGCGGGCGCTTCCCGCTGGACGGGGTGACGTACGCGCTGGCGCCCAACAACGCGCCGAACTCGCTGCACGGCGGGGAGCGCGGTTTCGACAAGCGGGTGTGGGACGTCGAGCCCGTGGGTGAGCACGGGTTGCGGCTGTCCCGGGTCAGTCCGCACGGCGAGGAAGGGTTCCCGGGGCGGCTGGAGGTCGCCGCCACCTACGCGCTGGACGCGGACGGTGCGCTGCGGATCTCGTACGAGGCGGTCACGGACGCGCCGACCGTGATCAACCTGACGAACCACAGCTACTTCAACCTGGCCGGTTCCGGGAACGCGGGCGGGCATGAACTGCGGATCGCCGCCTCCCGGTTCACTCCGGTCGACGCGGATCTGATCCCCACAGGTGTGCTGGAGGACGTGACCGGCGGGCGCTTCGACTTCCGGGAGGTCCGGAAGGTCGGTTCGGGGTACGACCACAACTTCGTGCTCGACAAGGGCGTCACGGACGCCCCGGTCGAGGTCGCCGAGCTGCACGATCCCTCCTCCGGGCGGGTGCTGACGGTCTCCACCACCGAGCCGGGGCTCCAGCTGTACACCGCCGACCACCTCGACGAGCCCTTCGCGCCCTGCGACGGGGTCGCGCTGGAGACCCAGCACTTCCCGGACGCGCCGAACCGGCCGGAGTTCCCGAGCACGGTGCTGCGGCCGGGCGAGGTGTTCCGGTCGGAGACCGTGTACGCCTTTTCCACGCGCTAGACACGCTGGATACGGCTGGATACGCACAAGCCCCGGCCCGGGTGTCAGGTCCCGGACCGGGGCTGCTCTGTGGGGAGCTTGTCCCGGATCAGACGTTAATCGTGGCGGTGAGGCGGCGGTCCGTGATCGAGCGGCCGATCTGGATCTCGTACGAACCCTTCACAAACGACCACGAGCCCTCCTCTCCCTCTCCGACGGTCCAGGTCTCGAAGGCGCGGCGCGGGATCTCGACCGTGACCTCGACGCTCTCGCCGGGGGCGGCCTCGATGCCCGCGAAGCCGGCCAGCTCGCGCTCGGGGCGGTCCCCGGACTCGGTGGGGGCGACGTAGACCTGGACGACCTCGCGGCCGGTGCGCTCGCCGGTGTTGCGGAGGCGGACGCGGACCGTGGTGCCGTCCACCTCGACGGAGTCGTAGGTCCAGTCGGTGTAGCCGAGGCCGTGGCCGAAGGGGTACGAGGGGGTGCGGCCCTCCTTCGTCCAGGCGCGGTAGCCGATGAAGACGTCCTCGGTGTACGGGAGCCGGCCGTCGGCCGGGACGACCTGGGTGACCGGGGCGGCGTCGAGGGAGCCCCAGGTGGTGGGGAGGCGGCCGCCGGGCTCGTGGGCGCCGGTGAGGACGTCGGCGAGGGCCGCGCCGCCCTCCTGGCCGGGGAACCAGCTGAGCAGGACGGCGGCGACGTCGTCGCGCCACGGGAGCTCCACCGGGGAGCCGGAGTTGACGACCACGACCGTGTTCGGGTTGGCGGCGGCCACGGCTCGGACCAGGTCGTCCTGGCGGCCGGGGAGTTCGAGGTCCTTGCGGTCGAAGCCCTCGGACTCGACGCGGTCGGTGGTGGCGACCACGACGACGGCGGTGTCGGCGTTCCGGGCGGCCTCGACGGCCTCGGCGATCAGCTCGTCGGCGTCGCGCCGCGGCTCCTGATGGGCGAGCGCGAAGGCGATGGCCTTGAACGGGATTCCCTCGGGGAGCTGGAAGACATGGGTGAGGGAGACCTCGACCGGCTCGCCCGCGGTCAGTTCGACCTCGCCGCGCGGCACCGGGGAGCCGAAGAAGGCCTCGAAGGGGTCGCTGGTGTCGGCGGGGAGCTGGAGGTCGTCGTAGTACGTCGTGCCGTCGACGGTGAGGGTGAAGGCGCCGACGCCCTTGATGCCGAAGGAGTGGGTGCCGGTGTCGCGCGGGGTGAAGGTGCCGGTCAGCTCGATGGTGTGGAGGGCGTCGTGGGTGACGCCCTCGGGGAGGTCGTTGCCCATCCACTGGATCTGGCCGTTGGGGGCGTTGCCGGTGCCGAGGACGTTGCCGTCGATGTCACGGCAGACGGCGCGGAGCGTGAACCCCTTGTCGGCGACGGCGAGTTCGGTGACGGGGTCGGCGCCGACGGCGTACGTCAGGTCGGGGACGACGGCGGTGAGGCCGTCGAGCGGGGAGACGATCCGGGGCGGGAAGACGGTGGCGGAGCCGCCGCCGAGGACGCGGGCGTCGCGGGCGGCGGCGCCGATGAGGGCCACCGTGCCGTTCGGCTTCAAGGGCAGGGCGTCGTTCTCGTTCTTCACGAGCACGAAGGCGCGGCGGGCCATCTCGCGGGCCAGGGCCTCGCCGTCGATGGGGTCGGGGAGCTCGGTGACGACCGGCTCGGCGTTCTCCAGGGCGCCGACGCGGGCGGCGAGGCGGAGGACGTTGCGTACGGCGTCGTCGACCTTGGACTCCTCGACCTCGCCGTCGCGGACGGCCTGGGCGAGGGGCGGGCCGTACACGGTCTGCGGGCCGGGCATGGCGACGTCGAGGCCGCCCTCGATGGCGCCCTTGGTGGAGCGGGCGGCCATCCAGTCGGAGACGTTGTAGCCGTCGAAGCCCCACTCGCCGCGCGCGATCTCGTTCACGAGGTGGTGGTGCTCGGTCATCGTCACGCCGTTGACCTGGTTGTACGCGGTCATGATGCCCCAGGGGCGGGCGTTCTCGACGATCAGCTCGAAGGGGCGCAGGTACAGCTCGCGCAGGGCGCGTTCGGAGACGATGTTGTCGACGGTGAAGCGGTCGGTCTCGGCGTCGTTGGCGACGAAGTGCTTGACGGTGGTGCCGACGCCGCCGGACTGGACGCCCCGCACATACCCCGCGCCGATGAGTCCCGTGAGGTACGGGTCCTCGCTGTAGGCCTCGAAGTGGCGGCCGCCGAGCGGGGAGCGGTGGAGGTTGACCGTCGGGGCGAGCAGCACGTGGACGCCCTTGCGGCGGGCCTCCTGGGCGAGCAACGCACCGGCGCGGCGGGCGAGTTCGGGGTCCCAGGTGGCGCCGAGGGCGGTCGGGGAGGGCAGCGCGATGGACGGGTCGTCGGCGGTCCAGCGGACTCCTCGGACACCGATCGGCCCGTCGGACATGACGAGGGAGGCAAGACCGATCTCGGGCAGGGCGGGCAGGGTCCACATGTCCTGGCCGGAGAGCAGCCGGGCCTTGGCGTCCAGGTCGAGCTTGCCGAGGGCCGCCTCTACGGCTGCCTCCCGCGCCTGGTCGGCCGAGCTTCCGGCCGGGGTGGAGTGGGTGCCCGCCATTGGGTCCTCCTGGGTTCGGGTCCGTGCGATTCCTCCATCGTGCACCCGTTCCCTGTAGACCGGTAGGTTTCGTTATCTTGCCGTAATATTAGGGGTACGGGGATGTCGTACGGTTTCCCCATGAACGCCAGGGTCAGGAGCGAGGAACGGCGCGCGGAGATCGTCCGGGCGGCCCTGGAGGTGATCGCCGAGCGCGGTTACCGGGCGGCGAGTCTGGCCGCCGTCGCGGAGCGGGTCGGGCTCACTCAGCAGGGGCTGCTGCACTACTTCCCGACGAAGGACGCGCTGCTGGTCGCGGTGCTCAAGGAGCGGGACCAGTGGGACGCGATGCCGGCCACCACCTGGCGGGTCGATCTGCTCGCCTCGCTCGTCGAGTACAACGCGATGCGGCCGAACATCATCCAGACCTTCTCGGCACTGCTCGGGGAGAGCGTGACCGAGGGGCATCCGGCGCGGGGGTATTTCACCGAGCGGTATGCGCAGGTGCGCGAGAGCATGGCGGCGGTGCTGCGGACCGAGTACGGGGAGCGGCTGCCGAACGGGCTGACGCCGGAGCGTACGGCGCCGCTGCTGGTGGCGGTGATGGACGGACTCCAGTACCAGTGGCTGCTGGATCCGGAGTCCGTGGACATGCCGGGGGCGTTCCGGGACTTCCTCAGGCTGCTGGGTGAGGACCCGGACAGGCCCTAGCGGTCTGCCGGTACCGCCGCGACCACTTCCACCTCGATCTGGGCCTCCGGTCGGAACAGCCTCGGCACCTCGAAGGTCATGCTGGTGGGCGGGGTCCCGGTGAGGAACTCCCTTCGTACGGCGCCGTATTCGTGCAGCTTGCCGATGTCGGTCAGGTAGGTGCGGATGTTGATGATGTCCGCGAGTGTGGCGCCGTGGGCCTTCAGCAGGGCGTCGATGGTCTCGAAGACGCCTCGGCTCTGCTCGGCGAGGGTGGCGCCCTCGGCGATCTGGCCGGAGAGGTACAACAGGGCGCTGCCGTCGGGTTGTTCGACTCGGGCGACCTGGGAGTAGTACGGGCTGAGGGGCTGGGGTGCGGAGGCGGGGTTGTCGATCGTCACTTTCATCGGGTGGGGCTCCTTCAGCGCAGTTCAGTTCGTGCGGATACGGGCCGCGGCTTCCGAGATGTCCTCGCCGGGGGCGGCCACGCGGCGGTAGTGCTCCAACGCGGCCTCGATCACAGGCAGTTGGGCGGTCTTGGCGGCCAGGTCCAGGTCCTTCACCGCGAGGGTCGCTTCGAAGTGCACGTCTTCCGCGAAGGCGCGGGCGACGACTCCGGAGAGGGGGCCCTTCGCGAGGGCGGCGCGGGCGGTGTCGCCGTCGAGGCCGAGGGCGTCCGCGAGGCGCAGGGCCTCGGCGACCACCGCGATGCCGCTGATGACGGCCGAGTTGAGGACGAGCTTGAGGGCGGCGCCGGAACCGAGGGGGCCGGTGCGGGTGACGGTGCCGAGGCGGGCAAGTACGTGCTCGACGCCGGTCGCGTCACCGCCCGCGAGGATGCCGAGCGTGCCGGTGGCGGCCTTGTCGGTGCTGCCCATGACGGGGGCGTCGATGAGGGTGACGCCCGTGGGGAGTTGGGCTGCGAGGCGGCGTACGGCGTCCGGGCCGACGGTGGACATCTCGATCCAGTGGGTGCCGGGGCGTAGGGCTGCTGCGGCGGCCCGCGCCACCGCGTCGAGCGCGTCCGGGTCGGCGAGCATGGTGATGACGACGTCGGCGTCCCTGACCGCTTCGGCCGGGCCGGCGGCCTGCCGGGCTCCTTCGGTGACCAGTGGGGCGGCCCTCTCGGCGGTCCGGTTCCAGACGGTCAACGGGTGGCCTGCGGAGAGGAGTTGGCGGGCCATGGGGGTGCCCATGTGGCCGAGGCCCAGGAATGCGATGTGCTCCATGGGCTCGAAGCTATGTCCGTGCGCGTGATGCGACAAGCGAATGTCTAGCATGGCTGCCATGCCGACCTCGCATGAGTCCGTCCTGCCGTCCTCGCATGAGTCGCCGCTCGATCTCTCGACCGTCTGGCTGCGGGCCTTCCTCGAAGTGGCCCGTCAGGGTTCCTTCACCGTGGCCGCTCGCACGCTCGGCTGGACCCAGTCCGCGGTGTCCCGGCAGATCTCCTCGCTGGAGTCGGCGCTGGGCGGGGGCCCGCTCTTCGACCGGTTGCCGCGAGGTGTACGGCTCACCGAGGCGGGACGGGTGCTCGTGCCGCACGCGGAGGCGGTCGTGGCGGCGTTGCACGGGGCGGGGCGGGAGCTGGCCGCGTTGCGGGAAGTGGCGGGCGGGCGGCTGCGGTTCGGGGCGTTCGCGACGGCCGACGCTGCGTTGGTGCCGGTGGCGCTGGGTGTGTTCCGGGGCCGTCATCCGCGGGTTCGGGTGTCCCGGGAGGAAGGGTTCACCCCGGGGCTCCTGGAGCGGCTCGACGGCGGGCATCTGGATCTGGCGGTGGTGTCCACGACGGGGGGTGCGGCGCTGGAGTCGTACGAGCTTCATCATCTTCTCGACGAGTCGCTGTATGTCGCTGTTCCGGCCGGGCATCCGCTCGCGGGTGGTGGACCGGTCCGGCTCGGGCGGTTCGCCGACGCCGACTGGATCTCGGGGAGCGCGCGGCCGGAGGGGACGTTGCTGGACGCGGCCTTGCGGCAGGGGTTCCGGCCGCGGGTCGCGCATGTCGTCGCCGAGTGGACCGCCAAGCAGGGGTATGTGGCGGCGGGGCTCGGGGTCGCTCTGGTCCCGGCGCTGGCCGCCGCGTCCGTGCGGCCGGATGTCGTGCTGGTTCCGGTGCGGGACGAGGGGGCGCCGGCGCGGGCGGTGTATGCGGCGACTGTGCGGGGGCGGGGGGTGGCGCCGGTGGTGGGGGCGTTCGTGGGGGCCTTGCGGGAGGCGGCGGCGCGGATTCCCCGCTGCCCTTCCTAGGTACGGATACTCAGGCGGTTTCCGTGGGGCCCGGCGAGGATGGCCGCCATGAGGGCGAAGAACACCGTCGCGACGCTCACACTCCTGCCGGTCAACTTCCTTGCCGTGGCCGGTGGATGGTGGGTGGCCGCGTGGAGCGGATGGGCGGCGGGCTGGGACGAGCAGTCGTACGACCCGCCGACGACGGAACTGGGCGTGCTGTGCGGTGTGGTGGCGGCCATCGGGGTCGCGCTGCTGGCCGCCCGGCTGTGGGGAGCGGCCCTCTTCCAGGTGATCCCGGTGATCATCCTGCTCGCGTTCATGAATCCCTCCTGACCCTCCCCTGAACCCCTCCCGAGTCACACCCCATGGCGTAGACCACTTCCGTCACGTAATACTTCCGCCGTCGGCAGCACCACGCTCCCCACAGCGACGGAAGGCTGAACTCCCTTGAATTCCCTACGTGTTCGGGTCGGTGTGATCGGGTTCGCCCTGATCGCCGGGCTCGCACTGCCCCAGGCGGCCGAGGCCGCGCCCACCGCGACCGTCGAGGAGCTGCGGCTCGACAAGGCCGTACCGCAGGAGATTCTGCGGCGGTCCGGATTCGACTCCGTGGCGCCGGAGTTCGAGCGGGCGCTGGAGTCGGCGCACAGTTATGCGCAGGCGCGGCGGATCGTCGTACGGGAAGGGGCCCAGCTGTGGAAGCGGGCCGTGGACCGGGCGCAGGGGCGGGGGCCCGATGGGGGTGATCTGAGCCGGGACGACGATCGGCCGTTGTACTGGGCTCGGCTGGGGATGACGCGGGAGGTGCGGGGCTGGGAGCCGGGGTTCGGGCTGAGTGAGGAGCAACGGGCCTGTCTGTTGGATGAGTTGGAGCGGAACTCTCGGGGGCAGACCGACATCCGGTATCCGGGCGGCAAGGGGATCAAGCGGATTCTCGTCACCGGGTTCGACCCGTTCACGCTGGACCGGGACATCCGGATCTCCAATCCGTCCGGGGCCACCGCGCTCGCGCTCGACGGGACCGTGATCGAGACGGCGGACGGGCCGGTGCGGGTGGAGACGGCCATGTTTCCGGTGCGGTGGCAGGACTTCGCCGAGGGGACGGTGGAGCGGACTCTGCGGCCGTATCTGAAGAAGGTCGACCTGTTCACCACGGTCAGTCAGGGGCGTGTCGGGCGGTTCGATGTCGAGCGGACCAACGGGGCCTGGCGGGGCGGGTTCCCGGACAACGAGAACGTGAGCCGGACGGAGACCGTGCCGGTCACCGATCCGGCCTCGCAGCCGCAGTGGACGACGACCACCTTGCCGTACACGGCGATCGTGGCCGCCACCACCGGGCGGTTCCCCGTGTACGACAACACGAGCGTGACCGAGATACCGGCCGGGGCGACCGATCCCGTCGTCCGCCCGGACGGGCCGACGGAAGGGTCGACGGCCCGGGCCGGGGGCGGCGGGAACTACCTCTCCAATGAGATCGCCTATCGCGCCACGCTGCTGCGGGACCGGCTCGGGCTGCACGGCAGCCTGCCTGGCGGCCATGTGCACACGCCGGTGCTCCAGTTCGGGACCGGGAACACCACCGAGGTGACCGACCCGGAGTTCGTGGCGAACCGGCTCGACATCATCGCGCAGGTGCGGGCGATCCTGACGGTCGCCGTGGAGGCCAGTGCGACGGAGCGAACGCGAGGCTGATGCCGAGGCCGGCCAGGACCGAGCGGAAGCCGGAGCGCAGGGCCTGGAGCGGGGTGAGGTCCGACGGTGCCGGCCTCGCTGGGGGTTGCGCGGTGCAGTCTTGCCCCCGCCACGCCCGTCACGCGGTGACGTCCTGCCCCTCTCGGTCCCCGTCCTCGGTGCTCTCCTCGCCCAGGAGCTCCCGCGCCAGCAGCGTCGCGCCCGCGACCGCGCCCGGCATCAGGAACACCGCGACGAACGGGACCAGGAAGGCCAGGCCCAGGGGGGTGCCGAAGCCCCAGACCAGGGTCTTGCGGGAGCGGAGGAGGGCGAGGCGGTCGCGGAGTTCGACGCCGCGGCGCTGCATCGCGACGGCGACGAGTTCCTCGGTGAGGAAGAAGCCGGTGACGAAGAAGCCGAGCACCGGGACGATGGTCTGGCCGACGAACGGGATGAAGCCGAGGGCGAAGAGGAGCACGCCCCAGAGCAGGGCGCGGACGAGGATCCGGAGGCTGTCGCGCGCCGAGATCCACAGCTCCTGCCAGAGGGGGAGGTTCGACTCGGGGGCCGTGCCGTCCGGGGAGACGTCACGGTCGACCTTCTCCGAGAGGCTCTCGTAGAAGGGCTGGCCTATCAGGAGCGTGACCGCGGTGAAGGTGAGGACCGCGAGGAGCAGGGCGAGGGCCCACAGGACGACGGTGAGGAAGCCGCGGAACAGGCCCAGCCAAGGGCTCGACCAGTCGTCGGCGAAGGGCGTCGCCCAGCCGATGAAGTCGTCGCCCCAGATGGCCAGCGCGACGAGTGCCGCACCGTACAGGACAAGGGTGATCAGACCGGGGATCAGCCCGAAGTTGTACTGCCTGCCGTGCCGGGCCACCCATCGCTGGCCTCTCAGCAGGAACGTGAAACCCACCCCAAGATCGCGCATGGGGGAACTCTATCGGGCGGCACTGACAAGGCTCGCGGCCGCCGTGGAGGCCCCCCGTTCCCATCATCCTGGTACCACCGCGACCACCACTCCCGGCTCGGCCACCGGCGACACCGCGGCCTGGACGCGTACCGCCGCCGCCCGGGCCACCCGGCCCGCGCGGGAGGCGCCGGCCAGGAGGACGGGCTGGAGGTGTTCCAGGCTCGCCACGAGCAGTTCCTCGCCCGCGATCAGGACGGGGCGGGCCGCCTTCGTGGTCGCCGCCGCGGCCTCCGTCAGATCCGCGAGCGGCTGGAGGCCCGCCCGGACCACGCCCGCGCCCGCGGCCGCCGCGCGTTCCGCCAGGGCCACCTGGAGGGGCATCAGGGGGGCGAGGGCGGCCGTCAGCGCGTCGGCGATGCGGCGGAGTTCGGGGGACGAGTCGCGCAGGACGTCCGCCGCCGAGCGGATCAGCGGGGTCAGGGCGAGGAGGGCGCCCGCCGCCAGGCCCGCCGCCGCGGGGAGCAGCGGGGACATCGCCTCCACCAGGTCGCCGAGGGCCGTCGCGAACTCCTCCACCGCCGGTTCCACCGCGTCCAGCACCGGCAGCAGGCTGTCGCCGAGCGCGGTGAGCAGGGCCTGGGCCGGTTCGCTGACGGGGTGGACGGCGAGGGGGGCGCCGCTGGTACCGAGGCGGGTGAGGGTGTCGACGATGCGGTAGAACGCCTCCTGGGCCTGCGGGGACGCGCTCGCCTCCGCCAGTTCCGCGGTCGTCTCACGCAGGACCCTGAGCACTTCCTGGCCCGAACCGTCCCTGGGGTCGAAGGTGTTGATCGCGATCCTGGTGATGTTCCCGGCGGTGTCCAGGAGTTGGCCGGTGATGTCCGTCGTGCTGCGGGCCATGCGCAGCACGTCGTCCCTGCTGGGGAGCGAAGGGATGGTTGCCATGGGTGGCTCTCCTCGTCCTCGGCTCGTTCGACCTCAGCATGCCCCGTCCGAGGCCCCCGACATACGCCATCCGGGGCATCCGTGACACCAACTCCCTCTTGTTCCGGTTGAGTCGAACAGGTACATGTCGCCGTACCGATCTCAGGAAGCTCCGGAGGAGGTACGACGCGTGCGCACCACCAGAACCGCTCCCGCGAGACCCGTACTGATCACCGCCCTCGCCCTCACCACGGCGGGGTCCCTGTTCCTCAGCCCCCACACAGCGGGCGCCGAGCCCGAACCCCCCGCCACCCGGCACGAGCCCGCCCTCGACCAGCGCGCGGCCCAGGCCCCCGCGAGCGCCGCCCGGCGGGCCCTCGCCGAGGACACCGCCCTCGGCGGGGCCGTCCGTGGCTATCCGCGGGAGCAGGTCCTCGCCCCCGACCCGGAGAACCCCGCCGACAAGTCCATCAAGCTCGGCCTCACGCCGTACCACGCGATCGCGCCGAAGCTGAACGCCGTCCAGGCCCTCGGCGACCGGGTGAGTGTGGAGGTCGCCGGGCAGTCGGCCGGTGGGCATCGGCTCTATCTCGTCACCGTCACCGCCCCGGAGAGCACCGCGCAGACCCGCGCGCAGGAGCGGATGCGGGAGCTGATCGAGAACTCCCCCGCCAGCGCCGCCAAGTCGGCCGAGATCAAGACGCGTTACAAGGCGCCCGTCTTCTTCAACAACAACATCCACGGCAACGAGTGGGAGGGCACCGACGCCTCCCTCAAGCTCATCGAGCAGCTCGCCACCGCCACGGACGGCAGGACGCGGGACCTTCTGGCCCACTCCCGCCTCTACTTCAACATCACCGCCAACCCGGACGGCCGTATCGCCGGCACCCGCGCCAACGCCAACGGCTTCGATCTGAACCGGGACTTCGTCACCGCCTCGCAGCCCGAGGCGCGGGCGATGCGGCAGATCGAGATCGACAAGCAGCCGGCCGTCATGCTCGATCTGCACGGGTACGTCAACGGCACCCTCATCGAGCCCACCACTCCCCCGCACGGCGAGAACTACGAGTACGACCTCTTCCTGAAGAACACCTACGCCAACGCCCTCGGCATGGAGGCGGCGGTCAACGGCCTCGGCTACACGCCCGCGAAGGACGGTGTCGAGCCCGCGCAGATCCCCTTCCGGGACCAGGAGGAGGGCTGGGACGACTGGCCGCCGATCTTCACCCCGCAGTACGCGGCCTTCCACGGCACGGTCGCCGCGCACACCGTCGAGATCCCGTTGCAGGTGAACAACGCCGCCTACAACAACCTGCCGGTGGCGGAGCTGCGGCGGCGGTCCGCGATCAACGTCGAGGTCGCGGGCGCCGCGATCCGCGCGACCCTCGACTTCGTACAGACCAACCGGACCTCACTCGTCGCCGATCAGATCGAGGTCTTCCGGCGCGGGGCCGCCGGTGCCGCCCAGGTGCCGGTCTCCGCCGAGACCGTCCCCGGGGTGCCCGGCATCGGGCCCGAGGACGTCTACACGACCACCTTCCCGCGCGCGTACGTCCTCCCGGCGGGCTCCGCGAGGAGCGCCACCGCCACCGCCCGGCTCGTCGACCACCTCCTCGCCAACGACATCCGCGTCACCCGCGCCGTCCACGCCTTCCGGCTCGGCGGGCAGACGTACGCGAAGGGCTCGTACGTCGTCGACATGCGCCAGCCCAAGCGCGGCCTCGCCAATGTGCTGCTCGCCGACGGGCGGGACATCAGCGACAAGGTCTCGGTGATGTACGACATCTCGGGCTGGAGCCTCGGCAGGCTGTGGGGCGCCCCGGTGACGGCCGTGACCGGCGGACACCTCACCGGCCTGCCGCTGCGGTCCGTCAGCGAGGCCGCCGCCGTCGGATACGTCGCCCCGCGCGGCGATCTGCGGCTGCGCCTCGACGACCCGCAGGCGTACGCCGCCCTCAACTCGCTGCTGCGGCAAGGTGTTCCGGTACGGCGGGCAGCGGACGGAAGTGCGATCGTCCCGGCGTCGGCGCGAGCCGCGGCGGCCGACGCGGCTCGTACGTACGACGTGGCCTTCGACGCCACGAAGGTCAGCGGCACCGCTCCGCTCCAGCGCGTCCGTGTCGCCGCGGCCGTCACCCCCGGTGAGCTCTTCGCGCTCCGCGAGATGAACTTCGAGGTGACGCCGGTCTCGACGGCCGTGCTCAACGCGGGCTTCGACTGGTCGTCGGCGGATGTGCTGTTCGTGTCGGCGGGATTGGAGTACGGCGATCTGACCGTGGCCGCCCGTACCGCGCTTGACGCCTTCCTCGGCGCCGGGCACGGGCTCGTCGGGCGTGGTGTCACCGGGGCCGAACTCGGCACCGCCACCGGCCTGTTGGCGGTGAAGGCGGTCGAGGGGAACGGGGACGCCAACGGTGTGGTGCGGGTGGTCAATTCGGGTCCTGTGACCGAGGGCGCCCCGGACCACGGTTTCGTGTACGCGCCCGTGTGGTTCACGGATCTCGGTCCGGGGGTGCGGGTGGAACAGTCGTACGCGGCCGGGAACCCCCTTGTCTCCGGGCACTGGCGGCCATTGGAGGATGGCGGCGGGGGACCCTCCGCCGCGGCCGGACAGGCCTCGGTCGTCAGTGGCCGGCAGTCGGTCCTCTTCGGCACCGAGCCCCTCTTCCGGGACCATCCGAAGGGGGAACTCCCGCAGGTCGCGAAGGCGTTGTTCAGCGTGGCACACGCCGGTTAGCGGTGTAGAACAGTCAAGGAGAGCGGATGACGCAGGAGATCCACGGCACCGTCGCCGACGGGTACGAGACCGTGCGCGAGGAGTTCGCCGCGTTCGTGGCCGGTGAACGCCCCGACTACGAGGGCCAGTTGTGCGCGTATGTGCACGGCCGCAGAGTCGTCGACCTGTGGACGGGCGACGGCAACGAAGCCGACTCCCTCCACGCCGTCTTCTCGTCGACGAAGGGTGCCGCGCATCTCGTGGTCGCTCTCCTCGTCCAGGACGGCACGCTCGAACTGGACCGCAAGGTGACCTACTACTGGCCGGAGTTCGCGGCCGAGGGCAAGGGCGCGCTGACCCTGCGCGAGCTGATCACACACCGGGCCGGACTCGTCGGTCTCGACGCCGGGTTCTCCCGGGACGAGATGGCCGACGACCGGGTGATCGCCGAACGCCTCGCCGACCAGCGGCCGTTCTGGCGCCCGGGCACCGCGTTCGGCTATCACGCCCTGGTCATCGGCGCGCTCACCGGCGAGGTCGTGCGCCGGGCCACCGGCCGGACGATCCAGGAGCTGTGGGAGGAGCGGGTCCGGGCGCCGTACGGCCTGGACTTCCATCTGGGGCTGCCGGCGGCCCTGGAGCCCCGGTACCGGCCGGTCCAGCCGATGCTCCCCACCCCCGTCCAGCAGGCCGAGATCGACGCCACGCCCACCGGCCCGCACACCCTGGCGTCGATCGCGTTCAACACGCATGTGCCGGACCCGGTGGACCTGGTGGAGTACGCCAACTCCCGTACCGTGCGCGCCAAGGGGCCCGCTTCGGCGGGCGGGGTGGCGGCGGCGCGCGGGCTCGCCGGGATGTACGCGGCGGCGATCAGCGAGGTGGGCGAGCGGCCGCCGCTGCTGAAGCCGGACACCATCGCCGAGGTCGGCCAGATCCACTCGACCGGCTACGACCTGGTGGCCCGCGACCATCGCTCCTTCGGTCTGGGCTTCCAGGCGACCGCCGACAGCCGCCATCCGTTCCTGGGCGCCGGCACCTTCGGGCACAGCGGGGCCGCCGGCTCCCAGGCCTTCGCCGATCCGTGGAGCGGTCTGGCGTACGGCTACACCCGGCGGCGGGCCGCCTTCCCGGGCGGGGCGGCGCCGGAGAACGACCGGCTGGTGAGGGCGGTGCACAGCGCTGCGCTGGCGGTTTGAACGAGGGCAAGAGCGGAGGCCGCACCCCACGTCCAGGGGTGCGGCCTCTGTCGTACGCAACGAGTGCGCTCAGATGAGGGTCACCGTCAGATGAGGGTCACCGTGATGTTGTCGCGGGTCGCCTTGGAGTACGGGCAGACCTGGTGGGCCTTTTCGAGGAGGGCTCGGGCCGTGTCGGCGGTCACATGGGGGATGTGGGCCGAGATCTCGACGATGAGGCCGAAGCCGTCGTCGTTCTTGCCGATGCCGACCTTCGCGGTGACCGTCGAACCGGTGATGTCGGCCTTCTCCTGGCGCGCCACGACACCGAGGGCGCCCTGGAAGCAGGCGCTGTAACCGGCGGCGAACAGCTGCTCCGGGTTGGTGCCCTCGCCGGAGCCGCCCATCTCCTTGGGCGGGTTCACGACGACGTCGAGGCGGCCGTCCTCGGTGGCGACCCGGCCGTCGCGACCGTTCTCGGCGGTGGCGACGGCGGTGTAGAGGACGTCGGTCTGCTGGATGGACATGCGGTGTCTTCCTCCTGGGTCCCGCCGTGACTCGCGCCCACGATCGACGGCAGATAGTGGAAAGAAGTTACCGCATCCCGGAAACCAGTCGGAAGACCTACAGCTTGACGATCATCTTTCCGGTGTTGTCGCCGCGCAGGACCCCGAGGAACGCCTCCAGGTTGTTCTCGATGCCCTCGACGACCGTCTCGCGGTACTTCAGCTCGCCGGAGCGGACCCAGGCGCCGACCTCCTGGACGAACTGCGACTGGAGGTCGTAGTGGTCGCCGACGAGGAGGCCCTCGATGCGGCCGCGGGTCTGGATGAGACGGGCGAGGTTCTTCGGGCCGGGGGCGGGCTCGGTGTTGTTGTAGACCGAGATCATGCCGCAGATCGCGATACGGCCACCCTGGTTGAGGGAGCCGATGGCGGCCTCCAGGTGGTCGCCGCCGACGTTGTCGAAGTAGACGTCGACGCCGTCGGGGGCGGCGGCACGGAGCTGTTCGGCGACGGGGCCGTTCTTGTAGTTGAAGGCCGCGTCGAAGCCGTACTCCTCCACGAGGAGCTTGACCTTGTCGTCCGAGCCCGCCGAGCCGATGACGCGCGAGGCGCCCTTGAGCTTGGCGATCTGGCCGACCTGGCTGCCGACGGCACCGGCGGCGCCGGAGACGAAGACCGAGTCGCCCTCCTTGAAGACGGCGGTGCGCAGGAGGCCGGCGTAGGCGGTGAGGCCGGTCATGCCGAGGACGCCGAGGTACGTGGACAGGGGCGCGGCGTCGGGGTCGACCTTGACGGCCTGCTTGGCATCGAAGGTGGCGTACTCGCGCCAGCCGCCGAAGTGGAGGACATGGTCACCGACGGCTATGCCCTCGGCGCCGGAGGCGATGACCTCGCCGACCGCGCCGCCCTGCATGGCCTTGCCCAGCTCGAACGGGGCGACGTACGACTTCGCGGCGCTCATGCGGCCGCGCATGTACGGGTCCACCGACAGGTACTTGTTCCGTACGAGGACCTCACCCTCGGCGGGCTGCCGGATCTCCGCCTCGACCAGGGCGAAGTCCTCGGGCTTGGGCCAGCCGACGGGGCGGGAGAGGAGGTGCCACTCGCGGTTGATCATGACGGAGCCTTTCGAATTTACTTCAGTACCTGAAACAACCATGCTCCTGAATATTTCATGTTGTCAAGTATTGGGGGTAGGGTGGGGGCATGTCCGCCGAAGGCCTGTCCGCTCCGCAGAAGTCCGATCGCCAGACCGCTGATCGCCAGACCGCCGATCGCCGTCCCGACGCGCTCACTCTTGAGGTCGTCGAGCTGATCGGGGATGTCGTGGCGCGTTTCTACGCGGACTTCGAAGATGCGGCGGCGGAGCATTCGCTCACCGGGGCGCAGGCGCGGCTGCTGAGTCTGCTGTCGCTGGAGCCGTTGCCCATGCGGAAGCTGGCGCACAAGTTGCGGTGCGAGCCGTCGAATGTCACCGGGATAGTGGATCGGCTGGAGTCGCGGGGGTTGGTGGAGCGGCGGCCTGATCCTGCGGATCGGCGGGTGAAGCTGGCGGCGGTGACGGACGAGGGGCGGGGGGTGGCTCGGGGGTTGCGGGACGAGTTGCGGTTCGCTCGGGAGCCGCTGGCCGGGTTGTCTCGTGCGGAGCGGGAAGTGTTGCGGGAGCTGTTGCGGCGGATGTTGGGGGCTTGAGGGCGCGGGCGTGCGGGCCGGGTTTTTCTCGCCCCCGCCGCCCCTACCCGTCCCATCCTCCAGGGGCGCTGCCCCTTCGACCCCGCGTCCCTGGGGGCTGCGCCCCCAGACCCCGCCTTTTCGGCCCTGAAGGGGCCTCGTCCTCAAACGCCGGACGGGCTGGAAATACCTGGGCCGGCAGCAAGAAGCTCAGCCCCCAGCGGGTGGGTGGGGGATCGGGACGGCAAAACCTCGGCCTCAAACGCCGGACAGGCTGAAATCACCTGGGCCAGCAGCAAGAAGCTCAGCCCCCAGCGGGTGGGTGGGGGATCGGGACGGCAAAACCTCGGCCTCAAACGCCGGACAGGCTGAAATCACCTGGGCCAGC
>NZ_JBEYXC010000028.1:0-33211 GCF_040644695.1 Streptomyces sp. NPDC046909 | reverse complement strand
GCAGCGAGAAGCGAAGCCCTCAGCGGGTGGGTGGGGGATCGGGACGGCTGGCCTCGGCCTCGGACGCCGGACGGGCTGGAAATACCTGGGCTACGTGCACCACCACAGGAACCTGTTGCACGTCTCCGACGGTGACGGGTCCGCGGTCGGTTCCGAGGTTGTCGGGGTTGCGGTGGGGGCCGCAGAGGTTGCTGGGGCGGCTGAGGTTGCTGTCGCGTGGCTTGCGGCTTCGGAGGCGGCGGATTGGGCGGCCTTGGCCGGGTCGTCCTTGGCCTTTGACTCCGAGGCCGAGGGGGACGGGGAGCCCGAGGCCGATGGGGAAGCGGACGCCGACTCCGTTGTCGTGTTCTCGTCGTCCAGTGACTCGGCCGTTTTGCTCGCCGCCGCGTCGGCGGCGCCGTCGGCCGACGCGCCGCCCGCCGCGGCCGGGGTCGTCGAGGAACCCGGGGCGTCCATGCCCAGCTCCGCCAGGCTCAGGCCGCCGGCGGCGAGGATGAAGCCCGCGGCGACCAGCAGGGTTCGGCGGCGCCTGCGTCGATGGGCCGCCGCCTTGCGGTCGCGGCGGCTCGTGCCGGCCTCCGGGCCGTCGTCGTCCTCGTCGTCATCGTCGTCGTATTCGTCGTCGTAGGCCTCGGGCTCGGGCTCCGGGTCGTCAACGGCCGGCACCGCTCTGCCGCCCCTGCCTCTCGAACGTCTCCTCGCCGCCCGGCCGCCGTCTACCGGCCCGGCCTCGGCCAGCTCCTCCTCGGCCGTGTCCGCCGCCCCGGTGTCCTCGTCAGCCGCGGCACCGGCGGCGTCGCCGTAAGCAGCGCCCGCGTACACCGCGTTCGGGTCCTGGACGGCGTACGCGCTCCCGTACGAGCCCTCGTACCCGCCGCCGTACGCGTCATAGCCCGCGGGAACCTGGGGCTGGGGCTGCTGTGTCGCATAGGCGCGTAGCTGTTCGGCTGAGGTGCCGCAGCCCGGGCAGGCGAGGGCGCCGTTGAGGTGCCTTCGGCACGGGAGGCAGTAGTCCATGACGCGGGAAGGTTAAGTTCCTGAGAGGTAACGTTCCTAGATCCTGCTGTGAATGTTATGTGGGGAACCGGCCGTTCCGGCGCGGCGAGTAGCGGATGATCCACCCGGAACGGTCCGTTTCCCCTCGGCTCATCTCTCCTTGGCTCACGTCTCCTTACGCGTCGTCATGACGCGCTGGATGAGGATGAACGCGCACAGCAACACACCCGTCGCGATCTTCGTCCACCACGAGCTGAGCGTTCCCTCGAACTGGATGATGCTCTTGATCAGGCCCAGCACCAGGACGCCGAACAGCGTGCCCAGCACGTAACCCGAGCCGCCCGTCAGCAGCGTGCCGCCGATCACCACCGCGGCGATCGCGTCGAGCTCCATGCCCACCGCGTGCAGCGGGTCGCCGGACTGGATGTAGAGCATGAACAACAGGCCCGCCAGCGCCGAGCAGAAGCCGCTCATCGTGTAGACCGCGATCTTCGTGCCGCCCAGCGGGAGGCCCATCAGCAGCGCCGACTGCTCGTTGCCGCCTATGGCGTAGATACGGCGGCCGAAGCGGGTGTAGTGGAGGAGGTAGAACGCTGCCGCCAGGACCAGCAGCGCCACTACCGCGCCTATCGACAGCTCCCCCAGGCCCAGCGAAATTCGCGTCTCCGCCAGGCTGCTCACCGCCGAGTCGTTGATCGCTATCGACTCCTTGCTGATGACCAGGCAGAGGCCGCGGAAGAGGAACAGGCCCGCCAGCGTCACGATGAACGGCTGGATCTCGAAGTTGTGGATGACGTAACCCATCAGGAAGCCGCCGAACGCTCCTACCCCCAGGGAGATCGGGATCACCACCAGGAGCGGCAGGCCCACGTCCTGCACCAGCCACGCCGTCAGCATCGTCGTGAAGCCGATCACCGAGCCCACGGACAGGTCGATGCCGCCGGACATGATGACGAAGGTCGCGCCGACGGCGGCGACCAGGAGGTAGCTGTTGTCGATGAACAGGTTGAGGAACACCTGCGAGTCGCCGAAGCCGTAGTTCTGGTAGCGGCTGAGCCCGGCTATGTACATCGCCAGGAACAGTGCCGCCGTGACCAGCACCGGGAGCCTGCGGTCGGCCAGCAGCCGCGCCGCGCTGGACGGCGTACGGGCTTCCGGCTTGTCGGGTGTCGTGGGGGTCTTGGTCGTCGTACTCATCACGACACCTCCATCTTGGGAGCGGGGCCGGTGGAGTCGGCGGGGCCGGTCGAGGCGGTCGGCCCCGCCGGGGCCTCGGCCGGGGGCGGCGAGGGTGTCTTCTTCGCGCGGGCGCCGAAGACCTTCGCCCGGAACTTCGGGGACTGGAGCAGGCATACGACGATCACGACCGCCGCCTTGAAGACCAGGTTGGTCTGGGTCGGGACACCGATCGTGTAGATCGTCGTGGTGAGGGTCTGGATGACCAGGGCGCCCACGACCGTGCCGCCGATCGAGAAGCGGCCGCCCAGCAGCGACGTACCGCCGATGACCACCGCGAGGATCGCGTCCAGCTCGATCCACAGGCCGGCGTTGTTGCCGTCCGCTGCCGATGTGTTGGAGCTGATCATCAGGCCCGCGATGCCCGCGCACAGGGCGCAGAAGACGTACACCATGATCTTGATGCGGCGGGAGCGGATGCCGACGAGGCGGCTGGCCTCCGCGTTGCCGCCCACCGACTCGACCAGGAGGCCGAGTGCCGTGCGGCGGGTCAGCAGGACCGTGACCGCTACCACCGCCGCCACCACGAAGATGGAGAACGGGAGCGTCAGCCAGTAGCCGCCGCCGATCAGCTTGTACGGCTCGCTGTTGATGGTGATGATCTGGCCGTCGGTGATCAGCTGGGCCACTCCTCGGCCCGCGACCATGATGATGAGGGTCGCGATGATGGGCTGGATTCCCATCCTTGCCACCAGGAAGCCGTTCCACAGGCCGCAGACGACTGCCGCCAGAAGGCCCAGGCCCATCGCCAGCAGCACTCCTGCCAAGGCGTCCTGGTCCGAGCGGTCGCTGATGTAGGAGCAGGTCAGGGCGCCTGTGATGGCTACTACCGCGCCGACCGACAGGTCGATGCCGCCCGTGGCGATGACCAGGGTCATGCCTACCGCCACCAGAATCAGCGGTGAGCCGAACAGGACGATCGAGACGAGGCTGCCGTAGAGGTGGCCGTCCGTCATGTGGATCGCGAAGAAGTCTGGGGTGAAGGGGAGGTTGACGAGCAGCAGGGCCACCAGGACCGCGACCGGCCAGAAGAGGTTGTGGCGTGTCAGTGCTCGCCAGCGGGTGGTGGTGGTCACTGCTGTTCTCCGCTCTGCTCGCCACTGGCGATGGTTTCGAGGATCTTGCTGGTGGTGATCTCCGGGCCGTTGGTGAGCTGGGCGACCAGCTTGCGGTCGCGCAGGACGCCGATGGTGTGGCTGAGGCGGAGGACCTCCTCCAGCTCGGCCGCGATGTAGAGGACGGACATGCCGTCCTCGGAGAGGGAGACCACCAGTTTCTGGATCTCGGTCTTGGCGCCGATGTCGATGCCTCGGGTCGGCTCGTCGAGGATCAGGAGTTTCGGCTGGGTGATCAGCCAGCGGGCCAGGAGCACCTTCTGCTGGTTGCCGCCGCTCAACTGGCCCACTCGGGCCTCCGGGTTGGCGGGACGGATGTCCAGCGCCTTGATGTACTTGGCGACCAGTTCGTCGCGCTGGGCCGTCGGGATCGGGCGGGTCCAGCCTCGGGCCGCCTGGAGGGCCAGGATGATGTTCTCGCGGACCGTCAGGTCGGGGACCAGGCCCTCGGTCTTGCGGTTCTCGGAGCAGAACGCGACCCCGGCGCCGATGGCGTCGTTCGGGGCGCTCATCGTGACCTGCTTGCCGCCGATCGTCACCTTGCCCGCGTCGGGCTGGTCGGCGCCGAAGAGGAGGCGGGCGAGTTCGGTGCGGCCCGAGCCCAACAGGCCTGCGAGGCCGACGACTTCGCCCTTCTTGATGTCCAGGTCGAAGGGGGATATGCCACCGTTCCTGCCCAGGCCCTCCGCCTTCAGAAGCGACTCGCCCACATCCGCGTGGAGTTGGTGGTCGTGCAGCTCCTCCAGCTGGTCCAGGGCCTTGCCGATCATCAGCTCGATCAGGCCGACCTGGTCCAGGTCGCGGACCATGTGCTCGCCGACGAGGGTGCCGTTGCGCAGGACGGTCATGCGGTCGCAGATCTCGTAGATCTGGTCGAGGAAGTGGGAGACGAAGAGGATCGCCACGCCCTCGTCGCGCAACTGCCGCATGAGGCGGAAGAGTTCGAGGACCTCGTCGCGGTCGAGGCTGGAGGTCGGCTCGTCGAGGACGAGGACCTTGGTGCCGGAGCCCGAGCCGTCGCTGTCGCCGTGGCCCACCGACCGTACGATCGCGACCAGTTGCTGGACCGCGAGGGGGTAGGAGGACAGCGGAGCGGTGACGTCTATGTCGAGGCCGAGGCGGTCGACCATCTCCGCCGCTTCCTTGCGCATCCGCTTCCACTGGATGCGGCCCGCGCGGGTGGGTTCACGGCCGATGAAGATGTTCTCCGCCACCGAGAGGTTGGGGCAGAGGTTGACCTCCTGGTAGACGGTGCTGATGCCGGCCTGCTGCGCCTGGAGCGGGCTGTCGATGCGCACGGCCCTGCCGTCGAGGGTGACCGTGCCGCCGTCCAGGGTGTAGACGCCGGTCAGGACCTTGATCAGGGTGGACTTTCCGGCTCCGTTCTCGCCCATCAGGGCGTGGATCTCGCCGGGGAAGAGCCGGAAGTCGACGCCCGACAGAGCCCTTACCCCCGGAAACTCTTTGACTATGCCCGTCATCTCCAGGACGGGCTGCGGCTCTGCCATGGCAGCGCTCCTCCTCATGAAATCGGTTCAGGCCCACGGCAGTTCGGGCTGCGGTGGGCCGGTCCGGTGGGGAGCCCTGTCGGTGCCGAGGTGTGCTCGGCCCATGGGGGCTCCCCGCCGGTGTGTGCGGTCGGTCAGTACTTGCGGGTCGGGAGCGCGGCCTTCGCCTGGTCCTGGAGGAAGTCGCCCTCCTTGGTCTTGATCCAGCGCTCGACCGTGCCGCCCTCGTGGACCGTCTTGACGACCTCCATGAGCTGGGGGCCGAGGAGCGGGTTGCACTCGACGATGGCGTTGATCTTGCCCTCGGACATCGCGACGAAGCCGTCCTTCACACCGTCGACCGAGACGATGAGGATGTCCTTGCCGGGCTTCTTGCCGGCCGCCTCGATGGACTGGATGGCGCCGATGGCCATGTCGTCGTTGTGGGCGTAGAGGACGTTGATGTCCGGGTTGGACTGGAGGAAGGCCGCCATGACCTGCTTGCCGCCGGCGCGGGTGAAGTCGCCGGTCTGGGTGACGACGATCTTCCAGTCGTCGGCGTGGTCGGCGTCCATGACCTCCTTGAAGCCCTTGGCGCGCTCGATGGCGGGGGCGGCACCGGTGGTGCCCTCCAGCTGAGCGATCTTCACGTCGCCCTTGAGGCCGGCCTTCTCGATGACCTTCTCGAGGATCTTGGCGGCGCGGCGGCCCTCGTCGGTGAAGTCGGAGCCGACCAGGGTGACGTACAGGGAGTCGTCGGAGGTCTCGACGGAGCGGTCGGTGAGGACGACCGGGATCTTCGCGGCCTTGGCCTCCTTGAGCACCGCGTCCCAGCCGGTGACGACCACCGGGGAGAAGGCGATGACGTCGACCTTCTGCGCGATGTAGCTGCGGATGGCGGAGATCTGGTTCTCCTGCTTCTGCTGCGCGTCGGAGAACTTCAGGGTGTAGCCCGCCTCCTTGGCGGCGGACTTCACCGAGTCGGTGTTGGCGCTGCGCCAGCCGCTCTCGGAGCCGACCTGGGAGAAGCCGAGGGTGATCTTCTTGCTGCCGCCGCTTCCCGCGGAGTCACTGGAGCTGTCGTCCTCCTTGGCGCAGGCCGCCAGGGTGCCCGCCGCCGCGACGCCGATCGCCGCGGTGAGGAAGTTCCTTCTGTTGAGCATGTTCTTCTCCTTTGAAGAGCCAGGACAGATCGCACCGCGTCCAGCCTGTCGATCATTATTCGAAATATCGGTCACACTGGTGTGCGAATTGCGACCGTCATGTGGTGCCACGTCAGTCGGGAGCGGTACTGGCCCTGACGACGAGTTGAGGTTCGATGGCGACTCCGGGCGCCCCGGAGGCGGCCCGGCCCTCGATGAGGTCCAGCAGCAGAGCGATGCTGTGCTTGCCCACCGTCGCGAAGTCCTGCCGGACGGTGGTGAGCGGTGGAGCGAAGAACTCGGACTCGGGGATGTCGTCGAAACCGACGATCGCGACATCCTGCGGTGTGCGCACCCCCGCCTCCCGCAGGGCCCGCAACACCCCCAGCGCCATCTGGTCGTTGGCGACGAAGACGGCGGTCAGCCCGCGGCCCACCCAGCCGGCCAGTTCCTGGCCCGCGCGGTAGCCCGACAGCGGACTCCAGTCCCCCCTGAGCGGTGTCGGCGGCTCGATGCCCGCCGCTTCGAGGGTGGCCCGCCAGCCGGTCTCCCGGTCGGCGGCCTCCTGCCAGTCCTCAGGTCCGGCGAGATGCCAGACCGTACGGTGCCCGGCAGCCAGCAGATGGCCGGTGGCCAGGCGCGCGCCCAGCCGCTGGTCCACGTTGACGCTGGGGATCTCCGCGCCGGAGCCGGTGCCCACGGCCACCACCGGGAAGGGGTGGCGGAGTTCGGCGAGCGCCTCGACCGCCGAGCGCTGCGGAGCGAGGGCGATCACCCCCTCCACCCCGCCCTCGCTGAGATGGTCCAGGGCCTCGGAGAGCGTCTCCACCGCCAGCCTGCGCAGACTGACCGTCGAGACGGTGTATCCCTCGGCACGCGCCGCCTCCTCCAGGGCGAACAGCGTGCTGGCCGGCCCGTAGAGCGTGGTGTTGGAGGCGACCACACCCAGGGTCCGGGTGCGCCGGGTGACCAGGGCCCGCGCGGAGGAGTTGCGGCGGTAGCCCATCTCCTCGATCGCACGCAGCACCTTGGCCCGGGTCTCGTCCCGCACGTTGGGGTGATCACCCAGGACGCGGGAGACGGTCTGGTGGGACACCCCGGCCAGGCGTGCCACATCGGCCATGGTGGGCGGCCGAAGCTGTAAGTGGTCCACGGTCGCACCTCCTGGCGTCATCGGTCGGTTGAATGCGAGGCACATTGTGAGCGCTAACAATTCATGCCGGTCAAGAGGGCTGCATCGGGGAAGGTGTCACGGTTGAATAACGCAGCAGGCAGGGAGAGTGGGATCGGCCGGCGATTGTGGGCGTCTCCAAAACCGTTACGCCGTTCGACCCTCCGACCCATTGACACCCCCGCCGGGCCGTCCTTACGGTCGGGCCAGCATTTCGAACGTGAGCCGAAATTTCGAACAAGCGTGAAAGCCTAGGGAGTAGCTGACGTGCGCATCACGGGAATCAGCACGCACGTGGTCGGGACGCCATGGCGCAACCTGACCTACGTCCAGGTGCACACCGACGAGGGACTCACCGGAGTCGGCGAGACCCGCATGCTGGGCCACACCGACGCCCTGCTCGGCTATCTGCACGAGGCGAAGACCAACCACATTCTCGGGTCCGACCCGTTCGCTGTCGAGGACCTCGTCAAGCGCATGAAGTACGGCGACTACGGGCGCGCCGGTGAGATCGTGATGTCCGGCATCGCCGTGATCGAGATGGCCTGCTGGGACATCAAGGGCAAGGCGCTGGGCGTGCCGGTCTGGCAGCTGCTGGGCGGCAAGGTCACCGACAAGGTCAAGGCGTACGCCAACGGCTGGTACACCACCGAGCGGACCCCGGAGGCCTACCACAAGGCCGCCCAGGGGGTCATGGAGCGCGGCTACAAGGCGCTCAAGATCGACCCCTTCGGCACCGGGCACTTCGAGCTCGACCACGAGCAGAGCCTGTACGCCGTCTCGCTGATCGAGGCGGTCCGGGACGCGATCGGCCCGGACGCCGAGCTGATGCTGGAGATGCACGGGCGCTTCTCCCCCGCCACCGCCGTCCGCCTCGCCAAGGACCTCGCGCCCTTCAAGCCCGCGTGGCTGGAGGAGCCGGTGCCGCCGGAGAACCTGAAGGCGCTGGAGAAGGTCGCCGCGAAGGTCGACATGCCGGTCGCCACCGGTGAGCGCATCCACGACCGCATCGAGTTCCGCGAGCTCTTCGAGAGCCAGGCCGTGGACATCATCCAGCCCGACGTCGGTCACATCGGCGGCATCTGGGAGACCCGGAAGCTGGCCGCGACCGCCGAGACCCACTACATGCTGGTAGCCCCGCACAACGTGGGCGGCCCGGTGCTGACCGCCGCCTCGCTCCAGGTCGGCTTCACCTCGCCGAACTTCAAGATCCTTGAGCACTTCAACGACTTCGCGGACGCGGAGATCAAGAAGGTCGTCAAGGGCGCCCCGCAGGTCGTGGACGGCTACTTCGAGCTGTCGCACGAGCCGGGCCTCGGCGTGGAGCTGGACGTGGACGCGGCCGCCGAGTTCCCGCAGCAGCAGGCCCGCTTCGACCTGTGGGCCGACGGCTGGGAGCAGCGCAAGCCGAAGGGCACGGAGTGAGCACCGCGGTCGTCATCGAGGCGCCCGGCGAGCACAGGCTGGTCGAGCACACGCCCCGCGCGCCCGGCGCCGGGGAGGCCCTGGTCCGCGTGCACGCGGTCGGCATCTGCGGCAGCGACCGCGAGGTGTACCAGGGCAACCGGCCCGAGGGGTACGTCCGTTACCCGCTGACCCCGGGCCACGAGTGGTCCGGCACGGTCGAGGCGGTCGGCGCCGGGGTGCCGGCGGGTCTCGTCGGCCGCAAGGTGGTCGGCGAGGGCTTCCGCAACTGCCAGGTGTGCGACCGCTGCCACGCGGGCGAGACCACGCTGTGCTCGGCCGGCTACGAGGAGACGGGCTTCACCGAGCCCGGCGCCATGGCCGGCACGCTGACCCTCCCGGCCCGCCTCCTCCACGTGCTCCCGGACGCCGCCGACCTGACGGCGGCGGCGCTCCTGGAACCGGCCGCCTGTATCGCGGCCGCGGCGATCAAGGCGAACGCGCTTCCCGGTGAGCGGGTCGCGGTGGTGGGCACGGGGACGCTCGGGATGTTCGCCGTGCAGTTCCTGAAGGCGGGCTCGCCCGCGGAGCTGCTGGTGGTGGGCACCCGCCCGGACCGCGCGGAGCTGTCGAAGACCTTCGGCGCGACCGACTTCCGCACCCGGGACCAGGAGCTCCCCGACGACTTCGACGTCGTCATCGAGACCGCCGGGTCGGCGTCGGCCGCGAACACCGCGGCCTCGCTCCTCAGACGCGGCGGCCGCCTCGTCCTCACGGGCATCCCGGCGCCGGGCGCGGACGGGCTCGACCCGACCGATCTCGTCGTACGGCAGCTGGAGGTGCACACCGTGTTCGGGGCGCCGCCGGACGCCTGGGCGCACACCGTGCGGGTCTTCGGGGCCGGGCTGCTCGATCCGCTGCCGCTCGTCACGCACGAGCTGCCGCTGGAGGAGTTTCCGCGGGCCATCGAGTTGGTGGGGTCCGGCGACCCCCAGGTCGGAAAGGTTCTCCTGCGGCCGTGACGCACCCCTGATCCGTACGCCGGTGCGGAGTACCTGACGACTTCGCACCGGCGTACACCCAAAGCCTCCGAAGCTCCGCCCCCGTACCGCCCCCGAAGTCCCGCCCCGAAGCCCCACATTCAGAGCCGCGACCCTCGTCCGAAATATCGAACATGAAGGACAGCTTGTGACCGAGACCACCGCCAGCGCGGCCCGACGACCCGGCGAGCAGGCGCTCACCGCACTGGGGCTGAACGCGCCCGCCCTCGACCCCGCCGACGCGTCCCCGCACTCCTTCCCCGGTGGCGGCCGCTGGCGTACCGAAGTGCCCTCGGTGGAGGGCCCCGAGGCTCTCGCCGTGGTGCTCAAGGAGTCCTCGCGACTCGATGTGCCGGTGCACCGGGTCAGCCAGGGCAGTGGCGTGTGGATGCTCACCGACGCCGAGATCACCGAGATGGTGGAGGCGACCGCCGAACGGGACATCGAGCTCTGCCTGTTCACCGGTCCGCGCGGCACCTGGGACATCGGCGGCTCGACCCGGACCGACTCCAAGGGCGGCGGACTGCGCGCCCGGGGGCACGACGCGGTCGCCGGATGCGTCGAAGACGCCGTCCGGGCAACGGAGTTGGGCGTGAAGTGCCTTCTCGTCGCCGACGAGGGCGTGCTGTGGACGCTGCACCGGGCGCGGGTCGCCGGGATCATCCCGGCCGACACCACGCTGAAGGTGTCGGCGCTGATCGGCCCGGTGAACCCGGCCGCGTACGCCGTCTACGAGAACCTCGGCGGCGACTCGATCAACGTGCCCAGCGATCTGACGCTCGATCAACTCACGGAGATCCGGCGGGTGTCGGGCGCCCCCATGGACATGTACATCGAGGCGCCCGACGATCTCGGCGGCTATGTCCGGATGTACGAGGTCGCCGAGCTGATCCGGCGCGGCGCCCCGCTCTATCTGAAGTTCGGCCTGTCGAAGGCCCCGGGGATCTACCCCTACGGCCATCACATGCGGGACCTCACGCTGTCCACCGCCAAGGAACGAGTGCGGCGCGGACGGCTCGCTCTGGATCTGCTCGCACGGCACGGGGCGGACGGCGACATGGCGCCGCTCGGCTCACGGCTGCCCGGCGCGCTGAAGCGGTTCGAAACGCCTGCATAACGTTCCGGACAACGCCCCTTCACAGAAGACGACGGAGTCGAACAGACTCCGACACAACTTCTCTCGATTCGATCCCGCTCCGCCTCAGGCGCCCGTACCGTCGACGCACCTGGCCCTAGACCATCAAGGAAGATGATCATGCGTAACCGCCGAGCCGTACTCTCCGCCATAGCCGCCTCGTCCGTCCTCGCCCTCACCCTCTCGGCCTGCGGCCAGGACAGCACGGGCGGCAGCGAGGAGGACAAGGGCAGCGCCAAGGGCGGCACCATCGGCATCGCGATGCCGACCAAGTCCTCCGAGCGCTGGATCGCCGACGGCAAGAACGTCGAGACCAACCTTCAGAAGCTCGGCTACAAGACCACGCTGGTCTACGGCGAGGACGACCCGGAGAACCAGGTCTCGCAGATCGAGAACCTGATCACCCAGAACGTCAAGGCGCTCATCGTCGCCGCGATCGACAACAAGTCCCTCAACGGCGTGCTCCAGCAGGCCAAGGACGCGGGCATCCCGGTCATCGCCTACGACCGCCTGATCCTCGGCACGCCGAACGTCGACTACTACGCCTCCTTCGACAACTCCAAGGTCGGCGAGCTCCAGGCCAACTACATCGTCGAGAAGCTGGGCCTGGCGAGCGGCAAGGGCCCCTTCAACATCGAGCTGTTCGCCGGCTCCAACGACGACAACAACACCAAGTACTTCTTCAACGGCGCGATGAGCGTCCTGAAGCCGTACATCGACAGCAAGAAGCTCGTCGTCAAGTCCGGCCAGACCGCCCTCAACAAGGTCACCACCCTGCGCTGGGACGGCGCCACCGCCCAGCGGCGCATGGACGACATCCTGACCCGCACCTACACCAGCGGCCGGGTCGACGCGGTCCTCTCCCCGTACGACGGCATCTCGATCGGCATCCTCTCCGCGCTGAAGTCCGACGGCTACGGCACCAAGGCCAAGCCGCTGCCGGTCCTCACCGGTCAGGACGCCGAGCTGGCCTCCGTGAAGTCGATCATCGCGGGCGAGCAGACACAGACCGTCTACAAGGACACCCGTGAGCTCGCCAAGGTCGCGGCGAACATGGTGGACGCGGTCCTCAACGACAAGAAGCCCGAGACCAACGACACCAAGACCTACGACAACGGCTCCAAGGTCGTCCCGGCCTACCTGCTCAAGCCGGTGAGCGTCGACAAGACCAACTACAAGCAGGTCCTGATCGACGGCGGTTACTACACCGAGGCCGACCTCAAGTAACCCGCGGCCGGCTGTCACAGATCCAGAGATTGGAAGGCACGACCATGGCGGGACCCGTCCTGGAAATGCGCTCGATCGTCAAGACCTTTCCCGGTGTCAAAGCGCTCTCGGACGTCACACTGACCGTCCGGCAGGGCGAGGTCCACGCCATCTGCGGTGAGAACGGCGCCGGCAAGTCCACCTTGATGAAGGTGCTCTCCGGCGTCCATCCGCACGGCACGTACGAGGGCGAGATCCTCTTCGAGGGTGAGCGCTGCGAGTTCAAGGACATCCGCGCGAGCGAGGATCGCGGCATCGTGATCATCCACCAGGAGCTCGCGCTGGTGCCCTACCTCTCCCTCGCGGAGAACATCTTCCTCGGCAACGAGCACGCCAAGGGCGGGCTCATCGACTGGCGCGAGACCCTCCGGCACGCCAGTGAGCTGCTGCGCCGGGTGAGCCTGAGCGACCACCCGGAGACCCGCGTCGCCGACATCGGCGTGGGCAAGCAGCAGCTCGTGGAGATCGCCAAGGCGCTCTCGAAGAAGGTGAAGCTGCTCATCCTCGACGAGCCGACCGCGGCTCTCAACGACGAGGACAGCGGCAAACTCCTGGATCTCATCCTGGAGTTGAAGAACCAGGGCATCACCTCGATCATCATCTCCCACAAGCTCAACGAGATCCGCAAGGTCGCCGACTCGGTCACGATCATCCGCGACGGCCAGACCATCGAGACCCTCGATGTGAAGGCCGCGGAGACCACCGAGGACCGGATCATCTCGGGCATGGTGGGCCGCGACCTGGACCACCGCTTCCCCGAACGCTCCGCGTACGAGGGTGAGTTGGAGGCGGCGCCGGCGCTTGAGGTGCGCGACTGGACCGTGCACCACCCGATCGACCAGCAGCGCAAGGTGGTCGACGACGTGTCGATCAGCGTCAAGCGCGGCGAGATCGTCGGGATCGCGGGCCTGATGGGCGCGGGGCGCACCGAACTCGCGATGAGCGTGTTCGGCCGCTCCTACGGCCGGCACGCGGCGGGCACGGTCTTCAAGGACGGCAAGGAGATCCGTACCAGGACCGTCGCCGAGGCGGTCGACCACGGCATCGCCTATGTCACCGAGGACCGCAAGCACTACGGCCTCAACCTCATCGACACCATCAACCGCAACATCTCGCTCAGCGCGCTGGGCAAGGTGGCCAGGCGGGGCATCGTCGACGAGCACGAGGAGCGCAAGGTCGCCGAGGGCTTCCGCAAGTCCATGAACATCAAGGCGCCGACCGTCTTCGAGCCGGTGGGCAAGCTGTCCGGCGGCAACCAGCAGAAGGTCGTCCTCAGCAAGTGGATCTTCGCCGGTCCGGACGTGCTGATCCTGGACGAGCCCACGCGCGGTATCGACGTGGGCGCCAAGTACGAGATCTACACCGTCATCGACCAGTTGGCCGCCCAGGGCAAGGCGGTCGTCTTCATCTCCTCCGAGCTGCCGGAGCTGCTCGGCATGTGCGACCGCATCTACACGATGGCCGCCGGGCGGCTGACCGGCGAGTTCTCGCGGGCCGAGGCCTCGCAGGAATCGCTGATGCGACAGATGACCAAGGACAAAGAGGTAACCCGATGAGCACCGACGTCACCAAGAGCCCGGTGGACGTTCCGCCCGGCAAGAGCGGAGGACCCTCCTCCGACAGCGGGTTGCTACAGCTGATGCTGGACGGCCTGCGCCGCAACATGCGCCAGTACGGCATGCTGATCGCCCTCGGTCTGATCGTCGCCCTCTTCGCGGTGTGGACCGACGGGGTGCTGCTCCAGCCGCGCAACGTCTCCAACCTGGTGCTCCAGAACAGCTACGTCCTGATCCTCGCGATCGGCATGATGCTGGTCATCATCGCCGGGCACATCGACCTGTCGGTCGGCTCGGTGACGGCGTTCGTGGGCGCGTTCGCGGCCGTCCTCACCGTGCAGCACGGGGTGTCCTGGCCCGTCGCCGTGGTGCTGTGCCTGCTGGTCGGCGCGGGAGCGGGAGCGGCACAAGGCTTCCTCATCGCCTATCTGGGCATACCGTCCTTCATCGTGACCCTGGCGGGCATGCTGGTCTTCCGCGGCTTCACCGAGATCCTCCTTGAGGGCCAGACCCTCGGCCCGTTCCCGGACGGCCTCCAGAAGATCGGCAACGGCTTCCTCCCGGAGGCCGGCCCGGAGACCAACTACCACAACATCACCCTGCTGTTGGGCCTCGCCCTGATCGTCTTCGTGGTCCTCCAGGAGATCCGCGACCGCAAGCGCCAGCAGGAGTTCTCGCTGGACGTGCTGCCGCGCAACATCTTCCTGCTGAAGCTCACCTCGATCGTCGCCGCCGTCCTCGTCGTGACGATGCTGCTCGCCAGCTACAAGGGCGCCCCGATCATCCTGCTGATCCTCGGCGCGCTGGTCGTCGGCTACGGCTACATCATGCGCAACGCGGTCTTCGGCCGGCACATCTACGCGATCGGCGGCAACCTGCCGGCCGCGAAGCTGTCCGGTGTGAAGGACAAGAAGGTCACCTTCCTGGTCTTCCTGAACATGGGCGCGCTCGCGGCCCTCGCCGGTCTGGCGATCGCCGCGCGACTGAACGCGGCCTCCCCGAAGGCGGGCCTGAACTACGAACTGGAGGCCATCGCCTCCTCGTTCATCGGCGGCGCGTCCATGAGCGGCGGTGTCGGCACCGTCCTCGGCGCGATCATCGGCGGTCTCGTCCTCGGCGTCCTGAACAACGGCATGAACCTCCTCAGCGTCGGCTCCGACTGGCAGCAGGTCATCAAGGGCCTCGCCCTGCTGGCCGCGGTCGGATTCGACGTCTGGAACAAGCGCAAGGTCGGTTCGTAGACCGGTAGTTGTGCGGTATCGGGCCCCGCCGAAAGGCGGGGCCCTTTCCGTGAGGCTTTCCGTGAGCCTTTCCGTGAGGCTTTCCGCGAGACGAGAGGAAGACCCGGTGAAGGAACTCTTCGGCAAGCTCGCCGACGGCACCGAAATCCACAACTGGCCGCTGGAGAACGGCGGCACCCGCATGAACGTCCTGTCGTACGGCGGGATCGTGCGGTCCCTGGAGATCCCCGACCGGAACGGCCAGTACGCCAACGTCTCCCTGGGCTTCGACCGTATCGAGCCGTACGTCGACTCCAGCCCGTACTTCGGCGCGCTGATCGGCCGGTTCGGGAACCGCATCGCCAAGGGCGCGTTCACGCTGGACGGCGAGCCGTACGCGTTGTCGGTCGATGACGGCGAGAACAGCCTGCACGGGGGCGCCGACGGATTCGACCGACGGGTGTGGGACGTCGAGCCGTTCACCGAGGGTACGGACGTCGGCCTGCGCCTGTCGTACACGTCGGCCGACGGCGAGATGGGCTACCCGGGGACGCTGCGGGCGCAGGTGACGTACACCCTTACCGCTGAAGGCGATTGGCGGATCGACTACGAGGCCACGACCGACAAGGCGACGGTGGTCAACCTCACCAGCCACGTGTACTGGAACCTCGCCGGGGCGGGCAGCGGGACCATCGAGGGGCATGAACTGTCGATCGCCGCTTCCCGTTTCACCCCCACCGACACAGGGCTGATCCCGACCGGTGAACTGGCCCCGGTCGAGGGCACCCCCTTCGACTTCCGGACCGCCAAGCCGATCGGCCGGGACCTGCGCACCGGGCATCCGCAGCTGCTCGCGGCGAAGGGGTACGACCACAACTGGGTGCTGGACAAGGGGATCACGGCCGAGCCGGAGCATGCGGCGACGCTGCACGACCCCGTCTCCGGGCGCACCCTGCGGATCGCCACCAACGAGCCCGGTCTTCAGTTCTACTCGGGCAACTTCCTCGACGGCACGCTGGTCGGAGGGGGTGGCGGCACGTTCCGCCAGGGCGATGCCCTGTGTCTGGAGACGCAGCACTATCCTGACTCCCCGAACCACCCGTCGTTCCCGTCGACCGTGCTGCGGCCGGGCGAGACGTACCGCACGACGACGATTCACACGTTCCACGCGTGACATCGCGTCACGCCTGTCCAGATGTGAAACTTCTTCACAGGTAGCGCACAAGTTCTTACCGATTTCTCAGCGGTTGAACAGTGCCACCCCAGCCTCCGTATGTAAGGACGGCCCGTGCTCCCCCGCGCGGGCCACCCAAGACGACGGTCCCGGTCGTCCCCACCGGGTCCGCCCCATACGGAGGTTCCATGGCCGAGAACGTCACCTCGTTGTTCCGAGCCACCGCGGCGCACAGCCCTTCCATGGCTGCGCTGACGCGGGCGGCGGGAGACGGGGCCGGCCCGATCGACTTCTGTATTCCGGTCAATCCCTACTTCCCCACCCCGGGGATGTGGGACGAGATGTCCGCCCGCCTCCGCGACATCATCACGTACTACCCGAGCAGCGCCGACACCATCACCTCCGAGCTCTGCAATCTGCTCCAACTCCCGCCGCAGGCCGTGGCGATGGGCAACGGTTCGACCGAACTCATCACCTGGATCGACCACTTGCTGGTCCGGGAGTCCCTCGCCATCCCCGTCCCCACGTTCGGCCGCTGGACCGACCAGCCCATGGAGACCGGCAAGCGGGTCGACATGTTCCCGCTCCAGGAGTCCAGCGGATTCGCCCTCGACCTCGCTCAGTACGCCGAGTTCATACGCGCCCGGGGGACACGGGCCGCGGTGATATGCAACCCGAACAACCCCGACGGCGGGTTCCTCCACAAGCACGCGATCGTGCAGTTCATGGACGCGATGGCGGACCTGGACCTGATCGTCATCGACGAGTCGTTCCTGGAGTTCGCGGACGCGGAGGCGGAGCCGAGCGTGGTGCAGGAGGCCATGCTGCGGCCCAACGTCATCGTGCTGCGCTCACTCGGCAAGAACTTCGGCCTGCACGGCATCCGCTTCGGCTACATGGTCGCCAACCCCTCCCTCGCCGGCCGCGTCCGCTCGATGCTGCCCAAGTGGAACCTCAACGCTTTCGCCGAGTACGTGGTGTTCATGCTCAAGGAGCACGGCGCCGAGTACGCGCAGAGCCTTCAGCAGGTGTACCGGGACCGCCTTGACATGTCGAGCCAGCTCTCCGCCCTCCCCGGTCTCACCGTCTACCCCTCGCAGGGGAACTTCCTCTTCGTGCGCCTCCCCGTGGGCGCCGAAGGCACCGTGGTCCGGGACCGGTTGCTCACCGAGCACCGGATCCTGGTCCGCGAGTGCGGCAACAAGATCGGCTCGTCCAGCCGCTTCCTGAGACTCGTGGTGCGCCCCCAGACGGACGTGCGTCGCCTGGTGTCCGGTCTGGAACAGGTGCTCTACGGGACCAGGAGGGGAGCCGCCGTGCCCGAGCTGGCTACCGGGACCAGTTACAGCTCGGGTACGGCGGCCGTGGATCGGCTGGTGGGGTCGACGAACGGTGCGGGTGCGCCACTTGCTCCGCAGGTTCAGCCGATGCCGGTTGCCGCGCCGATGCCGGCCGCCGCGGCCTACGACCAGTCGAACGGGGTCGGTATGCCCATGCCCATGCCGATGCCGGCCGCCGCACAGATGCCGGCCCCGGCTCCGGTCGCTCCGGCGGCTGCGGCTCCGAATCCGTTCGCCGCGCCGAGTGCGCCGACCCCGCCGGGGGTGCCTGCTCGGGGTGGGCTCACCGCGGCGCAGGTGCGCGGGACGAATGGGCTCACGCCCGCTGCCGCGACAGGGTGGCCCAACGCTCAGGCTTGGCCCAACGCGGCGGGTATGGGGCAGACCGGCTGAGTGGCGACTGCGGGTCGTGGGGGCTGGTCGCGCAGTTCCCCGTGCCCCCAAGGGGGTTGAGGGTCAGTACGCGATCGGCCAGCCACTGCTCCAGTTCAGGAGGTTGATGCCCAGCTTGGGGGTGCCGTTGTCGTTGGCGTCGTAGTAGTGGTAGACGATCAGGTCGCCGTCGGAGTCGGCCATGATCGACTGGCCGCCGGGGCCGATGTAGCGGCCGTGCGACTCCAGGACCGGCGTGCCGCCGTTGTTGAGCATCGAGACGCCGTTCTGGTCGTAGTAGGGGCCGGTGACGCTCGTGGCGCGGCCGACCTTGACCTTGTACGTCGAGCTGGTGCCGGCGCAGCAGGTGTCGTAGGAGGCGAAGAGGTAGTAGTAGCCGTTGCGTTTGACGATGTACGGCGCCTCGACGGCCTTGGTCCCGGTCGGGCGGGACGCGATGGAGTACCGGGTGGTGTTGGAGGAGAGCTGCTTCCCGGTCGCGAGGTCGAGCTGGATCATCTTCAGGCCGGTCCACCAACTCCCGAACGAGAGCCACCACTTGCCGTCGCTGTCGACGAAGAGGTTCGGGTCGATGGCGTTGTAGTCGCTTGAGGTGGTGGAGGTGTAGACGGTGCCGTAGTCGGTCCAGGACCCGGGGAGGCCGGTCGACGAACCGGCGAGGCCGATCGCGGACTTGTTGGAGCCGAAGGTCGAGACGGCGTAGTACATCAGGTACTTGCCGCCCTGGTACGAGATGTCGGGCGCCCACGCCTCGGTGGCGTACGACGACCACCAGCTCGGCTTGGTGGTGAAGGCGTCGCTCCCCGCGGTGAACGCGATCCGGTCGGTGGAGGTCCTGTAGCCGAGGCCGCCACCGGTGCCGTAGAGGAGGTAACGGCCGGCCGAGGTGCGGATCATCGTCGGGTCGTGGACGACGGTGTCGCCGGTGACGGTACCGGGGTTGGGGTACGCCGAGGCGGTGGAGGGGAGGAGCGCGAGCAGGGCCGCGGCGGGGAGGGCGAGAAGGGCGCTTCTCCTACGGGGGTTACGGGGGCTGCGGGCGGTACGAGAGGTGGGGCTCACGCTGACGCTCCCAACAGGCGGGGGGGATACGGTCCATTCGATATCTCGATCAACGATCAGAGCTTCGGACGGACCGTAGAATCGAACCCCTTGCGCGTCAATGGTTCGCGCACGCCTCAGCGGTCGTCAGCCGTCAGTTCAGTGGTCGTTCTCCAGATGGAGCTTGAGCAGGTCGATGCCGTAGTCGCCGCCGTTGGGGGTGCGGACGATGGTGTGGATGTGCTCCTGGGAGGGGGTGCCGCCGCCCATGCCCATCCCGCCGCCCGGGCCCCCTCCGTCGGCACCGGCGCTCGCGCTGGCGCTGGGGGACGAGCTGGAGGAGTCGCCCTTGTAGAAGAGGGGGGCCTGGGCGTCGTACTCGATGAGGACGACCGGGCTGTGGACGCGGTAGTAGAAGGCGGAGTCGTCGTCCGTCTCGCCCATCCAGTAGAAGTACGTGTCGTCGAGGTGGTCCTTGACCTCGGACAGCTTGACCTCGGCGTGGCCCTCGTTGATGTAGCCGACGTAGACGCCGACCAGGTCGAGGAGCTTCTGCTGCTGGGCGGAGGTGAGGTCGGAGCCCTTCACGCCCTCGTAGGGGAGCTTGAGGTTGTCCTGGCCCGCGCCGGCCTTCATGTCCTCGTTGCCGTTGGACTGGGAGGAGACGGCCTTCGCCAGCTGCGCCTTGGTGAGCGAACGGATCATGGTCAGGCCGGCCGTGGTCTCCGGGCGGAACAAGGTGATCTTCTCGCCCTTGTACGTGCCCGTCGTCGGCTCCGAGCCCATGAAGGTCGGGGTCATGACCACCTGGTCGCCGAGGACGAAGTAGTTGATGGCGACGTGATGGCCCTCGTACTGGAAGCCCCACGGCTTCGTGGTCGACGGGGTGCCCATGAAGGTGAAGAAGTAGTGGCCCTCGGTCAGGGTCTTCTGGTTGCCGCCGTTGGAGTCGCCCAGGAAGGCGTTGAGCTTCATGATGCCGCGGGTCTGGGTGAGGCCGTCGGCGGAGAGGGCCTTGCCGAGGAGGGCGTAACCGAGGTTCTGCTGCTTCGTCGTCAGGTCGCCCATGCGGACGCCCTTGCGGTCGTAGCCGTCGACATTGCTCCACGCCGTCCACTCGTCGGCGTCGATGTCGAACGTGCACGACTTCCGCTCCGCCGCGGACAGCCCGTCAAGGAACGCCTGCGCCGCCTTGACCAGCGCGTCCGTCGAGACGTCCGTGGAGTGGATCGTGTACAGGTCCTCGACGACCTTGCCGTCGGTGGTGACGCCGGTGACATCGGCGTACTTGACCTGGGAGGCGCCGGGGCCCATGCCGCCGCCACCGCCACCGCCGGGGCCACCGGAGGGCATACCGCTGGGGGCGCCGTTCGGGGCGGCGGAGGAGCTCGCGGAGTCGGAGGAGGAGCCTGACGAGCAGCCGGTCATGGTCGCCACCGCGGCGACGCCACCGGCGAGCAGTGCCTTGTTCATGAACCAGCGGCGGCTGCGTTCGGCTTCGGGGGTTCGGGGTCGGTGTCCGTGCATGGCAACCAGGGTCGAGGCTTTACCTGAACCGTTCCTGGGCCAAACCTGTGAACGCATATCCTCCCCGCCATGACCGAACCTGTCAGAGCCATGACCGAACCGGCCGGCCCCGGCGACCGGGCGCCCAGCCCCCCATGGCTCCTCGCCCGTCTCGCGCAAGCCGCAATAGCGGTGGCCGCCGCCGCGGAGGTGTTCCGCGCCACCACCGTCCGGGCCCACCGCCTGCACCCCGAGTCCACGTCGGCCGGCGAATCCGGCTTCGCGTCGATGGTGCTCGTCTACGCCATGACACTGGCCGCCGTGCTCTTCCTGCTCTGGTTCAGCCGCTGCCGACGCAACGCCCGCGCCCTCTCCCCCGGCACCGACCTGGGTTCCGATGCCTGGGCCGTGATCGCCTGGTTCGTGCCGGTGGTCAACCTGTGGGTGCCACGCGGGCTGCTGCTGGGAACGCAACGGGCGAGCGGCTCCGGGCGCCGCGACGACACCCTGGTCAACGCCTGGTGGGTGGCCTGGGCCGGGCACGTCGTGCTCGCCCTGGCGGGGCGGTCGGCCACCTCACTGCCCCTCCTCGTGGCCACACAGGCACTGAACATCGCCGCGGCGGTTCTCGTGATCTGCGTGGTGCAGCGCGTCACTGGCTTGCAGGGCCGGGTGCTCGGCACCGTCCGGCCGGGTCTCCAGGGAACGCCCACGGTCTGACCGCGTCAGCGAGCGCCACCCGGGCAGATCGACCTCCGCGCGGATCGTCTTGGCGGGCGGTTCGCGGTCCAGTACCTCCCATCGGTCGGCCAGCGCGTCGACCAGTACGAGGCCGCGGCCGCGCTCGTCCAGAGGGTGCGTTGGCGGTACGACGCCAGGGGCGGGCGGTCTCAACTCCGCTCGGGTGTCCGTGACTTCGACGCGGACGCTGCCCGTGACGAGCGTGAGCCGCAACTCGAAGTCCCGCCCCGGGACGCGGCCGTGGGTCACCGCGTTCGCCGCGAGTTCCGCGACGATCACGGCGACCGTGTCGGAGGTGTCGCTGCCGTGCGGGATGCCCCAGGTGTGGAGCTGGTGCAGGGCGAGGTGTCTGGCGAGGCGGGCGGCTCGGGGCGTTGAGCTGAGGCGCTGGGTGAATGTACGTGCGATAACCGGATGGGGTGGAGTGGGAGGTGCGGTCATAGGCCCCAATCTGGCGCGCCCGAGGGCCGTTTTCCCAGGTCCACGCCGCGTACTCTGCACGGGAGTACACGGTTACGGGCTGGACAGTACGCGTTACCCGCCGTGACCATGTGCGCGGGAGGTGACCGACTGTGGTCGATGGTGGTGGGGTTGAGCCGGAGTCGTCGGACAGCATGCGGACGTTCGGGGCGGTGTTGCAGGCGCTGCGGGAGCACGCCGGGTTGAGCCGGGAGGAGTTCGGGGAGCTGGTGGGGTTCTCCAAGCACACGATCGCCTCGGTGGAGCTGGGGCGCCGGATGCCGGACGTGGTGCTCGTGGAGCGGGGGGAGGAGGTGACGGGGAACACGGGGGCGTTGCGGAAGTCGTTCCCGAAGTTGGCGCGTCAGCCGGGGTTGGCGTCTTGGTTTCGGCAGTGGGCGGCGTTGGAGGCGACTGCGATCGTCCTGTACACGTATGAATGCCGGTTGATTCCGGGGTTGTTGCAGACGGAGGCGTATGCGCGGCAGCTCTTCACCGACGAACTCCCGACACTGAGCGACGAACAGATCGAGGAGCAGTGGGTGGCCCGGGCGGAGCGGCAACAGCTGCTGCGGGGACGGCCGAACACCAACTACAGCTTCATCATCGAGGAGCAACTGTTACGCCGCCGCACGGGCGGGGCGGCAGCGACACGGGAACTCATCGATCACCTGTTGGAGATCTCCGAGCTGCGGAACGTCGAGATCCAGGTCATGCCCTTGGTGTCCGAGTCACACGCTGGGCTGCACGGCCCCATCCGCCTGGCGGAAACCTCGCAGAATCAGTGGTTCGCCTACAACGAAGGACAGCTGAGCGGCGTGTTGATCTCCGACCTGAAAGTACTCAGTGCGCTCCAACTCCGGTATGCCAGGATGCGTTCACAGGCTCTCACCATCTCGGACTCAGTGAGCCTGTTGCAGCGTATGCGAGGAGACTTATGAGCACCCGTGAACTGGCTTGGTTCAAGAGCAGTTACAGCAGCGGCTCCGGCGACGACTGCATAGAGGTCGCCGTCACCCCCGCCACCATCCACATCCGCGACTCCAAGACCCCCCAGACCCCCCACCTCACCCTCTCCCCCACCACCTGGTCCGACTTCGTCACCGCGGTCAAGCCCCCGCGTAACTGAAGAGTTCCGCCTCTCGATAGCGGTCAGTGACGTCGCCGGAGAGCGTCGGGTCGGCCAGGTCGAGCTCCAGCTTGCGCGCATGCGTGAAGTCGGCGTGGGTCAGGTCGGTCCAGAAGATGTCCGTGCGGTACGCGGAGGCGAAGGCGTAGCGACGGTTGGTCAGGTCGCACAGGGTGGACCAGATGGTGTGCGAGAGGTTCGGTTCGTCGGCGGCGCCCGGGTAGGAAAACGGCTGGGCGGCGTTGCGGATCACGCTGAGCACGGCCGCGTACGCCTCGCCGTCGGAGGTGGGCGCGGGGAGGCGGTCGCGGTAGTAGCGGGCGCGGACGAAGCGGTCGGCGGCGAGGGTGGTGCCGGGCAGCGCCGCCGTGCCGCCGAGGCCGTCGTAGCGGGTGAGGTTCGCCAACTGCTCGGGGTAGGGCGGGGAGTTGGTGAGGACGGTGTGCTGCGGTCCGTGGTGGATGTGCGCGACCCCGTCGAGGTATTCGACGATCGCGGAGTCGCCGGTCGGGTCCTCCACCGCGAGATGCGTGGTGGCGCCGCTGGTGCCGCGCATGGGCTGGGCGAGGATCTGCACGGGGTTGGCCTCGACGTAGGCGACGAACTCCGCGACCGTCGCGAACCGGTCGAGCACGAACTGGGCCCACAGCGACTGCTCCAGGCCTGCCGCCTTCGCGGGGTCGGAGCGGTCGCCGTAGTCGGACTCCACCAGCCACAGCAGATGGGCGGCCAGGCCCTTCTCATTCATGCCATCCGGTACGGCGGCGTCGTATGCCGTGGCGACGACGCTGCCGTAGCGGGCGGTCCAGGTCAGCGGGTTCGGGTCACTCGGGGCGCCGTTGCGGGCGACGCCCCGGGGCGTGATCCAGAGGTTGGTCTGGAGGCTCGACTGCCAGTCCATGTTGCGGCCCACGACAGCGGGGCGGCCGTCGGGCGTCCAGATCACTCGCGTACACATGCAGAGGTCCGCCTTGGCAGGGGTGAGGGGGGCAGGGGTGAGGGGGGCAGGGGTGAGGGGGGCAGGTCGTGCCGCCCATGCGAACACAGCCGACGCCCCAGTTCACGCCCCCCGCCCCCCAGCCCCCCGGCTTTCACCCACCCGCACGACCGCCCGCCCCCGAGGCACCCCCTGATTGGCAGATCTGTTCCACCCCCGCCGCCTAAAAGCCCAGGTCGCAGCTCCCCGCCCTCGGAACAGATCTGCCAATCACCTCCACCGCTGGAGGGGGGCTTCAGGTCCGTGGGGGATTCGGTCGGGTCCGTCCGTGATCTTTCTGCGGAACCGGTCGTTCCCTGTACCTGATCGGCAACAGACTTGTGCGGCATGCGAGGTCAGCGCGGTTCGTGGGGCAGAATCTGCTGGTCATCGCCGGTCGGCACGGGTCGACCGCAGTGCATCACGGGGGACACCATGAGCATGCTTGCCCGCAGGAACCGTACGAACCGCAGAGCCTGGACGTCGTACGCGCTCGGCGCCGCCGCGGTGGCCGCGCTGCTCGCGACGACGGCGTGTGAGCCGGGTTCGTCGGACGCGGCGGACGAGGCGAAGGCCTCGACTCCGGCCAGCGCGACGAGTTCGGCGAGTTCGGCGGCGCCGAGTACGACCGCTTCGGCGGATGCGGGTGGGAGTGGCTCCGAGGACAGCGGCGGTGACGACGGCTCCGAGACCCCTCTCTGCACCATCGAGGAACTCGCCGTCTCCGCCCAGAACTACGACGGCAAGGGCGAGGACATCCGGCACATCCTTCTCACCGTCCAGAACGTCGGCGACGGCAAGTGCGATGTCCAGGGCGCTCCCGAGGTGACCCTCGGCGATGCGCAGGGGCCGGCTCCCGTGAAGGACGCGACCGACTCCGGGGAGCCCATCACCCTCGCTCCCGGCGACGAGGCCTACGCCGGTGTGCTGGCGACCGGCGGCGGCATGGACACGTACGACGTGACGTTCATCAAGCTCGGTCTCGGAAGCCCCGGTGGTGAGGCCGAGGCCGGGCCGGAGGTCGACGTCCCGATGCCCGTCGACTCGTTCCCGGCCGACGACGGCCAGTGGGTGAGCTACTGGCAGGGCACCGAGGGCCTCGCGATGCGCCCCGTCACCCAGTCCTGACGACCGAGCAGTCCCCGGTCAGGCCGCCCGCAGCAGCCCTTCGACCGTCGCGGCGTCCCCTGCGCTGAGCAGCATTCGGACATCCCCCTGCCCGGGGACGCCGTACCGGAGGGTGACCAGTCCGGTGCGCCAGCTGGGTTCGATGTGGACCGATCCGCTCCGCGGGAGGGGGACCGGGGAGCCGATCCGGCGGGTGAAGGTCAGTTGCCCGTCAGCCCCGGGCGCGACCTTTCCGTACACGAAGGCCTTTTTGCCCGTGCCCGCGGGCCAGGAGATCCGGCAGGGGAAGCGCACGGTGCCGGAATCGGCCAGGCCAGACGCGCGGCTCACCGCCCGTCTTCGGTTCGCCGCGCGGGCCAGCGCACCAGCGGCGACGGCGCCCGCGCCGAACAGCAGGATCTCCAGCAAGGACGTCAGCATCAGGTCTCCCACCCCAGGTCAGCGCGTCGAGCGGGGACATTGGACCACGATTGCCGACACCTCGTCGCCATCGTGTCTCGCAAGGAACTTGACGATCCGTCACTTTGCCTAACTGACAGGTCTCCGACAGCATCCGTTCCTACGGTGCCGTGTTCATGACAGACACTTCGGAAGCAACCCCCACCCCGGTCGGGCGCCGCACCGTTCTGATCGCGACCGGCGCCACGGCAGCAGCTGTTGCCGTGGGCGTCGCCACGACCGAAGCCCCCACAGCCGACGCGGCCGACCACACCGCACCCGTGGCCGCGGCAGCCGTCTGCACCCTCACGAAGGAGATGACCGAAGGCCCCTACTACCTGGACGGCGCGCTCGTCCGTGCCGACATCCGCGAGAACAAGACCGGCTTCGTGCTGAAGCTGGCCCTCACCGTCGTCAACGACGACACCTGCGCCGTCATCCCGAACGCCCTCGTGGAGATCTGGCACGCCGACGTCCTCGGCGAGTACTCCGGCTACGTCGGCAACAACGGCCACAACGAGGCGGACGACGGCACCTTCCTGCGCGGCGGTGTCCTCACCAACTCCAGCGGCGTCGCCAACATCACCACGGTGTACCCGGGTTGGTACCGGGGCCGCTGCGTCCACATCCACGTCAAGGTCCACACCGGCGTCACCCTGACCTCCGACGGCTCGTTCACGGGCGGCACGGAGGTCCACACCGGCCAGCTCTTCTTCGACGAGACGATCACCGCGAGAGTCGGCGCGCTCTCCCCGTACTCGGCGAACACGGTCACCCGCACCACCCTCGCCAACGACTCCATCTACGACGACGGAGGCGCCGCGTCCGGCCTCCTCACCCTGACGGCGATCGGCAGCTCCCCGTCCGCCGGCTACACCGGCACGCTGACCCTCGGCGTGGAGGTCTGACCCAGCCCGTCTCGCGATGCCACACCTCCCTGGGACCCGCTGCCGGCGGCGGGTCCCAGGGAGAACGCGTACCGCGCGGCGCCTGCCGCACAGTCAGTCGCCCGTGCCCTGGAAGTCCAGCGCCACGCGCTCAACGTGGGCTTCCACCGCGCCCTGTCCCTCCCGGACCTGCTGATCGCCGCCACGGCAGAACTGCACCGACGGACGGTCCTCCACTACGACGGCGACTTCGACATGATCGCCTCCCTCACCGGCCAACCCACCGAATGGGTCGTACCGCCCGGCAGCGCCGACCGCTGAGCAGGTCGACGCGCGGACTGTTCATCAAGCAGAGCGGTGCCCTGTCCGGCTTCCGGGGCGCTTCAGCCGGTCTTGGTGAGCCGGGTGAGCTGGGCCTGCACGAGGGCGGCGGGGAGGGTGAAGGCGTCCCCGGTGGCCTGGGAGGCCAGACTCGTGGCCGGGAAGTAGCCGATCGTGCCGCCATGGCGCACCACAACCACCTCCACCGGCCCCTTCGCCCCGCCGACCTCGACGGTCAGGGTCGCCGCGACCACTTCGTCCGCGCCGCGAAGGCCGGTCGGCGCCGCCGCTTTGCGAACCTTGACGGTCTCCACCGGGTCCTCACCCGCCGCCGTGTACACGAACCCGGACGCGCACTCCTCGACCGCCCGGCCGATGTCGGCCATCACCGCCTTGGCCGCCCTCTGCTCGTAGGAGGCCAGCGACACGAAGGAAGTCGTCGAGTCCAGCGCCGCGTTCGCCAATTCCTCATCCGACGGATCCGCCCCCAGATCCGCCTCTGAAGTCTCCTGCGGCCCGAGCCACATCCGCCGCACCACCGAGGCCGGCTCCCCCAGCACCGACCCGGCCTGCACCGCGGCCAGCGCCGTACACACCGGCTTCTTCTTCGCGGACACCGTCCCCAGATTCGGGAAATCCCGGTCCGACACCTGCGCCGTCACGGTCCCCCCGGCCACCACCTTGCCCTCCTCCAGGGCGACGGCCTCCAGCCCCTCCGCCGACAGAGCAGCCACCCCCGCACCGCCCCCGCCCTCGACGGCCGATGCGCTCACTGAGACCTCAGCCCCCACATCGTCACCGTCCGTCTTACTCTCAGAGCCCGAACACCCCGCCAACAAGCCGAGCGCCAGCACCCCGGCCACCGCACCCCAACAACGCCACACAGCACTCCTCCCCATGCTCCCTCGCCCTGCTTCTCTGTCCCCACGCCCCTCGGGCCCTGCCCACCGCCCCGCTACCGCACGTCGACGTAGTCCCCGGCCGACCTCGGCCGCCACCGCCCGGGACGGGCGGTACAGCGGCCCACACCATGACGGGTCAGCCGAGCTTGTCGGCCTGGGCCGTGACGAGGTCGGCCGGGAAGGCGAAGTCCTTGCCGGAGACCACGGCGTTCGTGTTGGCGACGGTGAAGTGAGCGAGGGTGGCGCCATCGCGGAGGACGACCGCCTTCCACGGCGCGCCGGAGGCGAGGACGGTGAACGCGACGGCTTCCTCACCAGCTTCGGGGGCAGCGGTCTTCGTGACCTTGGTGGCGTCCAGCTGCTCATCGGCGACGGTCCACTCGAAACCGCCCGCGCAGGCGGTAATCGCCTCACCGATCGACTTGAGCGCGGCGGCGGCCTCGTCGGCGCTCGCGTAGGAGGCGAGGGTGACCACAGCCGTGTTGATGTCGAGAGCCTCGGCGGAGGAGTCACCGTTGCCGGTCACCCGGCGATGGCTCGCCGCGGCGGGCTCCCCCACCGCACCCCCGGCAATGGTGCGCCCGAGCGGCCGGCACTCCTCGCCGCCCACTTTCACGGCGTCTATCGCGTCGGTGTCCGCCTTGCTCAGCGTGGACACCTCGTAGCCGGTCAGGTCCGCCTTCACCAGGGACGCCTTGTCCAACTCGGCTGCGCTCAACGGCTTCACGGCGGAGGCGGCCGCCGACGTCTGCCCGGCGGACGCCGACGCGGAGTCGTCGACAGCGTCAGAGCCACTGTCGCCCGAGCCGCCACATCCGGAGAGCAAAGTGACGGACATCAGGGCCGAAACCGCCACGACGCCGGTACGGAATCGGGAACGGCGAATGCCAAATCTGTTCACGGTGTGCTGTGTTCTCTTTCCCTGTTCCTCAACAACGACTGAATGCCGCCAGTCACATACTCTCATACCCGACATCTCGGGGCCGGTGACTGCTCCCCCATAAAGATCGATGGCACCGAATCACCAAGTGTCCAATTCCTGCCACTCGACGCAGGTGGGCCGCTGCCCTCCTGAAAACAGGAACTCCTTGACGGCTCGACGTACGACATCGATCGGAATCTCCGAGCATGCCGGAAACTCCGTCATCTGCCCTTGAATGTAATACACGGGACTCTCCCGACCATTGGACGACCCCCGGGTCGCAACGTTCCCGTTTCCGTCCATGAAGGAGAGAACTCCCACCTGAAGGACCTTGTTGACTCCCACCATGAGCTCGTGATCAGGATCCCCGAAAGCCGGGAGGAGATCCCGCTCCGTGGAGTGGATCTGCGCCAGATTCTCAAAGGGCGAGCCCACTAGAAGAGAATCGATCAGAGCATCGACATCCTCAGGCGTACTCAGGAGATCCGGCTCCTCTCCATGCTCCAGCCGATAACGAACTTCAGCGCGCACCTTCATGATCAACCCGACCCTCCATAAGTCCGACGTCCGCCTCCTGGCCAATGCACCGTGAGCGTGCGACTACTGCCAAGTAGGCCACTCAGGACGTCATCACATCCCATTCTGACCGTACACGGGCCCGTCGGATAATTGATGAACAAATCAGCGTGATCGACGCCATCCCGTTCCATGGCGGCAGCAAATTTCTGCTCAACATCAACAGCGCGCCCGGACTTTACATTTCCCGGCAAACGACCCTGCTGACGCAGCGTCGCATTTACCCAGTCGACCAAGTCGCCATCATCCCCACGGCCACACGATGTGCTGTATTCCCTTTCTCTGTTTCTCAAATATGACTGACGCTCCGCCAGCCGAACCTGTTCTTGAACCACGACGCTTTACCGCCAGACAGAACGGCCATTAAATAGGGGAAATCGTCACCATAGCGCCAGCCATGGGATCCACGGGCACGACGAGCACCTGACGAAATCCCTAAGGGTCAGTGAAATGGATGCCGCGTACCCGAGTCTCTACACCATGGATCGTCACAGTAGGAGGAAGGTGTCGCACCTTTCTTAATATTTACAAAGCGGCGCACGTCATGACTAGCCCGTTCCCAGCAAACTGCCGCAGGTCGCGAACCGGTCCTCAGTTCACAAAACTCTTCGACAGCCGCGCGAATCTCGGAAATTAGCAAAACGCTACCCGGCTCAAACATTCTCCGATCGCCGAAATCAGCAACTACACACTGGCCCGACTTCGGAGGTTCCGGATTCTTGGAGATCCATACGCTTCTCGCGATCTCCTGATCCACTCGAACCTCGGACCCCTCAGGAATCAGCCACGTCAAGGCGCCATATCCTGTGAGTGGGTTTGTCGACACCTGAAGGCAACTGTCGAAATATCGATCCGATTTCATCGGATCCCGATGAGGCGCAGAAAGTACAAACGTGGCAACGACGTTACCCTTTGACTTCCCAAATTCTTCCAAATCACGGCCAGATCCACCTCCAGTCAGCTCGCCAATCAGACGCGTAAGAGCAGGCTCCGATAGCGCGCGATATACCGTGTCGCCAACATAAACAGTCAGAATCATTAAAATCCTCCAACGCTTAAGGGAGCGGCGGACGGGGAATACTTATTCATCAAACCGGTCTCCCCTAGAGGAATCTTATCCTAGGGGGAGGCCCGGCCATATATCACACTCGGGGTCAGGCGCCGCCGAGCATGGTTAGACCGTGCCAGCCTTCCTCAGTGCGCCACAAGGCCGTCAGACTGGATCCCCTTGGCAGAATTGCAGACACTCCGGTCATGCATGAGTAAGGGCCAGAGCAAACACCCTCAGGATTATTGATAACGACCGTCGCCCTAGTAATACCGTTTCTCCGCATTGCCAAGGCGACCTTGGTTTGGGCGCACATGCTCGGCTTCCGGGGCCACTTCTCCACCAAGTCCCGCTCCTACTCGACCACCCTCGGCGCGCTGCGCGCAGCCCGCCGCGCCTGGCACACCGAACAGGCCCGCGTCCACGCCAACCGGCCCGAGCACGACCCGGACACCACGCTCGTAATCGGTCGCTGGGCCTACCTCGGCACCGGCTACAGCCCCGGCGCCGCACTCCTCGCCGCCGCCCTCTGGCACCGAAGAGAACTCGCACGGCAGTTCATCGCCGAAGGAGGCTGCTGATGACCACGCATGCGCCGCGCCCCACCTGGGGGCCGAGCACGCCGGAGGAACTGCTGACGGTTCCCCAGGTCATGGCCCACCTCCAGCTCGGCCGCTCCGCCGTCTACGACCTCCTCCGCACCCGCCAGCTCGCCTCGATCACCCTCGGCCGCGCCCGCCGCATTCCCGCCCATGCGCTGGCCGACTTCATCCGCACCCGCCTCGACCAGGAAGCTGCCTGATGACCACGCCCCGCGACGCCCCCGCCTCCCGCCGCACCCGGGCCAACGGCGACGGAACCGTCTACCAGCGCAAGGACGGCCGCTGGGAAGCCGCCGGATACGTCCTCGCCCCCGGCAACACCCGTCGCCGCATCCGCGTCTACGGCATCACCCGCAAGGAGGCGCTGGCCAAGCTCACCGAGAAGATCGCAGCCAGCAACCGCGGCCTCCCCCGTTCCCTCCGCGCAGGGCAGCGTGGCCGCTTACCTGACGTACTGGCTGGAGAACGTCGCCGTCCACCACCTCCGCGAGAACACCCACACCCGATACACCGCCGTCGCCCGGCTTTACCTCATCCCCGGCGTCGGGCGGAAGAAGCTCGCCAAGCTCTCTGCCAAGGACGTCCGCACCTGGCTCAACCAACTCCGGATCACCTGCCTGTGCTGCACCCGCGGCCTCGACGCTGCCCGCAACCAACCCCTCTGCTGCGCCGCCGGAAAGTGCTGCTCCAAGCGGCTCTCGCCGCTGACCCTCGCCTACGTGCACTCCGTCCTCAAGTCCGCCCTGGAGCACGCGGTACGCGAGGAAGAGATCCCGCGCAACGTCGCCCGCAACGTCCGCACCGGCACGCCCCGGCCCCGACGCTTCGAACCCCTCACCGTCGACGAAGCCCGCCAGTTCCTGGCCGTCGCCAGCGGGCACCGATTGCAGGCGCTGTTCGAACTCGCTCTGCACACCGGCCTCCGCAAGGGCGAACTCCTCGGACTGCGCTGGGAAGACCTCAATCTCGCCGGCGGAACCGCCAGCATCCGACGCACGCTCCAGCGCACCAACTCCGGCGGCCTGACTGCCCTACCGACCAAGACCAAGAGCTCCGACCGACGCATCGCCCTGCCGACACCGTGCCTGCGCTCCCTCGAACAGCACCGCGACCGACAATTCAAGGAACGCGAGGCTGCAGGGACGGGCTGGAAGGACAACGGCTACGTGTTCACCCGCCTCGACGGCACCCCGATCGAAGGGGCAACCCTCACCCGGCACTTCAACACCCTGCTCCGCCAGGCCAGGCTCCGCCGCATCCGGTTCCACGACCTCCGACACTCGGCGGCGACGCTCCTCCTGGAGCAGGGGGTGGAACTCGTGGTGATCAAGGAGCTGTTGGGGCACGCCCACATCGGCGTCACCTCCACCGTCTACGCCCACGTCCGGCTCCGCCTTCAGCGCGACGCCATCGACCCTCTCGGCCACGCCCTCCGAAACCCCGCCGAGATCACCGGCAAGCCCGACGACGGCGACGTACCACCACTCTGCGCGGTTCACGTCCGCTGACGTTGCCGTCAACTACTGCCGTCAGACACTCTGGGAGCCCCGCCGGAACCGATCCCGGCGGGGCTCCCTCAATTCCGGATGAGCCTACTACGCGAGGCCAATGCTCCGTTGCCCACTCCATACTGAGGCGAATTCAAGCGTCAACGGATCAACACTTGCTGCCCCTGACACGAAAATCGCCCACCACAGCTCTTCGCAGGGAATATGAGCCTCGCCCTTCGTATCGACCCAAACGTAAACTTTCCCATTCTCATCGACGGTAGCATCCCACCAAGACCACGACCGGAGATCGGGATCGAAGCAGTAGATCCAATCCCCCGAATCCCACGGCCGGTCGCCTCTGGCTACTAGATATCCGCGCTTCCCTGCACTCCCAATCAGGTCTCCCGGAACATCTCCAACTGCACCGCCAGAAAGCGCAATGAACCAGGACGGAAGAGTTTGCTCCGAAACTTCGTCACTCTCAAAGTCGACAGACCCGGAGATCTCCACAGCTGCGGCAATCAAGTCCCTAAGACGCTGGGCGTACTCCACCCCGTCCGCCACGGGTGTGACCACCAGCAACCCAAGCAGGGCGATCGGGTCTTCCGACGGGCGCCGCCCCAGGCGACGCCCCTCACTTGCAAGATCGTAACGACTCATCAAATCCGCCCTACCCAACGATCCGGCCCGATCCCGGAATGATGGCATCCAGTAGCCCAGGAATATGGTGATCACGAAGACCAAAGAGCCCAGGCCCATCAGACTGGTCCGGGGCCATTTTGAGAGCCCGATTCCATTCGCGCTTCGTCCCCGCCCATCCGCGTGGCATACGTTGAGGCAGGGAGGCTTCCGAAAGCTCGCGAACATAGGAGGTGGGCACATCGAAGGCGACTAGCTGATCACCCTTGAATCCAAGCGAATGACTAATATCGCCAGTCATGTTGAGGTACAGCGATCCAGACCCTGCGTGCGAGACATTGCCGTCCGCATCAACAGACAGCCTCTGGGTTTCCGGAATCGAAGTGTCCTGCTTTCGATAAACCGTCGTGACATCGGACTCACCACAATTGTGCACCAGGACCGGCGTGGCCCCCGCCAGCACATAGTACGTGTGGACGTCACTGACAGTGAGGTCATGGGTGACCTGGGTCTTGGTGTATTGGGTGATCGCGGTGATCTGGACATGGGTGCCGGCACTGGTCTGGAGCCACTGGCCGGACTTCAGGTGACCGGCCTCGACCCAGGTGCCGCCGGTGGGGTCGGCAGGGTCGGTGACGGGACTGTCCTGAAGTTGGGTCTTCCAAGATTTTCGTAGGCGTTGATCGGTGCTGCTGGCGGTCAGTTGAGCAGGATGAGCTGGCGCAGGAGCG
>NZ_JBEYXC010000027.1:0-102523 GCF_040644695.1 Streptomyces sp. NPDC046909 | reverse complement strand
AACGCCCGGTTACATTCCGAACCCGGAAGCTAAGCCTCACAGCGCCGATGGTACTGCAGGGGGGACCCTGTGGGAGAGTAGGACGCCGCCGAACTATTATTCAAAGGGTTGGACCCGGAACTTCCGTTCCGGGTCCAACCCTTTTTTGTTCTGCGTCACTTGAAGTTCACGTTGCGCAATCACCATCCGAGGCATGGGTACTGCTGCAATGCTCAGGGCCGCCGGCGTCGGAGTCGGTGACGAGGTCGTGGTGCCGGCGTTCGGGAACGTCGAGGTTGCCGAGGCTGTCGTCCTGGCCGGTGCGCTTCCGGTGTTCGCCGACATAGATCCGGTGAGCTACTGCCTCGACGCGTCTGCTGTCGAGGCGGCCGTGACCGCGCGGACCGCGGCCGTGGTCGTCGTCCATCGATTCGGGCGGCGGGCCGGTATCGCGGCGCTGCACGCTCTGGGGCAGCGCCATGGGCTGCTTGTGCTGGAGCAGGGGGAGTCGGAGGCGCCGTACGACGAAGTCGCGCAGCGCAGGGAGCGGGCGGCTTACCTCGATGGGAAGTTGAAGGGTGTGCGTACGCCCGACGGCGGTGACGGGCACACCTATCAGCAGTATGTCGTGCGGGTGCCCGGGAACGGGCGGCCCGACCGTGATGCCTTCGCGCGTGCCTTGCGGAGCAGGGGAGTTGAGTGCCGGGTGCCGGTGAAGACGCCTGTGCACCGGCTGCCCGAGTACCGGAGGTGCGTTTCCCTGCGGGAGACCGAGCTGGCGGCGGACGAGACGCTGGCGCTGCCGGTCGATGCCGCGTTGACGAAGCGGGACATGCAACGGATTGTGTCCGTGTGCAATGGGCTGGGTGGACTGCTTCGTACTGCCGTCTGATCGGTTTGGAAGCACGGGTCTGTTCGGGCTATGATCTATTCCGTTGCCGCAGGGAAACCTGAAAAGGCGACAGGCCCCCTTAGCTCAGTCGGCAGAGCGTCTCCATGGTAAGGAGAAGGTCAACGGTTCGATTCCGTTAGGGGGCTCCAGCCAAAAGACCCCGCCCAATCGGGCGGGGCCTTTTTCGTGCTCTCTCCGTGTTTCTCAGTCCTTGTGGAGGCCCGGGACGCGCATGGCGAGGATCGCCATGTCGTCGGAGGGGGCGTCCGAGGCGAAGCGCTCCACCGCGCGCATGATGCGGGCCGCCACCGCTCCCGCTGTCAGGCCGGTGCAGGTCGTCAGGACGTCAGTGAGGCCGTCGTCGCCCAACATGCGGGTGCCCTCGCGGCGTTCGGTGACGCCGTCGGTGACGCAGAGGAGGACGTCGCCCGGGTCCAGGGTGACCGTCTGCTCGTACAGCTCCAGGTCCTCTATGACGCCGAGGAGGGGTTGGGGTTCGGCGGCCGGTTCGACGGTGCCGTCCTGGCGGAGGCGGAGGGGGAGGGGGTGGCCGGCGCAGACCACCTTCAGTTCGGCGCTGCCGTCCTCCTGGGGGCGCATCTCGCCGTAGAGGAGGGTCAGGAAGCGGCTGCGGGCTCCCTCGTCGAGGATCGCGGAGTTGAGGCGCTCCAGGACCGCCGGGCCGCTGAGGCCCTCTCTGGCGAGCAGGCGGAGCGCGTGGCGGGCCAGGCCTGTCACCGCCGCCGCGTTGGGGCCGGTGCCGCAGACGTCGCCGATGGCGAAGCCGTAGGCGCCGTCGCGGATCGGGAAGACGTCGTAGAAGTCGCCGCCCACCTCGTTGCCCTCGCCGGCCGCGCGGTAGATGACCTCGACCTCGACGCCGTCGATCTCCGGGAGTTCCGGGGGCAGGAGGCTGCGCTGGAGGGACTGGCTGATGGCGGTGCGCTCGGAGTAGAGGCGGGCGTTGTCCAGGGCCAGGGCGGCCCGTCGGCTCAAGTCCTCGGCCAGTTCCAGGATTTCCTGGCGGAAGTGTTCGTCCGTCGGCTTGCCCAGGGTGAGCATGCCGATGACGCGGTTGCGGGCGACCAGGGGGAGGACGACCGTCTCGCCGCCCACCGCCGAGGCCGTGGCCAGGGTCGGGCCGATGCCCGCGCTGATGCGGCCGATGGGTTCGCCGAGGCCCAGGCTGCGCATGGAGGTGCGCAGGGCCGCCTGGTGGGCCGCCTGGGCCGGGGCTGACCAGACGCGGGCTCCGGGGGTGGGGACCGGGTCGGGCGGGGAGACCTTGCCCAGCAACGACTTGATTCCGTCGATGAGTTCCTCGTCCTCGTGCAGGACGTACGACAGGTAGGGCTCGGAGGCCTGGTCGGCGATCGTGTAGACCGCGCACCAGGTGGCGAGGGTCGGGACCGTCATCTGGGCCATCAGGGCCAGGGTCTGGTCGCGGTCCAGGGTGCCGGCGAGCAGGTCCGAGGCCTCGACCAGGAAGCTGAGGGAGCCTCGGCGGAGGCGTTCCAGTTCGCCCAGGCGGGCGGATTCCACGGCCAGCGCGATGCGGTCGGCGGCGAATTGGAGGCGCAGGGCCTCTTCGTTGGAGTATCTGCCGGGGCCCTCCGCGGCGACACCGAGGGAGCCCGTGAGGCGGCCCTCGACCTTCAGGGGGACCGTGACGACCGAGCGCATGCCCGTGCCGCTCAGGAGCGGGACGGCGCCCGGGACCGCCGAGAGGTCGTCGTGGACGGCCGGCATGCGGGCGGAGCCGTAGCGGCCGGGGCCCGCTTCGACGGGCACGCGCGCGAAGCGCTGGCGGGCGGAGGGGAGGCCGGTGGAGGCGCGGACCTCCAACTCGGTCTCGTCGTCGGTCGCGAGGAGGAGGAAGGCCGAGTCGCCGTCGAGCATGTCGCGCGCGCGTTCCACCGTGCGCTGGAGGAGGCCGTCGAGGTCGTCCGGGGCCGGGGAGCCGATGAACACCTCGAAGGGGTCGGCGCCCTGGCCGTCGGAGGTGGGGGAGGAGTCGGAGGCGGGCATGCGCAACGGGGTCTGGAGGACCGCGCGTTCGTGGTCGCGGACCAGGAGACAGACCGTGGAGGGCTCGCCGCCGGTGTCGCGGACGCGGAGGTGGGAGGCGTACACCGGGATCACGCGGCCGTTGGTGTCGCGGATGCCGTAACTGCCCTCCCAGCGTGAGAGTTGGAGGGCCTCGGCGATGCCGGTGCTGGTGCCCGGGGTGTGCGGCCAGGCCGCGAGGTCGGTCAGGGGCTTGCCGGTGACCAGTTCGGCCGGGTAGCCGAAGAGTTCCTCGGCGTCCTCGTTCCAGGCCGAGATGGCCGACGTACGGTCGATCTGGACGACGGCGACGCGGACGCGGCCGTCGGCGAGGGGGAGGAGGTCCGCCGGAAGGGAGGGGCCGGCGGTGCGGGTGCCCACCGGGCGTTCGGGGAGGGCGAGTTGGAACCAGACCTGCTTGTGCGTGGGGGTGTACTCGACGCCCCAGCGGCCGGCCAGGGCCGCGCACAGCTGGAGGCCGCGGCCGCCCTCGCGGTCGGGGCTGCCCATGGTGGCGAGGGAGCCCTGGAGGGGGACCTCGCGCTCGGGGTAGCGGTCGGCGACCTCGATCCGTACGCCTTCCTCGGTGCGCAGGCACAGGACGTCGGCCGTGGTGCCCGCGTGCACGACGGCGTTGGTCACCAGTTCGCTGGTGAGGACCACGGCGTCGTCGACGATGTCCGCGAAGCCCCAGCCCTGGAGCGTGTCACGGACGAAGGAGCGGGCGCTCGCGACCGAGCGCCCGACGGGCTCGAAGCTGGCGGCCGCGCGCGCGGTGATCACAGAACTCCTCGACCGGTTGTCGACGTGCAGGGCTGCGCCGCCGACCGGCTCGTGCCGCTGGTGCGGCAGGCCGTCCGTCGGCCGGCGGTCCGGGGGATGTCCCCCAGGGATCAGTCCGGTGGTCATGTTGTGCGGCCGCCCCTCCGATGCCCGCTCGTTCTCGTGCCACCGCCCAAGGCCGGACGGACCGGCGCGGCTGGACAGCCGCATGCAAGGTTACTTACCTTCCCCGTCCATGCGGATGCCGGTCACCAGTGTTTCCGTCCGGAGGGTGTGCGGACGATGTGCGAAGCTGCCGAACTGTTATGGCCTGGTTCAGCCAGGGTGAAACACTGGGCAAGCTTCTTGTGAAGGTCCGGGCAGGCTGAGTGTGGTCTGCGCAGTGCGGGCAGCAGCCCGAGGTGCGGCCTGGTATATCCGGCAGAAACGCGCAGCATTAACTGGTACGTCGAACAGTAGTACCGGAGCACAGCAGTAACGGTCGACCCCTGCGGGAGGGACACAGTGGAGTCTGGCGCAGCGACGCGGGGCACTAAGACGCGCGCGAAAGGCGGACAGTCCCTGAACAACCAGCGCAAACCGCGCGGTGGGACCACCGCGGTGGACACGGCCGCTCTGAACCGGCTGCTGGCGGCTCTCGTGTCGATGCGTGACGGGAATTTCCGGAAGCGGCTCACGGTGTCCGGCGACGGCGTGTTGTCCGAGATCGCCGCTGTGTACAACGAGGTCGCGGACCGGAATCTGCATCTGACGGGCGAGTTGTCGCGGGTGCGGCGGATGGTGGGCCGTGAGGGCAAGCTCACGGAACGGCTGGAAATCGGCGCCTGTGAGGGGTCGTGGCTGACCGCCATCGACGCTTCCAACGCCCTGGTCGACGATCTCGTACGCCCTGTCTCGGAAGTCGGTCGGGTGCTGTCGGCGGTCGCGGAGGGTGATCTGTCGCCGCGTATGGAGCTGCGGACACAGTCGCCGGACGGGGCCGGGCATCCGCTGCGAGGGGAGTTCCTCAAGGTCGGGCGGACCGTCAACAACCTGGTCGACCAGCTGTCGACGTTCACCGACGAGGTCACGCGTGTGGCCAGTGAGGTGGGCACCGAGGGCAAGCTGGGCGGGCAGGCCAAGGTGCGCGGTATGTCCGGTTCTTGGAAGGACCTGACGGATTCCGTCAACACGATGGCGTATCGGCTGACGGCGCAGGTGCGGGACATCGCGCTCGTCACCACCGCTGTGGCGAAGGGTGACTTGTCCCGGAAGGTCACGGTTCACGTGGCCGGCGAGATGCTCGAACTGAAGAACACCGTCAACACGATGGTGGACCAGCTGTCGTCCTTCTCCTCCGAGGTGACCCGCGTCGCGCGCGAGGTGGGCGTCGAGGGTGAGCTGGGCGGTCAGGCGCAGGTGCCCGGTGTGGCGGGTGTGTGGAAGGACCTCACCGATTCGGTGAACCTGATGGCCGGCAATCTGACGGCCCAGGTGCGCGGGATCGCGCAGGTGACGACCGCGGTCGCCAGTGGTGATCTGTCGCAGAAGGTGACCGTGTCGGCGCGGGGCGAGGTCGCTCAGCTCGCGGACACGATCAACCAGATGACCGAGACGCTGCGGATCTTCGCGGACGAGGTCACGCGCGTGGCCAACGAGGTCGGTGCCGAGGGGCAGCTCGGCGGGCAGGCGAATGTGCCGGGTGCGGCGGGGACGTGGAAGGACCTGACGGACTCGGTCAACACGGTCTTCCGGAACCTGACCATTCAGGTGCGGGACATCGCCCAGGTGACGACGGCGGTGGCCAATGGTGACCTGTCGCAGAAGGTCACCGTCGACGTGGCCGGCGAGATGCTGGAGCTGAAGAACACCGTCAACGGGATGGTGGACCAGCTGTCGGCGTTCGGTGCCGAGGTGACGCGTGTGGCGCGTGAGGTCGGTGTCGAGGGTGAGCTGGGCGGGCAGGCGCAGGTGTCCGGCGCGGCCGGTACCTGGAAGGACCTCACCGACTCCGTCAACACGGCGTTCCGGAACCTCACCGGACAGGTGAGGAACATTGCCCAGGTGACGACGGCGGTGGCCAATGGCGACCTGTCGCAGAAGGTCACCGTCGATGTGTCCGGCGAGATGCTTCAGCTGAAGAACACCGTGAACACGATGGTGGACCAGCTGTCGGCCTTCGCGGACCAGGTGACGCGGATGGCCCGTGACGTGGGCACCGAGGGCCGTCTGGGCGGTCAGGCCGTCGTGCCGGGGGTTTCCGGGACGTGGAAGGAGCTCACGGACTCCGTCAACTTCATGGGTGGCAACCTCACCTCGCAGGTGCGGCAGATCGCCCAGGTGACGACGGCGGTGGCCCGGGGTGACCTGTCCCAGAAGATCGACGTCGACGCGCGCGGCGAGATCCTGGAGCTGAAGAACACCATCAACACGATGGTCGACCAGCTCTCCGCCTTCGCCGACCAGGTGACCCGGGTGGCGCGGGAAGTGGGTACGGAGGGTCGGCTGGGCGGTCAGGCGCAGGTGCCCGGTGTCGCCGGTGTGTGGCGGGACCTGACGGACTCCGTGAACGGCATGGCGTCCAACCTGACCGGCCAGGTGCGGAACATCGCCCAGGTGGCCACCGCGGTGGCCCGGGGTGACCTGTCCCAGAAGATCACCGTGGACGCGCGCGGCGAGATCCAGGAGCTGAAGAACACCCTGAACACGATGGTCGACCAGCTGTCGTCCTTCGCCGAAGAGGTCACGCGCGTGGCGCGCGAGGTGGGCACCGAGGGCATCCTCGGTGGCCAGGCCGAGGTGCAGGGGGTCTCCGGCACCTGGAAGGACCTCACGCAGTCCGTGAACTTCATGGCGAACAACCTGACCATTCAGGTGCGCAACATCGCCGAGGTCACGACCGCGGTCGCCAAGGGCGATCTGTCGAAGAAGATCACCGTCGACGCGAAGGGCGAGATCCTCGAACTCGTCAGCACCGTCAACACGATGGTCGACCAGCTGTCGTCCTTCGCCGAGCAGGTGACCCGCGTGGCCCGCGAGGTGGGCACCGAGGGCATCCTGGGCGGCCAGGCCCATGTGCCGGGCGTTGTCGGCATCTGGAAGGACCTCAGCGACAACGTGAACCTGATGGCCAACAACCTGACCATGCAGGTGCGGAACATCTCCCAGGTGGCGTCCGCCGTCGCCAACGGCGACCTGACGCGGACGGTGACGATCGAGGCGCGCGGTGAGGTCGCGCAGCTCGCCGACACCTTCAACACCATGGTGAAGACGCTGAGTTCGTTCGCCGACCAGGTCACCAAGGTGGCCCGTGAGGTGGGTACGGACGGCATCCTCGGCGGACAGGCGCGCGTGCCCGGTGTGGCCGGTACGTGGAAGGACCTCACCGAGTCCGTGAACCAGATGGCGTCCAACCTGACCGGTCAGGTGCGGAACATCGCCATGGTGACCACGGCCATCGCCAAGGGTGACCTGACGAAGAAGATCGACATCGACGCGCGCGGCGAGATCCTGGAGCTGAAGACGACCATCAACACGATGGTCGACCAGCTGTCGTCCTTCGCCGAGGAGGTCACCCGAGTCGCCCGCGAGGTGGGCACCGAGGGACAGCTCGGCGGCCAGGCACGCGTGCGTGACGTCGACGGCACCTGGCGGGACCTCACCGAGTCCGTGAACGAGATGGCCGGGAACCTGACCCGGCAGGTGCGTGCCATCGCGCGCGTGGCGACCGCGGTGACCCGTGGTGACCTGAACCTGAAGATCGACGTGGATGCGTCCGGGGAGATCCAGGAACTCCAGGACTACATCAACAAGATGATCGCCAACCTGCGCGACACCACGATCGCCAACAAGGAGCAGGACTGGCTCAAGGGCAACCTGGCCCGTATCTCCGCGCTGATGCAGGGCCGCCGCGACCTCGCGGACGTGGCCTCGCTGATCATGAGCGAGCTGACGCCGGTGGTGTCGGCGCAGCACGGCGCGTTCTTCCTGGCGATGCCGCTCGTCGACGGCAAGGACGCGAGCGGCGACCAGGAGGATTCGTACGAACTGCGGATGCTGGGGTCGTACGGCTATTCGATGGGCTCCATGCCGACGTCGTTCAGGCCGGGGGAAGCGCTGATCGGGACGGCGGCTCAGGAGAAGCGCACGATTCTGGTGGAGAACGCGCCGAGCGGGTATCTGAAGATCTCCTCGGGGCTGGGCGAGGCTCCGCCCGCGCAGGTGATCGTCCTTCCCGTGCTGTTCGAGGGCAAGGTGCTGGGTGTCATCGAGTTGGCCTCCTTCACCCCCTTCACGCAGATCCAGAAGGACTTCCTCAACCAGATCGCCGAGATGATCGCGACCAGTGTCAACACCATCTCCGTCAACACCAAGACCGAGGTGCTGCTGCGGCAGTCGCAGGAGCTGACCGAGCAACTGCGGGAGCGGTCCGCGGAGTTGGAGAACCGGCAGAAGGCCCTCCAGTCGTCCAACGCCGAACTGGAGGAGAAGGCCGAGCTGCTGGCCCAGCAGAACCGCGACATCGAGGTCAAGAACACCGAGATCGAGGAGGCGCGGCAGGTCCTGGAGGAGCGTGCCGAGCAGCTCGCGGTGTCGATGCGCTACAAGAGCGAGTTCCTCGCCAACATGTCGCACGAGCTGCGTACGCCGCTCAACTCGCTGCTGATCCTGGCCAAGTTGCTCGCCGACAACGCGGACGCCAACCTCACGCCGAAGCAGGTCGAGTTCGCGGAGACCATCCATGGCGCCGGTTCCGATCTGCTCCAGCTGATCAACGACATCCTGGACCTCTCGAAGGTCGAGGCGGGCAAGATGGACGTCTCGCCGACGCGCATCGCGCTCGTGCAGCTCGTGGACTATGTGGAGGCCACCTTCCGGCCGCTGACCGCGGAGAAGGGCCTCGACCTGTCCGTACGCGTCTCGCCGGAGCTGCCGGCCACGCTGCACACCGACGAACAGCGGCTGCTCCAGGTGCTGCGCAACCTGCTGTCCAACGCGGTGAAGTTCACCGACTCCGGGTCGGTGGAGCTGGTGATCCGGCCCGCCGGAGCGGATGTGCCGATGCAGATCCGGGAGCAGTTGCTGGAGACCGGTTCGCTGCGGGATCCGGACGCCGACCTGATCGCGTTCTCCGTGACCGACACGGGCATCGGGATCGCGGCCAGCAAGATGCGGGTGATCTTCGAGGCGTTCAAGCAGGCCGACGGCACGACGAGCCGCAAGTACGGCGGTACGGGCCTCGGGCTCTCCATCTCGCGGGAGATCGCGCAGCTGCTCGGCGGTGAGATCCACGCGCAGAGCGAGCCGGGGCGTGGCTCGACGTTCACGCTCTATTTGCCGCTGCACCCCAGCGAACTGCCGCCGCAGGGCTACCAGCAGCCCATGCCCGCCCTGGAGGCCGGGGAGCTGCTCGCCTCGGAGAGCAACGGGCTGGCCGAGGTGGAGGTCGAGACGCCGGCCGAGGTGAGGTCGTACCAGGAGACGCAGAACGGCGCCGCCGCGCTCTTCAGGCGCCGCCGCCGGGCCCTGCCCGAGATCGACCGGGGGCCCATCTCGCTGGACCAGTGGTCGGCCGGGCAGCAGAACGCGGCGCCGCAGGGGCCCCAGGGCATCCGGTTCGGCGGTGAGAAGGTGCTGATCGTCGACGACGACATCCGCAACGTCTTCGCGCTGACCAGCGTCCTGGAGCAGCACGGGCTCTCGGTGCTGTACGCCGAGAACGGCCGCGAGGGCATCGAGGTGCTGGAGCAGCACGACGATGTGACGGTCGTGCTGATGGACATCATGATGCCGGAGATGGACGGTTACGCGACGACCACGGCGATCCGCAGGATGCCGCAGTTCGCGGGGCTGCCGATCATCGCGCTGACCGCGAAGGCGATGAAGGGCGACCGGGAGAAGGCGATCGAGTCGGGTGCGTCCGACTACGTCACCAAGCCGGTCGATCCCGATCATCTGCTGTCGGTGATGCAGCAGTGGATGCGGGAGGCGTGACCAGAAAGCGCGGGCTTCGCGTGGATGCTGCGAGAACCTCCGGCGTTCACGCGGAGTTGCTGACTCAGTGTGCTCGACGCCGTGTAGAAGTACGGGATTCGGGGAACCTTCTGGTCTCCCGCTACGTTTCTGCTACGTGCACAGTGACATCGCGGTGACAGGGTGTGGCGACGGGCGGGGTGCGGCTACCATGACCGGCACAAGGACGGGCGGCGAAACGGAGTCGTCCCCAGGGGCGGCGCCCGGTGCACATCCGGGGCGAGGAGGGCGGGCCATGGTGCAGAAGGCCAAGATCCTCCTGGTCGATGACCGGCCGGAGAATCTGCTGGCGCTGGAGGCCATCCTCTCCGCGCTCGATCAGACACTGGTGCGGGCATCGTCCGGGGAGGAAGCGCTCAAAGCACTGCTCACGGACGACTTCGCGGTCATTCTGCTGGACGTCCAGATGCCGGGCATGGACGGTTTCGAGACCGCCGCCCACATCAAGCGGCGCGAGCGCACCCGGGACATCCCGATCATCTTCCTCACCGCGATCAACCACGGTCCGCACCACACCTTCCGCGGGTACGCGGCGGGTGCGGTTGACTACATCTCCAAGCCCTTCGACCCGTGGGTGCTGCGCGCGAAGGTCTCGGTCTTCGTCGAGCTGTACATGAAGAACTGCCAGCTGAGGGAGCAGGCGGCGCTGCTGCGGCTCCAGTTGGAGGGCGGCGCCGGCGGCGGGAAGGCCCTGCCCGGCGAGGCGAAGGAACCCGCGGGGCTGCTGGCCGAACTGTCGGCGCGGCTCGCGGCGGTCGAGGAGCAGGCGGAGGCGCTGTCCAAGCAGCTTGACGACGAGTCGGCGGACGCGGCGGCCGTGGCCACGGCGGCTCATCTCGAACGCAAACTCACCGGGCTGCGGCGGGCGCTGGACGCGCTGGAGCCGGGCGCCGGGACCACGTCTTCGGTGCCCTCGCAGAACTGAGGCCCGTGCGCGGCCCAGTTGCGCATGAGTGCGTGTCAGTTCCGCGCCCCCGCAAGGGCGACACGAACGGGTGAAGCACTGGGCACACGTGTCCGTTGTCGTCTCCCCCGGTAACCTCACCTCTATGGCCTCACGTCCCTCCGCTGCCAAGAAGCAGCCCGTGAAGAAGGCGGCGGCTCCGGCGAAGAAGGCCGCTGCGAAGAAGCCTCCGGCGAAGAAGGCGCCCGCCAAGAAAGCCGCCGCGAAGAAGACCGCGCCGGCCCCCAAGCCGGCGCCGAACCCGACCGGCGGCATCTACAAGCTCGTACGCGCCGTCTGGCTGGGCCTCGCGCACGCCGTGGGCGCCGTGTTCCGCGGCATAGGGAACGGCGCGAAGAACCTCGACCCGGCGCACCGCAAGGACGGCGTCGCGCTGCTGCTGCTCGGCCTCGCCCTGATCTGCGCGGCCGGCACCTGGTCGAACCTGCGCGGTCCCGTCGGCGACCTCGTCGAGATGCTGGTGACCGGCGCCTTCGGGCGTCTCGACCTGCTCGTGCCGATACTGCTCGCGGTCATCGCCGTACGGTTCATCCGGCACCCCGAGAAGCCGGACGCCAACGGCCGGATCGTGATCGGCCTGTCGGCGCTCGTCATCGGGGTGCTCGGCCAGGTCCACATCGCGTGCGGCGCGCCCGCGCGGAGCGACGGCATGCAGGCCATAAGGGACGCCGGCGGGCTCATCGGCTGGGGTGCGGCGACGCCGCTGACGTACACCATGGGGGAGGTTCTCGCCGTACCGCTGCTCGTGCTGCTCACCGTCTTCGGGCTGCTGGTCGTGACGGCCACGCCGGTCAACGCCGTCCCGCGCAGGCTGCGGGAGCTCGGCGTACGGCTCGGGGTGGTGCACGATCCGGCCGAGGACGAGTTCGAGGAGTTCTCGGGCGACGACGAGCGCTACGACGAGCAGTGGCGCGAGGCGCTGCCCGCGGGCAGCCGCAAGCGCGGCCCGGCGCCCGAGGCCTACGACCCCGACAGTGCCGAGCAGGAGGCCCTCTCGCGGCGTCGCGGGCGGCCCCGGCGCTCCGCGGTGCCCCAGCCCGACCTGGACCGTCCCATGGACGCCCTGGACGTCGCCGCCGCGGCCGCCGCCGCGCTCGACGGTGCCGTGATGCACGGGCTGCCGCCGTCGCCGATCGTCGCCGACCTCACCCAGGGAGTCAGCGTCGGGGACCGTGAGGACACCACGCCGACGCCGGTGCCGACGCCCGTGCCGGCCCCGGCGGCGCGGCCCAGGCAGGAGAAGCTCAAGGTCGAGGTCGCCGACCTCACCAAGCCCGCGCCCGAGGCCCCGAACGAACTGCCGCCCCGCGCGGAGCAGCTCCAGCTGTCCGGCGACATCACCTACTCCCTGCCCTCGCTCGATCTCCTGGAGCGCGGCGGCCCCGGCAAGGCGCGCAGCGCCGCCAACGACGCCGTCGTCGCCTCGCTGACGAACGTCTTCAGGGAGTTCAAGGTCGACGCGGCCGTCACCGGCTTCACGCGCGGGCCGACGGTCACGCGCTACGAGGTCGAGCTCGGCCCCGCCGTGAAGGTCGAGCGGATCACCGCGCTGGCGAAGAACATCGCGTACGCCGTCGCCAGCCCGGACGTGCGGATCATCAGCCCGATCCCCGGCAAGTCCGCGGTCGGCATCGAGATCCCGAACACCGACCGCGAGATGGTCAACCTCGGTGACGTGCTGCGGCTCGCGGCGGCCGCCGAGGACGACCATCCGATGCTGGTCGCCCTCGGCAAGGACGTCGAGGGCGGCTATGTGATGGCCAACCTGGCGAAGATGCCGCACGTGCTCGTCGCCGGAGCCACCGGTTCCGGTAAGTCGTCGTGCATTAACTGCTTGATCACGTCAATCATGGTCCGCGCGACTCCCGAGGACGTCCGGATGGTCCTCGTCGACCCCAAGCGGGTCGAGCTGACCGCCTACGAGGGCATCCCGCACCTGATCACCCCGATCATCACCAACCCGAAGCGGGCCGCCGAGGCGCTCCAGTGGGTCGTACGGGAGATGGACCTTCGCTACGACGACCTGGCGGCGTTCGGGTACCGGCACATCGACGACTTCAACGAGGCCATCCGCGAGGGCAAGCTCAAGACGCCGGAGGGCAGCGAGCGGGAGCTGAAGACCTACCCGTATCTGCTGGTCATCGTCGACGAGCTCGCCGACCTGATGATGGTCGCGCCGCGGGACGTCGAGGACTCGATCGTGCGCATCACGCAGCTCGCGCGCGCGGCCGGCATCCACCTGGTGCTCGCCACCCAGCGGCCCTCGGTCGACGTCGTCACCGGTCTGATCAAGGCGAACGTGCCCTCGCGGCTCGCCTTCGCCACCTCCTCGCTCGCCGACTCGCGGGTCATCCTCGACCAGCCGGGTGCCGAGAAGCTGATCGGCAAGGGTGACGGGCTGTATCTGCCGATGGGCCAGAACAAGCCCACCCGTATGCAGGGCGCCTTCGTGACCGAGGACGAGGTCGCGGCGGTCGTCCAGCACTGCAAGGACCAGATGGCGCCGGTCTTCCGGGACGACGTCGTGGTGGGGACGAAGCAGAAGAAGGAGATCGACGAGGAGATCGGCGACGACCTGGACCTGCTGTGCCAGGCGGCCGAGCTGGTCGTCTCCACACAGTTCGGATCGACGTCGATGCTCCAGCGCAAGCTGCGGGTCGGGTTCGCCAAGGCGGGGCGCCTGATGGATCTGATGGAGTCGCGGGGGATCGTCGGGCCGAGCGAGGGATCCAAGGCTCGTGACGTTCTTGTGAAGGCTGATGAGCTGGATGGCGTGCTCGCGGTGATCCGCGGGGAGGCTTAAGGGGACGTCACCTCCGGAAACGGGGCGCAGTGGTCACCTTGCGGGCGGGTGGGCCGTTGGCGGGTGTTCGATCGTGACTCACCCGTAAGGGATCATTGAGCAACCGTTTCCCTTCGGCGTACGTCAAGTTGAGGGAAGCGAAATGCTGCTGCCCCACCATCGGCGTGTCCGGCCATACCGATGGCGTACAAAGTCCCACCGCCCGGTTGCCCCACCCTTTCGCACCCCCCCTAGACTGAACCCTCAGCACAGGTGGCTCAAACGCTCGAAAGGCGCCCCCGTGTCCATCGGCAACTCCCCTGAAGACGAGCGTCCGTTCGAAGACGACCGTGAGGATGTCCGCCCCTCGATCGGCCGTGCCCTCCAGCAGGCGCGTATCGCGGCCGGGCTGACCGTCGACGACGTAAGCAATGCCACCCGGGTCCGTATCGCCATCGTGCATGCCATCGAGGCGGACGACTTCGCTCCTTGTGGCGGGGACGTCTATGCCCGTGGGCACATCCGGACCCTGGCCAAGGCCGTCGGCCTTGACCCGGCTCCGCTCCTGGATCAGTTCGCCGCCGACCATGGCGGCGGGCGCCCGGCGCCGACCCCGGCGGCCCCGCTGTTCGAAGCGGAACGCATCCGCCCCGAGCGTCGCGGGCCCAACTGGACCGCGGCCATGGTCGCCGCGATCGTCGCCGTGATCGGCTTCGTCGGATTCACCGCCTTCAAGGGCGACGACGAGGGCGGCAAGGCGCAGGTCGCCGAGGGCGCCACGCCCTCCACCAGCAAGTCCTCCTCGCCGACCCCCAAGAGCGAGAAGCCCGAGTCGCCGAAGCCGGACCCCTCAGACAGCGCCATCGCGGCCGCCCCGCAGGACAAGGTGACCGTCCAGGTCACCGCCCCCGACGGCCGCAGCTGGATCTCCGCCAAGGACCACAACGGCCGGCTGCTGTTCGACGGGCTGCTCAAGCAGGGCGAGTCCAAGACCTTCCAGGACAGCGAGAAGATCAACCTGGTCCTTGGTGACGCCGGGGCGATCCAGCTGTATGTGAACGGCAAGAAGATCGACGACGACTGGCAGCCCGGAGCCGTGGAGCGCCTGACGTACACGAAGGGCGACCCGACCGTCGGCTGAGCCGGGGCAAGGGCCGAGAGCGTGTCCCGACGGGGTTGGTGATCTTCACCAACCCCGTCGACGTTCGTTGTCGGTGGGACAAAGTAGTCTTGAGCCCATGCCTGAACGCCGTACCGTCGCACTCGTCACTCTTGGCTGCGCCCGTAACGAGGTGGACTCGGAGGAGCTCGCAGGCCGCTTGGAGGCGGACGGCTGGGACCTCGTGGAGGACGCCGCGGACGCGGACGTCGCCGTCGTCAACACGTGCGGCTTCGTCGACGCCGCCAAGAAGGACTCCGTCGACGCCCTCCTGGAGGCCAACGATCTCAAGGGGCACGGCAGAACCCAGGCCGTCGTGGCGGTGGGCTGCATGGCCGAGCGGTACGGCAAGGACCTCGCCGAGGCCCTGCCCGAGGCGGACGGCGTGCTCGGCTTCGACGACTACGCCGACATCTCCGACCGCCTCCAGACCATCCTGAGCGGCGGCATCCACGCCGCCCACACCCCGCGCGACCGGCGCAAGCTGCTGCCGATCAGCCCCGCCGAGCGCCAGGACTCCGCGGCGGCCGTCGCGCTGCCGGGGCACGGCTCGGCCGAGGAAGCCGCCGAGACCGCGCCCGCGGACCTCCCGGACGGGCTCGCCCCGGCCTCGGGCCCCCGTGCGCCCCTGCGCCGCCGCCTCGACGGCTCCCCGGTCGCCTCGGTGAAGCTCGCCTCCGGCTGCGACCGGCGCTGCACCTTCTGCGCCATCCCGTCCTTCCGCGGCTCCTTCATCTCGCGCCGCCCCTCGGACGTCCTCAACGAGACGCGCTGGCTGGCCGAGCAGGGCGTCAAGGAGATCATGCTGGTCTCCGAGAACAACACGTCGTACGGCAAGGACCTGGGCGACATCCGCCTCCTGGAGTCGCTGCTGCCCGAGCTCGCCGAGGTCGACGGCCTGGAGCGGGTGCGGGTCAGCTACCTCCAGCCCGCCGAGATGCGGCCCGGGCTGATCGACGTCCTGACCTCGACGCCCAAGGTCATGCCCTACTTCGACCTCTCCTTCCAGCACTCCGCCCCCGGCGTGCTGCGCGCGATGCGCCGCTTCGGCGACACCGACCGCTTCCTGGAGCTGCTCGACACCATCCGCGGCAAGGCCCCGCAGGCCGGTGTGCGCTCCAACTTCATCGTCGGCTTCCCGGGCGAGACCGAGGACGACCTGGCGGAGCTGGAGCGGTTCCTGAACGGCGCGCGGCTGGACGCCATCGGTGTCTTCGGCTACTCCGACGAGGAGGGCACGGAAGCGGCGACGTACGACAACAAGCTCGACGAGGACGTCGTCGCCGAGCGCCTGGCACGTGTCTCCCGGCTGGCCGAGGAGCTCGTCTCGCAGCGGGCCGAGGAGCGCGTGGGCGAGACCGTGCACGTGCTGGTGGAGTCCGTGGACGAGGACGGCGTGTACGGGCGCGGTGCGCACCAGGCGCCCGAGACGGACGGCCAGGTGCTGCTCACGAGCGGCGAAGGTCTGAGCGTCGGTCGTATGGTCGAGGCGAAGGTGGTCGGCACCGAGGGTGTCGACCTGGTGGCCGAGCCGCTGGCGGGCTCGCTCGCGTGTAGTGAGGAGGCGGGCAGATGACCGGAGTACCGGCATCCGCCGCGGGTGGCCCCTCCAAGGCGGGAGCGGCCGGTGCGGCGGGTGCGTCCGGAGCCGACTCCGGTGCCCAGGGCGGCGCGAAGGGCGCGGGGCGCGCGAAGATCGCCGCCGCCGCCGTCAACCAGGCCAGCCTCTGGAACATCGCCAACATCCTGACCATGGTCCGGCTGCTGCTCGTGCCGGGCTTCGTCGCGCTGATGCTGGCCGACGGCGGATACGACCCCGCGTGGCGCGCGTTCGCCTGGGCGGCCTTCGCCATCGCGATGATCACCGACCTCTTCGACGGTCATCTGGCCCGCACCTACAACCTCGTCACCGACTTCGGGAAGATCGCCGACCCCATCGCCGACAAGGCGATCATGGGGGCGGCGCTCATCTGTCTGTCCTCGCTCGGCGATCTGCCGTGGTGGGTGACCGGTGTGATCCTCGGCCGGGAACTCGGGATCACACTCCTGCGTTTCATCGTCATCCGGTACGGCGTCATCCCGGCGAGCCGCGGCGGCAAGCTGAAGACGCTCACCCAGGGCATCGCGGTCGGCATGTACATCCTGGCGCTGACGGGGTGGCTGGCCACCGCGCGGTTCTGGGCGATGGCTGTGGCGGTCGCCCTGACCGTGGCGACCGGCCTCGACTATGTGAGACAGGCCATTGTGCTGCGCCGGCAGGGAATCGCCGAGCGCGAGGCGGCGTTGGAGGAGACGGAAGCGTGAATTCCCCGGCCACCGAGGTGGTGCGACTACTCACGGTGAGGGCGGAGACGCTCGCGGTCGCCGAGTCGCTGACCGGTGGACTGGTTGCGGCGGAAATCACAGCCGCCCCCGGCGCGTCCAAGGCGTTCCGGGGCTCGGTGACCGCCTACGCCACCGAGCTCAAGCATGAACTGCTCGGTGTCGACGCCACCCTGCTGGCCGAGCGCGGAGCGGTGGACCCGCAGGTCGCGGCCCAGATGGCGGCCGGAGTGCGCAAGGCGCTCGGAGCCGCCTGGGGCATCGCGACCACGGGCGTCGCAGGGCCGGAGGAACAGGACGGAAAGCCCGTCGGCACGGTCTATGTGGCGGTCGCGGGACCTGATTCCGAGCTTCCAGGTGGCGAGAAAGTGTCGTCACTGCGGTTGAACGGCGACCGGGCGGAAATTCGTATGGAGAGTGTACGGAGCGTACTCGCACTGCTCCTTCAGGAGCTTGCGGGCGAACAGACCGGGAATGAGCGGGCACAGGATACGGAACGGAACGGGGGGTTTTGATGTTTGCAGCCCTGAGTGAACACGACATCGCTCCCCGCACGGCCGCGGCGCGAGGCGGTACGGTGGGGCGTGAAGGATGCGGCTACGCGGTCCGAGGAGGGAGCCACCGATGATTCTGCTCCGTCGCCTGCTGGGTGACGTGCTGCGTCGGCAGCGCCAGCGCCAGGGCCGTACTCTGCGCGAAGTCTCCTCGTCCGCCCGAGTCTCACTCGGCTATCTCTCCGAGGTGGAGCGGGGGCAGAAGGAGGCATCCTCCGAGCTGCTCTCCGCCATCTGCGACGCGCTGGACGTACGGATGTCCGAACTGATGCGGGAAGTGAGCGACGAGCTCGCCCTCGCCGAGCTGGCCCAGTCCGCTGCGGCCACCCCCAGCGAGCCCGTGCCCACGCCGGTACGTCCGATGCTGGGTTCCGTCTCGGTGGCCGGTGTGCCACCGGAACGGGTGACCATCAAGGCGCCCGCGGAAGCGGTGGACGTCGTCGCCGCTTGAGCGTCGCCGGTGTTTGCGCTTGAGACGCGCTCGTGCCTCGGCTGAGGGCGCGTCGACAAGCGTGTGAGGCGAGAAAGTGTGCGAGGCCCCGGCCGGGCCTCTCCGGATCATCCGGAGAGGCGTCGGCCGGGGCTTTCGTGCATCGTGGAGTGACGTCGCCCAGGGTGGCCGCTGGAGGTGGGGTTCATGGCGCGACCGATAGTGCGGTGGGGGGCGGCGCTCGGGCTGGGGGCGCTGTGGTGGTGGGCCGTGCTGCGGCTGGCGTTCGCCCCTGGTGCCGGGGTGCTGGAGGGGGCGGTCGCCGCCGGGGGGTGGGGGCTGAGCCTGCTGCCGGTGCACTGTGTGCCGAGGACGCGGGCGGCCGGGGCACTTGCCGCGGGGCGGTGGCGGGCCGCCTGGCGGGGCAGCGCGGTGCCCGCGGTCACCACGGCATCGCCACTCCGCCGTTCGGACGCAGGATCTGGCCCGTCGTGAAGGACGCGGCGTCGGAGGCCAGGTAGAGCACGGTGTGGGCGACGTCCTCCGGCTCGCCCACTCGGCCCAGCGGGGACATCCGGGCCATCAGCGCCTCCGTGCGCTCCTGGGACTCGCCGTGGCGGTCGGTCATGGGGGTGCGGATCCAGCCCGGGGCGACGGCGTTGACGCGGATGCCGTGCGGGCCGACCTCGGTCGCCAGGGTCTTCGTCAGCTGGACCACGGCCGCCTTCGCCGCGCCGTAGCAGAGCAGGCCGGGGCCGCCGGTGTCCACGGCGCCGGAGGCCATGGTGATGATGCTGCCCCTGGTCCGCTGCTTCAGCATGAGGCCGGCCGCCTCCTGGCAGGCGTACAGGACTCCCTTGAAGTTGACGTTCAGGACGCGGTCGAGGTCCTCGTCCCGCGTCTCCAGCACCGGGCTGCTGTGCATGATCCCCGCGATCGCGGCCATCACGTCCAGGCGTTCGCAGGAGGTGACGGCCTGATGGAGCTGCCCGCGGTCCGTCACGTCGAGGTGGTGGGCGCGGGCCGTGCCGCCCGCGTCCTTGATCAGGGTCTCCGTCTCGTGCAGCCCCCGCGCGTCGCGGTCCGCGCAGTGCACGGTCGCGCCGGCTTCGGCGAGCAGGACGGCGGAGGCGCGGCCGATACCGCCGGCGGCGCCGGTGACGAATGCGGTGCGTCCGGTCAGGTCGTACGCGCTGACGGTCATGGGGGGACGGTACGAGGGTTTCTGACGGAGCGTCAATTAGTTGTACGGGGTGGGGTTTCGGGGAGTTGAGCGGTGGGCGGTGCTGGGCGGTGTTGGGCGGCCGGGGCGGGGCTCATGGCTGGGTGGGGGTCGGGCCTGTCTGGCATGACGGGCACCAGTAGGTGGGGCGATCGCGGGAGCCGTCGCCCTGGTTGGCGGCGCGGATCGGGGTGCGGCAGCGGAGGCAGGGGTGGCGGGCGCGGCCGTAGACGAACAGGTCCTGGCCCCGGCGGCCCGTGGTGGTGCGGATCGGGCGCTCGCGGTTGGCCTCCAGGAGCTTCTTCGCGAGGACCGGCAGCTGGGCGGCGCGGGCCTCGGGGAGGGCGCCGACGGGGAGCCAAGGGGTCACGCCCAGCAGGAAGCAGAGTTCGCTCTTGTACACATTGCCGATGCCGGCGAGGTTGCGCTGGTCCAGGAGGGCCTCGCCCAGGGGGCGGGTGGGGTCTTTGAGGAGGTTGGCCAGGGCCAGGTCCGGGTTCCAGCCGGGGCCCAGGAGGTCGGGGCCGAGGTGGCCCACGACTCGGTGTTCGTCGGTGGTGCGGAGGAGTTCCAGGACGGGGAGGCGGTAGCCGACGGCCGTGCGGTCGGCGGTGCCCAGGATCGCGCGGATCTGGTGGGCGGGGCCGCCGGTCCAGCGCTGGTCGTTGGCGTACACCTTCCAGGAGCCGTCCATCTTCAGGTGCGAGTGGAGGGTCAGGCCGCCTTCGATGCGGGTCAGGAGGTGTTTGCCGCGGGGGGTGACGTCCAGGACGGTGCGGCCCGTCAGGTCGGCCGTGGCGTATTTGGGGACGCGGAGGTCGCTGCGGGTGAGTGGCTTGCCGGCGAGGGCGGTGTGGAGGCGGGTTGCGGCTTGCCAGACGGTGTCTCCTTCGGGCATGGGTTCAGGGTGGCATGGGGTGGGGGCGGGTGGCTTGGCGTGGTGGTCGGGTGCCTGAAGGGGTGGGGGCCGCTGTGGTGTGGCGGGTGCGGATTGTGTGTGGCTTGTCGCGCAGTTCCCCGCGCCCCTGGGTGGGGCCAGGTGGCCGTCAGGCTCGTAGGCGCAGGCCGCGTGGGGTGGCGATGAAGCCTGCTCCTTCCAGGAGGGTGCCTATGGGGGAGGTCAAGGCTGAGGTGCCGTTGATGCGTTCCACGGTGACTGTGCCCAGGGAGCCTGCTCGGGCGGCTGCGGCCAGGGCTTCGGCGGCTGTTCCCAGGCGTGGGTCGTCGGTGGGCTTGGCGTCGGGGTCCTCCGGCCAGGCCAGGAGGGTTTTGCCGCCTCGTTCCATGTAGAGCGTCAGTTCGCCGTCGACCAGGACGACCAGGGAGCCTGCCTTGCGGCCCGCTTTGTGGGCGGCGCCGGTCGGGGGGTCGGGCCAGGGGAGGGCGGCGCCGTATGCGTTGGCCGGGTCGGCTGCGGCCAGGACCACGGCTCGGGTGTCGGGGGTGCGGGTCGGGGTGCGGTGGGGGGTGGGGCGGTGGGCTGGGGTGTACGGGGCGCCGGTAGCCGGTGTGGCCAGGTCGCGGGGGGAGATGTAGTCGCCGGGGGAGTGTGAGGGCTCGTCCAGCCAGTCGAAGTCGAGGTCGTCGGCGGGGGCCGTGTCGAAGGCGTCCTGTGCTCCGGCGAGGGGGATGCCGTTGGGGGGCTCGAATCCGTCCTGTGCTCCCGGGATGGCGAAGCCGTTGCCCGGTACCGGTGTGGTGTCTCCGCGTTCGCGGGCGTTGGATACCGCGCGGAGGCGGTCCACCGCGCCGTCCATGGCGAACTGGGCGGCGCCGAGGCCTTCCACGACGTAGCCGCGGCGGGCCTGGCCGGTCTCCTCGAAGGCGGAGAGGATGCGGTACGTCGCTGAGAACCCGCCCTCGACGCCCTCCGCGGAGACCGCGCCCCGGGTCACCACTCCATGGCGGTCGAGGAGGGTGCGGGCCAGGGCGTGGGCGCGGAGGGTGGGGTCGGGTTCGCGGTCGGGGAGCAGGGACCAGCGGCCGGCGACGGTCGGGGGGCCGGTGCGGGAGGCGGGGCGGGCGGCCGCGGTGAGGGAGCCGTAGCGGCCTCGGGGGACCGTGCGCTTGGCGCGGTGGGCGGTGGAGCCGGCGGTGCGGCCTGAGCCCAGCAGGGAGCGCATGGGGGTGAGGGTGTCGTTGGTGAGGCGGCCGGACCAGGCCAGGTCCCAGATGGTGTCGGCGAGTTGGGGGTCGGTGGCGTCGGGGTGGGTGGTCGCGCGGACCTGGTCGGCGATCTGGCGGAAGAAGAGGCCGTAGCCGCCGGAGAGGGCGGTCAGGACGGACTCGTGGAGTGCCGTCAGCTCCAAGGGGTGTGGGGGTGGGAGGAGCAGGGGGGCCGCGTCGGCCATGTAGAGGGAGAGCCAGCCGTCCTTGCCGGGGAGTGAGCCCGCTCCGGCCCACACCAGTTCGCCGGCGGAGGTGAGTTCGTCCAGCATCGCGGGGGTGTAGTCGGCGACTCGGGACGGCAGGACCAGCTTCTCCAGGGCGGAGGCCGGTACGGACGCGCCCTGCAACTGCTCCACGGCGCGCACCAGTCCGTCGATGCCGCGCAGCCCGTGGCCCTTGCCGATGTGCTGCCACTGGGGGAGGAACTGGGCGAGGGCGGGCGGGGAGACCGGCTCCAGTTCGTGGCGGAGGGCCGCGAGAGAGCGGCGTCGCAGTCGGCGCAGTACGGCGGCGTCGCACCACTCCTGGCCGATGCCCGCGGGGTGGAACTCTCCTTGTACGACACGGCCGTTCGCGGCGAGGCGCTGCAGCGCGCCCTCTGTGACCGCCACGCCGAGGCCGAACCGGGCGGCCGCGGTCGCCGAGGTGAACGGGCCGTGGGTGCGGGCGTAGCGCGCGAGGAGGTCTCCGAGGGGGTCCTTGACCGGTTCGGTGAAGGCTTCCGGTACGCCGACGGGGAGTGCGGTACCGAGAGCGTCGCGCAGGCGGCCCGCGTCCTCGATCGCCGCCCAGAAGTCGGTGCCGGCGATGCGGACTTTGATGGCGCGCCGGGCCCGGGCGAGTTCCTGGGCCCACTGCGGCTCCGCCCCCCGCTCGGTCAACTCCGTGTCCGTGAGCGGGCCGAGGAGGCGCAGGAGGTCCGCGACGCCTTCCGCGTCCTTGATCCGGCGGTCCTCGGTGAGCCACTGGAGCTCGCGCTCCAGCTCGGTCAGGACCTCCGCGTCGAGCAGTTCGCGCAGCTCCGCCTGGCCGAGCAGTTCGGCGAGGAGGCGGGAGTCGAGGGACAGGGCCGCCGCGCGGCGTTCGGCGAGCGGTGAGTCGCCCTCGTACAGGAACTGGGCGACGTATCCGAAGAGGAGGGAGCGCGCGAACGGGGATGGTTCGGGGGTGGTGACCTCGACCAGGCGGACCTTGCGGGACTCCAGGTCGCCCATCAGCTCGACGAGGCCGGGGACGTCGAAGACGTCCTGGAGGCATTCGCGGACGGCCTCCAGGACGATCGGGAACGAGCCGAACTCGCTGGCCACCTGGAGCAGTTGGGCGGCACGCTGGCGCTGCTGCCACAGCGGGGTGCGCTTGCCCGGGTTGCGGCGGGGGAGCAGCAGCGCGCGTGCCGCGCATTCGCGGAAGCGGGAGGCGAACAGGGCCGAGCCGCCTACCTGGTCGGTGACGATCTGGTCGACCTCGCCCTTGTCGAAGACGACGTCCGTGGCGCCCACCGGGGCCTGGTCCGCGTCGTACTCCGTGCCGAGCTTGGCGGGTTCCTGGTCGAGGAGGTCCAGGCCCATCAGGTCGGCGTCCGGCAGGCGGAGCACGATTCCGTCGTCGGCGTGCATGACCTGGGCGTCCATGCCGTAGCGCTCGGAGAGCTTGGCGCCGAGGGCCAGGGCCCACGGGGCGTGGACCTGGGCGCCGAAGGGGGAGTGGACGACGACGCGCCAGTCACCGAGTTCGTCGCGGAAGCGTTCGACGACGATGGTGCGGTCGTCGGGGATGTGGCCGCAGGCCTCGCGTTGTTCGTCCAGGTAGGACAGGACGTTGTCGGCCGCCCAGGTGTCCAGGCCCGCCGCGAGGAGGCGGGGGCGGGCCTTGTCCTTGGGGAGTGAGCCGACCTCGCGGAGGAACGCGCCCACCGCGCGGCCGAGTTCTAGGGGGCGGCCCAGTTGGTCGCCCTTCCAGAAGGGGAGCCGGCCCGGGACGCCGGGCGCGGGGGAGACCAGGACGCGGTCGCGGGTGATGTCCTCGATGCGCCAGGAACTGGTGCCGAGCGTGAAGACGTCGCCCACCCGGGACTCGTAGACCATCTCCTCGTCGAGCTCGCCGACCCGGCCGCCGCCCTTCTTGGGGTCCGCGCCCGCCAGGAAGACGCCGAAGAGGCCGCGGTCCGGGATCGTGCCGCCGGAGGTGACCGCGAGGCGCTGGGCGCCGGGGCGGCCGGTGATCGTGCCGGCGACGCGGTCCCAGACCACGCGGGGGCGCAGCTCGGCGAAGGCGTCGGACGGGTAGCGGCCCGCGAGCATGTCGAGGACGGCGGTGAAGGCGGACTCGGGGAGGGATGCGAAGGGGGCCGCTCGGCGGACCGTGGCGAGGAGGTCGTCGAGCTGCCAGGTGTCCATCGCCGTCATGGCCACCACTTGTTGGGCCAGGACGTCCAGGGGGTTGGCGGGGATCTTGAGGGACTCGATCGAGCCGGTGCGCATCCGCTCGGTGACGACCGCCGACTGGACCAGGTCGCCTCGGTACTTCGGGAAGACCACGCCCGTGGAGACCGCGCCTACCTGGTGTCCCGCGCGGCCCACGCGTTGGAGGCCGGAGGCCACGGAGGGGGGTGACTCGACCTGGACCACGAGGTCTACCGTGCCCATGTCGATGCCCAGTTCGAGGCTGGACGTCGCCACCACCGCGGGGAGACGGCCTGCCTTGAGGTCCTCTTCGACCAGGGCGCGTTGTTCCTTGGAGACCGAGCCGTGGTGGGCTCGGGCGATGACCGGGGGTGCGCCCTGGGCCGCGCCGGAGCCGCCCATGAGTTCGGCGGGGGCGTGGTGTTCGTCCAGGGGTTCGCCGGTGGCCCGCTCGTAGGCGATCTCGTTGAGGCGGTTGCAGAGGCGTTCCGCGAGGCGGCGGGAGTTGGCGAAGACGATGGTGGAGCGGTGGGCCTGGACCAGGTCGGTGATGCGTTCCTCGACGTGCGGCCAGATCGAGGAGCGTTCCTTGCCTTCGGAGCCGTCGGCGACCGGGGAGCCGCCCAGTTCGCCCAGGTCTTCGACCGGGACCACTACGGAGAGGTCGAACTCCTTGCCGGACTTCGGCTGGACGATCTCCACCTTGCGGCGGGGGGAGAGGTAGCGGGCCACCTCGTCGACCGGGCGGACCGTCGCGGAGAGGCCGATGCGGCGGGCCGGCCTGGGGAGGAGTTCGTCGAGGCGCTCCAGGGTGAGTGCCAGGTGGGCGCCGCGCTTGGTGCTCGCGACGGCGTGCACCTCGTCGAGGATGACGGTCTCGATGCCGGTCAGCGCGTCCCGGGTCGCCGACGTCAGCATCAGGAACAGGGACTCCGGGGTGGTGATCAGGATGTCCGGGGGGCGGGTGGCCAGGGCGCGGCGCTCGGCCGCGGGGGTGTCGCCGGAGCGGATGCCGACCTTGACCTCGGGCTCGGGGAGGCCCAGGCGGACGGATTCCTGGCGGATGCCGGTGAGGGGGCTGCGGAGGTTGCGCTCCACGTCCACCGCGAGGGCCTTGAGGGGGGAGACGTAGAGGACCCGGCAGCGCTTCCTGGGGTCCGCGGGCGGGGGTGTGGAGGCCAGCTGGTCCAGGGCGGCGAGGAAGGCGGCCAGCGTCTTGCCGGAGCCGGTGGGGGCGACCACCAGGACGTCCGAGCCCTCGCCGATGGCCTTCCACGCGCCTGCCTGGGCCGCGGTGGGCGCGTCGAAGGCCCCCGTGAACCAGCCGCGGGTCGCGGGGGAGAAGCCGTCCAGGGCTCGGTGTGCTTGGCTGACCATGCGTCCATCCTGCACCCGGGTACTGACAATGGCTCTGACCTTGGGTTTCCGTGGGTGGGGGTGGCGCCGCGATGCCTGCGGCGGCCCCGTCCCTGAATGGGGGCTTGCGTTGCGCACATCCGTTGCGGTGGGGGTCGGGGCCGCACCGGGGGGTGTCCGTCCTCGGTCGGGCGGCTCGGTCTCTTGAGTAGTGCGCGGTGATTGACGCCCGCCGCTGCGGGCGGACACCCCCCGGTACGTCCCCTGCTCGCCGTTGCGCCAGTGCGGCGCCGTGGGGCCGCAGGCTTTGGCGGACAATGGCCGTATGGCGGATTCCGGCGAGCGGGCTAGGCACTGGCGGTACGCCGAGCTGCCGGGGGTTGATCTGTTGCGGGCTCGGTATGTGCGGAAGCGGTTTGTGCGGCATACCCATGAGCACTTTGTGATCGCCGCGATCGCGGATGGTGTGGAGGTTTTTCACTATCGCGGGGCCGATCGGTATGCGGGGGCCGGTGCGCTTGCGTTGGTCAATCCGGATACGGCGCATACCGGGCGGGCCGGGGTGCCTGAGGGGTGGCGGTACGGGGCGTTGTATCCGTCGCCCGCGGTGGTGGCGGAGATAGCCGGTGAGACTACGGCGATACGGGGGACTCCGGGGTTTGTCGCGCCGGTCCTTGATGACGCGTACGCCGTCGGGCTGGTGCATCAGGTGCTGCGGGCCGCGGAGGAGGGGAACGCGCTGGCCGCCGACACGTTGTTGCGGGTTGCCGTGACGCGGCTGCTGCGGTTGAACGGTGGGGCGCTGGCGCGGCGGGAGGTGCGGAGCGCGGGGGCGCGGATCGCGGTGCGGGCGCGGGGCGTGCTGGAGGAGCGGATGGTCGCGCCGCCGACTCTGGAGGGGCTGGCCGGGGAGTTCGGGGTCAGTCCGTTCGCGTTGCTGCGGGCGTTCCGGGACGCGTACGGGATGCCGCCGCATGCCTGGCTCACCGATGCTCGGGTGCGGCGGGCCCGGCTGCTGCTGGACGCGGGTGGGGCGCCGGCGGAGGTCGCCGTCGCCGTGGGGTTCACCGATCAGCCGCATCTGAACCGGCACTTCGCGCGGATCGTGGGGGTGCCGCCCGGGGCGTATCAGCGGGAGCGCAAGAACGTACAAGACGGTGGGCGGGAGCTGTCTCTACCGTCGGGGGCGTGAGAGAACAGACAGCTTCCCCGGGCATACGGGTCGGCGGTGTCGGAAAGCGGGACTCCGCTGTCGTACGGGATGCCCTTGGGGTCGGGGTCGCCGTAGGGCTGTCCGGGTTCGCCTTCGGGGTGACCTCGGCGGGTAGTGGGCTCAGTTTGTGGCAGACCTGTGCGCTCAGCCTTCTGGTGTTCACCGGGGCGTCGCAGTTCGCGCTCGTGGGGGCGCTCGCCGCGGGTGGTAATCCGTTCACCGCGGCTGCCGGGGCTTTGTTTTTGGGGGTGCGTAATGCCTTTTATGGGCTGCGGTTGTCGCAGTTGCTGGCGCTGCCGCGCGCGGTGCGGCCGTTCGCGGCGCAGTGGGTCATCGATGAGACGACCGCTGTCGCGCTGGCGCAGCCCACGCGGCGTGCGGTGCGTATCGGGTTCGCCGTCACGGGGCTGAGTCTGTACGTGTTGTGGAATCTCACGACGCTGCTGGGGGCGCTGGGTGCCGAGGCGATCGGGGACACGGGCGCGTGGGGGCTCGACGCGGCCGGGCCCGCGGTGTTTCTGGCCCTGCTCGCGCCGATGCTGAAGACCGGCGTGGAGCGTGCCGTCGCCGGTCTGGCTGTGTTGCTGGGGCTCGGGCTGCTGCCCGTACTGCCCGCCGGTGTGCCCGTGCTGGCGGCCGCCCTCGCGGCGCCCGTCGTGCTGTGGGCCGAGGGGCGCGGGAAGGCCCGGAGGCGCGGGGAGGAGGAGCGGTGAACTTCTGGATCGCGATCGGAGTCACCGCGCTCGGCTGTTACGCCGTCAAGCTCGCCGGGCTGCTCGTGCCCGCCGGGGCCCTGGAGCGGCCTCTCGTCAAACGGCTCGCCGCTCTGCTGCCGGTCGCCCTGCTCGCCGCGCTCACCGCGCAGCAGACCTTCGCCCAGGGGCGCGAACTGGTGGTGGACGCCCGGCTCGCGGGGCTTGCCGCGGCGGCGCTCGCGCTGGTGCTGCGCGCCCCCTTCCTGCTCGTCGTCGCGGCGGCGGTGGTCGTGACCGCGGGAGTACGGGCGCTGGGCGGCTGAACGTCAGCCGATCGAGCGGCCGTACGCCCTCAAGGTGCGCAGCGCCTCGATCGTCACCATGGGGCGCGCCTCCAGGGCGGTGCCCGGGGCCCAGCGACGCCACCGGATCGGCCAGCCGCCGTCCTCCTGCTGCTCCGCCGCGAGGAAGTCCAGGGAGCGCTGCATCTCCTCGTCCGTGAACCACGCGCGCGCGAGCGAGTGCGGGGTCCGCGCGTAGTCGTGCGGGAAGTGGTGCTCGCCCGGGGCGTAACCCGGCGGCACCGGGTGGCTGTCGAGGTGTTCCGGGTCGAGTGCCGCCAGGCGCTGCTCGCGCACCAGGCGGCCCAGCCGGTCGGCGGTCGCCTCCGCGCGCGGGCGGTCGGGAGCGGAGTCCAGGAAGGCCACGGCTGCCTGCACCTCGTACGGGTGGGAGGTGCGGAGGGACTCGACCGCGTGCCAGCAGAAGTCCGTGGCGCGGAACAGCCACGCGTGCCACACCTCGTTGCGGTGCAGCAGGCCCACCACAGGGCCGGTGGCGAGGAGTTCGCTGGGCGGGTCGTCCACGATCGGGATGAACGGGGCCGCGGGGTAGCCGCGTTGGCTGGGATGGATCGCCGGAAGGGCGCCGTCCGGGGTCGAGACCGCCGTCAGATAGCGGCATACGCGTTCCACGCGCTGGCCGCCGCAGCGGCCGATGGCGTCCAGGACACGGAGTGCGTGACCGGCGTGCAGCGGCTGGCTGACCGGGCCGCGCAGGTCGGGCTCCAGCGCATGGCCGTACCCCCCGTCCTCGTTGCGGTACGCGTCCAGTGCGGTCTCCACCGGGTCGGCGCCGCCGTTCAGGAAGTGGTGTGCGAAAAGACGCTGTTCCAGCACGCGCGCGGTGAGCCAGACGAAGTGCTCGGCGCGGAAGAGCGGGGAGTGCGCCGGGGGCGTCGGGGGGAGTGGGGAAGCTCCTGTTTCGGCCATGCGTCAGACCGTAGGACGGAAAGCGTTCTCGACAAGCGGTAGCGGCCGAGGCCCACTCTCAGGGCGGGATACTGGTGTCATGCGGTTGACGGTCTTCTGGCAGCGGATGGCGGATCACTTCGGTCCTGGCTACGCCGACACCTTCGCGCGTGACCACGTCATGGCGGAGCTCGGCGGGCGCACGGTGTACGAGGCGCTGGACTCCGGCTGGGACGCCAAGGACGTGTGGCACGTGGTGTGTATGGTCATGAACGTGCCACAAGAGCGGCGCTGACCGGTCACGAAGATCCCAGCGGGGAGCGGATTGTCGGCCACGTGGGTGAAACTTGCACCGTGGCACCCACTGACGAGACCGACGAGGTCCCCCAGCACGCGTCCCCGTTCGGCACGACGCCGCCCACCCGGCCCCCGGCCGACAGCCCGGCCGGGGCGAGCGCGCGCATGCCGCGCTGGCTGCCGCGTGCCGTGGTGCTCGTCCTCGCCCTCTACGCCACCTTCCAGCTGGGCACCTGGGCCTTTCACCAGCTCACCGGGCTGCTGATCAACATCCTCATCGCGTTCTTCCTGGCCCTGGCCATCGAACCGGCGGTGAGCTGGATGGCCTCGCGCGGAGTGCGCCGAGGGCTCGGCACCTTCCTGGTCTTCTTCGGCGTACTCATCGTGTCCGCGGGCTTCGTCGCCCTGCTCGGCACCATGCTGGCGAACCAGATCATCAAGATCGTCGAGGACTTCCCCGCCTATCTCGACTCCGTCATCAACTGGATCAACACGCACTTCCACACCGATCTGAAGCGGGTGGACGTCCAGGAGGGGCTGCTGCGCTCCGACTGGCTGCGCAACTACGTGCAGAACAGCGCGACCGGCGTCCTGGACGTGTCCGCGCAGGTCCTCGGCGGGCTCTTCCAGTTGCTGACGATCACGCTGTTCTCGTTCTACTTCGCCGCGGACGGTCCGCGACTGCGCCGCGCGCTGTGCTCCGTGCTGCCGCCGGCCCGGCAGGCCGAGGTGCTGCGCGCGTGGGAGATCGCCGTCAACAAGACCGGCGGCTATCTGTACTCGCGCGGTCTGATGGCGCTGATCTCCGGCATCGCGCACTACATCCTGCTCCAGGCCCTGGAAGTGCCCAACGCGCCGGTGCTCGCCGTCTGGGTGGGACTGGTCTCGCAGTTCATCCCGACGATCGGCACGTATCTCGCGGGCGCGCTGCCCATGCTGATCGCGTTCACGGTGGATCCCTGGTACGCGCTGTGGGTGCTGATCTTCGTCGTGATCTACCAGCAGTTCGAGAACTACGTGCTCCAGCCCAAGCTGACCTCGAAGACCGTGGACGTCCATCCTGCGGTCGCCTTCGGGTCGGTCATCGCGGGTACCGCTCTGCTCGGGGCGGTGGGGGCGCTGATCGCCATTCCGGCGGTCGCGACGTTGCAGGCGTTCCTGGGGGCGTATGTGAAGCGGTACGACGTCACGGACGACCCTCGGGTGCATGGGCATCGTCTGTCGGAGTCGAACCTCTTCACGCGCGTGCGTGCGTTGTGGGCGGGGCGGCCGGGGGAGAGGGAGCAGGGGGCAGGGGAACAGGGCCAGGATCGGGATCCGGACCGGGACTCGGAGGGCGGCTCCTCCTGAGCGGGGTTCCTGTCAGGACCTCGTGGCCTTCCGCAGTGTGGCCGCGGCTCCGGCGACGATCAGTGCGGCGAGGGTGATGAGTTCGGTGCCGGTCGAGGCGATGAGCGGGGTGTTCCCGGACGTGAGGTGATCGCCGGTGTCCGGGGTCACGAGTGCGCCCACGCCGAGGAACAGGCCTACCGCGAGGGCGAGTCCGGTCGTGCTGCGGTTCGCGCGCCAGAACAGCAGGGCTGCCGCCACCAGCGGGATGACGAGGCCCGGCGGGACGGTCGGGTAGTCCGCACCGGCGGCGATCTGACCGGCTATGGACGCGGCCAGCAGGAGCAGGGCGGCCAGGGTGGCGGTGACGGCGGGGCAGCGCGCTGGTTTTCGACGGGGTGCCCTCCGGCGGGGTGCTCTCCGGCAGGGTGCTTCCCTCGGGGGGCTTCACGGGCTCTCGGGTGCTCTTCGTGGTCTCCATGGCTCAAGGCTCGCGGGCGCGGTGCGTTCGGTCGTCGTACGGGCGGAGGCTTTGGCGGTACGTCGGGAGGAGCAGGGCGGCTCGGGGTCGCGGGTGCGCGGTCGCCGGTCAGTCCCAGGAGTTGAAGAGCACCTCGCCGACGGTGTCAGGTCGCCAGTGCTCGATGTGCTTCCACTCCCCGGCGGTCAGGGCGGAGGTGTCCGCCGCGCGGAGCGGGAGGCTGAGCTGTGACGTGGTCAGGAGGGTGAAGCCGAAGTCGGCGAGGGCGGGGGCCCAGGCGGGCGGATCCAGGAACGCGTCGCAGGGGTACCAGGAGTGCTGCGCGTCCACGAAGGCGATCAGTGGGTGATGGGCGTGGAACAGGGCGATGTGGGTGCCGTTCCGGTCGGCGAGCGTGGCGGTGTGGAAGGTCTGCGGGTGCTCCATGCCGGTGAAGTCCAGGACCTGCCCCCGGGCGGCACGGGCCGCGGCGTACCAGGCCGTGCGGCACAACCCGGGGTCGGTGTCCGGCACGGGCGGGTCGCCGAAGGACCGGAAGCCGGTCGAACCTCGCTCCAGGCGGTAGGCGGTCCGTGCCTCGTCCACTCTCACCCCCGGCTTCACGACACCGTCACACGTATGCCCGGAAGTGCCGCGTGGTGCGCTTGACACAAAAATCGAACATCCATTCTTATTGGTGTTCCGGCGGAACTCTCGGTGGGTGGTTCAGTACGTTTTCGGTGGATAAGTCGCCGAGTTATCCACAGGCCGGACGGGCGTCGGGGCGCATTGTCAGTGGCAGGCGTTAGCGTCTTTGACGTGAAGCGATCGACTCAAGCAAACCGGGTGGAACCCATGGCAGGAACCGACCGCGAGAAGGCCCTGGATGCCGCTCTCGCACAGATTGAACGGCAATTCGGCAAGGGCGCGGTCATGCGCATGGGCGAGCGGTCGAAGGAGCCCATCGAGGTCATCCCGACCGGGTCGACCGCGCTCGACGTGGCCCTCGGCGTCGGCGGTCTGCCGCGCGGCCGTGTGGTGGAGGTGTACGGACCGGAATCCTCCGGTAAGACCACGCTGACGCTGCACGCGGTGGCGAACGCCCAGAAGGCCGGCGGCCAGGTCGCCTTCGTGGACGCGGAGCACGCCCTCGACCCCGAGTACGCGAAGAAGCTCGGCGTCGACATCGACAACCTGATCCTGTCCCAGCCGGACAACGGCGAGCAGGCCCTGGAGATCGTGGACATGCTGGTCCGCTCCGGCGCCCTCGACCTCATCGTCATCGACTCCGTCGCCGCGCTCGTCCCGCGCGCGGAGATCGAGGGCGAGATGGGCGACAGCCACGTCGGTCTGCAGGCCCGTCTGATGAGCCAGGCCCTGCGGAAGATCACCAGCGCGCTCAACCAGTCCAAGACCACCGCGATCTTCATCAACCAGCTCCGCGAGAAGATCGGTGTCATGTTCGGCTCCCCGGAGACCACGACCGGTGGCCGGGCGCTGAAGTTCTACGCCTCGGTGCGACTCGACATCCGTCGCATCGAGACCCTCAAGGACGGCACCGACGCGGTCGGCAACCGCACCCGCGTCAAGGTCGTCAAGAACAAGGTCGCCCCGCCCTTCAAGCAGGCCGAGTTCGACATCCTCTACGGCCAGGGCATCAGCCGCGAGGGCGGTCTGATCGACATGGGCGTGGAGCACGGCTTCGTGCGCAAGGCCGGTGCCTGGTACACGTACGAGGGCGACCAACTCGGCCAGGGCAAGGAGAACGCGCGCAACTTCCTGAAGGACAACCCCGACCTGGCCAACGAGATCGAGAAGAAGATCAAGGAGAAGCTGGGCGTGGGCGTGCGTCCCGAGGAGCCGACCGCGGAGCCGGGTGCCGACGCGGCCGCGGTCACCGCGGACGACGCCGCGAAGACCGTGCCCGCACCGGCGGCCAAGGCCGCCAAGCCCAAGGCCGCGGCTGCCAAGAGCTGACCCGTGACTCGACGAACCGACTGGGCCGAGTACGCCTACCAGGACGCCGCGCGTGAGCGGGGCGGGGGAGGCGACGGGGGATCTGCCCGGCCGGGCGGGGATGCGTACGGGGAGGGTACGTACCGAGATGGTGCGTACGAGGACGGCGCGTACCGGGAAGGCTCGTACCTGGGTGGTGCGTACCGGGATGGTGCGGGGCAGGGCGCGGACGGGGGACACGGCCGCGCGGCCTCGTACGGCACGGGGGGCTCGTACGGTGACGGGGGACCGCACGGTGACGGGGGGCTGTACGGCGACGGTGGGACCTACGGGGCCGACCGGGCGTACGGGGGCGCGCGGTCGTACGGGCATGAATCGTCGTACGGCGATGAGCCGGGCGGTGGGGAGTGGTCGGGCGATGGCTCGGCGGACGACTCCGGTCCGTCCGCTGGTGGCTCGCGCCGTCGGGCGGGCGGTCGTGCCCGTGGTGATGCGGGCCGTGGTGAGGGGGGCTCCCGTGGGCGTCGGCAGCGGCGTCGCGGTGAGCCGTCCGGTGAGGACGGAGGCACTTCCTCCTCGTCGAGGGCCGAGCAGGGGGAGCCTTCAGGGGACCCGGTCGAGCGGGCGCGGGCGATCTGTCTGCGCCTGCTCACCGGGACCCCGCGCACGCGGAAGCAACTCGCGGACGCCCTGAGCAAGAAGGGGATTCCGGACGAGGCGGCGGAGGAGGTGCTGTCGCGGTTCGAGGAGGTCGGGCTGATCAACGACAGTGCGTTCGCCGATGCCTGGGTGGAGTCCCGGCACCATGGCCGGGGGCTTGCGCGGCGTGCCCTTGTGCAGGAGCTGCGGACCAAGGGGGTCGACTCGACGCTGATCGACGCGGCCGTCTCACAGCTCGACTCCGAGCAGGAGGAGACGACCGCGCGCGAACTCGTCGCCCGCAAGTTGCGGTCCACCCGTGGGCTCGACCGCGACAAGCGTCTGCGCCGCCTCGCGGGCATGCTCGCCCGCAAGGGCTACCCCGAGGGCATGGCTCTGCGGGTGGTTCGGCGGGCGCTTGAAGAGGAGGGCGAGGGGGAGGACTCGGAGTTCTTGGAGGATGAGGGGTTCTGAGGCGGGCCCGGCGGGGCTGGGGTGGCTGGGTCGGGTTGAGCGGCTGGGCTGGCTGAGTCGGGCGCGAGCAGGTCGAGTCGGGTTGAGCGGCTGCTCTGGTCGAGTCAGGTTGGGCCGGCTGAGCGGGGCCGAGGTGGCTGAGGCGGGCTGAACTGGCTGAGCTGGATTGGGCCGGGCCCAGCTGAGGCGGGCTGAGATGGGCGGGGCCGAGTCAGCTGAGGCGGGCTGGGCTGAGATGGGGCCGGTGAGGGAGGGGCGAAAGAGGCTCGCCGGGGGATGGTGCTGCGGGGCGCCGAGGGGTTTCCTGCCGTTGCCGTTGCCGTTGCCGTTGCCGTTGCCGTTGCCGTTGCCGTTGCCGTTGCCGGCCACCTCCACACCGCCCTCGCCCCGACGCCACCGCCCCATGCCCCCGTCTTCGCCTCCGCTCGGCCCCTCGGCACCCAAGTTCCCCACCCCCGCCCCACCGCCCCGTCTTCGCCTCCGCTCGGCCCCCTGGCACCCAAGCCCCCCCACCCCCGTCACCCCCGCCCCTACCGTCACTCCACGCGCACCATTACCTTGCGCCCCTCGAAAGGTGGACGCCGGGCTTCCGGCGGTACCGTCTGCTGCCGTCGCGCGGACGTTTGGGACCGTGCGCCTCTCTTGCCGTCGGCTTGTCGGAGTGGTCGGTCGGTGAGTTGGATCCGCGCCCCTGTATGTCTGAAAGGCGGCTCAGTCATGCCCGGAACGGCCTGCGTTCGTAGATCCCTGGTTGCCTCGGTGCTGGGCGGCAGCCTGGTGCTCAGTGGCTGTGGGCTGCACTGGGGTGATGAAGCCCGGGGGACGGTCGACGGCACGATCACGTTGGGGTTCGTCAATGGTGGGGCCACCCGGTTCCACAGGTGCTTGCAGCAAGCCGTCGAGGAGACTGCCGCCAACAACAGCGTTCTTATTCACACGGCCTTGTCCGGGCAGGATGCCGGGACCGAGCTGGCCAATATCGAGGAGATGATCGACCGGCACGTGGACGCGCTGATCGTGCAGACCGTCGATGTCGAGGCGCTCGCGGACGACATCGCCAAGGCCGAGGCGGCCGATGTTCCGGTTTTTCTCACGTCGGTCGTTCCTGACGACACCTCCGGCATCCTCGGGGCCGTCGTCGTGGACCTGGAGAAGGTGGGCGCACTGGACGCCGGTTGGATCCAGAAGGACGCCGCCGGGAAGGACGTACAGGTGGGTGTCGTCGCCGGGGCACCGGGTGCCGCGTCCGATCTGCTCGTCGACGGCTTCAGCAAGGCGTTGCCCGACAATGCGCGGGTCGTCGATGGGCGGCCCGGGATGTTCGACCCGGCCACGGCGAGGAAGGCCGCCAAGTCGATGATCGCGGCCCATCCTGAGCTCGACTACGCCTTCGTCGCCAACGAGGAGATGGCGTTCGCCGTCCGTGAGGCCTTCGACGCGGCCGGTGCGCGGGATGTGCGGATCGTGACCGTCAACGGCACGGACGAGGGCCTGGCCGCGCTCAAGGACGGTCGCTTCGCGGCGACGGTCGCCAACTCGGCGGCGGACACCGGGGAGTTGGCCGTGGACAACGCCCTCGCCCTGCTACGGGGCGAGGAGGTCGAGGGCGGCAACAAGGTCGCCACGACCCGGGTCCGCCTCGTCACCAAGGGCAACGCCGATCTGGCCCCGCTCTACTGCGACCCCGAGCTCGACTGAGGTCGCGGCGCCAACGGAGAGACCAACGGAGAGACCAACGGAGACACCGGCTGAGACCCCGGCAGACGCCTTGCCCCCACCGCCCCTACGACCCCACCGCCAGCCCAGCCGCCCGCCAAGCCTGGAACCCGCCCACCAGGTCCGTCGCCCGATGCAGCCCCAGTCGCCGCAGTGACTCGACCGCCAGGCTGGACGCGTACCCCTCGTTGCAGATCACCACGACGCGCAGATCGTGGCTCGTGGCCTCCGGGGCGCGGTGGCTGCCGCGCGGGTCGAGCCGCCACTCCAGTTCGTTGCGCTCGACGACCAGGGCGCCGGGGATCAGGCCGTCCCGTTCCCGCAGGGCGGCGTAGCGGATGTCCACCAGCAGGGCCTCGCCGTGCTGGGCGGCCTCGTAGGCCTCCCGTGCCTCGATCCGCCGATAGCCCTGGCGCACCCGCGCGAGCAACTCGTCGATGCCCACCGCCTGTTGGCCCGCCTCGCTCCCCGCCAGCCCTCCATCTGCTACCGGCCCTACGTCCGCTGGCGCCCCACCACTCTCCGCCAGTCCACCGCTCCCCGCAGGCCCCCCACTCACTGCCAGTCCTCCGGACGCTCCACATGCTCCAGTCGCAGCACCTGCCCGGTGCGGCTGTACCGGCGGATCTGTGGCAGCGGCGGGTAGTAGGCGTGGACGGAGATCGCGTGCACGTCGGGGGACTCGTTGAGGACCTCGTGGACGTGGTGCTGTCCGAAGGAGCGGCCCTTGCCGGCCGGGAGGCGGCGCTCGCGGTCGATGCCCTCGGTGAGCTCGAGGGTCTTCCAGCCGTCCGCGGGGAGTCGAGCGGTGAGCGAGTTCTCCTTGAGTTCGCCGGAGGCCGTGGTGAAGGCGCCGACGGACTCGGCGTGGTCGTGCCAGCCGGTGCCCGTGCCGGGCGGCCAGCCGATCAGCCATGCCTCGCTGCCGCCGGGGCCCTCCAGGCGCACCCAGGTGCGGCCCTCCGGGTCGAGCGGGAGCGAGGAGATCAGCTCGGCGTCGGCGGCGATCCGCCGTACGTAGTCGAGGAGTTCGGCCTGCGTCGGCGTGGAGACGGGAGCGGACACAGAGGGGGAGACAGACACGGGACACCGTCCTGGGAAGCGTTCGCGGAGAGCGCGCGACGGCTCATGGGCACGGCACGCGCGGAAGAAGGAGAGATGCGAATCAGCAGGACGGACGACACACGCAGCCCGCGTAGCGGACGAGGTCCATATGGACCCTCCGCCACAGGTGCACACAGGTGTCGGTCATGATGCGGAGTAGACCATGACGGAAAATGCCGGTCAACTCGCTGTCACTATGTGGAACGCACACATGTGCGCTCCACACAGGGGCGGCACAGACGAGGCCGGCCCACACCACTCAACGCGATCCGGCCGCGGCCTCTGCCTTGGCCGGCCCGCCCAGCGTCGCCTCGGCCGCCGCGTACAGATCGGCGGGCCGGACGCCGTGCAGGGCAGTCACCAGATGGCCGTCGGGGCGTACCAGGAGCACGCTGTGCGCGGCCGCTCCCGGGTAACTCTCCGCGACCAGCAGTTCGGCCGGGTGCGGCAGGGCCGTCACCGCGGCCGCGAGGCGGGGCATGACGCCGGCGGTCACCCAGTGCTTGCGCTCCCACACGCCCGTGCCCGGTGCGATCAGCACCACCAGCAGGGCCCCGCGGCCCAGCCGGTCCCGGAGCCGTACGAAGGAGCCGTCCTCTGCGGTCACCCGTACATCGGTGACCGGCGCGCCCGGGGCCGTGTCCACCGGGACCTCCGCCTCCAGGTGCCGGGGTGCGAGCGGCGAGCCGGCGTACGCCCCCGGCGCGCCCAGGGCGCCGCGCCCCAGGTGGCCGTCGGTGAGGAGTGCGTCGTGGCCCCGGGCCGAGCCGGGGACGACGGACCGCAGCCCGCCACCGCCGCGTACCAGGGGCAGCGCCTGGTCGGCGGCGCGCAGGCGGGCGGCGACCACCGCGCGCCGCTCGGCCTGGTAGCTGTCGAGCAGCGCCTCGTGCGGGCCGTGGTGCCAGGCCAGGGCCAGCTTCCAGGCGAGGTTGTCGGCGTCCCGCAGTCCCTCGTCGAGGCCCTGTGTGCCGAGCGCGCCGAGCAGATGCGCCGCGTCCCCGGCGAGGAACACCCGCCCGACCCGCCAGCGGCGCGCGAGACGGTGGTGCACGGTGTGCACGCCGGTGTCGAGGAGGTCGTACGGCGGTGTCGGGCCGCCCGTCCAGCCGGCGAGGGTCTCGCGGACGCGGGTCACCAGGAGTTCGGGTGTGACGAGGTCCTTGCCGGGCGGGAGGAGCCAGTCGAGGCGCCATACGCCGTCCGGCAGGGGGCGGCCGGTGACCTCCCCGGCGGAGGGGCCGGTCGTCCGCCATGGGGGCATGCGGTGCAGCAACGCCTCGTTGTCCCACGGGAGTTCCGTGCGCAGCGCGGCCACGGCGTGCCGCTCCACCGCCGTACGGCCGGGGAAACGGATGTCGAGGAGTTTGCGGACCGTCGAGCGGGGGCCGTCGCAGCCGGCCAGGTAACTGCCGCGCCACCACGTGCCCTTGGGGCCCCGGGTGTGGGCGGTGACGCCGGAGGGCTCCTGTTCGAGGGTGTCGAGGCGGCTGTCCACGGCGATCCTCACCAGCCGCTCGCCGGCGCAGGCCTCGCGCAGGGCGCCGGTCAGGACGTGCTGGGCGATGTGCAGGGGGGCGGGCTCGGCCTCGCCCGAAGCGCCGTCAGAGGCGTTGTCGAAGGCGTTGTCGAAGGTGACCTCGCGCATCACCTGCTTGCGTCGCAGCGACCGCCATCCGGCCCAGCGGATGCCCGCCTCGGAGAGGGCGGCACCGGTCAGGCGTTCCATGAGGGCGGCGGTGTCCTCGCGCAGGACGACGGTGCGGGCGGGGCGCGGTTCGTCCTTGCCGGGGCCCTCGTCCAGGACCACGGACGGCACGTCCTGACGGGCCAGCGCGAGGGCGAGCGTGAGCCCGACGGGCCCCGCTCCGACGATGATCACCGGGTCCACGGCGCGGCGCCCCCTGCCCGCGAGGGCGTCCCGAGGGACGTATGTGAACAGGAGATTGGAGCAGGGTGCACGATCACAGAACGTATGCAACCCATTGCCGGTGCTTGCGTCAAGTGACGGAGGCAGTGGCGATCATGCCACTGCCTCCGTACGGTGAATGCTGTTTGACTGATCGTCAGCTATAGCTTTTTACGGTCGGTATAGGTGCCGGTGCCCGGAAGGCCGCCACCTTCGGCGCCGGTCCCGAAGGTGCCGCCGACCGCGGCCGGGTTGAGCTCCTCCATGTCCTCGGCGCCGAGAACCGCGCCCGTGCTCCTCTTGCTGCGCCGCAGTCGCTGCTCCAGCCAGCTCGCGAAGCTGGTCAGGATGAAGTTGACGATGATGAAGATGATCCCGACGACGATGAAGCTGGGGATGACGTTGGCGTAGTTGGCGGCCAGCGTCTGGCGGGAGTTCAGCAGCTCGGTGAAGCCGAGCATCACGCCGCCCAGCGCGGTGTCCTTCACGATGACGACGAGCTGGCTCACGATGGCCGGCAGCATCGCGGTGACGGCCTGCGGCAGCAGGATGCTGGACATCGTCTGGCCCTTGCGCAGACCGATGGCGTACGCCGCCTCCGTCTGGCCCCTGGGCAGCGCCAGGATGCCGGCCCGGACGACCTCGGCGAGGACGGACGCGTTGTAGAGCACCAGGCCGGTGACGACGGCGTACAGGGGCCGCTGCTCGCTGGTGACGTCCGTGGAGCGGACGTAGAACTCGTTGGCGAACAGCATCAGCAGCAGCACCGGGATGGCCCGGAAGAACTCGACGACCGTGCCGGCTGCACCGCGCACCCAGCGGTGGTCGGAGAGCCGGGCGATGCCGAAGACCGCGCCCAGCGGGAGGGCGATCACCATCGAGATCGCCGCCGCCTTGAGGGTGTCACCGAGTCCCGGCAGCAGATACGTCGTCCAGGCCTGCTCGGTGGTGAACGGCTCCCAGAGGGCCCATTCCAGCTGGTTCTTGTCGTCCATCTTCTGCCAGACGAACCACAGCATCAGGGCCAGCAGCAGGAAGAAGACCACCGAGATCAGGATGTTGCGCCGCTTCGCGCGGGGTCCCGGGGTGTCGTACAGAACGGAGCTCATCGCTTCACCGCCAGTCGCTTGCTCAGCCATCCGAGGAAGAGGCCGGTCGGCAGGGTCAGGACCACGAATCCGAAGGCGAAGACGGCGCCGATGGCGAGCGTCTGGGCCTCGTTCTCGATCATGGTCTTCATCAGGGCGGCGGCCTCGGCCACACCGATCGCGGCCGCCACGGTGGTGTTCTTGGTGAGGGCGATCAGTACGTTGGCCAGCGGGCCGATGACCGCGCGGAAGGCCTGCGGCAGCACGATGAGCCGCAGCACCTGGCTGAAGTTCAGCCCGATCGCGCGGGCCGCCTCGGCCTGTCCGACGGGCACGGTGTTGATGCCGGAGCGGATCGCCTCGCAGACGAAGGCCGCGGTGTAGGCGACGAAGCCGAGGACCGCCAGGCGGAAGCCCTGGATGTCGAAGTCCTTGGAGCCCATCGTCACGCCGAAGATGTCGGCGAGACCGAGCGAGTTGAAGACGATGATCACCGTCAGCGGGATGTTCCGGACGATGTTCACGTACGCGGTGCCGAACCCGCGCATCAGCGGGACCGGGCTGACCCGCATCGCGGCCAGCAGGGTGCCCCAGATCAGGGAGCCGAGGGCGGAGAGGGCGGTGAGCTTCACCGTCATCCAGAACGCCCCTAGGACGTCGTAACCATCAAGAAAGTCGAACACGATCTCCCGCGCTTCCGGGTGTCTGGGGTACGTGGAGGGGCGCGGCGCGCCGCCGCCCTGATCGCGGCGGGCGGCGGCGCGCCAGAGGATTCCGGTGTTACTGGACGATCGCGCCGATCTTCGGGGCGGGCTCGTTCTTGTAGTTCGCCGGGCCGAAGTTGTCCTTGACGGCCTTGTCCCACGAGCCGTCGCTGACCATCTTCTCCAGCGCCTTGTTGATCTTGTCGACGGTCGCGGTGTCGCCCTTCTTCACACCGATGCCGTAGTTCTCGTTGCTCAGCTTGAGGCCGGCGAGCTTGAACTTGCCCTTGTACTGCGACTGCGAGGCGAAGCCCGCGAGGATCGAGTCGTCCGTGGTGACCGCGTCCACGGCACCGCTCTGGAGGGCGGCGATGCACTCGGAGTAGCCGCTGACCTGCTTGAGGTTGGCCTTCGGGGCCAGCTTGTCCTTGACGTTCTGCGCCGAGGTGGAGCCGGTGACCGAGCAGAGGTTCTTGCCGTTGAGGTCGGTCGCCTCGGAGATGTCCGAGTCCGACTTGACCAGCAGGTCCTGGTGGGCCAGCAGGTAGGGGCCGGCGAAGTCGACCTTCTGCTTGCGCTCGTCGTTGATCGAGTAGGTGGCGGCGATGAACTTCACGTCACCACGGGCCAGCGCGTTCTCACGGTCGGCGCTCTTGGTCTCGACGAACTCGATCTTGTCGGCGTCGTAGCCGAGCTGCTTGGCCACGTACGTCGCCACGTCCACGTCGAAGCCGGAGAAGGAACCGTCGGGCTTCTTGAGGCCGAGACCCGGCTGGTCGAACTTGATGCCGACCTTGATCTTGCCGCCGCCGCTGGAGCCCGAACCCGTGTCGCTGTCGTTGTCGTCCCCGCCGCACGCGGTCGCGGTCAGGGAGAGGACCAGCGCAGCGGCGGCCGCGGCGGTGACCTTGCGGAGCTTCATGGTGAACATCCTTTGTGTGATGAGAGATGCGAGCCGTCGAGGCGGGTGACGAGGGTGGCGCGGGTGACGCGGATCTGAGGCGCGGTCAGTGGTGCAGGATCTTGGAGAGGAAGTCCTTCGCGCGGTCGCTGCGCGGGGCGCTGAAGAACTGGTCCGGCACAGCCTCCTCGACGATGCGGCCGTCCGCCATGAACACCACCCGGTTCGCGGCCGAACGGGCGAACCCCATTTCATGGGTGACGACGATCATGGTCATGCCGTCGCGGGCGAGCTGCTGCATGACCTCCAGGACCTCGTTGATCATCTCGGGGTCGAGCGCCGAGGTGGGCTCGTCGAAGAGCATGACCTTGGGGTCCATCGCCAGGGCGCGGGCGATGGCGACGCGCTGCTGCTGGCCGCCGGAGAGCTGGGCGGGGTACTTGTCCGCCTGACTGCCCACGCCGACCCGGTCGAGCAGGGCGCGAGCCTTCTCCTCGGCCGTCTTCTTGTCCGCCTTGCGGACCTTGATCTGGCCGAGCATCACGTTCTCGAGCACGGTCTTGTGCGCGAAGAGGTTGAAGGACTGGAAGACCATCCCGACGTCGGCGCGCAGCTTGGCGAGCGCCTTGCCCTCCGCGGGGAGCGGCTTGCCGTCGATGGTGATCGTGCCGTCGTCGATCGTCTCCAGGCGGTTGATGGTGCGGCACAGGGTGGACTTGCCGGACCCGGAGGGTCCGATGACCACGACGACCTCGCCGCGGGCGATCGTGAGATCGATGTCCTGGAGAACATGCAACGCGCCGAAGTGCTTGTTGACGCTCTTCAGGACGACCAGTTCGCCGGTCGCGGCCACGTCTTCCTTGGCCACCGATACTTCGGTCATCGCTATCGGGCTCCGTCCTCCTCGGTTTCGGAGGACAGTAGTGACCCCATGCGACCTGCGTCTCTACCTTTGAGGGGAATCTGAGCATCACGATCCGATAGCAATCGGACACGTGTCGTAGCAGTTGTGAGCAGGGCGCATATCGGCCGGGTAACGGAAGCGGCGCGCAACCGGAACCCACTTGACGCCGTCCTCTTCCATCAGCGTGACTTCACAACGTGCACGCGCGCGCGTGCACACGTTTTTGTACACACCCAGAACGTACTTTTGTACCTATTTAGATCGTACGGCCGATGAACCGAAGGAGGCCCGGATGAGACTGCTCCTCGTGGAGGACGACAATCACGTCGCCGCCGCCCTGTCCGCGGTTCTGGCCCGGCACGGTTTCGACGTCACCCACGCACGCAGTGGCGAGGAAGCCCTCCAGGCACTGGTCCCGGAAGGCGCCGGCTTCGGAGTCGTCCTCCTCGACCTGGGCCTGCCGGACCAGGACGGATACGAGGTCTGCGGCAAGATCCGCAAACGCACCAGCACCCCGGTGATCATGGTCACCGCCCGCTCCGACGTACGCTCCCGCATCCACGGCCTCAACCTCGGCGCCGACGACTACGTGGTCAAGCCGTACGACACCGGCGAACTGCTCGCCCGCATCCACGCCGTCAGCCGCCGTACCGTCCACGAGGACGCCGCCGCGGACGCCGAGACCGCGCTGACTCTCGGACCGGTCCGGATCGAGCTGCCGACCCGTCAGGTCACCGTGGACGGCACGGTCGTGCAGCTGACCCGCAAGGAGTTCGACCTGCTCGCCCTGCTCGCCCAGCGCCCCGGAGTGGTCTTCCGCCGGGAGCAGATCATCAGCGAGGTGTGGCGCACCAGCTGGGAGGGGACCGGACGCACACTGGAGGTCCATGTCGCCTCCCTGCGCGCCAAGTTGCGCATGCCGGCCCTCATCGAGACCGTACGCGGCGTCGGGTACCGGCTCGTCGCCCCGGCCGCCTAGCGGGCCCGGGTGCGCACACGACTCCTCCCGCTGCTCATCGTGCTGATGGCGGCCGTGCTGCTGGCGCTGGGCGTCCCGCTCGCCGTCGGCGTGGCCTCGGCCCAGCAGCAGAAGGTGGTCGTCGACCGGATCGACGACACCGCGCACTTCGCGGCGCTCGCCCAGTACGTCACCAAGCAGGGCGACGAACGCCAGAAGACGCTCCAGAGCGAACTCGACAGCTACTACGAGGTCTACCGGATCCGCGTCGGCGTCTTCTACCAGAACACCAGCATCATGGCCAACGCCCCGGCCAACCTGTTCGTCCCCGAGACGGGCGAACTGCGGGACGCGTTCGAGGAGGCGCTGCTCAGCCGGCGCAGCGAGGACCCGTCGCAGGTCTTTCCCTGGCAGCGGGGGCGGATCGTGGTCGCGTCCCCGGTCATCCGGGACGGTGACGTCGTCGCGGTCGTCGTCACCGACTCGCCCACGGGGGAGATGCGTTCGCGGATCCTGCACGGCTGGCTGGTCATCGGCGCGGGCCTGACGGCCGCGATGCTGGTGGCCGTCGGAGCGGCCCTGCGGCTGACCGGATGGGTGCTCAGACCGGTCCGGGTCCTCGACACCACCACGCACGCGATCGCCAGCGGCCGCCTCAAGTCCCGGGTCGCGGCCGCGGGCGGACCGCCGGAACTCCAGCGCCTGGCACGGTCGTTCAACGAGATGGCGGACAACGTCGAAGACGTGCTCGAACAGCAGCGCGCCTTCGTCGCCGACGCCTCGCACCAGTTGCGCAACCCGCTCGCCGCGCTCCTGCTCCGCATCGAGCTGCTCGCCTTCGAACTCCCCGAGGGCAACAAGGAGATCGCCTCCGTCCAGACGGAGGGCAAGCGGCTCGCCCAGGTCCTCGACGACCTCCTCGACCTCGCCCTCGCCGAGCACACCGAGGCCGACCTGCGCGTCACCGACATCGGCGCGCTGGCCGCCGAGCGCGTCGCCGCCTGGGCGCCGACCGCCGAGGCCAAGGGGGTACGGCTGCTCGCCGACTGCCCGCCGACCACCGGCTGGGCCGACCCGGTCACCCTGTCCAGCGCGCTGGACGCGGTCATCGACAACGCGGTCAAGTTCACGCCTGAGGGCGAGCAGGTCGGGGTGACGGTCGCCGCCGACGGCGAGACGGTGACCGTCGTCGTCACCGACGCGGGACCCGGTCTCACCGACGAGGAACTCGCCCGCATCGGCGACCGCTTCTGGCGCAGCAACCGCCACCAGAACATCAAGGGCTCGGGCCTCGGCCTGTCCATCTCGCGCACCCTGCTGCACGCGGGCGGCGGTTCGATCTCGTACGGCCATCACGAGCCGCACGGTCTGAAGGTGACGGTGACGGTGCCGCGCAGCGCCGCCGCTATGGCTTGACCGAGCGGTAGTAGCGCTGGGCGCCCTCGTGCAGTTGCAGCGGGGAGGTGTAGATCGCCGTGCGCAGGTCGACCAGCTGGGCGGAGTGCACCTTGGCGCCGATGTCGTCCCGGCTGCGGATCACGGTCCGGGTCAGCCACTCGGTGAGCCGGGGGTCCAGGTCCTTGCGGGTGATCAGCAGGTTGGACACGGCGATGGTCGGCACGGTGTACGCGTCCTGGCCGTCGTAGGCCGACTCCGGGATGTTGGTGGGCCGGTAGTAGCGGTTGGCGGCGCTCTCGGTGTGCAGCTTGGCGACGAAGTCGGCCTTGATCGGGATGAACTTGAAGGAGGACGTCTCGGCGAGCGTCTTCAGCCCGTTCGTCGGCAGCCCGCCGGACCAGAAGAACGCGTCGATCGTGCGGCCGAGCTGGTTGACGTCCTTGATGCCGTACGAGAACGGGGTGATGTCCTTGTCCGGGTCGATGCCCTCCGCTTCGAGCACCCGGGTGGCGATCAGCCGCACCCCCGATGTCTTGAGCCCTATGGCGACCCGCTTGCCCTTCAGGTCGGCCACGGTGTTGATGGCGGAGTTCCGCGGGACGACGAGCTGTACGTAGTCGTCGTACAGGCGTGCGACACCGCGCAGCCGGGCGGCCTCCTTCGGGTGGTCGATCGCGAACGACTCCACCGCGTCGGCCGCCGCGATGGCGAAGTCCGCCTCACCGGACGCCACGCGCGCGACGTTGTCCTGCGAGCCGTCGCTGGTCTCCAGGTCCACCTTGAGGTCGGGCATGTCCTTGGCGAACTCGTCGCTCAGGTCCTTGCCGTACTCCTCGTAGACCCCGCCGCGCGAGCCCGTGCTGAACACGATCGACCCGCCCGGCGGCTCCTCGCCCGGCAGCAGCCACCACAGCAGCAGCCCGAAGACCACGAAACCGGCGGCGGCACCTTGCAGCGCGCGGCTCCTGGTCATACGGGGGAAGAGCTTGGACATGCGCGTGATCCTGCCAGGCGGAGGGGGTGGTGGCCAGGGTGAGGGTCACAGGGGCGGGGGGGTGTCCACGGACCCCGTGGGGCTGTCAGTGGTGGTCGATAGAGTCGCCGTATGAGCTCATCGCCCGCCGACCTGGTCCGTGAATTCCACCTCGCCTTCGGGCTCGACGCCCGCAGAACGCCGACCGAGGTGTCACCGGAGCTGGCCGCCCACCGGGGCGAGCTGCTCGCCGAGGAGGCCGCGGAGGTCGCCGAGGTGGCGGTCGAGGGGCCGCTCGACCGGCTCGCGCACGAGCTCGCCGACGTGGTCTACGTCGCCTACGGCACGGCCCTCGTCCACGGCATCGACCTCGACGCGGTGCTCGCCGAGATCCACCGCTCCAACATGACCAAGCTGGGGCCGGACGGCCGTGTCGCCCGCCGGGCCGACGGCAAGGTGCTCAAGGGGGAGCACTATGAGGCGCCGGATGTGTCGGGGGTGCTGCGGCGGCAGGGGTGGGCGCCGGAGGGGGTTGCCTGACGCTCCTCGGGTGAGGGGGCGCGGGAGGGCGTTGCCTGGCGCTCCGAGGGAGGGGGCGCGCCGGAGGGGAGTTGCCCGAGCGCCCTAAGCGGACCCGGTGAAGTCGGCTGCGGTACGGCAGCGCCGCTAAGGGGCGCGGGACTGTATCGATGTGCGGCTTCGCCGCGTGGGCGCGACCAGCCACGACGGCGCCGCAGACGAACGCCGACACGTCGCCGCACATCCAGCGAAGCGCTTAGCGCTCCTCAGTCCGCCACCGACGCCTCCGCGACCGACGTCTCCGGCACCGTCGGTGCGTCGCCCCGGGGCGCCCCGGAACGCCGGGTCCACCAGGACGCCAGTGGCTCGGTGTAGCGGGCCGTTAGAGGGCCGAGGACGACCAGGATCAGGACGTAGGCCGTGGCGAGGGGGCCCAGGGACGGTTCGATGCCGGCGGTGACGGCGAGACCGGCGATGACGATGGAGAACTCGCCGCGGGCCACCAGCGCGCCGCCCGTGCGCCAGCGGCCCTTGGTGGAGATTCCGGCGCGGCGGGCGGCCCAGTAGCCGGTGGCGATCTTCGTCGCCGCCGTGACCAGGGCCAGGGCAAGGGCGGGGAGCAGGACCGGCGGGATGCTCGCCGGGTCGGTGTGGAGGCCGAAGAAGACGAAGAAGACCGCGGCGAAGAGATCGCGCAGCGGGCTCAGCAGGGTGTGGGCTCCCTCCGCGACCTCCCCGGACAGCGCGATGCCGACGAGGAAGGCGCCCACCGCGGCCGACACCTGGAGCTGCTGGGCCACACCCGCGACCAGGATCGTCAGGCCGAGGACCACAAGGAGCAGCTTCTCCGGGTCGTCGCTCGACACGAAACGGGAGATCAGACGGCCGTAGCGGACGGCCACGAACAGCACCAGGCCCGCCGCGCCCAGCGCGATCGCCAGCGTCACGCTCCCGGCCAGCAGCCCGGCCCCGGCGACCAGCGCGGTGACGATCGGCAGGTACACCGCCATCGCCAGGTCCTCCAGGACCAGCACGCTGAGGATCACCGGGGTCTCGCGGTTGCCGACCCGGCCCAGATCACCCAGCACCTTCGCGATGACGCCGGACGAGGAGATCCAGGTGACGCCCGCCAGGACCACCGCCGCCACCGGACCCCAGCCCAGCAGCAGGGCCGCCGCCGCGCCCGGCAGGGCGTTGAGGGCGCAGTCGACCAGGCCGGACGGATAGTGCGCCTTGAGGTTGGTGACCAGATCGCCCGCCGAGTACTCCAGGCCGAGCATCAGCAGGAGCAGGATGACGCCGATCTCGGCGCCCGTCGCGATGAACTCCTCGCTCGCGCCCAGCGGCAGCAGCCCGCCCTCCCCGAAGGCGAGACCGGCGAGCAGGTAGAGGGGGATGGGCGAGAGCCGGAAACGGGCCGCGAACCTGCCCAGCAGACCCAGGGCCAGGATGATGGAACCGAACTCGATCAGCAGGACCGCGGAGTGCACCCGTTCACTCCCGCCCGAGTATCGCCGCGGCCGCGTCGACGCCCTCGCGCGTGCCGACGACGATCAGCGTGTCCCCGCCCACGAGACGGAAGTCCGGTGCCGGGGAGGGGATGGCCGCCGCCCGGCGCAGCACCGCCACGATCGACGTTCCCGTCTCCGTGCGCATACGGGTGTCGCCCAGCAGCCGGCCGTTCCAGTACGAGGTCGCGGAGACCTCGATGCGCTCCGCGACCAGCCCCAGGGCCGTCGTGTAGAGCAGGCTCGCGCTGTGGTGGGAGGGCTTCAGCGCGTCGATGAGCGCACCCGCCTCCGCGCCGGTGAGCCGCAGCGACTGCGCGCAGGAGTCGGGGTCGTCGGCCCGGTACACGCTCACCGTGCGGCCGCCGTCGCGGTGCGCCACCACGGACAGATGGCGGTGTTCCCGGGTCACGAGGTCGTACTGGACCCCGATCCCCGGCAGCGGCGTCGCCCTCAGGCGCGGTGCGGACACGTTTCTTCCCCTCGGTGGTCGCGTCGGTCGGGCCGGCGGCCGTCCAGTGATCACGGCGCCGAGTCCGCATGCTGCCATCGGCCCGTACGGTGGCGATATGGGTGTTGGCACGGATATACGCGACCGGCGGCGGGCGGCGAGGCTGAGCGGCGACAGGCGGTACGAGAAGGGCGAGGAAGGCGGGAACAGGCACGTGTCGCTGTTCTGGCGGATCTTCTCGCTCAACGCCGCGGGCCTGGTCGTGGCCGCCGCGCTGCTGATCGGCCCGGTCACCGTGTCCACCCCGATCAGGCGGGCCGAGGCGCTCGTCGTGCTCGTGGGCCTCGCCCTGCTCCTGCTCGCCAACGCGGCGGTCCTGCGGATCGGCCTCGCCCCGCTCAAGCGGCTCGGCCGTGCCATGGCCACCGCCGATCTGCTGCGCCCCGGCGCCCGCGCGGACGTCGCCGGTCCCGCCGAGGCGGCCGAGCTCATCACGACGTACAACACGATGCTCGACCGGCTGGAGGCCGAGCGGGCCGCCGGGGCCGCCCGTGCGCTGTCCGCGCAGGAGCGTGAGCGCCACCGGATCGCGCGCGAGCTGCACGACGAGGTCGGGCAGACCCTGACGGCGGTCCTTCTCCAGCTCAAGAGGGTCGCCGACCGGGCCCCCGACGGGCTGCGCGAGGAGGTGGCGCAGGCGCAGGAGGCCACGCGCGCGGGGCTCGACGAGATCCGGTTCATCGCCCGCCGGCTGCGCCCCGGTGTCCTGGAGGAACTCGGGCTGTCCAGCGCCCTGCGCTCGCTCGCGGGCGAGTTCAGCGCGCACGGGCTGACCGTGCGCCACCACGTCCCCGGCGGACTCCCGCCCCTGACCGAGGAGTCGGAACTCGTGCTCTACCGGGTGGCCCAGGAGGGCCTCACCAACACCGCCCGGCACGCCGCCGCCGACCACGCCGAGGTGCGCCTGGAGCAGGTCGGGGACGGGGTCGAGCTGCTCGTCCGGGACAACGGCAAGGGGGTCGGCGGCGCGCCGGAAGGCGCCGGGATACGCGGTATGCGGGAGCGGGCGCTGCTGATAGGGGCGCGGCTCACGGTCGTGGGGGCGCCGGGCGGGGGCACGGACGTACGGCTGCGGGTGGGAGCCCCGCGATGACGCCGACCCGCGTTCTGCTCGCCGACGACCACACCCTCGTACGACGTGGAGTGCGGCTCATTCTGGACGGCGAGGACGATCTGACGGTCGTCGCCGAGGCCGGGGACGGGGCGGAGGCCGTCGAGCTGGCACGCGCGTGTGAGGTCGATCTGGCGGTGCTGGACATCGCCATGCCCCGGATGACCGGGCTTCAGGCGGCCCGTGAGCTCTCCCGGCGGCTGCCCGGTCTGCGCATCCTCATCCTGACGATGTACGACAACGAGCAGTACTTCTTCGAGGCGCTCAAGGCCGGGGCCAGCGGTTATGTCCTCAAGTCCGTCGCCGACCGCGACCTGGTCGAGGCGTGCCGCGCGGCCGTGCGGGACCGGCCGTTCGTCTACCCGGGCGCCGAGCGCACCCTCGTCCGCTCCTACCTGGACCGCCTCCACCGCGGTGACGCCCTGCCCGAGCGGGCCGTCACCGAGCGGGAGGAGGAGATCCTCAAGCTCGTCGCCGAGGGACACACCTCCAAGGAGATCGGCGAGTTGCTCTTCATCAGCGCGAAGACGGTGGAACGGCACCGGGCCAACCTGTTGCAGAAGCTGGGGATGCGGGACCGGCTGGAACTGACGCGGTACGCGATACGGGCGGGGCTGATCGAACCGTGAGGGTCAGGGCTCCGTACGGGAGTTGACCAGGCCCAGGCTCTGGGCGACCACGCCCGCCTGGAAGCGGCTGTCCGCGCCCAGGGACTGCATGAGGTCGGAGATGTGGCGGCGGCAGGTGCGTACGGAGAAGCCGAGGCGGCGGGCGACGACCTCGTCCTTCGCGCCCGTGGCCATGATCCGCAGGATGGCCAGCTTGACCTGCTCGGAGATGTGTTCGGGCTGCGGTGTGCTGGGTTCGAAGGGCTGGGCCTGGTCCCAGATGATCGAGAACATGCCGACCAGGAACGCGACGACCGAGGGCTGCCGGATGACGGCGGCCGCCTGTCCGCCGGGCGGGATCGGATCGTCCTCCGGGCGGTCGTCGGCGGTGGGGCGGATCGGCAGGAAGCAGGTCCTGCGGTCGAAGACGAGCATGCGGTCCGGGAGTTCCTCCACCGTGCGGAACTCGCCGCCGATGGCGCTGAGCGTGTCCACGTAGCCCGCGGTGGGGAGGTCGTAGCGGGACGCGTGCTGGTAGACGCTGCGCAGCCGGACGCCTCGGCGGAGCAGGGCCAGGTCGCGGGCCTGGGCCTGGGCGAGCCGGGGGACCGGGCGGCCGCCGCCGGGTTGCAGGCTCAGGACCTCCTCGGTGCACTTCTCGGCCTCGGAGGCGATGAGTTCGTGAACGGTGTCCGGATCTATGACCGTCTCCACGGCCGGGCCCTCGTCGGGGTGCCGGCCGTGGGTGTAGACCGGGGTGAGGAGCCGGATCTGGGCGCGCAGCCGCTCCGCGCGGGCCGCGAGGCGTCTGCTGTGCGTCTCCATCGTCGCGATCGCGTTCCCGGCGGCCAGCTCGGGATGGACGGCGCGCCACTCGCCCTCGCGGCCGGCGACCGGCTCGATCACCTTCAGCGACTCCAGCAGGGCGGACGCGCCGCGCACCTGTTCCACCGGGACGTCCTGTGCTTTGGCGCAGTCCTCGTCGTCGTAGCGGCCGTCCTTCAGGATCTCCCGGTAGACGGCCACGGCCAGCTCGTCGAGTTCGGGTACGGCGTCGTCGTGATTCACACGGCCCCCGTCGGATAGACGTCCGACATCTCGTCCGGGATGTCGAACAGCGTTCAGCCATCTGTTCGGCCGAAAACGGTAAGCGGCGGTCGTGGAGCGGACAAGGGGGCGCGGAAAGCGCTTTCCGCACAGGGCGTGCACAGGGGGTGGTCGGTGCGCTGGTCGCGGGCGGTATCCGGGGTTCCGCGGCCTCCGGCGGGCGTGCAGCGGACTTCGAGCGAGGCTGGAGCTCTCAGGTCAGCCTCGACTTGACCTGATGGGCGATCAGCTCCAGGTGGTCCCAGTCCCGCATGTCCAGGATCTGGAGGTAGATCCGCCGGGCGCCGGCCTCCGCGTACCGGCCGATCTTGTCCACCACCTCCTCCGGGGAGCCGCCGAGACCGGTGGCCCGCAGCTCGGCCACGCCCCGGTCGATCCGGCGCGCCCGCTCCGCCACCTCGGCGTCGCTGGTGCCGCAGCAGGTCACCAGGGCGACTGAGCAGGTCAGCCCGGCCGGGTCGCGGCCCTCGGCCTCGCACGCCTCGCGGACCAGCTTGTACTGCCGCTCGGCCTGGTCGGGCCGGACGAATCCGATGTTGTACTCGTCCGCGTACCGGGCCGCGATCGCGGGCGTACGCCTCGGGCCCCGGCCGCCGACGATGATCGGAGGCCTGGGCCGCTGCCGGGGCCGGGGGAGGGCCGGGCAGTCGGTGAGCCGGTAGTGCGGGCCCGCGTGCTCGAAGCGCTCGCTCTCGGGGGTGCCCCAGATGCCCGTGACGACGTCCAGTTGCTCTTCCAGCAGATCGAAGCGCCGGGCCGGGAACGGGATGCCGTACGCCCGGTGCTCGTCCTCGTACCAGCCGGTGCCCAGGCCGAGTTCCACCCGGCCCCCGGACATCTCGTCGACCTGGGCCACCTGGATCGCCAGTGGGCCCGGCAGCCGGAAGGTGGCCGCCGACATGAGGGTGCCCAGCCGCAGGGAGCGGGTCTCGCGGGCGAGTCCGGCCAGGGTCAGCCAGGAGTCCGTGGGGCCCGGGCGGCCGTCCACCGCGCCGACCGCCAGATAGTGGTCGGAGCGGAAGAAGCCGTCGTAGCCCAGGTCCTCGGCGACCCGGGCGATCGCGAGCTGATCGTCGTACGTGGCCCCCTGCTGGGGCTCCACGAAGATGCGCAGATCCATCGATCCGCTTCCTTCCGTAGGTCAGGGGCGGGGGACGGACGCGGGAGCCGTGCCCGCGGTCCAGGAGGCGTGCAGGGCGGCGTACACGCCGTCCCGTGCGGCCAGTTCGTGGTGCGGTCCGCGTTCGACGACGCGGCCCCGGTCGAAGACGATCACCTCGTCCGCGGCCTCCGCCGTGGCGAGCCGGTGGGCGATGAAGACGGAGGTGCGGCCGTCGGTCACGGTGCCCATGGCGCGCCGGATCCGCACCTCCGTGGCCGGGTCGACCGCCGAGGTGGCCTCGTCCAGGACCAGGACGTCCGGGCGGGCCACATGGGCGCGGACCAGGGCCACGAGCTGCCGCTCGCCCGCCGAGAGCGCCTCGCCGCGCTGGCCGACCGGGGTGCGGACGCCCGCGGACAGGGTGCCGAGCCAGTCGTCGAGTCCCAGTTCCGCGAAGGCGCGTTCGACGGCCGGGTCGTCGAGGCCGGGGGCGCCGTGCCGGACGTTCTCGGCGATGGTCGTGTCGAAGAGGAAGCCGTCCTGCGGCACCATCACCACCGAGCGGCGCAGCGCCGCGAAGCCGATGTGCTCCAGGGGGACGCCCCCGATCAGGACGCGTCCGCTGCCGGGATCCATCAGCCGGGTCACCAGCTTGGCGAAGGTGGTCTTGCCCGAACCGGTCTCGCCCACGACGGCGACCCGGGTGCCGGCCGGGATCGTCAGGTCGACGTCGTGCAGCACCGGGGTGCCCTCCGCGTAGGCGAAGCCGACGTGCTCCAGGCGGATCTCGGCCGGGCCCCTGGGCGGTACGAGGCCGTGCGGACCGGGGTCGGCCACCTCGGGGCGGACGTCGAGGACGCCGAGCATCCGGCGCCAGCCCGCCACCGCCCGCTGCGCCTCGCTGAGCGTGGCCACGCCCATCTGCACGGGGGCCACGAAGAGCGCGGCCAGGAACAGTACGGCGACCAGTTCGCCCACCGACATGTCCCCGCGCCCGATCAGCGCCACGCCCGCCGCCACGATCCCCGCGTTCACCAGGCCCGGGACCAGCTCGGCCACCGCGAGCGTGCCGGTCGCCAGCCGCTGACCGCGCAGTTGAGCGTGCCGGATGCCGGTGACGGCCGCGTCGGCGCGGGAGATCACCCGTTCCTCCATGCCGTACGCGCGTACCGCCGCGGCGCCCACCAGGGACTCCGAGGTGAGCCCGAGCAGCGTGGCGACCCGGTCCCGGACGGCGCCGAACCGCTCCGCCAGCAGGCCCTGGGACCGGCGCAGGAACACGATCAGCGGCAGGAAGAACAGCCACACGAGGAGTGTCAACCGCCAGGAGTAGAACGCCATCACGGCCGTCGTCAGGACGACCTGGGCGATGCTGACGACCAGCCGGAGACCCCGGTACTGGAGGAACGCCGTCACGGTGTCCACGTCCGACGTCACGCGAGAGACGAGGGCGCCGCGCTGCTCCGACTGCTGGTTGACCAGGGAGAGTTCATGGATGTGCCGGAACACCCTGACCCGGGATTCCGCGAGGCCCGCCTCGCTGCTGCGGTAGAGGCGCACGCTGACTCCGTAGGCAGCGGCGGCGGTGAGGGCGACCGCGACCGCGGCGAGGAGGGCGAGACGGGCCACGGTGCCGGGTTCCGGGCCCTGGGGGCCGGTGATGCCCCGGTCGATGGCCTGTTGGACGGTCACGGGGACCACGACCCGGCCGGCCATGGCCACCAGAGCGAGGAGGAGGGTCAGGGGGAAGCCGCGGAGGAACTCGGGGGAGAGGGCCACGCCGCGGCGGATCACCGTCCAGGCGCCTGAAGCGGGCTCGGGGATACCGGGGTCGGGGGTCATGCGGCCCTGCCTTCCTCAGCGGGCTCCGCGTCCTCCCGCTGGTACGCGGTGATCAGCTCCCGGTACCCAGGGCAGGTCGCCAGGAGCGTCGGATGGTCACCGCGGGCCTCGACGGCTCCGTCGCGCAAGTAGACGACCTCGTCGGCGAGTTCGATGCCCGCGAGACGGTTCGCGACGACGAGGACGGTCGCGGGGAGGCGGGCCTCCCCGAGGCCGCCGAGTACGGCCTCCTCCACCCGGGGGTCCATCGCGGAGGTGGCGTCGTCCAGGATCAGCAGCCCGGGGCGCCGCAGCAGCGCGCGGGCCAGGGCGAGTCGCTGGCGCTGGCCGCCCGAGAGCGTGGCGCCGCGTTCGCCGAGCGGCTCGTCCAGGCCGCCGGGCAGCGCCTTGACGAAGGACTCGGCCCGCACCAGCCGCAGCGCGGACCACAGTTCCTCGTCGTCCACGGCCGCGTCCGGGGTCAGATTGGCCCGCACGGTGTCCTGGAACAGGAACGTCTGCTGCGGCACGTAGGCCACCCGCCCGGCGACTTCCCCGCGCCGGTACTCCCGTACGTCGGTCCCGTCCAGCCGGACCGTGCCGTGCGTGGGGTCGAGGAGCCGGGCGGCGAGCATCGCCAGCGTGGACTTGCCGGAGCCGGTGGAGCCGACCAGGGCCACGGTCCGGCCCGCGGGGATCCGGAGCCCGGTGTCCCGCAGGGCGGGGGCGGGGGCTCCCTCGTAGGTGAACTCCACGCCGGTCAGGGCGAGTTCCGCCGGTCCGGCGGCGGTGCGCGCGCGGTCGCCGTACGGCATGGAGTCGACGGCCGACAGGACGGCGTCGACGCGGGCGTCCGCGACCGCGTTGGCCGGGAACTCGCCCATGATCCAGCCGATGGAGACCAGGGGGAAGGACAACACCGAGATCAGGTACGCCAGTTGCACCACATCTCCGGCCTCGACGCTCCCGGCGGACAGCCGGACACAGCCGAGGACGAGCATCGCCAGCATGCCGAGGCTGGGCAGCGCCTCCATGACCGGGTCGAACAGCGAACGGATCCGCCCGGCGGCGATGTTCGCCTCGCGCAACCGCCCCGACACCTCCGCGAACCGGCGGGCCTCGCTGTCCTCACGGCCCAGCGTCTTGACCACCAGCGCACCGTCGAAGCTCTCGTGCGCGACCGCGCTGACCTCGCCGCGCAGATTCTGCCCGCGGGCCACCAGGGGCCCCGCGTGCCGTTCGTAGACGAGGCTGAAACCCACGATCGACCCGAAGAGCACCACCCCGACCCCGGCCAGCGCGGGATCCACCCACAGCATGTCCGCGAGCCCCACGGCCACCATCAGTACGGCGCTGGAGGCCATGGGGAGCATGCCCACGCCCTGCCACGCCGTCTCGACATCGGCGTTGATCGTCGAGAGCAACTCCCCGGTGGAACGGCCCTGATGCCAGGAAAGCGGAAGTCGCGCGTAACGGCGGCTCAGTTGACGCTGGTAATGCGCCTGCATTCGATAGCGCAGCACGGCGGAGAAATACTCGCGCGCGACAAAACCCAGGGCTTTGCAGAGTGTTATGCCCAGGATCACCAGGCACACGGAAAGAAGCGCCGCCTTGTCGGCACTGCCGTCGTCGCGGTACTCGGGTATGACGACCCGGTCCGTCCCCCAGCCGAGCGCCCAGGCCGAGGCCACGGTGGCTCCGGCGTACACGGCGCTGCCGGTCAACGCGTAGGTGAAGGCCCGGGGTTCACGTCGTACCGCCGTGCCCAGCAGTCGTATGCCCTGCCAGGAGAGCGAGGTGCGGCGGGTGCTCCTGACCACTGACCCTCCTCGGTCGACCGATGTCGGCAGCCACCGTCCCACCGTAGGAGGGGAGTTCGACGGACTGCCACGGCGCCGGCCGTGAAGTAGTGGACATTTCCACTACATGACAGGTGGTCAAGTCGGTCATCGAGGTCCGAGCCGGGCGGGCGCGATCGAGGCCGGTGCCATCATTGTCGCCACGGATTTCCGAACGAAAAGGTGGTTCTCGTGGAACGACCCGTAAGGAAAGGGCCGCTCGGCGGTGCTCGGCACTGGGTCTGGTTGCTCGACACCCTGTTCGCGAAGAAGCACGACGCACTGCCTCCGGCGCGTTTCGACGTCGGTGTTCCCGAGGGGGTCTCGTCCCGCATGGTCAGGCGGGCGCTGATCCGACTCGCCGACCGGCACGAGGCGTTGCGCACGGTGATACGGCCGTCGGAGGCGGGACTGCCCGAGCAGCTCGTGCATGCCACGGTCGAACCCGACCTCGTCCTCATCGGCCCCGGTGAGGCGGTTCCGGACGCGGCGCTCACCGGTCCGGCGTTCGACGGGTTCCCGTTGCGCGCGCTGATCCACACCGATGCGGAGGGGCAAGTCAGCGGCCTCACCGTGCAGTTGGTGGCGATGGCCGCCGACGGCACCTCACTCGGGGTGCTCTGCGAGGAGCTTCAGGAACTTCTCACGGCCGAAGTCGAGGGGCGGGAGGCGGAGTTGGGTGCGGCGCCCGGCCAGCCCGTCGACCAGGCGCTCGTCGAGACCGGCGGGGCGCGGGGCGCGGCGGCCGCGCGGGCGCTGCGGCACTGGGAGGAGTCCCTGGCCGAAGGACCGCACGCCGGGCTGCCGTTCCGGTGGAACAGGTCCCTGCACTGGCAGCAGGCGCCCGTCGACGGGGCCTGCGTCCAGACCGTGCTCCGCTCCCGCGACCTGGGCGAGCGCTGCGCCGCCGCCACCCGCAAGTACCGGACCACCCTGCCCACCCTGCTCCACGCGCTCACGGTCATCATGCTGACCGGCTGGACACGCCGCCCGACCTGCGCGCTCGGCGTGGTGTCCGCCAACCGCACCGCACCGGAACTCATGGGCGGCGTCGGCCGCTACGCCACGGAGATGCGGCTCGTCGCCGACCTCCGCGAGGATCCCGCCTTCTCGGCCGTGCTCCGACGGCTGCGCACCGGACTGATGACGGCGTACAGCAACGGCGTCTTCGACGTCGGCGAACTGGTCATGGCCGAGGCCCGCGCCTCCGCCCGGATCGGCGCCCGGATCAGCACGTCGGCGATCTTCGAGTTCCACAACACCGCTGTGGGCGCCCCGGTGGGAGAAGCCGCCGCTGAGCGGGACCCGGAGATCACACAGACCACGATCGACTACCGCACGCCCAACGTCCGCCTCGATGTCTCGTTGGCCGACGGCGCGCTTCGGTTGATCCTCCGGTGCCCTGACGTGCTGTTGCCGCCGCCCGCGGCCCGCGCCTTCTGCCGTCAGCTGTCCGCGCTGGTCGACGCCGTGCTCGCGGAGGAGGACCCGAGGCCGTCCGAGCTGGCACGGCTCGTGGAGCTGCCGCGGCCGTGGGACGGGGCGCGGTGGGTGGCCGTACGGGACGCGTGGGTGGACCTCGACCAGGTCGCCGGACTGCTTCTGGAGCATCCTCACGTGACCGGGGCGGGGGTCTTCGCGGAGCACGAACGGGGGGAGCGGGGCGGGCGGTTGGTCGCGCACGCATGCGCTGATCCGGCGTCCGGGCTCACCCCCGCCGATCTGTACGAGCACATGCGGGACGTGGTCGCGCATCATCCGGCGACCGTCGTGCCGCACGAGTTCGTCGTGCACTCCGGCGCGCCGGTGGATGCGGCCGATGCCGGGGGGTGGGACGAGCAGGCGGTGACGGGGCGGGGCACCGGGGAGCCGGACGACGGTCTCGACACTCCGGTGGGGGCGGCGGAGGAGGCGTTGCTGGAGGCGTTCACCGCGCTTCATCCGGGGCGGCCGGCGGCGATGACACAGACGTACGCGGAGGCTTACGGGCGGTTCCTGCTCGTGCCCGCGATGCTGGAACGGCTGGCTGTATCCGGTTATGAGGGGCTGGAGCTGGGGGACTTCATCGGGATGGCCTCACTGCGGAGGGTCGCGGGGAAGATGAGCCGGCGGCACTGAGCCGGCGGGCCCGTCAGCGGCGTCGCACTCCGAGCGGTTCCAGGGCGGCCACGGCCTCTTCGCAGGCGCTGGTCGCCTCGCCGCGGGTCAAGGTCCGCCACGGGGACGCGAAGCCCAGCGTGACGGTGATCGCGCGGTGGCCCGGCGGGACGCCACGGCCCCGGTAGACATCGGACACGCGGGCCGAGCGGACCAACGGGGAACCGGCGGACAGCGATCGAGGCAGCTCACCGGCCGGTACCTCGTCCGGCACGAGCAGATTCACGTCGAGTTCGACGGCCGGGTGGCGGGACGGCGCGGACAAGGTCCGGTGGGTGCGCGGCAGTTGCAGGAGCAGGGACAGGTCGATCTCGGCGACCGCCAGTTCGTGGTGGACGGCTTCGCAGAGGAGGCCGATGCCGCCCGCCTCCACTCCGTCGGCCAGGATCAGCGCGCCCGAACCGGGGCGGAACCCGGGGAGGTCGGCGGGGCGCAGGGCGAACCGGGTGACACCCGCCGCCTGTACAGCGGCGCGTACGCAGGCACCGAGCTCCCCCAAGGTGTGCTCCGCCTGTCCGGCGTCGGCCGGCAGCGCGCGCAGCGCCGCGAACGCGTTCCCCTCCCCGCCGGGAGCCCGGCCCGCCTGCTCCGGACGGACCACGGTCCCCGTCTCGAAGACCGCACAGCGCGGGGCGTGCCGCGGTACGGTGCCCGCCACCGCCACCAGCCCCGGCACGAGACTGCGCCGAAGAGGCCTGCCGAGCCGCTCACCGTTCTGCTCCAGATGGACCGCGGGCTCGCGCCACGGGGCGGGACCGGCACCGGGATCCAGTACCAGCGGAGTCAGGACCTCCTGGAAACCCCGTACGGCCATGGCGTCCCGGAGCGCGCGGACTCGGGCCTGCCGGGCGTCGCGGTGCGGGGGCGCGGGATCCGTGGGGGAGGTGGCGGGCAGGGCACGGTAGCCGTGGAGTCGCATCAGTTCGGCGATGACATCGGCCTGCGTGCGGAGATCGGTACGGGACGGAGGGAGGCGTACGTCGAGTGTCCCGGCCGCTGTCCGCGAGGCGCGCGCGCCGATGCGAGCGAGCAGGGCGGTGCAGGAGGCGGGGGTGAGGTCGGCGCCCAGCGCCGCGCGCGCCTCGGCGACGTCGAGGGCGATGCGGTGCCGTTCACCGGCGGGGCCCTCGACCGTGCGGACGCCGGGGACGTCCTCGGTGCCGGACAGCAGGCGTGCCGCGCGTCGGGCCGCCTCCGTGCAGCGGGTGGCGTCCGTGTCGAGTACCGAGGGGGAGGCGGCGAGCACGAGGAGACGCCGGCCGGTGCCGTGGTCCGGCGGCGCGGGGTCCAGTCGTACGGGCAGGTCGGCGGGCCAGCGGACGCCGGGGGCCGTGCCCGGGGGCGGGGTTCCCTCGCCGACCGTCACGTGGATCGGGCCGGGGCCCGGTACGGGGAGGGCGGTCAGGCGGGTGCCGTACTCGTACGCGGCGATGCTCAGGGCGTCGGTGGTGGTGCCCGAGGCGGGGATACCGGCCAGTGTCATGCGCGCGAGCAGTGCACCGGGGAGGGGCCCGGCCGGCCCGTCGGGTACGACCACCGCGACGGCGGAGACGGTCCAGTCGGCGCGGGCCACGGAAAGGGTGAGGGGACCGGACGGATCCGCCAGGTCGTGGGGTACGGAGGACCCGTCCGGTGTCTCGTCACGCGAAGCGATCTCATGGGCGAGCCCCCAGAGGCCGGTGCAGTGGACCAGCGTGTCGGGCACGGTCAGACGCAGGATCTCCCCGGCGACCCCCGCCACCTCGCCTCCCGTCTCCGGCAGCACGGCCGACACCGGGGTCCCCGGCACGGTGCCGGGAGGCAGCACACAGGCCTCGCGACCTGGGCCCGTGCCCAGTTCCGCCGGGGAGCAGACGCGGCCCACGGGGTCCCCGTCCCGTCTGCCGGGAGGCACGGTGAGGAGGCCGTACCGACTGCCGTCCGCGCCTGGCCGGCGTGGTGCGAACAAGCGGCTGCCCGGCAACGCCACCGCCACCACGGCACCCGGCGGCGGGCACGGCCCCGCGCCCTCCGGCAGGGAGACCCGTTCCGGTGTCGGGAGGTCGACGAGTGGCTCGGTGTCGTCGGCGGTGCGCACCCGCCCCGCCACCACCCGCGGCCCGAGCCGCCCCGGCGCGTCGATCACGGTCACGGCGATGCCCGCCTCGCCGAGCACGTCATCGGCCTCGCGCGCCGAGAGGGGGCGGGGGAGGAACTCGTTCAGCCAGGACAGTGGCACACGCATCGGAGCGCTCCTCGTCGGTCGAACTCTTCAGTCGGACCCGTCAGTCGGACTCGTCAGTCGAACTGGGCCAGCAGACGCGGGTCGTTGCTCAGGAAGTGGCGGATGTCGCCGAGGGCGTGCCGGACGGCCAGGACGCGCTCCAGGGAGACGGCGAGGGCGACACCACGGACCTCGTCCGGGCAGCGCGCGGCCCGCAGCACGGCCGGGGCGAGCAGGCCGCCGCCCATGATCTCCAGCCGGCCGCTGCCCCGGCACAGGTCGCAGCCCGTCGTACGGCAGGGCCGGCACGCCACGTCCACGGCGAGGCCCGGGGACACGTACGGGAACGAGCGGAAGCGCAGCCGGGGGTCGGCGTCCGGGCCGAGGATGTCCTCGACGAAGCCCGCCGCCATCCCCTTGAGGTCGCTCATCCGGACCCCGGGACCGACCGCCACCGCCTCCAACTGGTGGAACTGGGTGACGAATCGGGGGCCCGGAACGGTGTTGCGATGGCACGGACCGGCCACGACGAAGCGCAGCGGCAGTTCGGTGCGGTGCGCGGCGAGGACGCGCAGCACGGAGGCGGTGGTGTGGCCGCGCAGGACCACGCCCCCTTCGGCGTAGAAGGTGTGCGCGGGGCTGCGTGTGGGGTGGTCCGGTGCGACGCCGAGCAGGTCGAAACTGTGCGCCCGGTCCTCCAGTTGGGGTGACTCGCGCAAGGAGAAGCCGGACTCCGCGAAGTGGCGCAGCGCCTCGTCCAGGAGGAGGCCGACCGGGTGCCGTCCGCCGGGCGGCCGGGATTCGGGCAGGTGGGTCGGGTCCAGGGGGCGGCGAGCGGGCTCCGACCGGGCCGCCTGCGCCCGGCGTTGGGCCAGCGCCTCGGTCAACTCCTGTGTGGCGCGGCCCAGGAGCGAGCGCCGGCCCAGATGGCGGTTCTCCCAGTGCGTGAGGTCCTCCGGCGCGGCGGAGCACGCGCGCAGTTCGGCGAGGGCGGCATCGGTCATCGTACGGAACACAGGCCGAGACCTCCGGTGGACGAGAAGGGCGGTCGGGACGGGGCGCTCATCGTGGAACAGGGATTTGTCCCCGCGCAACGGTGGCACGGCGATATCGGCGGCAAGACAAAATACATTTCCCCGTATGTCCGGTTCTGGCCCCCTGGTGCATTCAGGACTGACAGTTATTCCGGGCTTCTGTGTCATGGCTCCCGCTGCTGTCGACATGTCACGGTTCTCGGGTTCGATCAATCGCCGGAAGCTCTCCCGCACGAAAACGAGGACGACGTATTCATGTGCCTTTCGAGTCGCATTCCAGAAAAACTTGAGGACGACACGAGCTGGGGGGACTGAAAAATGGCCTGGGACGCACAGACATACGGAAGCCGCTGGTCGGAGATCTATGACGGGCTGCCCTGGCCGGGGCCCCACCAGGCCGTGGACTTCCTCGCCAAACTGGCCGAAGGCGGGCCCGCGCTGGAACTCGCGATCGGTACCGGGCGCATCGCCGTACCGCTCGTCGAGCGCGGGGTCGAGGTGCACGGGCTGGACTCCTCCGACGAAATGATCGGCAAACTCCGGGAGAAGGAGGGTGGCGAGAACATTCCCGTCACCAAGGCCGACATCTCGAACTTCACCGTCGACCAGGAGTTTTCCCTCGCCTTTCTGGTGCTCAACACGATCTACGCGCTCCAGAGCCAGGAGGAACAGCTTTCCTGCTTCGTCTCCGCGGCCGCGGCGCTGAAGCCCGGCGGGCACTTCGTCGTCGAGGCGTTCATGCCCGACCCCACCCGGTTCCGGCGCAACTCCTGGACCCAGGTCCACGACATGGGCCTGGACCACGTGCTCATCGAGGCGGACCGGCACGACCCGTCGACCCAGCAGATCCTGGAGCAGCACATCCATCTCAAGCAGGGCAGCGTCGAGCTGTTCCCGGCGTTCCTGCGGTACGTGTGGCCGTCCGAGATGGACCTCATGGCCAGGCTCGCCGGCATGCGTCTCGTCGAGCGCTTCGGCGGCTGGGCCGGGGAACCGTTCAACGCCCGCTCGGGCAACGTCGTGTCGGTGTTCCGGCGCGACGCGTCCTGACCGGACGAGACGTGACGTGACGTGATGGACATCGCGACCGCACCCGCCCTCAGCACCGGGGAACCCGCCTTTCCGCACCGGGACTTGGCGCGTCTCTCGGCCGCCGCCCGCCGCAGGATCCTGCGGTTCGCGGCGGACCGCGCGGTGCACCTCGGGTCGTCCCTGTCGGTGGTGGACGTCCTCGTGACCGTCTGCCGCGCCGCGGGCCTCACCCCGGCCACCGTCGACGACCCCGGGCGCGACCGGCTGATCCTCAGCAAGGGGCATGCCGTATGGGCGCTCTACGCCGTCCTGGGCGAACTCGGTGTCCTCGACACGGACGGCGCCGACACCGCCGCGCGGCTGCCGGGGCATCCCCCGGAGGGTCTGCCGGGGGTGGACGCCGCCACGGGGGCGCTGGGCCACGGCCTGTCGATCGGCGCGGGCCTCGCGGAGGCCGCCCGCCTGGGCGGCCGCGACCGCCGGACGTACGTGATCCTCGGGGACGGCGAGCTGAACGAGGGGTCCGTCTGGGAGGCCGCGATGTTCGCCGCGCACCGGGGACTCGGGCGGCTCGTCGCCGTCGTGGACGTCAACGGGTTGCAGCAGGACGGCCCCACGGCGGACGTCCTCGACCTCTCCCCGCTCGACGCGAAGTGGCGGTCCTTCGGCTGGCACGTCGTCGAGGCCGACGGCCACGACCTCGCGGCGCTCGCCGACGCCCTCGACACGGCGGACGCCGAGCCCGACCGGCCCACCGTCGTCCTCGCACACACCGTCAAAGGCCGAGGAGTGCCGTTCATGGAACACGATGCCGACTGGCACGTCGGCTCACTCGACGCCGGGCAACTCGCCACGGCGCTCCGGGCGGTGGGCGATGACTGAGCCGACGGCACGGGGCGTTCCGCACCGATCCGACCCCCACCGGAGCACGCGCCATGCCTGAAGCCGCCGTACGGGACACGGCCGTACACGACACCGCCGTACACGAAACCGCCGTACACGAAACCGCCGTAGGAGAGACCCCTCGTCTCTCCATGCGCCCCGCCGTCGCCGACGCCCTCGCCGACCTGGGGGACCGGCACCCGGAGCTCGTCGTCATGGCGGCCGACGGGCACGCGCTGGGCGCCGCCTTCGCGCGGCGGCACCCGCGGCGGTTCATCGATGTCGGCATCGCGGAGGCCAATCTGGTCGGTGTCGCCTCGGGTCTGGCCCGGGACGGGCATCGGGTGCTCGTGGGCACGATGGCCCCGTTCCTGGTCCGGCGGGCCGCCGAGCAGATCCGGCTCGATGTGTGCCGGGCCGGGCTCGACGTGACGTTCGTCGGCGTCGGCGGCGGAGTGGCGTACGGCATGCTCGGCGCCACCCACCACACCCCCGAGGACCTCGGCGCGATGGCGGCCATGCCGATGGACCTCGTACTGAGTCCGGTGGACGCGCACGACGCCGCGTGGGCGGTACGGGAGGCCGTCGGGCACCCCGGACCCGCCTATGTACGGCTGGGCGCGCGGGAGGACGAGGTCGTGTTCCGGGGCGACGAGCCGTTCTCGTCCGACCGGCCGCGGGAGTTCGGCGCGCCGGACGGCGGCACGCTCGTGCTGGCCATGGGCGCCACCGTGCCCGAGGCCGTGCGCGCCGCCGAGGGGGCCACCGCCGCCGGCCGCCCCACCCGGGTGCTGGCCCCGGCCGGGCTCGCGCCCTTCCCGGCGGCCGAGATCGTACGGGCCGCCGACGCCGTCTCCGCCGTGATCACGGTGGAGGAGCACCTTCCGCACAGCGGTCTGGCCGCCCGTACCGCCCTGGCGCTCGCCGGCCGCTGGCGCGGGCGTTTCACCGCGCTCGCCGTCGACGGCCGCCGTCCGGCGCTCGTGGGCGACCGGGCCGAACTCTTCCGCCGCCACGGGATCGACGCCTCGGCCGTCACCCGGGCCATTTTCGACACAGACAGGGATCTGGAGTAACCGATGCGCCTGCTGCTCGGTGCCCAAAGCTGCGGCTACGGGCCGATATCCAAGCTCGCCGCGCTGTCGCGGAGGCTCGACCACCACGACCGGCTCTTCGTGGGCACCACGGTCGCCGCGGACTTCGCCCGCCGCAACGCCGACGCCTTCGACGACATCGTCGAGGCGGGCGCCGGTGTCCTCGACCGGCTCATCGAGGGCAGTGACTACGTCGTCTCGGTCATGGACGCCGACCTGGTCCTGCGGGCGTACGCGGCGAACCGCCCCGCGCTGATGGTCGACAGCCTCTTCTCCTTCTGGCAGTTGCGCACCCCGCCCCGGCGGATCGCCGACCTCTGCGCGGTCGCGCCCCGAGGCGACCACGCGGCCCTCGACGCCCACTTCGCGGAACTCGCCCCGCACGAGCGGATCTACGCCGCCCATCTGCTGGCCGATGTCTCCGTGGTGCAGAACTTCCCCGGCGTCACCGAACGGGCGGCGGAAGCACGGGAGTTGAAGCCCGGACGGATCGAGGTCACCGGGCCGATCGTGGACGAGCAGGCACTCGCCGGTGTCGGCGCCGCCTCCGCACCGAACGGCCCCGGCCACGATCTCCTCATCAACCTCGGCGGGTTCAAGAACTTCCTCCTCGACTACGACCGCCACAACGACTACCTGCGCCTGTTCGACCGCTGGGTCCCCGACCTGCTGCGGGACTGGCCCGCGCTGGAACGCGTCGCGGTGTGCGGCGGCGGATACGGCAACGGCCGGGAACGCCGGGTCCAAGTGGGCGGCCGGGTCGCCGAGTTCGGCTGCATGCCGCACCGGGAGTTCCTGCCCGCCGTGGCGTCGGCCCGCCACTACATGCTCACTCCAGGACTGACGGCCATTCACGAGTCGCTGCGGCTCGGCCAGTTGCCCATGGCCCTGCCCGAACAGCACTACGGTCACATCGTCAACCTGGAGTCCCTCGCCGGGACGCTGTTCCACCGCCTCGGCGTCGGGTTCTCCCAGTGCATCGACGACTACCGGGTGCCCGCCGACGACTTCGAGGGCACCGCCGCCATCGTCCGGCAGACCGGCCGCCTCCTGGAGGACGACAGCGCCTACGCCGGCTTCCGGCGGGCCATGAACACCCGTATCGAGGAGTTCCTCGCCACCGGCCCCGCCGCGCGCGCCGGAGGCGTGGCCGAACTCCGGCGGCTCCTGCGCGGCCCGTCCTTCGGCGACCTCCTCGCCGAGGTCCTCCCGGCCCGCACCGAGGCCCTGATCGGAGGCCGCCGATGACGACCGTCGCGCTCGAAGACACCCGGCACGCCGCCCGAGCCGAGGAGATCGCCGGCCGGCTCGCGGCCCTGCACGGCACGGACGCCGCCCGGCTCACCTTCCGGGCCTGGATCCCGCGCAGCGCCCGCAAACAGTGCCGGCGCCTCTTCGTCCAGTCCTCCGTCGACGGCACCCCCCTCCACGTCGCCAAGGTCCCCCTCGACCCGGACGACGCCATGGTCGCCCGCGAGTGGTCCGTGCTGACCTCCCTGGACGACCTCGGCCTGCCGCGCCCCCACCCGGTCGCGGAACTCGACAGCGGCTTCGTGATGTCGTACGTCCCCGCCCGGGACTTCCCCGACGTGATGCGCGCGACCCCGCCCCAGGGCTGGCCCGGGCTGCTCGGCAGCGCGCTGGAACTCGCCGCGACGGTGCGGTCGAGCGGCGGGGGAGAGGTTCCCGGGGACCCGGTGGAGACGGCGGCGGGCTATCTGCCGGGGCTGACCGGTGTCACCGAGCCGACCCTGCGGTACCTGGAACGGGCCGCCGTCGGTCCCTCGCACGGCGACCTCGGGCCCTGGAACCTGCGCGTGGCCGACGACGGCCGCATCGGCCTGATCGACTGGGAGGACCACCGCGCCGTCGGGGTCCCCGCCCTCGACGCCCTCAACGTCGTCTGGACGGCCGCGCTGCTCGCCTTCCCCGACTACGGGGAGCACGGCTTCGACTGGCTGTACGACCGGGTCTTCCACGAGGACAACGCCTTCCGCGCGGCCGCCGACCACGCCTTGTGCCGGTACACCGCCCTGACCGGCGACGACGTGGACGACCTGGTGGGGCTCACCCCCCTGATCTGCCGATGGATGATCCGCCGCATCGAGGACCAGGGCAGGCCCGCCGGGCACCTCTTCTACGGGCCGTTCGCCGACCGCTTCGAGGCGGAGAACCCCAGGTGGACCAGTCGGACCAGCCAGTCCAGCCAGTCCAGTCGGACGGGGAGGTCGTCGTGACGACGGGCGTGGGCACCGACCGACTCGACGCCGTCGTGATCGGCGGCGGGCCGGCGGGGCTGTTCGCGGCGTGGCGGCTGGCCACCGGGGGCGCCCGGGTGGCGCTCGTGGAGGCCGGGGGCGGGATGCGCGACAGCCTGTGCCCCCGGGTGACCGCCCGGATGCGCGGCCAACAGGTGCGGCCCGCCGAGAAGTTCCGCCTCCAGTGCAACCGCTGCGACTGCCTGACCGGACTGGGCGGCGCCGCCTTCCACTTCGACACCAACCTCGGCTACATCCGGGGCCTCTCCCGGTCGAAGATCGAGAACGACGGGGCGGGCGGCTACCGGGCGTACAGCGGCCTGGAGCGGGCGCTCGGCGACTTCGACCGGGCGGCGGACGCGGTCGCCGACGTCTACCGCCTGATGTACGGCTTCGGACTGCCGCCCACCGCACCCGAGTCGCCCGAGTCGCCCGCGTTGCCCGTGTCGGACGCCAGGACCTCCGGGGCGCCGGCCCCGGTCGCGGGATTCGCCCTGGCCGACGAGGCGCTGTCCCAGGCCATCACCGTGGACGACGCCATCGGCATGGTCGACGCGCTGACCGCCGAGGCGCGGGAACACGGGCTCCGGCTGCTGCTCGGGCGGCGGGTCGAGGACGTCACCCGGGGACCGGAGGGCGACTGGCACGTCCGTGTCGCCGGTTCGCCCGAGCCACCCCTCCGGGCCGCCAACGTGGTCGTCGCGGTGGGCAAGCTGGGCCTGGCCTGGGTGCGGGACGTGCTCCGCCGCAACGGCGTCGCCCACCGGCCCAGCCGCCGCGTGGACGTGGGGATCCGCCTGGAGACCGGCCGCGAGGAAGCCGCCCCGCTCACCGCCTCCTGCCACAACCCCAAGTTCACCTTCCTCAACGAACTCGGCGAACCCGTCCGGACGTTCTGTGTCTGCGAGGGCGGCCGCATCATGCAGTACGCCTTCGACGACACCACCGTCCTCGACGGCCAGCACTGCCTCACCACCCCCACCGACCGCACCAACTTCGGCATCGTCACCACCGTCGACGTCCCCGAGGACACCGACGGAACCGAGCACGCGCTGGACTTCGCCCGCCGCGTCACCAAGCTCGGCGGCGGCCTCCCCGTCGTACAGCCCCTCCTCGAACTCCTCGGCGGGGCAAGGCTGTCCGAGCGGCCCGCGCACAGTCTCATCCACTCGGCGGACGACGATCTGGCCTCGGCGCTCGGGCCGCGGCGGGTCGCCGACATCGCCGGGATGGTCGAACGGCTGGAGGCGGTCGCGCCCGGGCTGGCCGGACCGCGGACCGTCGTCGCCGCGCCGGTGGTGGAGAAGCTCTACCCGTCGATCGAGCTGTCCTCGGAGCTGGAAAGCAGTGCGCCCGGGCTGTACTTCGCGGGGGACTGCTCCTCGAAGATCATCGGCGTGACCTACGGCGCGGCCACGGGCCTGGTCGCCGCGGACGCGATTCTCGCTCCACGGGGGTCGCGGTGAGGGGCGGCGGACCGGGCGCCGGACGGCTGCCCGCGTATCCCCCCGTCACCCTGCACCAGCTGTTCCAGCTCCAGGTCTGGCGTACCCCGGACGCCCGCGCGCTGAAGTGCGGGGAGCAGTCCCTGACCTACCGCGAACTGGACGAGACCTCCAACCACCTCGCACACCGCCTGATCGAGGCCGGAACCCGACCCGGGGACGTGGTGGCGGTCGCCGGGCACCGCTCGCTCGGGCTGTTCGCGGGGCTGTTGGCGGTGCTGAAGGCCGGCGGGGTGTTCCTGCATCTCGACCCCGAACTGCCCGCATCGCGGATCCGCCAGTACGTCGGGATCTGCCGCCCCGCTGTCGAGCTGCGCACCGCCGGAGCCGCCGTCCCCGCGACCGGACTGCCCGAGGAGGAGGCACCCGCGGTGCCCGTCCTCCGCGAAGTACGGCCACCTGACGTGACGTCGGGCCCTGAGGACCCCGCGTACATCCTCTTCACCTCCGGCTCCACCGGACTGCCCAAGGCGGTCCTGCGCCCGCACCGGCTGCACACCTCACGCGTGTTCCTGGAGCAGAGGCTGTACGGGCTCGGCGCGGACGACCGTCATCTGCTCAAACTCCCCGTCAGTGCCCGCGAGTTGTTCTGGCCGCTGGCCACCGGAGGCACCGCGGTGATCGCCGAACCGGGCGGTGAACGCGACGACGCCTATCTGATCGACCTCCTCCAGCGCGAGCGGATCTCCGTGATCAGCCTCGTCCCCTCCATGCTGCGGGTGCTGACGGCCGATCCTCGGTTCGCCCGACTTCCCGGCCTGCGGCATGTCTTCGTCGGCGGGGAGGCGTTGCCGCCCGATCTGGAGGAGCGGGTACGCGGTTTCGGGTACGAGGTGCACAACACGTACACCCTCACCGAGGCCGACTATGTGGCCCATCGGCGGGGGCCGGTCGAGGACTCGGTCGCTGACGCGACGGTGATCGGCACGCCGCTCGACATGCGGGTGTACCTGTGCGACGAGCGCGGCCGTCGGGTGCCTCCCGGAACCGTCGGCGAGATGTGGGCCGGCGGTCCCGGGCTCGCGTCCGGATACCTCGGCGACCCCGAACGCACCGCCGAGCGTTTCGTGCCCAACCCCTTCGGCGACCCCGACGCCCCCGTCCTGTTCCGCACCGGGGACCTCGCCCGGTACCGGCCCGACGGGTCGCTGGAGTACCGGGGGCGCAGAGACTCGCAGATCAAGGTCCGCGGTCACCGCGTGGAGCCCACCGAGGTCGAGCTCGTGCTCAGGGAACACCCCGGGGTGCGGGACGCGGCGGTCGCGGGATACCCCGACCCGGAGCAGGGCGCGGTGCTGGTGGCCTTCTTCGTGGCGGACGAACACCCGCCGGGGGACGGGGAGCTGCGCGCCTTCCTCACGGAACGCCTGCCCCGCCCCATGGTGCCCCGGCACCTGGTGGAGCTGCCTCGGCTGCCCCAATTGCCCAGCGGCAAGGTCGACCGCGCGTCCCTGGAACCGCCGGCCCTGCTGCGTCCGCGGGAACTCGCCGCGCCCAAGCCCGCCGAGGGGCCGACCCAGACCGCGCTGCTCGCGGTGTGGCGCCGGGTGCTGCGGACCGAGTCCGTGGGCGTGGACGACCGGTACACCGACCTCGGGGGTGACTCCCTGCGGCTCATGGTCCTGCGGGCGGCGATCCGCGACGAACTCGGGTACGGGATCAGCCTCGCCGACCTTCTGCGGGCGCCGACGGTACGGGCGCAGGCGGAGCTGATCGAAGGGGCCGCGGTGGCGGGGCGGCCGACGCCCGTATCGGCATCGCCCTCGCCCTCGGCATCGAGCCGGGCGCGCGCAGCCGCCGCCGACAGTGCCCGCCGGGCCGCGCTGCGCTCGGGCGCCGGTTCCGTCGACTCCAGGAAGGACTCCACCCGATGAGCGCCATCGCCGTCACAGGGATGGCCGGGCGGCTGCCCGGTGCCCCGACCCTCACCGCGTTCTGGGACAACCTGCTCGCGGGACGCGACTGCGTCACCCGGTCGACCCCCGAGGAACTGCGCGGTCTCGTCCCGGACGAGCTCCTCGACGACCCGCGCTGGATCGGGGCCTCGGGACGTATCGACGGCGTCTACGACTTCGACGCCCCGTTCTTCGGCATGGCCCCGAAGGACGCCCTCGTCACCGACCCGCAGCACCGCCTCCTGCTGACCACCGTCCACCAGGCCCTGGAGGACGCCAGTGTGCTCCCCGGCGGCGACCCGGTGGTCGGTGTCTTCGCCGGGGTCGGTCGCGGCCGGCACGAGGAGATCGTCCGGGGTGTGTTCGCGGCGCGCGGCGAGGAGCCCGACGAAGTGGCCCTGGAGATGGGCAACGAGAAGGACCACAGCAGCACGAAGGTCGCCTTCCGGCTCGGGCTCACCGGGCCCGCCATGACCCTCCAGACCGCCTGCTCCACCGGTCTGCTCGCCGTGCACCAGGCCTCCCGGAGCCTCGCGGGCCACGAGTGCGACGTCGCCGTCGCGGCGGCCGCGGCGGTCCGGGTGCCGGACGTCCACGGCTACCGCTATCTCGCGGGTGGCATCGGATCGCCGGACGGGGTGTGCCGGCCCTTCTCCGCGCGGGCCGGCGGTGCCGTCGCGGGAGACGGCGTCGTGGCCGTCGTACTCAAACGCCTGGAGGACGCCCTCGCGGACGGCGACCGGATCTACGCCGTGGTGCGTGGTTCGGCCGTCAACAACGACGGTGCCAAGAGCGGTTACGCCTCCGTCAGCGCCGACGCCCAGGAACGGCTGATGCGGGACGCGCTGCTGTTCGCGGAGGCCGAGGCCGACACCATCGGCTCGATCGAGAGCCACGGCTCGGGCACGGCCCTGGGCGACGCCACCGAGTGGGCCGCGCTGTCCGCCGTGTACGGCAAGGGGCCCGGCGCGGAGGTCGGTTCGGTCAAGTCCGGCATCGGCCATCTGCGCGAGGCGTCGGGGCTCGCGGGGTTCGTACGGGCGGTGCTGAGCGTCCGGCACGGCCGCATCCCGCCCACCCTCCACGTGGGCCTGCCCGCCGACTTCGTCCAGAACTCCGACTCCACGCTGCGGCTCGCCCGCACGGCACGGGAGTGGCGCCAGGACGCCCCGCGCCGGGCGGCGGTCAGCGCACTGGGGCTGGGCGGGACCAACGTCCACGCGATCGTGGAGGAACCGCCACCGGTCGCGCCGCGGGGGGCCGGAGCGGTGGATCGGCCGCGGGTGTCGCTCGGTGCGGGTGCGGGTGCGGGTGCCGGCGCCCACGCCGATCCCCACGCCGGCATCGGCGCCCACGCCGACGTCGTAGAGCAGCCGCCGGTCGCTCCGCAACCGCCGGCCGGCCCCCGCCCCCGTCCCCACCTCCTCCTGCTCTCCGCCCACACCGCCCCCGCCGCCGACCGCACCGCGGAAGCCTGGCGCGACGCCCTCGCCGCGGGTGAGGTGCCCCCGGATGTCGCGGCGGACGTCTCCCTCGCGGGCCGCCGTCACCGCCGTCACCGGCGCACAGCCGTCGGCCACGACGCCGCCGAACTGTGCCGGGAGCTGGACGCGGCCGTCGCCCGGAACCGGACGATTCCCGCGGAGCCCGGCCGTACCGACATCTGCTTCGTACTGCCCGGAGTCGGCGACCACTACCAGGGCATGGGCGCCGGTCTCGGCACGGTCCTGCCCGGGTTCGCGGAACTCCTCGACGGCCATCTGGAGCGCTGCTCCGACCTCGTCGGCCATGACCTGAAAGGCCTGGTACGTCCCGCCTCGGGCGCCACGGGCGGGACCGCCGTCGATCTCCAGCGCCTGCTCGGCCGCGCCCGGCCGGGCGGCGGCGGGGTGTTCGACCCGGTCGCCTCGCACGCCGTGCTGTTCTCCCTCCAGCTGTCCCTCGCCCGCTCCCTGCAACGGCTCGGCGTCCACCCCGACGCCGTCACCGGCCACAGCCTCGGCGAGCTCACCGCCGCGACGCTGGCCGGAGTCTTCACCGACGAGGCCGTCCTGCGTGTCGTCGTGGAGCGTGCCCGGCTGGTGGCGGAGCAGCCGGAGGGCGCGATGATCGCCCTGAGCCTGTCCGAGGACGAGGCCCGTGAACTGACCGGCCCCGGCGTCTGGTTGGCGACGGTCAACTCGTCCCGTTCCTGTGTGCTGGCGGGAGAGCGGGACCGTATCCACGAGGTCGCCGACAAGCTGACCGAACGCGGACTCCAGGGCCGGCTGCTGCCCATCCGGCACGCCCTGCACACCCCGCTCCTCCAGGAGGCCGGAGAGCGCCTCGCGGACCTGCTCACCGAGGTCGGCCCGGCCGCGCCCACCGTGCCGCTGGTCGCCAACCTCACCGGCGGCTGGGCGGGCGAGGAACTCACCGACGTCCACTACTGGAGCCGTCAGCTGACCTCGCCGGTGATGTTCGGGAAGGCGCTGCGCACCGCGTCCACCCGGTGCGGCATCCTCCTGGAGATCGGCCCCGGCCAACTGCGCACCCTCGCCGCGCAGTCCCGCGCACACCTCGGCGACGTCACCGTCATCCCCACCATGCGGCGCGAGTACCAGGGCGACGCCGACGACGTCGTACTGACCCGTGCCCTCGGCCAGTTGTGGCAGGCGGGGTACGAGCCGGACCGGGCGGCCCTCGGCACCACCGCCCGCAGCGCCCCCGCCGCGGGCCTGCCGCCGACCGCCATGGACCCACGGCACACCTGCATCGCCGAGGGGCTGACGGCCCAGCCGGTACCGGTCGCCCCGGTCACGGCCATGACACCGGCGGCGGCAGAGGCAGCGGCACCGGTGCGGACGCCCAGCGCGCCGACAGCCGTCACGGAGAACCCGGTCGGAGGACGCGACGACGAACTCCGGACCGTCCTCGGCCGCGTCTGGACCTCCGTCCTCGGCACCGAACGCATCCGCCCCGACGACGACTTCTTCGAACTCGGCGGCGACTCGGTCATGAGCGTCCAGCTGATCCTCGGCATCGAGCGCGAACTGGGCGTCCACGTACCGGCCATCGCCGTGTTCGAGGAGTCGACGCTCGCCGGGATGGCGGAGCGCATCAAGGACTGGCAGCAGCAGAACCCGGGAGGACACCAGTGAACGGACAGGCCGTCGGCATCGTCGGCGCCGGCGTCATGGGCAGCAGTCTCGCCCAGGCGCTCGTCGACCGCGGCATCGACACCGTGCTGCACGACTCCGACCCCGGGGCGCTGCGCGCCGCGGCGGACCGGGTGGGCGACGGGGACCGCGTCACCCGGCTGCGGCGAGGCGGCGCCCCGCAGGGGCCCAAGGGCCGTCTGGAGTACGCCAGTTCGCTGCGCGACCTGGCCGGGACCCGGCTGGTCGTGGAGAACATCACCGAGGACCCGGCGGCCAAGGAGAAGGTCCACCGCGCCCTCGACGAGGTGCTCGGCGCCGACACCGTGGTCGCCGTGAACACCTCCGCCATCCCCGTCACCGGCCTCGCCCTGGAGACCGCGCACCCCGGACGCGTCCTGGGCGCGCACTTCATGAACCCGGTGGCGCTGTCGTCGATGGTGGAGGTGATCCGCACCCCGTACACCACGCCCGAGGCGCTCGGCACGCTCCAGGACGTCGCGGGGCGGCTCGGCAAGGACACCGTGGTGGTGAACGACGTCGCCGGGTTCGTCATCAACCGCTGTCTGATGATGTTCGTCAACGAGGCCGCCGCCCTCCTCGACGACGGCGTGGCCACCCCGGCCCAGGTCGACCAGCTCTTCCGCGGCTGCCTCGGCCACCGCACCGGACCCCTGCGCACCGCCGACCTGATCGGCCTCGACACGGTCGCGCTCACTCTCGACGTCCTGGCCGAACACCACGGTCCGGAACGGTTCACCCCGTCCGCCCGGCTGCGGCGCATGGTCCAGGAGGGCCACCTGGGACGCAAGTCCGGGCGGGGCTTCTACGACTACCACCTGGGAGAGCCAGCATGACGCACGCATCCGCCGAGCGGACCGCCACTGAACCCACCGAACCCACCGCACCCACCGAACCCGCCGACGACGAGGCCGCCGTCATCCGGCACGAGGTGACCACGTTCCTCGCCCGGTACGTCGACGACACCTCCCTCCTGGAACGCGACCGGCTCATCTCCGGCGGCCTGCTGGACTCGCTCGCCGCCGTCGAGCTGATCGGGCACCTCGAACGCCGCTTCGACATCGAGGTGCTGGACCAGGACCTCGACATCGAGCACTTCGACAGCGTCGCCGCCGTGGTCGCCTTCGTCCTGCGGAAGCGCCGACCGTGAGCCCCCGAACGGCCGTCACGGCAGCCCGGTTGCTCTCCGACGTCGAGCAACTCCTCCTGGACGCCGGCGACATCGACACTCTCCCCGCCGACGTGCACACAGACGTGCTGACCCGGCTCGGCAAGACCGGCGCCCTCGGCGCCCTCGTCCCCGCCGAGTACGGCGGCGGAGCTCTGTCGTACCTCGCATACGGGGAGTTGAGCCGCACCGTCGCCGAGAAGTCGGCCTCCCTCCAGAGCGTGCTCACCGTCCACGGCATGGTGTGCCGCGCGCTGACCCGCTGGGGCGCCGCACCGCTGCGCACGGAGTTCCTGCCGGACCTCGCCGCCGGAACGACCGTGGGCGCCTTCGCACTCAGCGAGGAGGAGGCCGGCAGCGACGTCCGCCGGGTCGCCACGACGGCGCGGCGCGACGGCGACTCGTGGGTGCTGTCCGGTCACAAGAAGTGGATCACCTTCGGGGCCGTCGCCGAGGTCTTCCTGGTCTTCGCCGTGCACGAGGGGCGTGACCTGGCCGTCCTGGTCCGCCGCCAGGACCCGGGCGTCGAGATCCTCCCCGCCCCGGCCATGAGCGGCTTCCGCGGCGCCCGCCTCGCCGAACTGCGCCTGCGGGAGTGCCGGGTGCCCGCCGACCGGCTGCTCGGCCGGCAGGGTGCGGCCCTCTCCCACATCGCCACCGACGCCCTCACCCTCGGCCGGCTCTGCGTCGCGTACGGCGCCTACGGACTGGCCCGGGAGGCCACGGAGGCGGCCCTGGCCTGCTCGATCGACCGGCAGCAGTTCGGCGGCCCGCTGCACCGACTCCAGCTGGTGCGCGGGCTGTTGAGCGATGCCGTCGTCGCCACCGAGGCCGCCGGGCTGATGTGCGAGCGGGCGGCACGCGCCCTGGACGACCCGGACGACCGGACCATGAGCCACGTCCTCACCGCGAAACTCTCCGCCTCCCGCGCCGCGACCACCGCCGCCCAGGTCGCGGCCCAACTCCACGGCGCCGCGGGCCTGGTGGCGGACAGCCCCGTCGACCGGTACGTGCGCGACGCCCGCGTCCTGGAGGTCATCGAGGGCAACACCCAGCTGCTCCAGCATCTCGTCGCCGAACAGGCCCTCGCCCGCCACCGGGTCCGCAGGGCCGAGCGCGACGCCCGCGCCCGAGCCCGTACATGACCCGCACACGTGCCCGCACATGACCTCGCACATGACCCCGCACATGAAAGGAACGAGGATGACGACCCCGCAGTCCGCCCCACCCGTCAAGTGCGTCGTCTGGGACCTCGACGACACGGTCTGGGAAGGCGTGCTCGCCGAAGGCGGCGCCACCGCCCTGCGTCCCGGCGTGGAAGCCCTGTTGCGCACCCTCGACGGCCGTGGTGTCCTGCACTCGGTGGCGAGCAGGAACGAGCACTCCAGGGCCATGGAACGGCTGGAGAAGTTCGGCCTCGCCGAGTACTTCCTCGCCCCGCAGATCGGCTGGCAGCCCAAGTCGCGGATGCTGCGCGCGGTCGCCGAGGAACTCGGCATCGCCGTGGACTCCCTGCTGTTCCTCGACGACTCGCCCTTCGAGCGCGCCGAGGTCGAGGACGCCTGCCCCGAGGTCCGCGTCCTCGACAGCGCCGACCTCACCGGTCTCGCCGACCGCCCCGACCTGGACCCGCCCGTCACCCCGGAGGCGCGGGAGCGGCGGCTCCTCTACCGGCGGGCCGAACAGCGCAAGGCCCACGAGGAGTCCTTCGAGGGACCGCGCGTGGAGTTCCTGCGCTCCCTGGACATGCGGCTGACGATCGCCCCGGCCGGACCGGACGACCTCGTCCGCGCGGCCGAACTCACCCAGCGCACCCACCAGTTGAACACCACGGGCCTGGAGTTCTCGGCGGACGAACTGCGCGACCTGATGGACCGTGACGACCAGACCCTGCTGGTGATGTCCCTGGAGGACCGCTTCGGCTCCTACGGCACCATCGGCCTCGTCCTGCTCGGCCGGTACGACGCCGACTGGCGCATTCGGCTGTTCCTCATGTCCTGCCGGGTCATGGGACGCAACGTCGGCGGCGCCGTCCTCACCCACCTGGCCCGCACCGCCGACAGCCGCGGACTCGCCCTGACCGCCGACTTCCTCGCCAACGACGTCAACCGCCAGATGTACCTGGTCTACCGGCTCACCGGCTTCAAGGACGACGGCCGCCGCGGCCCCGTCCGGACCCTGCGACTGGCACCCGGCGCGGGCCGTGACTTCCCCGACTACCTGCGGGTGGAAGTCCACGCCGACTGACCGCCCTTTCTCCACTCTCACCGATGGGACAGACATGGAAGCCTTCACCGAACGATGGGTCAGCGGCTTCGCGCCCCTCTACGACAACTCCGAGCTCGGCGAGATCTCCTGGGTGACCACCTCGGTCAGCCCCGCCCTCCAGCAGCTCGTCATCGACGGCACCCTGCCCCGCGGCTCCCGGGTCGTCGACCTGGCCTGCGGACCCGGCGTGCACTCCATCTTCCTGGCCCGGCACGGCATGCGGGTCACCGGCGTCGACCGGTCCGAGACGGCCCTGCGCAAGGCCCGGGAACTCGCCGGGTTCTACTCGACCGACGTCGACTTCGTCCAGGGCGACATCCTCGACGTCCCGCTGCCCGACGCCTGCGCCGACGTCGTGCACGACTCGTTCGTCTACCACAACGTACGGCCCGAGGCCCGCGAGACCTACGCGGCGGAGGCGGCCCGACTGCTGTCCCCCGGCGGGCTGTTCGTCCTCGTCGGCTTCTCCGACCGCATGACCCCCGGCTCCGGCCCGATCCGGCTCACCTCGGACGACCTGGTCCAGCCCTTCCTGCCGCACTTCAAGGTCGAGGAACTGCGCCGCTTCCGCAACCTGCCCACCGAGAAGCGCCCCGACCAGTGGCACTGGCTCGGCGTCTTCCAGCGCCGGTGAACCCCGCCGACGGCCCCCTCGGCTCCCTGCACTGGCCGTACGCCCCCGAGGAGGACATGTCCGTCCCGCCGCTGCCGGATCCCCGACGCCCGCACCGGACCGGCCGGTTCACCGATCAGACGGTCGTCGTCACCGGCGGCGGCCGCGGGATCGGCCGGGCGGTCGCCCTCGCCTTCGCCCGCGAGGGCGCGCGGGTCGCGGTGGCCAGCCGTACCCGGGAGCAGGTCGAGAGCGTGGCGGCGGAGATCGCCGGGAGCAGCGTGTACGGGACGCGGGCGGCGAACACCGGCACCGGCCCGCCCAGTTCGCTCGCGCTGCGCTGCGACGTCTCCCGCGCCGACGACGTACGCGCCGCGGTCGACCAGGTGACCGACCGCTGGGGCCCCATCGACGTACTGGTCAACTGCGCGGGCCTGTTCAGCATGGGCGACTCCGAGTCCGTCCCGGAGGCGGACGCGCGCGCCCTGCTGGAGACCAACGCGATGGGCACCCTGCTGATGTCCCAGGAGGCCGGCCGCCGGATGCTCGAACGGGGCCGCGGACGCATCGTCAACTTCGCGTCCCTGCTGTCCTTCACGGCCTTCCCCGGGCGCGCGGCGTACGCGGCCAGCAAGGGGGCGGTGCTCCAGCTGACCCGGGTGCTCGGGGTGGAGTGGGCGGCCCGGGGCGTCACCGTCAACGCGGTCGCCCCCGGCATGATCCGCGTGGAGACCCCGCACCCGGGCGCGCTCGACGAGGACGAGATCGTCGCCCGCATCCCCATGGGCCGCCGCGGCCGCCCCGAGGACATCACCGGCCCCGTGCTGTTCCTGGCCTCCGAGGACGCCGCCTATGTCACCGGCCAGACCCTCGTGGTCGACGGCGGCTGGCTGAGCTACGGCTACCTCTGACGTACCCCTCACGCCCCGACCAGCCGCGACCGGCCCCGACCGGACCCGACTGAATGCGAACGGAGAAGCGAAATGCGGGAATTCCGACATGCCGTCATCGGCTGCGGCCGGGTGGCGTCGAACCACGTCGACGGCTTCGGCGCCGTCCCCGGCTGGTCGGTGGCCGTGGCCTGCGACCGGGAGGCGCACGCCGACACGTTCGCCAAGACCCACGGCATACCGGAGTGGACGAGGGACCACACCACAGTCCTGGCCGACCCCACGGTGACGAGCGTGTCGGTCACGGTCGACCACGCCCAGCACGGAGAGCTCGTACGACAGGCCCTGGACGCCGGAAAGCACGTCCTGGTCGAGAAGCCGCTGTGCCTGGACGAGCCGGAGGCGCACACCCTCACCGCGCTCGCCGCCGAACGCGGCCTGGTCCTCTCGGTGGTCGCCCAGCACCGCTACGACCCGCTGGTGCTGGCCGTCCGCGACTGGGTGGCGGAAGGACTGCTGGGAGACCTGCTCTACGTGTCCGCCCGGCTCCAGGCCCGCCGCCCCGAGGACTACTACGCCGACAGCTACTGGCGCGGCACCCGGGCCGGCGAGGGCGGATCGGCGCTGATCAACCAGGGCTACCACTGCCTGGACACGGTCCGCTGGATCTGCGGCGACCTCACCGTGCACGCGGCGACGGCCGGCACCCGCGTCCTGACCGGGGTCATGGAGACCGAGGACACCCTCGGCGCGCTGCTGTCGGCCGGCCCGGTCTCCGTGACCCTCAACGTCACCGTGGCGAGCTCGGTGGACTGGCGCACCCGTGTCGAACTCGTCGGCAGCCTCGGCTCGGTCGTCTTCGACCTCGACCACCCCGGCACCCTGCACCACCGCTCGGGCCCCGGGGAACTCCTGCGCCGCGCGGACCAGGAGCGCGCCCGCTCCCTGGCCGAGGAACCGCCCGGCATCGCCTACTACGGCGTGTCCCACCGCCGCCAGATCGCCGACTTCTGCCGCAGCGTCACCGACGGCACCCCGATGCTGTCCGCCCCCGAGGACGCCGTCGGCACCCTGCGGACCATCAACGACCTCTACGACGCGGCGGGCGCCCGGTGACCGGGACCCGGACCGTCGCCTTCCACGGGGACCGGTCCGGCCGGTGCGGGCTGACCTGGGGCCAGAAGTGGATCTGGCGAGCCGTTCACTCCCAGGCGCCCGAGCTGCGGCACCTGAACATGTCCCGGACGGTGGCGGTGCCGGAAGGCCGGGACCTGGAGACCGTACTGGCGGGGCTCGCCACCATCACCGCCCGCCACGAGGGCCTGCGCACCCGCTTCTCCGTCGACGAGACGGGAACGCCCTGCCAGACGTTCGCGCGCGCGGGGGAGCTCCCGGTCCAGATCGTCGACGCGGCCGGGGAGGACCCCGAGGCGGTCGCCGGACAGACCCTCGCCCGCCTGGAGTCCCTCCCCTTCACGGTCGCCGAGCTGTCCCTGAGGGCCGCGGTGGTGACGTACGGCGGAGTCCCGTCGTACGTCGTCCTCACGGCGTTCCACATGGCGGTGGACCACCGTGGCCTCGCGATGGTCGCCGAAGACCTGGCGGCGGAGCTGGACGGATCCGCCCCAGGCACCTTCACCCACCCCCTGGACCGCGTCGCCCACGAGCACTCCGCCGAGGGCCGCCGCGCCTCCGCCGACTCGCTGCGCTTCTGGGAACGGGAACTGAGCCGCTTCCCGGCCGACATGCTCCCCGCGCCACCCGCGCCGCCCGCCGAACCGCGTTTCCAGGAGGTCGCCCTGCGCTCCCGCGCCCTCCACACGGCGGTACGCGCGCTGGCCGCCCGCTACCACGTGGCCGACGCAGCGGTCGTGCTCGCCTTCGTCGCCGTCCTCCTCGCCCACCGCCACGGGCACCGGTCCTGCGGCTTCCTCCTCTTCTCGCACAACAGGTTCCACGAGGCGGCCCGCGCCTCGGCGACCGTGGTCCAGAACGCCCCGCTGTGCCTGGACGTCCAGGACCGCCCGCTGCGCCGCCTGCTCGCCGACGCCCACCGCAGAAGCGCCGTCGCCGCCCTGGCCGGCCAGTACGACCCCGACGACCTCAAGGCCCCGCCCCCTGACGGCCCCGACCTGTCCTGCGCGCTCAACCTCAACTTCCCCGGACACCGGCCGGAGCCCACGGACCGGGACATCGAACGCGTCGACGCCCTCCGCGCGGAGACCCGCACGATCGACCGCGGCGGCATCGACCACGACGACATGCGCTTCTACCTGACCGCCTTCCACGACTCCCACCACACGGAACTCACCCTCAGAGCCGACACCTCGGTCCTCCCGGCCCCCGAGATCCACACCTTCCTCCGGTCCCTGGAGACAGCGGTCATCACCGCCCTGCACCGCGCGCCCGACGAGGTCCCGGAGGTACCCGGACGGACCTCCCCCGAAAGCGCCTACTCTTGAGGGATGACCATCAGCAGCGACCGGAGCCAGGCAGTGGGCGTGAAGACATACGAGGTACGCACCTACGGGTGCCAGATGAACGTCCACGACTCCGAGCGATTGTCCGGTCTGCTGGAGGGCGCCGGTTATGTGAAGGCGCCCGAGGGGTCCGACGGCGACGCCGACGTCGTCGTCTTCAACACCTGCGCGGTCCGCGAGAACGCCGACAACCGCCTGTACGGCAACCTCGGCCGCCTCGCCCCCATGAAGACCAAGCGCCCCGGCATGCAGATCGCGGTCGGCGGCTGTCTGGCCCAGAAGGACCGCGACACCATCGTGCAGAGGGCACCCTGGGTCGACGTCGTCTTCGGCACGCACAACATCGGCAAGCTGCCGGTCCTGCTGGAACGCGCGCGCGTGCAGGAAGAGGCGCAGGTGGAGATCGCCGAGTCGCTCGAAGCCTTCCCCTCCACCTTGCCGACCCGCCGCGAGAGCGCCTACGCCGCCTGGGTGTCGATCTCCGTCGGCTGCAACAACACCTGCACGTTCTGCATCGTCCCGGCGCTGCGCGGCAAGGAGAAGGACCGCCGCACCGGCGACATCCTCGCCGAGATCGAGGCCCTGGTCGGCGAGGGCGTCTCCGAGATCACGCTCCTCGGCCAGAACGTCAACGCGTACGGCAGTGACATCGGCGACCGTGAGGCGTTCAGCAAGCTGCTGCGGGCCTGCGGGAAGATCGAGGGCCTGGAGCGCGTCCGCTTCACCTCCCCGCACCCGCGCGACTTCACCGACGACGTCATCGCGGCCATGGCGGAGACGCCGAACGTGATGCCGCAGCTCCACATGCCGCTCCAGTCCGGCTCGGACACCGTCCTCAAGGCGATGCGCCGCTCGTACCGGCAGGAGCGTTTCCTCGGGATCATCGAGAAGGTGCGCGCCGCGATGCCGGACGCCGCGATCTCGACCGACATCATCGTGGGCTTCCCCGGCGAGACCGAGGAGGACTTCGAGCAGACCATGCACACGGTCCGCGAGGCCCGCTTCACCAACGCCTTCACCTTCCAGTACTCCAAGCGCCCCGGAACCCCCGCCGCGACCATGGAGGGCCAGATCCCCAAGGAAGTCGTCCAGGCGCGCTACGAGCGTCTCGTCGCCCTCCAGGAGGAGATCTCCTGGGACGAGAACAAGAAGCAGGTCGGCCGCACGCTGGAGCTGATGGTCGCCGAGGGCGAGGGCCGCAAGGACGGCTCCACCCACCGCCTCTCCGGCCGCGCTCCCGACAACCGCCTCGTCCACTTCACCAAGCCGGACGAGGAGGTCCGCCCCGGCGACGTCGTCACGGTCGAGATCACGTACGCCGCCCCGCACCACCTCCTCGCCGAGGGCGCCGTCCTGAACGTGCGCCGCACGCGCGCGGGCGACGCCTGGGAGAAGCGCAACGCCGCCGAGGCGGCCAAGCCGGCGGGCGTCATGCTGGGCCTCCCGAAGATCGGCGTCCCGGAGCCGCTGCCGGCGGTGACCGGGGGCTGCGCGGTCGACTGACGTCGGGGAGGGGGGGCGCCGGTCGCCGTCGACTGACGTACGCGACCGGCCGCAGTAGGCTGCCGATCATGCTTGTCGCCGCCGCAGTGTGCCCCTGTCCGCCGCTTCTCGTGCCCGAGGTCGCCGCGGGTGCCGCGCCCGAGCTGGACGCGGCGCGGGCCGCGTGCACGGACGCGCTCGGAGTGCTCGCCGCCGCCCGGCCCGACCTGCTCGTGGTTCTGGGGCCGGCCGAGCAGAGCGGGCGCGGGACGCACGCGCAGGGGACCCGGGGTTCCTTCCGGGGCTTCGGCGTGGACGTCGACGTACGACTGGGCTCGGACAAGGGCGCGGCGCCCCAGGGCGAGCTGCCGGTCTCGCTCGCCGTCGCCGCGTGGCTGCTGGAGCGCACCGGATGGTCGGATGCCCCGATCGAGGGACTCGGTGTGGGGGAACCTCTCGGGGCCGAGCGGTGTATCCAAGTGGGAAGGGAGATCGCCGCGCGGGCCGGGCGCGTGGCGCTGCTGGTGATGGGCGACGCCAGCGCCTGCCGCACGCTGAAGGCACCGGGCTACTTCGACGAGCGGGCGGCCCCCTTCGACGAGGAGGTCGCCCGTGCGCTGGGGTCGGCGGACGTGGCGGCCCTCGAAGCGCTGGACGCGGAGCTGGCGTACGCACTGAAGGCCTCGGGGCGGGCCCCCTGGCAGGTCCTCGCGGGCGCGGCCGAGGACGCCGGCCTGGGCGGGCAGCTGCTGTACGAGGACGCGCCCTACGGCGTGGGGTATGTGGTCGCGACCTGGTCCTGACCGTTCGGCGTGATCGTTCCGGGAGCCATTCCGGAAACGGCGGACGGCCGGGAGCCTGAAGCCCCTCGGCCGTCCGTCGGTGTGCCGTTCAGGAAGCGGGCGGCGGTGTGGACGGGGGCGTGGTCGTGCCGCCACCCATGCCGTCGTCCTTGTGTGCGAGTCGGTCCATGGCGTCCTTGGCCTTGCCCGTGCCCGTCTGGATCTTGTCGCTGTACTTGCCCTTGGTCTTCTCGTCGACGACCTTCGCGGCCTTGTCGAGACCGTGCTGAATCTTGTCCCCGTGCTGCTGTGCGAGGCCGGAGACCTTGTCCTTGGCCGGGCTGAGCTTGGCTTTCAAATTGTCCAGGAGACCCATCGTTCACCTTCCCGCGCGGGACAGTTATGTGCGGGCGCCCTCGCCGGCCTCGCTGTCGGCCGCCTCGTCGGCGGACTGCTGCTTGGGGATGTCGACGCCCTCGGCGGCACCGGCCTCGACGGCCTCCGTCGCCGTCGGCCCGGCCGCGTCCTGGTGGTCCTCGGAACCGGCCTCGGCCTTCGCCTCAGCCTCGGTCTCCGCCTCGGCGTCGGTCTTCACCTCAGCCTCGGTCTCCGCCGACCCCTTCGCCGCTGCCGCCGCCTCCGCCTCGGGTTCGGCCGTCAGTGTGGCGGCCCCTGCCTCGGCGGTTGACGCCTCCTCCGTAGCCTTCGACCTCCGGAGAAGTCGTGCGAAAACACCCATATCCACTCCATACGTTACTCGTGCGGGCGATTTCCCGCGTTGCCCGGTGCGTCCGTTTGCGTCACCCGGGTCGCCGCCCCTCGAAACCGGCGGCGAAAACCTCGCAACAGGCAACGACCCCGGAGGCGTGCCGTCACGTAACTCGTTCGAGGCCACGCCATGACGTTTGCGAGACTGGGGCGGTGAGCAGCGCACCCCCCGCCCCCCGCGTCATTGCCGTCGTCGGACCGACCGCCGCCGGAAAGTCCGATCTGGGCGTCTTTCTGGCCCAACGTCTCGGCGGCGAGGTCGTCAACGCCGACTCCATGCAGCTGTACCGAGGGATGGACATCGGCACCGCCAAACTGACGCCCGAGGAGCGTGCCGGAGTCCCGCACCACCTCCTGGACATCTGGGACGTGACCGTCACGGCCTCCGTCGCCGAGTACCAGCGCCTCGCCCGCGAGCGCATCGACGCACTGCTCGCCGAGGGCCGCTGGCCGATCCTCGTCGGCGGCTCAGGCCTGTACGTCCGCGGCGCCGTCGACAACCTGGAGTTCCCCGGCACCGACCCCGAGGTCAGGGCGCGGCTTGAGGAGGAGCTCACGCTCCGCGGCTCCGGCGCGCTGCACGCCCGCCTGGCCGCCGCCGACCCCGAGGCCGCCCAGGCGATCCTGCCCAGCAACGGCCGCCGGATCGTCCGCGCCCTGGAGGTCATCGAGATCACCGGCAAGCCCTTCACCGCCAACCTCCCCGGCCACGACTCCGTCTACGACACCCTCCAGATCGGCGTCGACGTGGCCCGCCCCGAGCTCGACGACCGCATCGCCCGCCGGGTCGACCGGATGTGGGACGCGGGCCTCGTGGACGAGGTGCGGGAGCTGGAGGCGCGCGGGTTGCGCGAGGGGCGCACGGCCTCGCGCGCGCTCGGCTACCAGCAGGTGCTCGCGGCGCTCGCGGGGGAGTGCGCGATGGAGGAGGCGCGGGCCGAGACCGTAAGGGCCACCAAGCGCTTCGCGCGCCGCCAGGATTCATGGTTCAGGCGCGATCCGCGGGTGCACTGGCTGAGTGGGGCTGCGGCGGATCTCACAGAACTTCCGCAGCTCGCACTGGCGTTGGTCGAACGACCGGTTACAGCCTGATCACGTCATGGCATCGGGACGCTCAGGCCGTCATCCGGCCCTCCGGCGCCGTGCCATCATCGAGCTTCGATCGACCAAGTGGAGTCCGAGTTGGGAGGGCGCGTGGCGATGGAGGCCGGCCCTCGCGACACCGCACAAGGCACCGAGCCCCTGACCGTCGACGACGGTGAAGCGGAGCAGGACGGGGACCGTCTGAGCCCCGACGGGCCCGACGACACCCAGGGCGGCGTGACCGCCGACGGTCCCGAGCCCGAGGAGATGTTCGCGGGCGGCCCGGAGGTCGAGGTCGAGCTGCGCCCACAGCGCCGTATGCGCATCTGGCAGCTCGCCCCCATCGTCGCCCTGGCCGCGATCGGCTCCCTGATGTTCGCCTTCCCTCTCGCCTTCGACTTCGGCGACAGCGGCGCGGTGATCGCGATGCTGGGCCTCCTGATCTGCTCCTGCGCGGCGGGCTGGGGAATGATGGCGGCCCGCCGCGTCGGTTACACGTGGCCTGGCCTGCCGCAGCGGGGTTCGGGCGGCAGGGTGGACTGGCGGATGGTCCTGCTGTACGCCGTGATCGTGGCGGCGGTGGTCGCGCTGGCGGTGTTCCGCGTGGCAAGGCTGCGCTGAGACGGCCCTGTCTTTTCTTTTGTCTTTAGGGGCGCGGGGCTGTATCGATATGCGGCTCGGCCGCGAGGGCGCGATCAACCCCCACCGGCCCGCAGCCAGAAGCCGACCTCCCTTACGATCGACGCATGAGCACGCGCACGCGGATCCCCTTCCTCAAGGGCCACGGCACCGAGAACGACTTCGTGATCGTCCCGGACCCCGAGAACACCATCGACCTGCCCCCGGCCACCGTCGCCGCCCTGTGCGACCGCCGGGCCGGCATCGGCGGTGACGGCGTCCTGCACGTCGTGCGGTCCGCCGCGCACCCCGAGGCGCGGCACATGGCGTCCGAGGCGGAGTGGTTCATGGACTACCGCAACGGCGACGGCTCGGTCGCGGAGATGTGCGGCAACGGCGTCCGCGTCTTCGCCCGCTACCTCCAGCGCGCCGGGCACGTGACCGAGGGCGACCTGACCGTCGCCACGCGCGGGGGTGTGAAGACCGTGCACCTCGCGAAGGACGGTGACGTCACCGTGGGCATGGGCAGGGCCCGTCTCCCCGAGGGCGACGTCAGCGTGAGCGTCGGCGAGCGCAGCTGGCCCGCGCGGAACGTGAACATGGGCAACCCGCACGCCGTGGCCTTCGTGGACGACCTCGCCGACGCCGGCACCCTGTACGACGCGCCGCCCTTCAGCCCCGCCTCCGCGTACCCGGACGGGGTCAACGTGGAGTTCGTGATCGACCGCGGCCCGAACCATGTCGCGATGCGGGTGCACGAGCGCGGCTCCGGCGAGACCCGGTCCTGCGGCACGGGCGCGTGCGCCGTCGCCGTGGCCGCCGCCCGCCGTGACGGCGCCGACCCGGCGGTGACGGGGACCCCGGCGACGTACACCGTCGATCTGCCCGGAGGCACCCTCGTGATCACCGAGCGGCCCGACGGCGAGATCGAGATGACCGGTCCCGCGGTGATCGTCGCCGAGGGCGAGATCGATGCGGAATGGCTGGAAAACGCGGGGCGCTGAGCGTCTGAATCGTGGGGCCTGGCGGCCTCGGTCGCCGGGAATCGCAGCTCCGGGCATCCGGAACCGTGCGAAACAACGGGCAGCCGCAGGTCAGGTGGCGCGAAACCGTAAACCTGGAAACCGTCGCTCGAATGGGTGATCCGTTTCACGCTCGACGAGAGGCGGTCAGCCGCGCGTGGTGGGCTCGGTAGCATCAAGCACCGGCCCGGACGGGGGAATGCCATCCCCTGAGCCGTGTCCGCCATGGGGCACCCCGTCCGCCGGTCCACGCAGCCGGAGGTGCCCATGAGTGCGGAGGCCACGAACCCCGCGACCCCAGGTCCGGTAACAGGACCTGCGGCGCGCTGGCGGGCGCGGATCGACCTGCGCCGCCTGGGCCGCGCCGCCCTGCTGGGCCCGGCGGCCCGTGACCGGCTGCCCGACGCCATCAGCCATGTCGTCGAGGCCCACCGCGCCCACCACCCCGACGCCGACCGCGAGATCCTGCGCCGCGCCTATGTCCTGGCCGAGTCCTCGCACCGGGGCCAGATGCGCAAGAGCGGTGAGCCGTACATCACACACCCGCTCGCCGTGACCCTGATCCTCGCCGAACTCGGCGCCGAGACCACGACGTTGACGGCCTCTCTGCTCCACGACACCGTCGAGGACACCGATGTGACCCTCGATCAGGTCGGCGAGCAGTTCGGCGCGGAGGTGCGCTATCTCGTCGACGGCGTCACCAAGTTGGAGAAGGTCGACTACGGCGCCGCCGCCGAGCCCGAGACCTTCCGCAAGATGCTCGTCGCCACCGGCAGCGACGTCCGCGTGATGTCGATCAAACTCGCCGACCGGCTCCACAACATGCGCACCCTCGGCGTCATGCGCCCCGAGAAACAGGCGCGCATCGCCAAGGTGACCCGCGACGTCCTCATCCCGCTCGCCGAACGCCTCGGCGTCCAGGCCCTCAAGACCGAGCTGGAGGACCTGGTCTTCGCGATCCTGCACCCCGAGGAGTACGAGCACACGCGGGAGTTGATCGTCGACAACGCCTCCCGCGCGGACGACCCGCTCGCGGAGATCGCCGACGAGGTCCGCGGAGTCCTGCGCGACGCCGACATCCAGGCCGAAGTCGTCATCCGGCCACGGCACTTCGTCTCCGTGCACCGAGTGGCCCGTAAACGCGGCCAGTTGCGTGGCGCCGACTTCGGCCGGCTGCTGGTGCTCGTGAACGAGGACGCGGACTGTTACGGCGTCCTCGGCGAACTCCACACCTGTCTGACGCCCGTCGTCTCGGAGTTCAAGGACTTCATCGCCGTACCGAAGTTCAACCTGTACCAGTCGCTGCACACCGCGGTCGCCCGCGGCGACGGTCAGGTCGCCGAAGTCCTCATCCGCACCCACCAGATGCACAAGGTCGCCGAGGCCGGCGTCATCGCGCTCGGCAATCCCTACGCTCCTCCTTCGGAGGAGCCCGTCGACGGCGAGCGCGAGGACCCCACGCGCCCCGGCTGGCTCTCCCGCCTCCTCGACTGGCAGGAGGCCGCGCCCGACCCCGACACCTTCTGGTCGACGCTGCGCGAGGACCTCGCCCAGGACCGCGAGATCACCGTCTACCGGCCCGACGGCGGCACCCTGGGCCTCCCCGAGGGCGCCACCTGTGTGGACGCCGCGTACGCGCAGTACGGCGAGGACGCGCACGCGTGCATCGGCGCCCGCGTCAACGGCCGCCTGGCGACCCTCAGCACGGTTCTGCGGGACGGCGACACCGTCCAGCTCCTCATGGGCCAGGACCCCGCCTCCGAGCCCTCCAGGGAGTGGCTGGAGCACGCGCACACGCCCGCCGCGCGGATCGCCATCCAGCGGTGGATCGCGACGCACCCGACGCACGAGGGGACCCAGGACGGGGCGCGGGAGGCCGAGGAGCGCGAACCGGCCCCCCGGTCCGCCGCCGGCGCGCCGCTCGCGGACGGTCCGCTCGTCCGCCCGGGCGGCACCGACGTCCTCGTCGACCAGCCCGGCGCGACCGTACGCCTGGCCGGCTGCTGCACGCCCGTGCCGCCCGACGACATCACCGGGTTCGCCGTGCGCGGGGGAGTGGTTACCGTGCACCGCGTCGGATGCGCCGGGGTGGCGCGTATGAAGGACGCGGGGCGCACGGAGGTCGGCGTGCGCTGGGGCGACACCACCGGGTGCCGGGTCACGCTGTTCGCCGAATCGTTCGGCCGCCCCCATCTGCTCGCCGACCTCACCGAGGCCATGGCCCTCGAAGGCGCCGAGATCGTCTCGGCGACCGTCGAACCCCCCAGCCAGCAGCGCGTCCGCCACACCTACACGGTCCAGCTCCCGGACGCGGCCCTGCTGCCCGCGCTCATGCGGGCGATGCGGAACGTGCCCGGCGTGTACGACGTGAGCAGGGCGCAGACGCCGGGCGCGTGAGGCCCGCCTTATGCGCCTTTGTGTGCCTCATGCGCCTTACGCGCGGGGCGTCACGCGTAGGCCGTCTCCGCGAAAGAGGGCCCGCCCCGCTCGGCATGCGTCAGTGAGAGCCGGCGCGAGTGCCGGGGCGGCTGCCGGATGTACTGGCGGAACCCGGAGGCACGGAACCTGAGGTCGAAGGAGCGCCCCTCCATGTGCCACAGCGGCACGCCATGCCACGGGGGCCTGTCGTCCTCGGGCGTCAGCCGGTGCAGCGCGTCGAGTTCCAGATCCACGCCCAGGCCCTTGAAGTCGAGATCCCCTTCGAGATCCCAGACCTCCTCGAAGACGAGCGTCGAAGGGGCCACCCAGAAGCTGAAGTACGTCTCCGGCGGCACCGGGTGGACCCAGCGGACGACGTAGTCGAGATCGAACAGCAGCCGAGGCAGTACGTCCTCGGTGCGCTGTACGTACACGCCGTGCACGGTGACGTCGTGCCACCCCATCCGCTCGAAGTCGGCGTCGCTCCAGACGGCCTTCGTGAGACCCGACTCCTCGTCCACGTCCATGGCCCATATCCAACCAGCCGGTTACCCGTTCGGGTGGGCCGGTCGCGCGTCGTCGCCGTACGGCACGCGCGCGCTGGTAGCGGTGGTGCATGCTGCTCACCCCCCACGCCAGGGCCCCCCGCGCGAGGAGCCCCCGCCGGCTGAAGGCGGCCGCGCTGCTCGCCTCCGCCGTCTCCGTCTGCCTCGTCGCCGCGAGCGCCCCCGCCGACCCGCTCGGGGTCGGCGACCGCCTCTTCCCGCACCTGGGCAACCCCGGGTACGACGTGGCGTCGTACGACCTCTCCTTCACCTATCCCGGCTCCAACAGCAAGCCGCTGAAGGCCGTCACCACGATCGACGCCTGGACGACCACCCCACTGGACCGCATTAACCTCGACTTCGCGCACGGCGAGGTCGAGTCGGTCGAGGTCGACGGCGAGCCGGCGGCCTTCGCCGAGGCCGGTGAGGACCTGGTGGTCACGCCCGAGGAGGAGCTGCCCGGCGGCAGCTGGATGCGGATCACCGTGAAACACACCAGCGACCCGGTGTCCGCCGAGGACCGGGACGGCGGCTGGGTGCGCACCACGGACGGGCTCGCCATGGCCAACCAGGCCGACGCCGCCCACCTGGTGTTCCCGTGCAACGACCACCCCTCCGACAAGGCGATGTTCACCATCCGGGTCACCGCGCCCGACGGCTACACCGCCGTCGCCAACGGACTGCCGACCGGTGTCAGCCGGGCCGCCGGGGCGACCACCTGGACGTACCGCACCCAGCACCCCATGGCCACCGAGCTCGCCCAGGTGTCCATCGGCCGCTCCACCGTCCTGCACCGCGAGGGCCCGCACGGGCTGCCGGTCCGCGACGTCGTGCCCACCGAGCACCGCGAGGCCCTCGAACCCTGGCTGAAGAAGACCCCCGGCCAGATCTCCTGGATGGAGAGCAAGGTCGGCCGCTACCCCTTCGAGACGTACGGCCTGCTCATGGCCGACGCCGACACGGGCTTCGAACTCGAGACGCAGACCCTCTCTCTCTTCGAGAGAGACCTGTTCACCGAGCCCGCCTACCCCAAGTGGTACGTCGAGTCGATCATGGTCCACGAGCTGGCCCACCAGTGGTTCGGCGACAGCGTCGCCCCGGCCACCTGGTCCGACCTCTGGCTCAACGAAGGCCACGCCACCTGGTACGAGGCCCTCTACGCCGAGGAGAAGGCCGGCAAGACGATCGCGGCGCGCATGAAGGCCGCCTACGGCGCCTCCGACCGCTGGCGCGCCGCCGGCGGACCCCCGGCCGCCCCCAAGGCGCCCGACCCCGGACAGAAGATCAGCATCTTCCGCCCCAACGTCTACGACGGCGCCGCGCTCGTCCTGTACGCCCTGCGCGAGGAGATCGGCCGCCCCGCCTTCGAGGACCTGGAGCGGGCCTGGGTGAGCCGCCACGAGGACGGCGTCGCCACCACCGCCGACTTCATCGCCCTCGCCGAGGAGCTCTCCGGGCGCGACCTCGGCGGGTTCTTCCAGGACTGGCTCTACGGCGAGAAGACGCCGCCGATGCCGGGGCACCCGGAGTGGAAGTCGGTGGCGCCCACGAAGGCCTCGCGCTGAGGCGGGCGCGAAATAAGGCGGTGACGAGACGGGCCGTGCCGTGCGACCATCTTCGGGTCGGCGCGGCACGGGATCACGGGAATCTCCCGGGGTACTCGTGCGTTGAGCACAGTGATCGGCGTGACGTTCGCCGCAGTCGCCGTGATGACCGCCGTATCGGAATCCCCAACGACGTAAGGACCCAATGACCTCCTCTTCATCCCCTTCCCAGGACTCGCAGCGCTTCGCGCACACACACGCCGAAGGTCTTCGGGCCGATGCCCTGATGGAAGAGGACGTCGCCTGGAGCCACGAGATCGACGGAGAGCGGGACGGCGACCAGTTCGACCGCTCCGAGCGCGCGGCTCTGCGCCGCGTGGCGGGTCTCTCCACCGAGCTCGAGGACGTCACCGAGGTCGAGTACCGCCAGCTCCGCCTGGAGCGGGTCGTCCTCGTCGGCGTCTGGACCACGGGGACCTCGCAGGACGCGGAGAACTCCCTCGCGGAGCTCGCCGCCCTCGCGGAGACCGCGGGCGCTCTTGTGCTCGACGGCGTCATCCAGCGCCGCGACAAGCCTGACGCGGCCACCTTCATCGGTTCCGGCAAGGCCCTGGAGCTGCGCGACATCGTCGTCGAGTCCGGCGCGGACACCGTCATCTGCGACGGTGAGCTCAGCCCCGGCCAGCTCATCTCCCTCGAAGACGTCGTCAAGGTCAAGGTCATCGACCGTACGGCCCTGATCCTCGACATCTTCGCCCAGCACGCCAAGTCCCGGGAGGGCAAGGCGCAGGTCGCGCTCGCGCAGATGCAGTACATGCTGCCGAGGCTCCGAGGCTGGGGTCAGTCGCTGTCCCGTCAGATGGGCGGCGGCAAGGGCGGCGGCCTCGCCACCCGTGGTCCCGGTGAGACCAAGATCGAGACGGACCGGCGCCGTATCCGCGAGAAGATGGCGAAGATGCGCCGGGAGATCGCGGACATGAAGACCGGCCGCGAGATCAAGCGCCAGGAACGCAAGCGCAACAAGGTGCCGTCCGTCGCCATCGCGGGCTACACCAACGCGGGCAAGTCCTCGCTGCTCAACCGCCTGACCGGCGCCGGTGTCCTGGTCGAGAACGCCCTGTTTGCGACCCTGGACCCGACCGTCCGCCGGGCGGAGACCCCGAGCGGCCGCCTGTACACCCTCGCCGACACCGTCGGTTTCGTACGGCACCTGCCGCACCACCTGGTCGAGGCGTTCCGCTCCACCATGGAGGAGGTCGGCGAGTCCGACCTGATCCTGCACGTGGTGGACGGCTCGCACCCGAACCCGGAGGAGCAGCTGGCCGCTGTGCGCGAGGTGATCACGGACGTCGGCGCCACCGGCGTACCCGAGATCGTCGTGATCAACAAAGCCGACGCGGCCGACCCGCTGACGCTCCAGCGGCTGCTGCGGATCGAGAAGCGTTCCATCGCCGTCTCGGCCCGCACCGGCCAGGGCATCGCGGAACTGCTCGCGCTCATCGACAACGAGCTGCCGCGCCCCTCGGTCGAGGTCGAGGCGCTCGTGCCCTACACGCTGGGCAAGCTCGTCGCCCGCGCCCACAACGAGGGCGAGGTGATCTCCGAGGAGCACACCCCGGAGGGCACCCTGCTCAAGGTGCGGGTGCACGAGGAGCTGGCGGCGGATCTGGCGCCTTACGTTCCGGTGCCGGCGGCGTAGTAGCAGCGCAGCAAGTGTGAAGGCCCGCCCCCCGTCGTGAGGGGCGGGCCTTCAGCGCGTACGGCTTACTGGCCGCCGTACGTCTTGCTCATGTTCTGGTAGATCGCCTCGGCGGTCTTGCCCAGCTGCGGGCCCGCCAGCCAGGTGTTGTCGGCCGGGCCGATCGAGGTGTTGGAGACCAGCTTGGTCTCACCGTCCACCACCCGGAACCAGCCGCCGCCGGACGAGCCACCGGTCATCGTGCAGCCGATCCGGTACATCGTCGGCAGCGTCGAGCTCAGTGAGAGCCGGCCCGGCTGGTCGATGCACTTGAACATCTTCAGCCCGTTGTACGGCGCCGCCTGCGGGTAGCCCCAGGCACCCATCTTGGCGACCTCGGTGGCGGAGGGGGCGGAGAAGTCGACGTCGAGAGCGCCGGTGGTCTCTTCGAGGGACTTGGAGCCGGACTCCGGCTTCACGTGCAGGATCGAGTAGTCGTATGCGGCACCGGCACCGCCGGTCTCCGAGCCGCCGGCGATCCACTCGTTCGAGGTCGAGGCCCAGTCGGCCCACCACTGACCGAACGGAGCGATGTCCGAGGCGCTCGCGTTGGTCAGCTCGTCCTCGGACTTGCCGTAGTCGTTGTAGGCCGGGACGAACATGATGTTGCGGTACCAGCCGCCGCCGCTGCCCGCGTGCACACAGTGGCCGGCCGTCCACACCAGATTCGACTTGCCCGGGTGGTTCACGTCCTTGATGACCGTGCCCGAGCAGACCGCGGTGCCCTCGGGGGTGTCGAAGAAGATCTTGCCGACCGGCGCCGCGTTCTCGTGGTACGGCGTCTTCTCGGCCGACGCCTCGACGGGCGCCGGGTCCGGGTCGGTGACGCCCGCGTCGGCCGCCGCGTCCTTCGTCGAGTACGTCTTGTTGGCCTCCTTCGCCGATTTCATCCGGTCCGGCTTCCAGAGGCCCTCGATCACCGGGTTGACGAAGTCCTTGGCCTCGCTGAGCCACTTGTCCTTGTCCCAGTCCTTCCAGGCGCCGTCCTTCCACTTCTCGACGTCGATGCCGTGCTCCTTGAGCTTGTCGGCGAGGTCGGACGGGATCTGGACCTTGTCGTTGCCGCTGTCGGCGGCCTGGGAGGTGGTGGCGTCGGCCTTGTCGTTCGCCGTGTCCGAGCCTTCGCAGGCGGTGGCGGTCAGCGCCAGCGCGGCGACGAGGCCGGTGGCGGCGAGAGCGGTGCGCCGCCTGCGGCTCTGCGCCGCGGACGTACGTGTGGAACGCATGGTGCGGTAACCCCCGTTGGAGCGATTGATGGTGCGAGGTGCGCGGGTACTTCGAAGCGCACTGATGTCATGGGCGTGTCATCCGGGGGTTCTGTGTCCTGCGTGAACCCCCGTGTCACGCGACACCCCACTATGCCCGTGGAGTTGAGGGCGAACAGCGGCGGGACGGTGAAGGTTTGTGTGAGCCGCCCCGCCGCTCTGTGCTGCCGCCGACCGCTACTGACCGGCGAACTTCTCGCTGACCGAGTCGTACACGCCCTTGGCCACCTCACCCAGCCGCGGCCCGGCCAGCCAGCCCGCGGTCACCGGGCCGATCGAGGTGTTGGACACCAGCGCCGGCTTGCCGTCCGAACCCGTGGCCACCCACCCGCCACCGGACGAACCGCCCGTCATGGTGCACCCGATGCGGTACATCGTCGGGTCGGACGTGTTGATCGACAGCCGCCCCGGCTTGTCCTGGCACTGGTACATCGTCTGCCCGTCGAACGGCTCCGCCGCCGGGTAACCGGTCGCCGTCATGCTCCCGATCTTCGTCGCGGCCGGAGCCTTGAAGTCCACCGGCAGCGCCGAACCGACCGTCTCCTCCAGGGACTTGCCGGTGTTCCCTTCCTCCGGCGTCACATGGATCACCGCGAAGTCGTACGAGGCCCCGTCACCGCCCGTCGCACCGCCCTGCTCGATCCACTGGTCCGAGGTCTGCGCCCAGTCACCCCACCAGACACCGTACGGAGCGACCTCCTCCCGCGCGGCCTTCTCCAACTCGGCGCTCGACAGGCCCTTGTCGTTGTACGACGGCACGAACGCGATGTTCCGGTACCAGCCGCCGTTCTTGCCCGCGTGGACACAGTGACCCGCCGTCCACACCATGTTGGACTTACCGGGGTGCGCCGGGTCCTGCACGACCGTCGCCGAGCAGACCATCTGTCCTTCGGGGGAGTCGAAGAACACCTTGCCCGCCTCGGGAACACTGTCGTGGTACGTAGGCGAAACGGCCTTCGCGTCCACCGGCGCCGGCTCCGGGTCGGTCACTCCCTGGTCACCGTCGAGGTCACTGTCGTCGACCTCCTTGTCCGGATCCTCGGCCCCCCGCATCCGGTCCGGGTCCCACAGTCCCTCGATGATCGGGTTGATGTAGTCCTCGGCCTCGCGCAGCCAGTCGTCCTTGCTCCAGTCCTTCCAGGCGCCGTCCTTCCACTTGTCGACGTCGATCCCGTGCTCCTTGAGCCGGTCCTTGATGTCGTCCGGGATCGTGATCTTCCCGTCGTCCGACGTCGAGGAGGCCGACGCCCCGCCACCTGCCTCGGCGTCGCCCGACTCACAGGCGGTGGCGGTGAGCGCGAGCGCCGAGGCGAGAGCGACGGCGGCCAGCACGGGGGAGGTTCTGCGGCGCGCGCCCCTTTCCCGACGGGCGGTGAACAACGGCCGTATGGATCGCATGATCTGACTCCCCCTGAGGTGAACGAACTAGGCGCTGTGGCCGTGCCCCGCACATCGGCACCCCGGCGGCTCTCGCTCATCCGGTGCCGATCTCCTGTGCGCGCACGGCCTCTTGGAACGGCAACACACACTATGCGCTCGCTGTGGGGGACTCCCGACGGAACGGCAACGGTTCCGTCACGGCAAGGATCTTGAGGCAACCCGTAACCGGGTGACCCGTCCGGGGTTGGTAGCCGTGGGGGGCCTGCTGTCCATGTGCGGTCCCCTGTGCCCGTGGTGTGCCAGTGACTCGCCGTGGACACGGGACGACGGCGGGAGGACGGGAAGAGGTGGCCGAGTCTTCGTACGGCGAGTGCGCGTCCGAGGGGAGCCCCCGGCGCCAGGCGGCCCGCGAGTCGTCGGCACGCACCTACGCGCACGCCCTGCCGATCGTCCCCGTACGCGCCCGCGGCCTGACCATCGAGGGCGCCGACGGCCGCCGTTACCTGGACTGTGTCTCGGGCGCGGGCACCCTCGCCTTGGGCCACAACCACCCCGTCGTACTGGAGGCGATCCGCAAAGCCCTCGAGTCCGGCGCCCCCCTCCACGCCCTCGACCTGCCGACCCCCGTCCAGGACGCCTTCACCACCGAACTCCTCCGCACCTTGCCGCCCGGCCTCGCCGACCACGCCCGCGTGCGGCTCTGCGGACCGGGCGGCGCGGACGCGGTGGCAGCCGCCTTCAGGCTCGTCCGCGCGGCGACGGGGCGCACCGGGATGCTCGCCTTCACGGGGGCGGGCCACGGCGGGACCGCCGAGGTGTCCCGGCCCCCGGAGGAGGCCGCCGACGCCCGCATGACCCGCCTGCCCTACCCGCAGGACTACCGCTGCCCGTTCGGCATCGGCGGCCCCCACGGCGCCGAACTCGCCGCCCGCTGGACCGAGTCCCTGCTCGACGACCCCCTGTCGGGCATCCCGGACCCCGCCGGACTGATCGTCGAACCGGTCCAGAGCGAGGGCGGGGTGATCCCCGCGCCGGACGCCTGGATGCGGCGCGTTCGGCAGATCACGGCGGCCCGTTCGATCCCCCTGATCGCCGACGAGATCCACACCGGCGTCGGCCGCACCGGCGCCTTCTGGGCGGTGCAGCACAGCGGCATCACCCCAGACGTCATGATCCTCTCGAAGGCCATCGGCGGCAGCCTGCCCCTGGCCGTCATCGTCCACCGCGCCGACCTGGACCCGGGGAAGCCCGACCCTCACGCCGACCCCGTCCGCGGCAACCAACTCGCCATGGCCGCCGGCACGGCAACACTCGCCTACGTCCACGAGAACGCCCTCGCCGAACGGGCCTCCGTACTGGGCGCCCGGATGCTGCGTCAGCTGCGGGGGGTGGCGGGGCGGTTCGCTTGCGTGGGGGATGTGCGGGGGCGGGGGTTGATGCTCGGGGTGGAGTTGGTGGATCCGGGGGTGGGGAGTGGGGGCGGGGTTGGTGGAGGCGGTGGGTGTGGAGGCGGTGGGTGTGGCGGGGGTGGTGTTGCTGGGGCCGGTTGCGCCGGGGCTGGATGCGTCGGGGCAGAGGAAGAGGCAGGGGCTGGGAGTGCTGGGGTCGACGGTGCCCGCCGCGGGTGTGGCGAGGGGGCGGCTTGTGGCCCCCGGCCCGCCGCTCCCGAACTCGCCGCCGCTGTTCAGCGCGAGTGCCTGCGCCGAGGCCTCATCGTCGAACTCGGAGGCCGCCACGACAGCGTTGTACGCCTTCTCCCGCCCCTGACGATCACCGACGAGCAGGCGGAGGCGGTCCTCGACCGACTGTCGGAAGCGCTGGAGGCCGTGGCGCTCGGCCGCACCTCCAGCGGCGAGGCGAACCGCCCGCCCGACACGCATCACCCGATCCACGTACGCCACCGCCGCAGCGATCGCGTGGCACGCACCGGGTAGCCCGACGACCGACGGCACGGCACGCCCGAACGACCGGGCCCGCGAGCGGACTTGGACCCACCCCGCCCCACTGCTCCTGAACGACATCACACCTCCACTCGAACCACTCACAACAACCTGAGGCGCCCCAGACCGACGCACACGGAACCCACCCGGCACAACCTCACCCCGCCCCGCACGACCCGTCACCCGCTCACGAGGAACAGCACCCTTGAACACCACCCCCGCATCCGGCGGCCCGGCCACCACACCCAGCCGAGGCTCCTCCTCAACGGAAACTCCTCGGCAGACGCAGACGCAGACGCTGTCCGCACCGGCGGTCGGCGTGGTTCCCCGCCCGGAGGAACGGGTTCCGGAACAGGGTCGAGGCTCGGAAGACGGGCGGACCTCGGGGCGGGGAGGACGGCTGAGCGGCCAGGGTGAGGAGCGGGTCCCGGGGGACAGCGGGAGCCCCGCGTCAGCAGCCCGCCCGAACGCCGGCCCGCCGCGCAGTGCCACCCCGGACCCCCTGGACCATCCCGATCCGCACACCGCGGCCGAGGCCGCAGCCGTGGAGAACCTCCTGCGCTGCTGGGTACGCGAAGCCGGCCTCGCCACTCCCGCAGACGCCCCTCTCCGCATCCCACTGCCTGCCAGCGGAACCGCCCTGGTCGCTCCCGTCCGCTACTGGTCCCCGACAGGCCACCACCGCTTCGGCCTCCCGCGACTTGCCGACGTCCCCGACGACTCCGCGCCTGTCGACGCCGTCATGGTCGCGGCACTGCTGGCCAGGGAGACCAACGGGGAGAGCCTCGGCACGGTCGCCTCGGCGGGCAACGCAACTTCGGCGCCCCTGGACCGCACCGCACTCATCGACGGCTCCGCGCCGACGGGCCTGCCCGCGCCGCTGGCCGACGGCACCGCGAGCTGCGACGGCAGCACGCTTATCGAGGGCACCGCACCCGCCGACGTGACCTCACCCGCCGAGAGCCTCGCGCGCTCCGACGGCACGGCATCCACCGACCTGATCTCGCCCATTGAGGGCCTCGCGCGCTCCGACGGCACGGCATCCGCCGACCTGATCTCGCCCATTGAGGGCCTCGCCCGCTCCGACCGCACCGCAACCACCGACCGCACCACGTCCCCCGACCGCACCGCACCCACCACCCGCACCACACCCCCCGACGCCACCGACCTCGTCGCACGCGTCGCCGACTCCGTCCGCCGCACCGCCACTTTCATCGCCGAGCGGAGGCAGCATCCCGTCGACGATCCCGACCTCTTCCTCGCCGCAGAACAGGCCCTGGTGCTCGGACACCCCCTGCATCCGACGCCGAAGAGCCGTGAGGGACTCTCCGAGGCCGAAGCGCGGCTCTACTCACCCGAGTTGCGCGGCTCCTTCCCCCTGCACTGGATCGCTGTCGCTCCTTCCGTACTGGCCACCGACTCGGCCTGGACCGAGCGAGGGCGCCCGATCCCCGCGGCACAACTCACGGCACGCCTCGCCGAGTCCGGACTGCCGCTCCCCGAAGGCCATACGGCTCTCCCCATGCACCCGTGGCAGTTGCGGGAGGTCCGGCATCACCCGGCGGTGGCGGGGCTGTTCGACGCCGGAGTGCTCCTGGATCTCGGAGCGCACGGCGCCCCTTGGTATCCCACCTCTTCCGTGCGTACCGTCCACCGGTCCGACGCCCCCGCCATGCTCAAGCTGTCGTTGGGCCTGCGCATCACCAACTCCCGTCGTGAAAACCTCCGTAAGGAACTCCATCGGGGCATCGAGGTCCACCGCCTGCTCCGCAGTGGGCTCGCCGAGCAGTGGCAGTCCGCCCACCCCGGCTTCGACATCGTCCGCGACCCTGCCTGGCTCGGCGTCGACGGACCGGACGGCAGCCCCCTGCCGGGACTCGACGTAGTGATCCGGCACAACCCGTTCCGCCCCACGGATGACGTCTCTTGCGTCGCCGGGTTCGTCTCCCCCAAGCCCCATGCCCGGCCGGTCACCGCCACGGGAGGCCGTGAAGCCGACCGGCCGGCCATGCGATCCCGGCTCGCCGACGTCATCACCCGCCTCGCCGGCCGGACCGGACGCCCGCTGGGTGCCGTCGCCGCGGAGTGGTTCCTGCGCTACCTGGAGCAGGTCGTCAGGCCGGTGCTGTGGTTCGACGCGGAGGCGGGCATCGCCCTGGAGGCACATCAGCAGAACACCCTGCTCCTCCTGGACGGAGACGGCTGGCCCGCTGGCGGTCGCTACCGGGACAACCAGGGTTACTACTTCCGCGAGTCCCGACGCGCGGACCTCGACGCCCGGCTGCCCGGCATCGGGGAGCACAGCGACACGTTCGTCTCCGACGAGGTCACCGACGAGCGTTTCGCCTACTACCTCGGTATCAACAACGTCCTCGGTCTCATCGGCGCGTTCGGCTCCCAACACCTCGCCGACGAACGGTTGCTGCTCGCCGCCTTCCGCCGCTTCCTGGGCGACATCGCCACCGGATCCGGCCGGCTGAACACCTCCTTGCCTGCCCGTCTGCTGGACTCACCCGTCCTGCGCTGCAAGGCCAACCTCCTGACCCGACTGCACGGCCTCGACGAACTCGTGGGTCCGGTCGACACCCAGTCCGTCTACGTCACTATCGCCAACCCCCTGCACTCGTGATCACCATCAACCCCCCTTATCCCTGAGGAACATGCCCCGACCCGTCTCCTGAGAGGAGCATCACCGTGCCTCCCACCGACGCGAGCGCCGACGCCGGAACCGCCCCCGGCAGCGATGTCGGTACCTGCACCAGCACCGGTCCGGCTGAGAGCCGTATCGCTGAGAGCCGTATCGCCTTCGACACCGGTTCGATCGGCGACGGTCGGATCGGCGACGACAGCGGCCCAGCCCCAGCCCCAGGTACGGACAGCGAGGACACCCTCGATCTGCGCCTGCCCGACGATTTCCTCGCGCTCATCGCGAACGAGGCCCACGACGGTGGTGAGGAAAGCAGCGACGGACACCGTGCGTCTCAGCCCGCCCCAGCCACCCGGTCCCGCGACGACCTCCTGGACGGTGTCGCCGACTGGGGGCCCGTGGCCACGCCGGTGGGCGTGCTCCACCTGGTCCCCGTGCAACCAGAGCGAGACCTCCCGCTCGTCAGCCGCTGGATGAACGACCCCACCGTCGCGGAGTTCTGGGCACTCTCGGGCCCCAGCGCACGGACCGCGGAGCATGTACAGGCCCAACTTGCCGGAGACGGACGGAGCGTGCCCTGTCTCGGTGTTCTGGACGGCACGCCGATGAGCTACTGGGAGATCTACCGGGCGGACCTCGACCCCGTGGCCCGCCACTATCCCGCCCGGCCTCATGACACGGGTATCCACCTCCTCATCGGTTCCGCCGCCGATCGCGGGCGGGGTCTGGGCAGCGCACTGCTCAGAGCCGTCGCCGACCTCGCCCTCGACAAGCGGCCCGCCTGTTCCCGCGTCATCGCGGAACCCGACATCCACAACACCCCCTCCGTCTCCGCCTTCCTGAGCGCCGGTTTCCGGTTCTCCGCCGAGGTCGACCTTCCCGGCAAGCGGGCGGCCCTCCTGGTCCGAGACCGGTCCCTGCGCGATCTGATGTAACGCCTCGTCGCGGCCCAGTCACTTTTGGTACACCGCTCGCGCCGTCCCGGTTCCCACTCTCGCCCCACCTTTTTCAAGCCGGTTCGACACCGCCGGGTCGAGCCGCTGGGCCGTGCCGCTGGTTCGACACCGCTGGGGCCGCGGTGGGTGCCGAGGGGATGCGTCGCCGGGCAGCGCCGCCCACGGGCCTACTCCGCCCAGCGCGGCCTACCACCGCCCTCCGCGGGCCTACCACCGCCCACCGCCGACCGATCTCGCCCGCAATTGACCGGATGTGATCAGCAACGAACAGCCACCCCCTGCAACCGAACCAACCCCATCCCCAAACAGCCCACGACCGCCCCTGAACCGCCCAACCCCGACCCCAACCGAACCGACCCGATCCCCGCCCCCACCACCCCCGGTCCTGATCCAGCCCCTCTCCTTCCCCTTGACCTCTCGTTTGTCAGTGCCGGGCCGTAGGGTTGTCGCGCTATGACAAAGCCCTCACTCCCCGAACTCCTGCATGCTGCCGTCACTGCCGTCGGCGGCACGGAGCGCCCCGGCCAGGTGACCATGGCCGAAGCCGTCGCGGAGGCGATCGACGACGGCTCCCATCTGCTGGTCCAGGCCGGCACCGGCACCGGAAAGTCACTCGGCTATCTCGTGCCCGCGCTCGCGCACGGGGAGAGAGTCGTCGTGGCCACCGCCACCCTGGCCCTGCAGCGCCAGCTCGTGGAGCGGGACCTGCCCCGCACGGTCGACGCGCTGCACCCGCAGCTGCGCCGCCGCCCGGAGTTCGCGATGCTCAAGGGCAGATCGAACTACCTGTGCCTGCACCGTCTCCACGAGGGTGTGCCGCAGGACGAGGAGGAGGGCCTCTTCGACCAGTTCGAGGCGGCCGCGCCCACCAGCAAGCTGGGCCAGGACCTGCTGCGGTTGCGCGAGTGGTCGGACGAGACGGAGAACGGCGACCGGGACGACCTCACCCCGGGCGTCTCCGACCGGGCGTGGGCCCAGGTGTCGGTCTCGTCGCGGGAGTGCCTCGGCGCCACGAAGTGCGCGTACGGCGCCGAGTGCTTCGCCGAGATGGCCCGTGAGCGCGCCAAGCTCGCCGAGGTCGTCGTCACCAACCACGCGCTGCTCGCCATCGATGCCATCGAGGGCGCCCCCGTGCTCCCGCAGCACGAGGTATTGATCGTCGACGAGGCCCATGAACTGGTCTCGCGGGTCACCGGAGTCGCCACCGGCGAGCTCACCCCCGGCCAGGTCAACCGCGCGGTGCGCCGGGCGGCGAAGCTCGTCAATGAGAAGGCGGCCGACCAGCTCCAGACCGCCGCCGAGGGCTTCGAGCGCCTCATGGAACTCGCCTTGCCGGGCCGCCTGGAGGAGATCCCGGAGGATCTCGGCTACGCCCTCATGGCCCTGCGCGACGCCGCCCGCACCGTCATCTCCGCGATCGGCGCCACCCGCGACAAGTCCGTCCAGGACGAGGACGCCGTCCGCAAGCAGGCGCTGGCCTCCGTGGAGAGCGTGCACGACGTGGCGGAGCGGATCACCAACGGCTCCGAATGGGACGTCGTCTGGTACGAGCGCCACGACCGCTTCGGCGCGTCCCTGCGCGTCGCCCCCATGTCCGTGTCGGGGCTAATGAGGGAGAAGCTCTTCGCGGACCGCTCCGTCATCCTGACCTCGGCGACCCTGAAGCTGGGCGGCGACTTCAACGGCGTAGGAGCCTCCCTGGGCCTCGCTCCCGAGGGCACCGAGGGCGACGACCTCCCGCAGTGGAAGGGTGTCGACGTCGGCTCGCCCTTCGACTACCCGAGGCAGGGCATCCTGTACGTCGCCAAGCACCTCTCGCGCCCCGCGCGGGACGGCGACCGCGCCGACATGCTCGACGAGCTGACGGAACTGATCCAGGCGGCCGGCGGCCGCACCCTGGGACTGTTCTCCTCGATGCGGGCCGCGCAGCTCGCCGCCGAGGAACTGCGGTCCCGTATCCCCGAGTTCCCGATCCTCCTCCAGGGGGAGGAGACCCTCGGAGAGCTGATCAAGAACTTCGCCGCCGATCCCAAGACCTGTCTCTTCGGCACCTTGTCGCTCTGGCAGGGTGTCGACGTCCCAGGCCCCAGCTGCCAGCTGGTCGTCATGGACAAGATTCCGTTCCCACGCCCCGACGACCCGCTGATGAGCGCCCGGCAGAAGGCGGTGGAGGACGCGGGCGGCAATGGCTTCATGGCGGTCGCCGCCACCCATGCGGCGCTGCTCATGGCCCAGGGCGCCGGCCGCCTCGTACGGGCGTCGGGGGACCGGGGTGTGGTCGCCGTACTGGATCAGCGGCTCGCCACGGCGCGCTACGGCAGTTATCTCAAGGCCTCACTGCCCGACTTCTGGTACACCACGGACCGCAACCAGGTCCGGAAGTCGCTCGCGGCGATCGATGCGGCGGCGCAGCAGACGGAGGCACAGGAGGCGTAACAGCCGCGCCGCTGAGGTACGGCTGGGCGCCGGCCGCCCGGAACCGATCGAGGCCAGGCCCGTCGACCCCGGCGCGCAGCGGGCGCGGGTCGTGCGC
>NZ_JBEYXC010000026.1:0-138562 GCF_040644695.1 Streptomyces sp. NPDC046909 | reverse complement strand
GGTTGAGGTGGGGCGATCGAGACGCCTGGCGATCTCCGCGTAGGCGAGGCCATCGGACAGTCCCAGTGCGATCTGCTGGCGATCCTGCTGGGTGAGCCTGCCTCCCGGCATCCCAGGTCTCCCTCGCCGCTTGGTGGTGGTTGGTGGTTGGTCCTTCGCGGTGTCTGGCGGCTCCTGGCGCTTCTCCACGGCGCCGTCACTATAGCGTTCACTTTCAATTCATTGCAACGAATCAGATGAGGTTTTGTTGCATTAGACCTCTGGCCATTGCAACGACATCGTGTCGATAGGCAGTATTGATTGGGGAGTCTGGTCGATGTGATTGTTGCCATGCTATTAAATGCAACGTAGCGTTTCCATTACTGGAAACTGCGATCTGGAAGGGTGTGCCATGCAGCGCGCCGAGCAGACCCGCAGACTCTAGAGGGAGCACTCACCATGAGCAGCTTGGCCATCGCGGCGTACGGGTTACGCAAGTCCTATGGCGACAAAGTTGTGTTGGACGGTGTCGATCTGGCCGTCGAGGAAGGGACGGTCTTCTCTCTGCTCGGAGCCAACGGGGCCGGCAAGACTACTGCCGTCAAGATCCTTTCCACCCTCATCTCCCCCGATTCCGACTCCGGCCAGGTCCGTGTCGGCGGGCATGATGTGGTCGGTGAGGCGCAGGCGGTGCGGGCGGTGATCGGGGTGACGGGGCAGTTCTCGGCCGTGGACGGGCTGATCACCGGCGAGGAGAACATGCTCCTCATGGCAGACCTGCATCATCTGCCCCGCAGCGAGGGGCGGCGGGTGTGTGCCGAGCTGCTGGAGCGGTTCGATCTCACCGAGGCCGCGAAGAAGCCCGCCTCCACCTACTCCGGCGGTATGAAGCGGCGCCTCGACATCGCCATGACCCTCGTCGGCAGCCCGCGGATCATCTTCCTCGACGAACCCACCACCGGCCTCGACCCCCGCTCCCGGCACACCATGTGGGGCATCATCCGCGAACTCGTCTCCGGCGGCACCACCGTCTTCCTCACCACCCAATACCTCGAAGAAGCCGACGAACTCGCCGACCGCATCGCCGTCCTCCACGACGGCAAAATCGCCGCCGAGGGCACCGCAGAAGAGCTCAAGCGGCTGACTTCTGGGGGGCATCTCCGGCTTCGCTTCAATGATCCGGATGTCTATCGGTCTGCGGCTCGGACGTTGCGCGCGGCCGTCCGCGACGATGAGGCGCTCACTCTGCGGATCTCAAGCGATGGCACCCAGCACGAGCTGCACGCCATCCTCGACTGGCTGGATGCGGCCGGTATCGAGGCGGACGAATTGACTGTGCACACCCCAGATCTCGATGACGTGTTCCTCGCCCTTGCCGGATCCAGCGCGCCTGTCCGAAACAGTCATCCCAGAGTGGTTGTGCGATGAGCTCCGTGTCCCTGGCTGATCGTTGAGGGGCCGAGGGGGGCGTCAATGGGTGGACGGTGCGGGCCAGTTGCGTAGGAGGGTGTCGAGCGCGTCCAGGATGCGGGTCCAGGTCTCCTGGGTGTCGGGGGCGCTGTGGCTGAAGCCTCCGCCCATTTCCAGGCTGATGTAGCCGTGGAAGGCGCTGCCCAGAAGGCGGACCGCGTGGGTCTGGTCCGGTTCGGTCAGGTCGTAGCCGCGCAGGATCGCCCGGGTCATCTGGGCGTGTCTGGCACCGGCGCTGGCGGCCGCCGCTTCGGGAGTGAGGCGGAGTTGGGCTGCGGTGTAGCGGCCGGGGTGTTCGCGGGCGTAGTCGCGGTAGACGTCGGCCAGGGCGGTCAGGGCGTCTTTGCCGGCGCGGCCTGCGAGGGCTGTGGTGCCTCGGTCGGCGAGCTCCTCCAGGGCGAGGAGGGCGATCCTGGTCTTGAGGTCGTGGGAGTTCTTCACGTGGGAGTACAGGCTCGCGACTTTGACGTCGAAGCGGCGGGCGAGTTCCGAGACGGTGACTTCTTCGAAGCCGATCTCGTCGGCTAGGTCTGCGCCGGCCTGGGTGAGGCGTTGTGCGGTCAGTCCTGCGCGGGCCATGCGTCGACCTTCCGGTACCTGGGGTGGGTGGTACGGCTGAGTCTATGGCGTTGTTGCCTAAGAGGGTTAGGCAGATTCACACCTGGATCAGGCTGTCGGAGGGTCGGGGCGATCGGCGAGTGGAGTGTCGTGCCGCTGGTTCTGGTGGGGGATCTCTGCCGTGCCAGCGCTGCCTGGTTGTTGCGCCTGGCTATTACGTCGTAATAGCCAGGCGTGTGGGGGGAGTTCACCCGGCGGGGCAGCGTCTCCCTGTGGCTGTGCTCCCGGCTATTACGGCGTAATAGCTTGCGGGGGTGGGGAGTTCGGGTGGTTTAGGTAGTTTTAGGCAGGATCAATTACGGTGTTGCTGACGCTATGGGAGCCGGGCCGCGCTGCGAGCGGGGGGTCTTGGCACCGGGTTTCCTGGGCTCGATCGTGCGGGGGTCGACCGCTTCGCCGGGGGCGCCTTCGCGGTAGAGGCCGTTGGGGAGGGTGTCCCGGTCGTGTGGGAGGAGGAAGAACACCCGGCGCTTGTAGAGGCCGCTGTCGGGATCGGGTTCGGCGTCGTCGCCCAGGAGGGCGTAGCCGACCATACGGCCGTCTCGGGCGTAGGGGGGCTTGTTGTTGCGCCGCTTGGTCTTGTCCAGGGCCTGGCGGACGTAGTCGAGGTTGTCGGGGTCTTCCAGCCACACCACGTCTGCCTCGTGGGTGAGGTCGCTCTCGGTCAACAGCGAGCTCATGGCTGCAGCCCCTCCTTCATCGGCCTGTGCAGGGTGCGGGGGCCGTACCGTTCTGTGCTTTTTCTGGGGGCCGCCGCGAGCGGGGCCGGGGGTTCATCGTAGTTCGGCCGCTGGGTGGGGTGTAGGGCGTGGGGGGCGATCGGGGGTGGTGTGCGGTGCTTCATTCGGTCCCCAGAAGGGCGAGGCCGGGGTAGTACTTGCGGCCGTTGGACTTGATCATGTCGGTGGGTGAGGCGAGGCCGACCTCTTGGCGTACGCGGGTGGCGAAGGCGCGGGGGGTGGCGGGGCGGATGCCTTCGCCAGCCGTGCACCAGGCGCTGTACTCCGTGTACAACAGGCCCTGCTCGACACGTAGTTCACTGCCGGTGTCGGCTCCTCGGGTGCAGCATTCCTCGAGGAAGCGGCCGATGTGGTCTTCGGTGTTGGCGTAGGCGGTGGTGGCGATGCGGACGCGGTCGGGGCCTTCGAGGGGATCCCTGGTGGCCAGGTAGCGGCCCGCGCCCTGGATGAGCCAGTGGAGGATGCCGGGGCCTTCGTCCCGTACGAGTTCGAAGGCGAGGTTGTCGATCCGGCGGGCGGCGGGGACGGTTCGGGTGAAGGGCAGCAGGCGGATGCGGCGCCAGAAGGCGTAGCCGCCGGTGGAGACCTCGGGGCGGTGGTTGCCCAGCAGCCAGAGGTGGTGGGTGGGGGTGAAGGAGAAGTAGTCCTGCCGCATGCGGCGGGCCTTGATCTTGTCGCCGCCGGTGAGGAGGCGCACCCGGGCTTCGTCGAACTTGTCGTTGGGCTTGAGTTCGCTGCACACGATCAGTCGGCGGCCGTGGAGTTCGGTGAGCTCGGTGGAGTGCTCGGAGAAGGCTCCGCGGTCCATGAGGAAGCCGGGTGGGGCTGCGTCGGCGTAGTCGCCGAGGATCTGAATCATTGTGTCGAGCAGGACGCTCTTGCCGTTCTTGCCTTCTCCGTGGAGGAAGGGCAGGACCTGGGCGCCGACGTCTCCGGTGATGGAGTAGCCGAGCAGCAGGTGAAGGAAGTCGATCATCTCGCGGCCCTCGGCGTCGTCGCCGAAGGTGTCGGCGAGGAAGCGGTGCCAGCGGGGGGTTCCCATCGGCTGGGGGGCGACGCTGGTGGCCCGGGAGTGGAAGTCGAGTGTGGGGTCTGCTTTGCGGAGTTGACCGGTGTGGAGGTCGACGACACCGCCGGGGGTGCACAGGGCGTAGGGGTCGCCGTCGAGGGTGTCTGGGTCGACGGAGAGGTCCGGGGAGGCCTTGGCCTGGGTGAGCAGGGCCTTCATGCCCGTGGTGGAGAGGGTCTTCTTCTTGTGGACGGCGAGTTCCCGGTCGTTGAAGACTCCGCGCGGGTCGGTCGTCGGCATGTCCTCGGCCATCTCCCCCGCTGCCCACAGGGCGGCCTTCTCTCCGCCTGTGCGCTTCCAGCGGTAGCCGTCCCAGGCGAACCATCCGAGGCCTTCGACATGGCGGAACTGGTCGCGGTAGAGCTGGACGAAGAGGCGGGCGTTGCCGCGGTCGCTGAGGTGTGGGGGCAGCAGGCCGGACTGGAGCGACGCGAAGGGCAGGCTGCCGGAGGTGGCGGAGGCCTGGGTGGGGAGCAGTGTGGTGGGCTGCTCGGTCGCTTGGAGGTCGAGCATCTGCTGAGCGGCGGCCTGTGCGTCGAACCGCGGCATGCTCTCGGCGCTGCTCATGAACGTCCTTCGAGACGGAACGGGTGGGCGGCCCCAGCGGCAAGGCCGTCATCGACGATCTTTTCGTTGCGGGTGGTCTGCCATGGTCGGGCCTGGCCGGCCGTGTCGAGGAGTTGGTCGCGGACTGCGGTTTCCTCCAGGTGGCCGGCTGCCACGAGGCCTCCTGCGGTGTAGGCGGCTCGGTTGAGCTTCTCCGTGAATCCGGTTCCTTCGGGCGCGGCCGCACACTGGGCGACCTCGTCGAGCAGCGGGTCGAGGACGCGGTGTGCGGCAGCCGGTCTGCGGGACCGGCGAGTGCGCGGGAGTGGCTGTCTGGGGACCGGTGGAGCGATGACGTGGCCGGTGCGCACGAGCTCGCTGTACAGCCAGTCGGGCAACGGTGCGGGCATGCGGGTGGTGCCTTCGGGCTGGTAAGTGCCCTGGGTGGTGCGGGTGGTGGGGGCGATGATGTAACCGCCGTCCGCCCGTACGTCGACCTGCCAGGCCAGGGCGACCTTGGGGCTGGACCCGGTCGAGCAGCGCAACCGGGTGGCCGGGTGCGGGTTGCGGTACCAGATGTGCAGGCCTCCGGAGGGGGTACGCACGCGCAGTGTTGTCTCGTCGTGGGCCGGGTCGGGCTGTCCCCGGAAGGCCGCGAGGAGGGCGAGTGTGTCGAAGCCCGAGGCAAGGCCGGTGAGGTTCACGGCGTCGGGGATCGGGATGCGCGGCAGCAGGCGGCTGCGGTCAGGGACTGGGGCGCTGTGGGCGTCCACGTCGAGAACGACGAGCTCGGCCGGGCCGCAGGCGATGCCCACTCCTGCCGTAGGGCTGCTCCCCCACCAGGTGTCGATGTGCCGGACGTCGGTGGTGGCGGCGTGGAAGCCGTGACAGGGGCGTCCTGCGGGCAGGCAGGGGCATGTCTTCGGGTCGTGGTTTCGGTCCCTGCACTCGGGGCAGTTGGCGGCCGGGGTCTTGCGGCCGGGAGCCAGGGGGTGGACGGGCCAGCCCTGGGCGGCGCACCAGCGAGCGACGGCGTGCGGTGCCACGGACCTGGCCGGGGCGGCAGGCAGGCGGGTGTCACCGGGGCGCGGCACGCTGATCGTCCTTGTCGGGTCTCGTCGTTCGGTTCTGTCGCTCGGTCCCTCAGTAAAACACCAGGCCACGGGTGTGGGTGATGCCGTATCAGGGACCGAAGGGACTGTGTTTCGGGAAGAGTGTAGAGGCATGTCAACGGGGAGCCCGGCAACTCCCACCGCGTGGCGTTCTACCAGTTCCTTCGGTCCCTTGGGTCCCTTCGACCCCTGACGGACCGGCACTCCCCCATCGATGAGTGCCGTTTTGAGCCTCTTGCGAGTGGCCGAAGGGACTCAACACCAAACAAAGCGCCGAGGGACTGAACCCAGGGTCCCTCCGCAAACCGTCCCTGCCTTCAGTCCCTCCCCAAACCCGCAGGTCAGAGCCATCCACCCGCCCTCAACAGGGACTCAAGGGACCCAACTCTCTAATTATGAGCTGAACTAGACATGTTGGTGCAGATGCGCACGCGCGTACGAAAACACCCTCTACTCCAGCTCATAATTAGCAAGTTCAGTCCCTACAGTCCCTTCCTGACCCCCCTCACCCCACCTGACCTGCACAAACACCAGGGACTAAACCCCAGGGACCCAACAGCCCCTCAGCCCCTCCCAGCCCCTCCCAGCCCCTCCCAGCCCCTCCCCCGTCCCTCAGGCCTATTACGTCGTAATAAAACTTGGCCTACCTAACGCGTCGTTCGCGTTTTTGATCACCTGCGTTAGTAAGGTGACCCCATGACTTCTCCAGCCTCCCCGAACGACCGCGAGAAGGTCGTCTCCAAGCTGCCGGGATGGCTCCGGCAGGACCTCAAGATCAGAGCGGCCCAGAACGGCATCGAGATCCAGGCAGCCGTAGAGCAGGGCATCCAGGACTGGTGCAACCTGGCCTCGGCGACCGCCGCGGTCGACACCTCAGGAGCTGACTCGTTCTCCACGTTCCTGCCGGAAGGCCAGTGGGACGAGTTCAAACGGATCGCGAGCGACCGCCGGGTGTCCCTCATTCAGGGACTGGCGCAGTCCGTGCAGTTGTGGCTGGACACACACCCGGCCCCCGATGTCGAGCGGCCGGCCATCACCCGCCGGATCGTCGTCTGCAACCAGAAGGGCGGCGTCGGCAAGACCGCCATCACCGCAGGCACCGGTGAGGCGCTCGCCGAGGACCCCAGCCGCCTCTACCCCGTCCGCGTCGCCAAGCAGCTCGCGGCCGCGAGCGATGCGATGGAGAGCCCGCTCGACACCGAGGACCTGCCGGGGCTCGGGTTGCGCGTCCTCCTGGTCGACTTCGACCCGCAGTGCCACCTCACCAACCAGCTGGGGGGTACTCCCCTGCCGATGAACGGTGACAGCCTCACCAACCACATGGCGGGCGACCCCAAGGGGGATCTGCGGGACCTCATCGTCTCCGTCGACGACGAGCACTTTGCCGGCCGGCTGCACCTACTGCCCGCCTGCAACGACGCGTTCCTGCTCGACGTACGCCTGTCTGCCGTCCGGGCACGGGAAGCCGCCCTGGAGCGGGCCCTGGCCCCGCTGGAGGCGCACTACGACGTCATCCTCGTCGACTGCCCGCCCAGCCTCGGGCTCAGCATGGATGCCGCGGCCTACTACGGCAGGCGTCGCGACGGTGAGAAGCCTGGGCAGTCCGGGGCTTTGATCGTCGTCCAGGCGGAGGACAGTTCCGCCGACGCTTACGAGCTGCTGACCACCCAGATCGACGACCTGCGCAACGACCTGCAGATCGACATCGACTACCTCGGGATCGTCGTCAATCTCTACGACTCCCGGCGCGGGTACATCGCCACCTCCTCCCTTCAGGGGTGGGTCGACATAAAGGATCCGAAGGTCGTGGGTCTCATCGGGGATCTGAAGGAACAGAAGGAGGCGGTGCGGGTGAAGCAGCCGCTGCTGTCCTACGCCGCCAAGTCGCAGCAGGCGGTCGGTATGCGTGCACTGGCACGGGAGATCTCATGAGCAAGGCCGACCAGCTGGGAGCCGGCCGTTTCGGCGGCACCACCCGGACCATCAGTGCGCGCCGGCAGGCCGTGGCCGCGGCGACCGGGGTGCCGACCGATGGCGTTGCTCCGCCCTCGGAGCTGCCCACCGACCGGGTGAGTCTCAACCCGGACAACCCCCGCTCCAGTCTCGGGGACCTCACCGACCTGGCGGGCAGCCTCAGGACACACGGGCAGAAGCAGGCCATCACGGTCATGAACCGGGACGCCTATGTGAAGGCCAACCCGGCTCATGAGGCGGATCTGGAGCCGGACACCACCCATGTCGTCATCGACGGCAGCAGTCGTCTCGCCGCTGCCCGCGAAGCGGGTCTCGCCTCGGTCAAGGTGATGGTGAGCGACGAACAGGGAGCCACCTCCGAGGAGCTCCTGGAGTCGGCGCTGGTCGCCAACATCCACCGGCAGGACCTCGAGGAGCTGGACGAGGCCCGGGCGCTGCAGCGGCTGCTGGCGATCCATGGAAGCCAGACGGCTCTGGCGAAGCGGCTGCACCGGTCGCAGGGATGGGTGTCGCAACGGCTTGCGCTGCTCAATCTGACCCCCGAACTGCAGGAGCGGGTGGGGCAGGAGCCCATCGACCTGTTGCGGGCGGTGGGCAACAAGCCTGCTGCGCGGCAGGAGGAGGTGCTCGAGGAGCTCAAGGCCGAACGGCTGCGCAAGGAGGTGCAGAAGCAGGAGCGCAAGGCGCGGAAGGACAAGAGCGACGGCGGCGAGAGCTATTACGACGTAATAGGGGATGCCCCGGTGCCGGAGGCTGACCCCGTCGAGGTGGCGGCGGGGGAGCAGCCGGTACAGCGTGTGGAGACGGTGCCTGAGCCTCGTAGTGATGTGTCGGCAGAGGCTGCTGACGCTGATCTGAGGACGCCGCCGAAGCTGCCGTACGACGACGGAGCCTTCCTGGCGATGCACCTCATCCGGAAGATGAGCGACGTCGAGTTCGACAAGATGCTGCGGATTCTCAACGAGCATGTGGAGCAGCGGGCCGGAGTCGGGGAGGCCGACGGCTGAGCGGGATGACGATGCGGGCGCTATTACGTCGTAATAGCGCCCGCATCTTTGACCGTGATGGGGGAGAGGTCAGGCGAGGGCCCAGGGGTTGGAGTTCCTCGTCCTGGACGCCGAGGAGGAGCGGGGCTGGTCCCAGGCTGGCTGGATGGCGGCGGAGAGGATGCCCCAGAGCTGGCCGGCGGTGAGGCTGTGCACCGGGACGGCCACCTGGCCGGCGAGGCTGACCCCGAACTTGGATTCCAGGGTGCTGATGATGCCGATGAGGGCCAGCGAGTCCAGCCCGTAGGCCTCCATCGGGACGTCCGCCTCGGGCGCCTTGTCCTTGCCCAGACCGGGCAGGCTCTGCCGGAGGACGCTCTCGAACGTCGAGTTCCACGGTGCGGGGGCCATCGGTGGACCTTCCTTCTGGCTGCCGAGCCACATAAGGCATGCGTGTGCCAGTACCGTGCCCCAGCCCGCTAGAGCCGCCGTGGACCAGTTCTCGGGCCGTCCGTGGTGGGGGAGAGGGGAAGGAAGAGTCAGGCCGCGAAGCCGACGTTGGTGACGTACTCGTACTGGCCCCACTGCGAGCCGAGGTCCACGATCTGGTCCACCCAGGCGGTGTCGAGGGCCTGGAGGTTGTCGGTGGCCCAGGCTTCGACGATGCGGTCCCAGTGACGGATGTTGAGGGTGCGGAACTCCACCATGCGCTGCCGGGGGCGGGGGACCTGGGACTGGTTCAGGGGGTGGATCTCGACCCGGGTGCCGCGGCCCTCTCGGTTGAGGCGGGCGAGGAGATAGCGGGCCACGTTGTGGCGACGCACGGTGCGGTAGGCCGTCTCGATGCGTTCCAGGTTCTTCTTCGACGGGCTGCGTGTGCCGGCCAGCCAGGCCTTGAGGGTGCGGTCGGTGACCGTCAGGCCCGCGGCGCGTGCGGCGGCCAGGGCGTGGTCGGTGCGGGTCAGATAGTGCAGACGGGCCAGCAGACCGCGGGGGGTGGTGACGGGGGTGACGATGTAGCCGGCGAGGGCGTCGAGTCGGCGGGCGACTGCTTCGTGGCCCTTGATGCCGCGCGCGCCGTACATGCCGAACTCATGGGTGCGATCCGGCACTTCGTCTCCTCCCTGGCTCTGATGTCGTGGCCCGCTGCCCAAGGGGGCGGTGCGCCGTAGGGGATCAGTATGAAGCAGGGCGGGGGAGAGGGGCTCGTGCAGGGCGGTGGTGTTGCCGTAGCGACTGAAGGTGGTGTGGGTCGCTGTCGGTCGCTCACAAGAAGACCCAGTTCAGCGCGGTGCCGGTGCGGAACAGCGATTGAAGCGACTCAAGGCCCGGATAGGGGATTTGGGCGGGGCGCGTCCGTCGAAGGGATTGCCCGGGACCCGACGGAGCTGTGGGGCGGGGCTCGTTGGGGGCGGGCTGCAGGCCGGCTTCAGAGCCGCTTGAGTCGCTGACGTCCGGGCCGGGGGCGGCTTCAGTCGCTGTCGCCGATCAGTCCGGAGTGGGGACAGCGACTGAGGACCAGCGACTGAAGGCGGCTTGAGTAGCTTTCGGTCGCTGGAGAGAAAGCCCAGGTCAGAGGGTTCTCCAGGGCCGATCAGCGACTGAAGCGACTGAAGGTCCGGGTATATGAAGACATAGCGCGTGCGCGTGTGTGCGCGTGGGCGTCATATATAGAGGCCTTCAGTCGCTTCAGTCGCTGTTTTGGGTTGTACGCCTCTCTGACCTGTGGTTTTCCTGAGACTGAACCTCAGCGACCGAAGGAGCTCGGTCGCTGAGGTTCTCCCCGTTCAGTCGCTGGCCTCGCGCACTGACTCGAATCTTTGTTTTCCCATGAGGCTCTCGGTCCCCAGGTGCTTCGCTAGGCTGTGTCGGTCGCTCAGTCGCTTCGGTCGCTGGTGGGGGGTGCGCATGGCCTCTGAGCTGCGGAACTTGGTTGGGTATTCAACGCTGTCCGCTCCCGTCACCGGGTCGCTCGCCACAGCTCGCTGGTGCGCGAGCCGTGGCTGGCCCGTCCATCCGCTGTCGCCAGGGCGCAAGACCCCGGCCGGGAACTGTCCTTCCTGCCGGCAGTCCGGGCACAGCCATGAGACGTGCGGCTGCACGGCCGCCGGTCGCTGGTGCCACGGGTTTCACGCAGCCACGCTCGACTTCGCCAGGATCGAGCAGTGGTGGGGCGGCAACCCGGGCTTCGGCGTCGGGATCGCCTGCGGTCCCGCGGGCCTCGTGGTCGTCGACATCGACGCGCACGAACGGGAACTCCCCGGCAGGGACCGGCTGTTACCCGGGATCGACATCTCCGACGACATCGACCTGACCGGCCTGGCCAACGGCTTCCACACGATCGGGGTGCTGGCCGCACTGCGCGGTCACACCAGCCCCGCCGACGACACCACCACCCTGCGCGTCCGCACCCCCTCCGGCGGGCTGCACGTCTGGTACCGGGCCCACGCAGGGCACCGCTGGCAGTGCTCCACCGGCTCCGGCGCCCGCGCGCTCGCCTGGCAGGTCGACGTACGGGCCCACGGCGGGTACATCATCGCCCCGGGCACCGTGACCGAGGCAGGTGTGTACGAGGCGGTGGGCGCCGCACGTGAGCCCGCGCCGCTGCCCGGCTGGCTGGCGCGCGAACTGGAGCGCACCGGGCATCTGCCGCCCGCCCACATCCCCACGCCCCGTCCGGTGCCTCCACGGGCCCGTCAGGCCGTGCTGGCGGCGAGCGGCGGGCAAGGGCCCGCGAACCGCGTGCTGGCCGCACTGCTCGCGGAGGTGGCCGCCTGCGCCGTCGTATCCGAAGGAGCCGCGTTCTCCGAGAAGTTGAACCGTGCCGCCTACACCGCAGGAGGACTCGTGGCCGGAGGCAGTCTCGCGACGGACGAGGCCGAGCGTCTGCTGCGGGACGTCGCCGAGGCCGCCAGGCCCGGTCAGGAACGGCGCTACGAAGCCATCATCCGCAGCGGCCTGAACGCGGGCCGGCTGCGGCCGCTGACACTGGGAGGCGGCGCATGACGTCCCTCCCACAGGACGGCACCCTCTTCGACCCCCAGGCCGTCGCCGCGCAGATCCTCGCCCAGCCCCGGCCTCGCCTCCGTCAGGACGAGGAGACCCCGAGCGCTGCGGGGGAGGCCACTGCCGACGGGCTGCTGCCCGACACCCTCAGCGACCGCGGCAACGCCAAACTGTTCGTCAAGCTCTACTCCAACGACTACCGGCACGTGCCGGGCCTCGGCTGGTTCCGCTGGGACAGCACCCGCTGGCAGATCGACGAGGACGACACGGTGATGTGGGCCGCCGGAGACCTGGCGGAGTCCCTCGCCAACACCGACCCGCGGGGCGTCTTCACCTCCACCGCACTCCAGCAGCACCGGCGTCGGGCGCTGAGCACCGGCGGCATGAACGCGATGCTCGCCCAGGCCAGGTCCGCGCCCGGCATGGTGCTCAACGCGGCCCGCCTGGACGCCGATCCGTACGCGCTGTGCACCCCGGCCGGTGTCGTCGACCTGCGTACCGGACTGATCCGTACGCCCGACCCCAACAAGGACTTCCACTCCCGCTCCACCACCGCGGCCCCGCAGACGATGCCCACCCCCCGCTGGGACCGGTTCCTCACCGACACCTTCGGCGACGGGCCCGAGGGCGCGGAGATGATCGACTTCCTGCATCTGCTGCTGGGCTACTCCATCACCGGAGACGTCGGCGGCCAGGTCATGCCGTTCCTGTTCGGCTCCGGCAAGAACGGCAAGTCGGTGCTGCTGGACGTGCTGATGAAACTGGTGGGGGACTACGCCGACGCCGCGCCGCCCGGATTCCTCATGGCCCGCCCCTACGAGGGGCACCCCACCGATCTCGCCGAACTGCACGGCAGACGCGTCATCGTGTGCAGCGAGGTCAAGCCGGGCGACCGGTTCGACGAGGCCCGGGTGAAGCTGCTGACCGGCGGCGACCGCATCAAGGCCCGCCGGATGCGGCAGGACTTCTTCAGCTTCGAACCCACCCACAAACTCTGGCTGCTGGGCAACCACCGCCCCGAAGTCGGCACCGGCGGCTTCGCGTTCTGGCGGCGCATGCGGCTGATCCCGTTCGAGCGGGTCGTCCCAGACGACCGCAAGGTCGACAACCTGGCGGACATCCTCGTCACCGAGGAGGGCCCCGGCATCCTCAACTGGCTGATCCTGGGCGCCCGTCGTTATCTGGGCGGTGAGAAGAACCTGACGGGGACCGAGCGGGTGCGGATCGCGACGACGGCGTACGCGGAGACCGAGGACCACACCGGGCGATTCCTGTCCGAGTCCTGCCGGCTGGAGGGCGATCTCCGGACGGAACAGGCACATCTCTACGCGGCCTACAGGACGTGGTGCCAGAATGAGGGCGCCCCGGCCATCTCGTCACGTGCCTTCGCAGCCCGGGTCCGCGAAGTGGTGGGACTGGCGTCGCCCAAGGAGATGATCCTGTCCAATCAGCGCAAGTACTACCCGGGCATCGGACTGGTCGCCGACGAGGAGACAGCATGAGCGCTCTCATCGCCGAGGACGAGCTCGTTCACGAGGCGGACCTCGTCTGGCTCGAGGACATCAGCACGCTCGACTACGTACGCCAGAGTCTGGACCGGCTGCCGACGCGCCGCGGCAAACCCGCCTACCACCGCGACGGACGCATGGTCGGCTACGCGCTCCTGGGGCCCGGCGCCAAACCGTCCCGGTCCTCGGGCACTTTCCGCCGCCGGGTGTTCTGGCTGCTGCCGCACGACCGCGACACCGATCCCGAGGGCCTGTACGCGACGGGGGCGCCCGCCGAGGCGGTGGATCCGCGCACGCTGGGGCCGGGCAGCAAGGGGCTCAAGACGGAGCGGTCGGAGGGCGGGCCGCCGTCCTCGGCGGTGCGGGAGCTGGGGAGCACGCTGCCGCTCTAGAGGCGCTCCTCCGGGAAGCCGTTATGGGCTGTTGCCGCTGAAGCAGCCCTGCGGAGCCCTTGACCGGGGGCCGCAGGGCATACGCGAAGCCAGGAAAGCGCGCCCCCTGGCCGATCAGGTTTGAGGGGCTGTCAGGCCACCGTGACGGTGGTGCGGGTCGCCTCGCCGAGTACGCGGGCTCCCCGGTCAGGGGCCATGTCCAGCCGCAGCAGAACCGCTGGGGCAGCGATGGACGGCATGAGATGGCTCATGAGGACCGAGATACGGTGCTCCACGTCCACCAGGTTGGTTTCGAGATGTGAGAAGAGCTGCACCCCGTGGAACGCGCCGACGATCAGCTCGGCGATTTCGCGAGGCTCCACATGAGCCAGGGTCTCGCCGTTGCGGTGTGCCTCGGACAGCAGGTCGGTGAGCACACTCACCCACAACGTCCAGGCGCTTCCGTAGTGTTCGCGACCGACGGGATCCGAGGAGAGGCGGGCGCCGGCCCGCAGGACGGCGTCGACCGGCAGCCGGTGGGCCACCGTCATGGTGATGTCCACGACCTCCTGCAGTCTCGTCTCCTGAGCGGGGAGCTGCTGGTCCGTCTGGAGTTCCAGGACTCCCTTGGCCAGTGCTTCCTTCGAGTCGAAGTGGAAGTAAAGCGCGCCCTTTGTGACCCCTGCGGTCTTCAGGATGTCCGCTACCGTTGCCGCGACATATCCGTGTTCCGCGAAGACATGTGCAGCTGCTTCCAGAACCGCACGACGAGTCCGGATTGCGCGTTCTTGTTGAGCCACCGGAGCTCTCCCTCAGCTAGCTGTCCCTCTACATGGTGCGATAGACCCTAAAAGAAACCGTCTAGCGGGTACCTTACCGCCACTTTGCCTGGATGGCATGAGGGCTGGCATGTATTTCGTGCCCCTGCCACACATCGGGTCTTGGCGATCAAGGGGCGTCGGGCCAGTAAACCAGCAGGTCAGGACCCTTCTCGGAGATCATTGAACAGCCAACTTTTTCCCGGCGTAAATAATCCTGGTCGAGGATCGATCGAGCCAAATAACAGGCCAGACGGTCCGATTCCGCTTCTCTGGCCCCTCTCACGCACACACAGCAAGAGGCGAGTCGCGCCACATCGTGCCCTCGGCCGCCTCGGAGTCGAGCGTCCGCAGCAAGGACTCGTCCACCTCGTCGAGCGAGCGGACTAGGTGCCGTACGCCGGCCTCGCGCATCAACTGGTGCTGGAAGCTGTGCTCGTAGCTGCTCGGATGCCCGAGGAACGCGGCTCCCAGGGTGCGCGCGGCCTCGGCCACGCGTGCCACGTCGTCGATGAACAGCACCTGGTCGCAGCGGAGTCCGAAGACATCCTCGGCGATCTCCCGTACTCCGGGACGGAAACCGTCGGTGCACACGTACTGCGGCTGTTCGAAGTGGTCGGCGTACGCGCCCAGGTAGGAGTCGAAGTGCGGCCGATCCAGCCCTCCGTAGCAGATCAGGGGCATGTCCAGACCGCGCAGCCGCTCCAGCAGCCGGACCGCGCCGTCCTGGATGTGTACGGGATGTTCTGCGAGGTAGCGCTCCCGCTCCAGGAAGTAGGCCGCCACCACCTCCTGAGGGGATCCCGGGACGCCGATCGCCGCGGCCGCCTGGAGCCGGGGCTGGGACAGCACCGCTCGCTCCAGTTCGGCCGTGTAGATGCCGCCGTGCTTGACCACGAACCGGTGGATGACGGGGCTGAAGGTGTCGTTCAGCAGTACTCCGTCGATGTTCACCGCAATGAGACGCAGGTGACGCAGGGCCATGGTTCTGCCTCCGGGTTGGACCGCATCGGATGTGTGGGCACGCTGCTGAACGTGGTGGATGGCGCCGCTGTGGTAATAAACCAGGTGCGCGGTATGTTCAAAGAGCAGTCTGGTTGTCGGTCAGTCGGCGAGGGAAGACGTCAGCGACAACCACGGTGGACGACGGCTTCGACGGTGCGCGCGTACGCGGAGGACGAAGCAGAGGTCAGGGCGAGCGGATTACGCGGAGGGCGACGCCACGGTCACGAGAGCCTGGAAGACAAGGGTGTCTTCCTGGTGGCCGGTCATGAGGACGCGCTCCTCGTCACCGGAGCCCGGTTCGGACACGGCGTGGGCCTTGATGAGGCAGGGCGCGTCCAGCTCGCTGTAGCGCAGGAACTCGGCGGTGACGCCGAGCGGCAGGCAGGGGCGTCCCAGGTACGCGACCATCGCCTGGCGCGCGGCTTCGAGCAGCAGCATGCCGGGCGTGTGGTCGACAGGATGGTCGAAGAGCACCGGGTGGCGGGTGTCCACTCGCAGCTGCCACTGGTCCTTCTGCCCGGTGGGGGAGAGGACCACGTCCGTGGGTGACAGGCGATCGACGTCCTGCGGTGCCAGCGGGGCGGTGAGCGGAATCGGGGACCAGCTGCCCGACTCCGGCCGAGGAGCGCGAACGCGCTGGTAGACGGCGGGGGAGAGGCAGGTGAAGCGGGCACCGCCGGTGGCGGCCAGCTGCCCGTTGCGGAAGATCAGGGCCTCGTAGCGCAGTCCGGAGAGCTCGCCGCGCCGGCGCTTGACGTCCATGCAGGTGATCTCGATGGTCAGCGCGGCCGGGGCGGTGTCGACGAGCATGTGCGGCGGCTTGACCTCGACCGCGAGGTCCCACATCAGGAAGTGGTGGTCGAGGGGCACACCGTACTCCGCGTGCGCCAGGAGGATGCCTGCCTGCCTGATCGTCTCGGCGACGATGAGCGGGTCGTGGCAGTCGTCCACGGTGGTGAAGAAGCCATGCCGGCGCGGCCATTGGGCGGTCAGGACGAAGTGGTCGTCGGTTTTGCGCTCCCAGTCCGTGAGCATGACTTCCGAGACGCTGGCGCGGTGGACGAGTTCCTTGGGCACGGTGGTCGTGAGGGACGCGTAGCGCAAGCCGCTGATCCCGGTGGATACCGTACTGTCGTTCTCGGTGCGCTCCGCGCTGGGTATCGCGCGGTCGATGCGGAACGTGCTCGCAGACATAGTTCCCCCTGAGCCGCGATGGCTTGATTCCTGAAGGTGAACCCCTCAGGCAAGTGAAGATACATACCACCCGGTTTAATTTCTAGCGGAGGCGAGCCCTCCAGGCCCACTAGAACTGGACTGGTTTGTTCCGTATGTGCTTGCCCTGGTCGTTGAATGTGTTCTGGAACGGGTCACCACGTGGGCGTTTCGTGACTCTTCCGACCCCGCCGAACGGGTGGGGACACCGCTGGTGAACGCAGAGTTCCCGCCATCGCCAAAAGCGCCGGAAGCGGGCGCGCCCCCCTGGGTCTCGAGCGGCCCCAAAGCGATTCTTGAGCGGTCTGTCCGACCGTGGCCCACAGTCCGAGAAAAGGGGAATCGGTCGGATGAAGAGCACAGAAGCCCTGCTCCGGGTGGAGCGCGGCAACCCCGACGACATCGAACTGGCTGCCCTCACCGCGGTGCTGCTGGCCTTGCGTGCGCCTGGACAGGAACCGGTCGAGGAGCTGCCGGCTTCGGGGATCCGCTGGTGGCGACGGTCCGATGCCTATACGGCTCCTGGCGGCTGGCGCTGACCCGGCTGCACAGGTCCTCAAGAATTTCTTCACTCAACAAAACATAAACCGCGTACGCGGTTTGTTAAGATGTTCGCTCTGGACCCGGGGTGGGACCTCCTCGGCCTTGTCCCAGGAAGGCACCTGACATGGCGATGGCGACTGCCCCGGCGTTGATCGAGCCGAGGCTCACTGACATACGCGGGCGCGCGGCCGAGCTGCGCGCGATCCGCGAACAGGCGCTGGCCGGCCCCAGCGGGAAGGCGACCGAGGCGCAGCACGCCAAGGGCAAGCTGACCGCCCGGGAGCGCATCGAACTGCTGCTGGACCCGGGCTCGTTCAACGAGGTCGAGCAGCTGCGGCGGCACCGGGCGACCGGGTTCGGGCTGGAGGCCAAGAAGCCGTACACCGACGGTGTCATCACCGGGTGGGGGACCGTCGAGGGCCGGACGGTCTTCGTGTACGCGCATGACTTCCGGATCTTCGGCGGTGCGCTGGGCGAGGCCCACGCCACGAAGATCCACAAGATCATGGACATGGCCATCGCCACCGGGGCACCGCTGGTGTCTCTCAACGACGGCGCGGGAGCCCGTATCCAGGAAGGTGTCTCCGCCCTCGCCGGGTACGGCGGCATTTTCCAGCGCAACACCAAAGCCAGCGGGGTCATCCCGCAGATCAGCGTCATGCTCGGCCCGTGTGCGGGCGGCGCGGCCTACAGTCCGGCTCTGACGGACTTCGTGTTCATGGTCCGCGAGACCTCGCAGATGTTCATCACCGGTCCGGACGTGGTCAAGGCCGTGACGGGCGAGGAGATTTCGCAGAACGGGCTGGGCGGCGCCGACGTCCACGCGGAGACCAGCGGTGTCTGCCACTTCGCCTACGACGACGAGGAGACCTGCCTCGCCGAGGTGCGCTACCTGCTGTCCCTGCTGCCGCAGAACAACCGCGAGGCCCCGCCGAAGGTCCGCGGCGGCGACGCTCCCGACCGGCGCGGTGAGGTCCTGCTGGACCTGGTGCCCGTCGACGGCAGCCGGCCCTACGACATGGCCCGGGTGATCGAGGAGATCGTCGACGACGGCGAGTACCTGGAGGTCCACGAGCGCTGGGCGCGGAACATCATCTGTGCGCTGGCCCGGCTCGACGGCCAGGTCGTCGGCATCGTCGCCAACCAGCCGCAGAACCTCGCGGGAGTGCTCGACATCGAGGCATCGGAGAAGGCCGCACGCTTCGTCCAGATGTGCGACGCTTTCAACATCCCCATCGTCACCCTGCTGGACGTCCCGGGTTTTCTGCCCGGTGTCGACCAGGAGCACGGCGGCATCATCCGGCATGGCGCGAAGCTGCTGTACGCCTACTGCAACGCCACCGTGCCGCGGATCTCGCTGATCCTGCGCAAGGCGTACGGGGGCGCGTACATCGTGATGGACAGTCAGTCCATCGGTGCGGACCTCACCTACGCGTGGCCGACGAACGAGATCGCCGTGATGGGCGCGGAGGGTGCGGCTAACGTCATCTTCCGCCGCCAGATCGCCGAGGCCGAAGACCCCGAGGCGATGCGGGCCCGCATGGTCAAGGAGTACAAGTCCGAGCTCATGCACCCCTATTACGCGGCGGAGCGCGGACTGGTCGACGACGTCATCGATCCCGCCGAGACCCGCGAGGTGCTCATCCGTTCCCTCGCGATGCTCCGAACCAAGCATGCGGATCTGCCCTCCCGCAAGCACGGCAACCCCCCACAGTAAGCCGCTGTACGAAGCACGAATCGAGGGACGGCCGGTCACATGACCGGCCGTCCTCAGTCAGGAGAACGGTCATGGTGAAGCAGGAGCGAGCCGCGCGCACACGGCAGGCCTTGGTACAGGCAGCCGCCGAGGTGTTCGCGCAGGACGGCTTCGTCGTGGCGTCGCTGACCTCCATCAGCAGAAGGGCCGGTGTGAGCAACGGCGCGCTGCACTTCCACTTCGAGAGCAAGCAGGCCCTGGCCCGCGCCGTGGAGGACGAGGCGGCCGCCGGGCTCCGGGCCGTCGTCGGTTCGGACCGGCCGGCCGGCGGGGATCCGTTGCAGCAGCTCATCGACGCCACGCACGCCCTGATGGGGCGGCTGGACCAGGATGTCGTGGTCCGGGCCGGGTTCGAGCTGTGCAGTGGCACGCCGCGCCGGGAGGACACCGTGGACCTGCGCGGGCAGTGGCAGAGCTGGGTGGAAGAAGTGCTCAAGGACGCCGAGCGCGAGGGTGTGCTCGCCGAGGGCGTGTCCGCGGCCGATGCCTCGGTGGCGGTGGTGGCGGCGACGGTGGGGTTCGAGCAGCTCGGCGCGGACGACCGTACGTGGATGGCCGCGGCCACGCTCGTGCAGTTCTGGGATCTCCTGCTGCCGCGGCTGGCGTCGGCCGCCACGCTGAGCCGGCTGGTGTCCAGCGGGACGCCGGTGACGATGACCGGCCGAACCTAAACAGCGCATCCGGTCTCTTTATGATCCTGATGCGCTTGACTCCGGGCTGATTCTCCTGGGGTTCATCCCTCGAAGTGAGCCGTTTTGCTGCGGCGTCCGCGCTGTGGATCTTTCCATTCTCCCTGGTCAGATGGATCCACTTGGACTCAAGAGGCAGTCTAGGTGGATCTAATAAAACAGCTTGGACGGTTTGATATTGACAAACCGTCCGTGCTGTTTTTTACTGACTACTGCCGGACATCACACCCGGACACCACACGGAGTAGGGGGAGACGGCGTGGACATCGACGTACTAGGCGCATTGGACGTCAGGGAGAACGGGGTATCCATCGCCCCGACCGCACCCAAACCTCGCCAGGTTCTTGCCCTCCTGGCGCTCCACGCCGACCAGGTGGTGCCGGTCGCGGGGCTCATCGAGGAGCTGTGGGCGGCCAAACCGCCGCGCAGCGCCCGCACCACCCTGCAGACCTACGTACTGCAGCTGCGCGAACTCATCACCGTCGCGCTGGAGAAGGACGCACCCGACGAGGGCGAGCCGGCCCGCAGCGCCAAGGACGTCCTGGTGACCTCACCCGGCGGCTACCTCCTCGTCACCGGCGGCGGCACCAGCGACGTCCGCGAGTTCGAGCGGCTCGCCGGCACCGGCTACCGGGCCATGGACGCGGGGGACTTCCCCGGCGCCGCCCGCAAACTGCGCGAGGCGCTCAGCCTGTGGACCGGCGCCGCCTTCGCCGACGTACAGACCGGCAACCAGCTGCAGATGGAGGCCAAGCGCCTCGACGAGAGCCGGCTGTGCGCCCTCGACCAGCGCATCGAAGCCGACCTGCGGCTCGGTCGGCACCGCGAACTGCTCGCCGAACTCACCGTGCTGACCAGCCGCTACCGCACCCACGAGAACCTGCACGCCCAGTTCATGCTGGCCCTGCACCGCTCGGGCCGGCGCGGTGAGGCGCTCGACGTCTACCACCGGCTGCGCGGCACCCTCGTACGGGATCTCGGCCTGGAGCCCTCGGCGCGGCTGCGCCGGCTCCAGCAGTCGATCCTGATGGCCGCCTCCGAGACCCCGCTGTCCATGGACCACCAGACACCCGCGACATCCCAACTGCCGCCTGCCGGAACGGGCAGGGGCCGTGTAGCGCAGGTGTGAGATGACGACGGGCTGTCCGGGGGGACCAGTGCAGGAACGATCCGAGAAGACCCGCCGTCGGCTGGTGCACGCCGGGGCGGAGATGTTCGACCTCAAGGGATACGCGAACGCCACCCTGATCGACATCGCCGATGCGGCCGGGGTGACCAAGGGGGCGCTGTACTTCCACTTCGCCTCCAAGGAGGACCTGGCGGAAGCGGTACGGCAGCGGGGCCACCACCTGGTGGGCGAGGTGCTGCGGGCCGCGGCCGACGGCCGGCACACACCGCTCCAGGCGCTCATCGACCTCACCCACTGGCTGGCACGGACCCTCCAGGAGGATCCGATGCTGCGGGCCGCCTACCGGATCACCGGGGAGCAGGCCGGGAACGACCGGCCGACGGGCCCCGGATTCCACCAGACGTGCATCGCGGCCGGCCGGCACCTGCTGCAACGGGCGCGCACCGCGGGGGAGTTGCGGCAGCCGGCCGTGGAGGAAGGCGCCGAGACCCTCGTCGACGCCGCGCTGTGCGGCATCGAGGTGCTCTCGCGCGGCGGCATGACGTACGACGAACTGTCCGGGCGGATCGGCGCGCTGTGGGACCTGATGCTGCCGATCCTCGTACCGCCGGGCGCCGAGGCCGCCTACCGGACCTCGGCACCCGCGAAGGACCCGGCCACCGGTGGCCGCGGGATGAGGGAACCGGCCACCGGTGGCCGTCAGGACTGAGCGGCCTCCTGGCGGTCTCACTCCTTCGGAGTAGTACGGCAAGGTCCGACCCCCTCCCAGGAGCCATCCAGCGGGCCCGGGTTCACCGCAGACGGCGATGTGCGGCCGACCCGGGTGAGCAGAGAATTTCCAGGTAGACCGGGACCGACCCTTGGAGAGGCCCACCATGACCAGCGACCCGCGTACGGCACCGCAGCCGGCGCACCCGGCGCCCGGTGGTGCCGACCTGCTCGGCGAGCTCATCACCGTGCTGGCCGACGCCCTGGGTGTCAAAGCCGAGGCGATCGACCCCGAGCAGCCCTTCCAGCTCCTCGGTCTCGACTCCATGCTGACCGTCGAGTTCGTGGCCGTCGTCAACGCGCGCTACGGCACCCGCATCAAGGTCACGGCCCTCTACGACCACCCCACACCCGCCGCGTTCGCCCGCCATGTCGCCCCCCAGCTCGGCGTCCTGGGCCCGCAGCCCGCACCGGCACCCGCCCCCGTGGCCGTACCCCCGTCACAGGTCGGCTCGGAGCAGGTCGGCGACGTGCTGCGCAAGGAACTCGCCCGGATCCTGTGCTGCGAGCCCTGGGACATCGACGCCGACGCCGCGTTCAACCTCCTCGGCCTCGACTCCATCCTCGGCGCGGAGTTCGTGGCCGTCGTCAACCGCACCTACGGCCTCGACGAGCGGGCCGTCACCCTCTACGACCACCCCAGCCTGAACGCCATGGCGGCCTACGTCGCCGCCCGCACCGGACTGCCCGCCGCACCGGCCCCGCGGACCCTGCCGGGGTCGGCCCTGCGGTCCCGGACGCACCACCAGTCCGACGCCGCGGGCTCGACGGACCTCGAAGCGGTGCTCGACGCGGTTCGAGACAACCTGCTCAGCGTCGACGAGGCAGCCGCGCTGCTGGCGACGCGGGCAGCCTGAGACGGAGCGCACGGCGGTATGGACAACAGGGAGATCCTGACCAGGTTCAAGAACGGCAGCCTGGACCGGCAGAGCGCGGTGGCCCTCCTCACGGGGACACCGCTCGCTCCTGCTGAGACCCGGCCCGCACCCGCACCCACGCCCGCGCCTACTTCCGAGCCGTCCGGGGGAGTTGCCCCCGGAGGACCGGATCGTGCCGGCCTGGCGGTGGACACGAGTGCGGCCGTGGACGTCGGCGTGCCGTCCGAGGGCGAGGTGCCCTCGGTGTCCGTGCGGGCCGACGCGCCGGTCGACGACGGGATCGCCGTCATCGGGATCGGCGGGCGGTATCCGCAGGCCCCCGACCTGGAGACGTTCTGGCAGAACCTCCTTGATGGGCGGGACACCGCGGCCGCCGCGCCCGCGGGACGGGACGCCGGGAGCGCCGAGGACCGTGGGCATTTCCTGGAGCGCGTGGACGAGTTCGACACGGCGCTGTTCGGACTGACCGATGACGAAGCCGTCCTGACCGATCCTCAGGAGCGGCTCTTTCTGCACACCGCCTGGGAGACCCTGGAGGCCGCCGGGTGCACCGGCGCCCGGCTCGACGCGCTCGTGTCGGCGGCCGGACGGCCACGCAGCCTCGGCGTCTATGCCGGGATCGGCTCCCACGACTATCTGCTGCTCGCCGCCGGACAGTGGAGCCCCGGACGGCCCCTGCCCGCCGACGGTCACGCGAGCCTGCCGGGCCGGCTGTCCGCACTGCTCGACCTCAGCGGCCCGAGCCAGTGCGTCGACGCCGGCGAGGCCTCCTTCCTCGTCGCCCTGCACCAGGCGCTCGGCGCACTGCGGTCCGGCGAGTGCGGCGCGGCCCTCGTCGGCGCCGTCGAACTGCGTCTGCATCCGTCGCGCCAGGCGCCGGGCGTGGGGGAGGGGGTCGGCGCGGTGCTGCTGAAGCCGCTCGCCGCCGCGCAGGAGGACGGGGATGTCATCCATGCCGTCATCCGGTCGACCTCGGTCGCTCACCTCGGGCGCAGCGCGGGGTACGGCGATGACGACGGCCATGTCGGCTTCCACGAGCAGGAGTTGTTCGTCGGGCCTCCTCCCGCCGAGGGCGGCACGCTGCATGAGTCCGGACGGACCGTGCGCGGCGAGGTCGGGGACGCCGGGGCCGCCACCGGCGTCGCGGCGCTGACCCGGGCCGTGCTCCAGGCGCGCGGCGGGACGCTCGCCGGTGCGGGGGAGAAGGGCGGGGCCGGTTCCTGGGAGCGGCCGCGGCGGGCCGACGGGGGCGAATTTCCGCGTCGGGCCTCTGTCGTGGTGCGCGGTGCCTCGGGTACTGAGGCGCGGGCGGTCGTCGAGGAGTATCTGGCGGCCGAACCGGGCGTCCTCGCGGAGCCGGAAGAAGGCGACGGGCAGCCGCAGTTGGTGCTGTTGTCGGCGCCCACCCCTGAGCATCTGGTCGACACCGCGCGGCGGCTGGCCGACTGGCTCACCGCTCGTGGACGGCCTGCCGGTGCGCTGCCCGGACTTGGTGCGCTGGCCCGGGAGCTGCGGTCCGGGCGGGCCGTCCTGGACTGCCGGCTCGCCATGACCGTCCACGACAGTGCCCAACTGGCCACCGCGCTCGACGACTTCGTACAGGATCCGCGGGCCGCCGTCGATCGTGCCCGGCGGTCCGGACCGGCGGCGGGGCTCGCCCGCTCCTGCGACACCCGGCAGCGGCCGGGTGGCCCACCCCTTCTCGACGACCTGCCGGAGACCCGCGACTACCTGACCGCCCTGTGGCACGGCCACCGCTTCGAGCAGTTGACCCGGCTGTGGCTGGCCGGGGTCGACATCACGCGCGTCGCGATCCCGGCCGGGCCGGTGGTGCCGCTGCCCACGAGTGCGCTGCGGCCCCGGTCGCTGTGGCTCGGCGGGGACGGCGCGGTCGGGACGGGCACGGCTGCGGAGCGGACACGATGACGATCACCGGACAGGACCGGGGGCGGACTCTGCCCGAACCGGTGAAGCTGTGGATCTGCGCCAACGACGACCTCGCGCCCGCCATCGCCGGGGTGCTCGCCACGCACTGGCTCGACGAGCACGAGCAGGAGATCGCGGGCAGGTTCCTGTTCGAACGCGACCGGCGCCAGTACCTGGTCGCGCACACCCTGGTGCGGCGTGCGCTCGCGCTGGAGGCCGGACTGGCCGAGGCCGAGCTCGTCATCTTCCGGTCCTCGCGCGGGCGGCCCTTTCTGCAAATGCCTGACGGGGGTCTGCCTCGGGGCGGGCCCGAACTCGACTTCAATCTCTCCCACGCCAGCGGCTACAACCTGCTCGGCGTGATGCGCGGGCAGCGGATCGGTGTGGATGTCGAGCGGCTGGGGCGGGACGCCAACGCCCTCGACACCATCGTGGACACCTTCGCCCCCGAGGAACGGGAGTGGGTGGCCCGCGCCGCGCCGGGGCATTCGCGCGACCGGCGCGTGCTGCGGCTGTGGACGCTGAAAGAGGCCTACTCCAAGGCGCGCGGCCTCGGACTCGGGCTGCCCTTCGACGAGTTCGCCTTCGATCTGGCCGAGGACCGCGGGGTGCAGGGGTTCCGGCCGCCAGCGGACGACCAGGCCGGGCTGTGGCGGTTCATCGAACTGGAGCCCGTCCCGGATGTGCTGGTCGCCGTCGCCGTACAGGCCGCCGACGGGCAGGATCCGGTGTTGCAGTTGCACCACGGGTTTCCCTGGGGGCGGTCGGCGCCGCGCCGGATCACTCTGCCCGAGCCGCTCGGCGGTACGTCGCTGGCCGGGGCGACGACCACGGTCTGAGCGGGGAGCCGGGTCCGTTTCGGCGGGCCGGTGCCTTTAGTTGAGCGGGGCGGTCGTGGGGCGGGCTGTTCGCAGGGCCTCGAAGCGGCGGGTCAGTTCCCGCAGTTCGTGCGACAGCTCCTCCAGGCGGCGGCCGATGCGTGCCATCTCGGCCGCCCGCAGCGCAGGGTCGTCGTAGGCCAGGTCCTGCGCGTAGTCCTCGTACGCGTACCAGTCCTCGTCCGGTACGGGGGAGGGGTGCGGGCCGTGGCGGAGCAGGGCCTCGCGGCGGCCGCGGAGGGTCGGGCCGGGTTCCACGCCGAGTTCGGTGGCGAGGCGGCGGCGTACGCGTTCGTAGACGGCGAGGGCTTCGGAGCGGCGGTCGGCGCGGTGCAGGGCGACCATCAACAGGTCGGAGAAACGTTCCCGCAGGGGGTGCTCCTCCGCCAGCCGCTCCAACTCGCCGGTGATGCCGTCGGAGCGTGCCGAGCGCAGTCTCGCCTCGTAGAACGCCTCCAGGACCAGCAGGCGCTGCTCCTCCAGCCGGTCGGCCTCCGCCGCGCAGAGGGGGCCGCCGCGGCAGTCCGCGAGCGCCGGGCCCCGCCACAGGGACAGGGCTCGGTCCAGGAGGGCCGCCGCACGGTCGGGGTCGGAGGCGGCCGCGGCGCGGCCCTCCGTGGACAGACGGCGGAAGTGATCGGCGTCCGTTGTCGCTTCGCCGAGGCGCAGGAGGTAGCCCGTGGGCTCGGTCACGATCGTCTCGTGGGGTGCCGGGCCGTCCTGCGGGGTGAGGAGTTTGCGCAGCCGGGCCACGTGGGCCTGTACGGCGTTGGCCGCGCTGCGGGGTGGGTGGGCGCCCCACAGTTCGTCGGCGAGACGTTCCACGGAGACGGTGTGTCCGGCCTCCACCACCAGCGTGGCCAGCAGGGCCCGTTGCTTGGCGCCCGGCGGTACGACCCGTCGTCCGGTGCGCGGGTGGTGCACCTCCAGCGGGCCCAGGAGGCGGAACTCGGTGTCCGCCCCGGTCATCGGATGCCCGCGACCGCGCCCCGGGTCCGCAGCGCCGTGTGCACATCGGCGGTGACCTGGGCGGCCAGGGCGTCGAGGTCGTCCTGGAAGTAGAAGTGGCCGCCGGGCAGGACCCGCAGGCCGAGGAAGTGTGCGCTGCGCTCGGCCCATGGCGCGATGCTCGCGGGGGGTGCCGCCCGGTCGTCGGCGCCGGCGAAGGCGGAGAGGGCGACCGGGAGCCGGGTGGGCGGTGCCGTGCGCAGGCCGCGCAGCACGGCGAGGTCGGCGCGGATGGCGGGGGCGAAGACCTTCCACAGGTACGGGTCGTCGAGCACCTGGGGCGGGGTGCCGCCGAGCGCGGCCAGCTGGTGGCGCAAACGGGTGTCGGAGAGGGCCTCGTCGAGGAGTTCGGGGGTCTTGTCGTCCGGGTGCGGGGCGCTGAAGGCGGAGATTCCCAGCCACACCGGCGGAGTCAGCCCTTCCGCCAGAATCCGGCGGGTCAGCTCGTAGGCGACCAGAGATCCCATGCTGTGGCCGAAGAACGCGAACGGAGTGCGGTCATCGGTGATTTCCGGGGCGAGCCGGTCGAGGAAATACGTGACGAGGTCCCCAGCGTCGGAGATCGGCGGGGTGTCCAGCAGGGTTCCGTGGCCCGGTGCGTCCAGGGCCCGTACCTGCCAGTCGGGCGGAAAGCGGTCCGGCCAGTCCTGGAACATCAGGCTCCAGCCTCCCGCGTGCGGGAACACGAAGAGCCGCAGCCCACCGCCTGTGCCGGGCGCCTGCGGGCCGCCCGGTTCAGGGCCGGTGAATTTCATCGCGCCTCCGTCCGAACAGCGGTACCCCGAATGTGAGTCGGAATGCGTGGAACGATATCCGTGCAGTCAGCAAGAGTGTGGAATCAGGAGTTCACTCCGAGTATTTGTACAAGCGTTCTCTAGTGGTCCAACTCCCTTTGGCAATACCGCACTTGGAGGTCGGCTAGAGGTCCGCTACAGGACTTCGCTTGCTGGAAACGGGCCCGGCTAGCGTGGCTCGCGGCACAGACTTCTGGCCAACGAAAGGAACAGGACAGAGAGCTCGACCACTACGGAGGACACCGTGAGGATTCAGGTTCTGGGTCCATTGAGTGCCGAGGTCAACGGGGGATCGATCGTTCCTACGGCGGCCAAACCGCGACAGATCCTGTCGCTGATGGCGCTCTATCCGGGACGGGTCATGCCCGTTCCGATGCTCATGGAGGAGATCTGGGGGACCGAGCCGCCGCAGAGCGCGCTCACCACCCTCCAGACATACATCCTCCAGCTGCGCAGGAGGCTGGGCACCGCCATGGGCCCGAGCTCTCCCGGCAGCGCGAAAGAAGTGCTGGCCACCCGGCACGGGGGGTATCTGCTGCAGATCCCCGAGAACTGCGTCGACGTGCACGAGTACGAGCGGCTCGCACGGGAGGGACAGTCCGCCTTCGAGGCGGGGGACAACGAGGTGTCGGCTCACCAGTTCAGGGCCGCCCTCGATCTGTGGACGGGGTCGGCGCTGGTCGACGTACGTGTCGGGCCGATCCTGGAGATCGAGGTCAGGCGGCTGGAGGAGAGCCGGCTGGTCACCGTGGAGCGGCGTATCGACGCCGATCTGAGGCTCGGGCGGCATGCCGAACTCATCGCCGAACTGACTGACTTGACGGCTCGTCATCCTCAGCACGAGGGGCTGCACTCGCAGGTCATGGTGGCGCTGTACCGGTCCGGGCGGCAGGCCGGGGCCCTCGAGGTCTACCGCAAGCTGCGGATGCGGCTCATCGACGAGCTCGGTGTCGAACCCTCTCCTCAGTTGCAGCGGCTGCACCAGGCCATGCTCTCCGTCGACCCGCAGCTGGACGTGCTGGCGGGGCCGCGGCGCACCTCGACCTTCGACCTCTTCGCCGCCTGACACCCACCCTCGCGACGACCGCCGCGTCGCGAGTGCGTGGGAGCGGCGGTTTCACGCCATGGGGTGTGCGGACCTGGTCCTTCCGGATCGTTGTCCGTGCTGCTCCTTCGTCCCTTCCTTCCTCCAGCCGTCGCCTGACGGGTTTTCGAGCGCTTCTCCAGGTCCGTCGGTGAGCCTCGAACGGAGGAACGCCTCGACCGAGGCGCAACGGGGGCCGCCGAAGGAGGTCGCGCATGCCCGCCGACCGGCCGGTGACGCTGTACTGCTTCGCGCACGCCGGCGCCGGGACCGACTGCTTCCGCCGCTGGCCCGACACGGCCGGGACGGACGTCGAGATCGTGCCGCTCGCCCTGCCGGGGCGGGGCATCCGCCGACGGGAAGCCCGGATCACCGACCGCGACGGACTCGTCGGCGCCTTCCTCGACGTGTTCCGGCAACACCGCCCCGAACAGGGGCCGTTCGCCCTCTACGGGCACAGCCTCGGCGGGCTCGTCGCCTACACCCTCGCCCGGGTCCTCGCCGACAAGGGGCTCCCGAAGCCCGCGTTCGTCGGCCTCGGCGCCATACCCTCGCCGGACGGCCCGCCCGCCTTGATGGACGCGGCCGACGCTCCCGACGACCGGCTCGTCGCCCTCCTCACCGACCTCGGGCTGGCCCCCGACGATCCCGCGACCGCCCCCGGCGGCGTGTGGCACCGGGTCGTGCTGCCCGTGCTCCGCGACGACCTGAAGCTGGCCGCGGCCCTGCGCGCGTCCGCCGTCGACCCCGCCACCGGCGGTCCGCTGGACGTGCCGCTGCTCGTGCTCGGCGGTGCGGACGACGCCGTCGCGCCCCCGGGAAACCTGGCCGGCTGGCAGCGCTGGAGCACCGCTCCGGTCGTCTCGCGGACCGTCGCCGGCGACCACTTCTTCGTACGAGAACGCCAGACACCCCGCATCGTGGGGCGCGCGTGCCGTGTCGCGCGACGGCTGGCGTCACCTGCTCCGCCACCTGTGCGAACGACCGTGAGGAACAGCCGATGAGGCGTGTCGTCATCACCGGGATCGGTGTCGTCGCCCCGGGAGCGACCGGAACGAAGGCGTTCTGGGATCTGCTCACCTCGGGCCGCACCGCCACCCGTCCCATCTCCCTCTTCGACGCGACCGGGTACCGCTCGCGCATCGCCGCCGAGGCCGACTTCGACCCCGCCGAGCACGGCTTCACCCCCGAGGAGGCCGAACGCCTCGACCGGGCCGCGCAGTTCGCGCTCGTCGCCGCCCGGGAAGCCCTCGGCGACAGCGGTGTCGCCGACGGGCTCGATCCGCTGCGGTGCGGGGTCACCCTCGGCAGTGCCGTCGGCTGCACCACCGGGCTCGACCGGGAGTACGCCGTCGTCAGCGACCGGGGAGCCCACTGGGCGGTCGACCACAGCAAGGCCGTACCGCATCTGTTCGACTACTTCGTGCCCAGCTCCATGGCGGCCGACGTCGCCCGGGACGCCGGGGCGCAGGGGCCCGTCGCCATGGTGTCCACCGGCTGCACCTCGGGGCTCGACTCGGTCGGGCACGCCGTGGAGCTGATCCGGGAGGGCAGCGCCGATGTGATGCTGGCCGGGGCCACCGAGGCGCCCATATCGCCGATCTCCGTCGCCTCGTTCGATGCCATTCGGGCCACCAGCCCCCGTAACGACGAGCCCGGTACGGCGTCGCGGCCCTTCGACCGCAGCCGCAACGGGTTCGTGCTGGGGGAGGGCTCGGCCGTTCTCGTTCTGGAGGAGGCCGGGCATGCGCTGCGGCGTGGGGCGCGGGTGTATGCCGAGATCGGCGGGTTCGCCAGTCTCAGCAACGCCTATCACATGACCGGGCTCAGGTCCGACGGTGAGGAGATGGCCCGGGCCATCGGGCTGGCCCTCGACGAGGCGCGGGTCGATCCCTCCGCCGTTGATTACGTCAACGCGCATGGGTCCGGGACCAAGCAGAACGACCGGCACGAGACCGCCGCGTTCAAGCAGAGCCTGGGGGCGCGGGCCTACGAGATCCCCGTCAGCTCCATCAAGTCGATGATCGGGCACTCGCTCGGCGCGATCGGGTCGCTTGAGGTCGCTGCTTGTGCGCTCGCTATTACGCACGACACCGTGCCGCCCACCGCCAACCTGCACGAGCCCGACCCGGCCTGCGATCTCGACTACACCCCGCTGACCGCCCGTGAGCACCGCACCGACACCGTCGTCAGCGTCGGCAGCGGGTTCGGCGGATTCCAGAGCGCCATGGTGCTCACCGCACCCCGGCTGAAGGAGGCCGCGTGACCGGCACCGCTGTATTCACCGGGGTCGGCGTCGCCGCACCCGGCGGGCTCGGCACCGCCGCCTGGTGGGCCGCCGCCCTCAAGGGGCAGACCGCTCTTGGGCCCGTCACCCGCTTCGACGCCTCCGGGTATCCGGTGCGGATCGCGGGCGAGGTGCGCGGGTTCGCCGACGAGGAGCATGTGCCGGGCAGGCTGCTGCCGCAGACCGACCGGGTCACCCGGCTCGCCCTCGCCATGGCCAAGGAAGCCCTCGACGACTGCGGCGCCGACCTGGAGAAACTGCCCGAGTACGCGGCGGGCGTCGTCACCGCCAGCTCGGCCGGCGGGTTCGAGTTCGGGCAGCGTGAATTGCAGGCGCTGTGGAGCGAGGGGCCCAAGCACGTCAGCGCCTATCAGGCGTTCGCCTGGTTCAACGCCGTCAACACCGGCCAGATCTCCATCCGGCACGGCACACGCGGTGCGAGCGGGGTGCTGGTGTCCGAGCAGGCGGGCGGGCTCGACGCGGCCGCGCAGGCCCGGCGTCAACTCCGCAAGGGGGCGCGGCTCGTCGTGACCGGGGGTGCCGATTCGGCGCTGTGCCCGTGGGGGTGGGCCGCTCATCTCGCGGACGGGGCGCTGTCCACCGTCGAAGATCCCGAGCGGGCCTATCTGCCCTTCGCCGCCGAGGCCGGCGGGCATGTCGCGGGGGAGGGCGGCGCGATGCTCGTGCTGGAGGACGCCGACAGTGCTCGGGAGCGCGGGGCCCGGGTGTACGGGTCGCTCGCCGGGTACGCGGCCACCTTCGACGGTGCCGGGACGCCCCGGCTGGGGGATGCGGCGCGGCTCGCGCTCGCCGATGCCGGGGTCGAACCCGGCGATGTGGACGTGGTGTTCGCGGACGCGGCGGGGGAGCGCGGCGCCGACCGGGCCGAGGCCGCTGCCATCGCCGGGCTGTTCGGGGCGCACGCGGTGCCCGTCACCGCGCCCAAGGCGATGACCGGACGGCTCCTCGCCGGCGGCTCCGCACTCGACCTCGCCGCCGCCCTGCTCGCCCTGCGCGATCAGGTCGTCCCGCCCACCCCCGGCACCCGGGAACCCGCCGCCGACTGCCCGGTCGACCTCGTCGTCGGCGTCCCCCGCGAGGGTGCCCTGCGCACCGCGCTGGTCCTGGCGCGCGGGCGCGGCGGGTTCAACTCCGCGGTCGTGCTGCGCGCGGCCCCATGAGACCACTGCACCCCGCCTGGGGCATCGCACTTGTACAACTCACCGAGGAGAACACGATGGAGCGTCTGGAACTGACCGACCTGGTCACGCTGTTGCGTGAGTGCGCGGGGGAGGAGGAGTGGACCGACCTTGAGGGGGACATCCTCGACAAGTCCTTCCTCGATCTCGGCTACGACTCCCTCGCCATGCTGCAGACCACCGGCCGTATCGAGCGGGACTACAAGATCACGTTCGATGAGGAGGCCATCGACGAGGCCGAGACGCCCCGTCAGTACCTGGAGCTCGTCAACGAACTCCTCGCGGCCCGGGCGACGGCCTAGCCATGCACCGGTCCCCGTCGCAGGACGTCACCATGCACACCGATGTACTGGTCGTCGGCGCGGGGCCCGCCGGGCTCGCGCTGACCCTCATGCTGCTGCGCTCCGGAGTCACTGTCACCCTCGCGGAGCGCAGCACCTCCCTCCGCCGTGACTTCCACGGCGAGATCCTGCAACCCGGCGGGCAGCTCGTCCTCGACCAGCTGGGCGTCCTCGAAGGGGCGTCGGCGCGTGGTGCGCGCGCTCTCGACGGGTTCCAGGTCCTCAACCGGGACCGGCTGCTCCTCGACATCGACTACCGCCGGCTGCCCGCGCCCCACAACCGGCTGCTCGCTCTGCCGCAGCCGCATCTGCTGGCCGAACTCCTCGCCGCCTGCGAGCGGCTGCCCGGCTTCACCTACCTCGACGGGCACCGCATCGGCGCGCTCGTCGAGGACGACGGCCGCTGCACCGGCGCCGTGGTCAACCGGCCCGGCAGCCGCAAGGTGACCGTACGGGCCTCCGTGGTCGTTGGCGCCGACGGACGGTTCTCCAAGACCCGCACGCTCGCCGGGATCGACTCCGGCCGCCGGGAGGTCTTCGACCAGGACGTCGTCTGGTTCACCCTGCCCGCCTCCGGGCAGCCCACCGGGCGGGTGCGCATCCACCGGGCGGGGAAGGCCGCCGTCCTCGTCCACGACACGTATCCCGACCGGCTGCGGATCGGCTGGACCCTGCCGCACGGCGGCTGGAGCCGCGTCGCCGAGCAGGGCATCGACGGCGTACGGCGTGAACTGGCCGCCGCGCTCCCGCAGTACGCGGATCTGCTGCACACGCATCTGACCGGCCTGTCCGAGCTGTCGCTGCTCGACGTCTTCGCCGCCGACGCCGCCACCTGGACCCGTGACGGACTCGTCCTGCTCGGCGACGCCGCCCACACCCACGGACCGCTCGGCGCCCAGGGCATCAACCTCGCCCTCCAGGACGCCGCCGTCCTGCACCCCGTACTCGTCGACGCCCTCGCGGACGGCGACGTACGACGGGAGCGGCTCGGTGCGTTCGAGGCGGAGCGGCGGCCCGTCGCCGAGGCCGTGACCCGGATGCAGCGGGTGCAGTCCATGGCGTTCTTCGGCAAGGGCGGGCCGGTCGCGGAGTTCATGCGGGCGCGCGCCGCGGCCGTCGTCACCAGGACTCCGGCCGGGGCGCGCATCACCTCGCGGATCGCCTACGGCCGCACCCCGGTCGGGGTGCGGACCGAGATGTTCAGCGCTGCGGTCGACGGTCCGCGGGCCGCCTGACCCCGAGCGCGGCCAGCAGGACGGCCACCGCGAACACGGCTCCGGTGGCGAAGCCCACGGACCGTGCGTCGGAGAAGTCCGAGTGGCCCGACGAGGCCGTCACCAGCAGGGCTATGCCGAGTGAACCGCCCAGTGCCTGGAGCGAGTTGAGGACGCTGGAGGCCGCGCCCGCCTCGTCCGCGCGCAGGCGGGAAGTGGCCAGTACGGTCGGCGGGATCACACAGCAGGCCATGCCCGCGCCGAGCAGGATCAGGGCGGGGACCACCCGGATCACCTCGACGTCGTCGAGGGAGGCCAGCATCAGGTTGCCGACGGCGAGTGCGGTCGCGCCCAGCGCCATCAGGCGCTTGGGGCCGAGGAGCCGCTCGGCGCGGACGGCCACGCCCGCCATCACGGCCATCGTCACCGGGATCGGCAGCAGCGTGAACGCGGTCGCCAGCGGCGACTTGCCCGCCTGCTGGAAGGACTGGCTGAGGAAGAAGTACGCGCCGACGAGTGCGCCCGGCACGGCCAGCACCGCCAGATACGCCAGCAGCCGGTCCCGGTCCGCGAACAGGCGCAGCACCACGATCGGCTGCTCGGCGCGGCGCTCCACGGCGGCGAACACGGCGAGCAGGACGAGGCCGGACAGCAGCGGGGCAGCCACCGTCGGGTCGCTCCAGTCGTGGTCGGCGGCCCGCGCGAGGGCATAGACGAGTGAGGTGGCGGCCGCCGCGGACAGCAGCGCGCCCGGCACGTCGAGGCGCCGGCCACGGTTGCGGGCCGTCTCCTCGAGGACCCGCGGGCCCAGGATCAGGATCGCCGCGCCGATCGGCACGTTGAGGAGGAGAACCCAGCGCCATGAGCCGAGCGAGGTCAGCGCGCCCGCCAGCAGCAGACCGCCCGCGGTGGAGACGGCACCGACCGCCGTGCACACCGCGATCGCCTTCTTACGGGCCGTGCCCTCCGCGAACGTGCTCAGCAGGAGCGCGAGTCCGCTCGGCGCGGCACAGGCGGCGCCCAGGCCCTGCACGGCACGGACGGCGATCATCACCTCGTCGGTGGGGGCCAGCGCGCGGGCGCCCGCGGCCACCGTGAACACGGCGACCCCGGTCAGGAACACCTTGCGGCGGCCCAGGATGTCACCGGCCCGGCCGCCGAGCAGCAGCAGCCCGCCGAACGCCAGCAGATACGCGCTGAGCACCCAGGAGGCGCCGACCGCGGAGAGGCCCAGGCCCGCACGCATGCCGGGCAGGGCGATGTTCACGATGGGGTCGTCGAGCTGGATCATCGCGTTGCAGCCGGCGATCACCGCGAGGGCGACACCGGGACGCGGGGTGCGGACGGCCGGGCCTGGCGCGCCGGGGCCGCCGCTGGTTCCTGGGCGTTCGGAGACGGACACGGACATGCTCTGCTCCCGGAAGTCGGTTCGCTGGGCTTGCACTTGGGTGCGGTGAAGCTCTCAGGAACGGCTGGAGAAGCCGTCGAGGTCTGGCAGGGCGTACGTGGGGGAGAGGCATTGGTGCCCTTGAGCCGGTGACAAGCGGAATCCGGGGCGGTCCGGTTTCACCCGTGCTCGAATCGCCCTCGACCCGGGGGCGGGAGCGTGGCCGGGGAGTCGCTTCCCGACGGCACGAAAGGCCGGACATGTCCCTGACCCTGGCGGATTCCCTCACCGAGATCGCCGACGGTGTCTTCGCCTACGTCCAGCCCGACGGGGGCTGGTGCCTGAACAACGCCGGGCTTGTCGTGGGCGCCGACGGACAGGCTGTGCTGGTCGACACGACCGCCACCGAGCGGCGGGCGCGGCGGCTGCGGGCCGAGGTTCTGCGGACCGTCGCCGAGCCGCCTCGCACCCTTGTCACCACCCACTTCCACGGCGACCACACCTTCGGGCATCGCTACTTTCCCGAGGCGCTCGTCGTGGCGCATGAGAACGCCCGTACGGACATGGCGGCGGCCGGGCTCGGTCTGACCACGTTGTGGCCCGGTGTCGAGTGGGGGGACGTCGCGCCTACGCTGCCGCATCTGACGTATCGCGACAGCCTGACGCTGCATGTGGGTGATGACCGGGTCGAGTTGATTCACCTCGGGCCCGCCGCGCACACCACCGGGGACACGGCCGTGTGGCTGCCCCGGCAGCGGGTGCTGTTCACGGGGGACGTCGTGATGAACGGGGTCATGCCGTTCTGTCTCATGGGGTCGGTGTCCGGGTCGCTGGACGCGTTGCGCAGGCTGCGGGCGCTGGAGCCGGTGACCGTGGTGCCGGGGCACGGGGCGGTCGGGGGGCCCGAGCTCATCGACGCGGACGAGGAGTACTTCCGGTGGCTGGTGCGGCTCGCTGAGCGGGGGCTCGCGGCTGGGCTGACGCCGCTTGAGCTTGCGCGGGCGGAGGGGGCGGGGCCGTATGCGGGACTGCTGGACGCGGAGCGGCTGGTGCCCAACCTTCACCGGGCCTACGCCGAGGCGGGCGGGGCGGAGGCGGGGGCGCCGCTTGATGTGGGGGCGCTGTTCCGGGAGATGGCCGAGTACCACGGGGGGCTGCCGGACTGCCACGCGTGAGCTGCGCTGGCGGTGCGGGGACGGGTTGTCTTTCGGCTGCGGCGGCGTCGTGGCTGGTCGCGCAGTTCCCAGCGCCCCTAAAAGGGGCGCTGGCGCACCGACGACTTCTGCGCCCCGCTCATCAACCTGACAGCCCCCGTCAGGCCAAGTCGTCCCTCGTCACCCTTCGCTTCGCCACCCGCAGCTCCCCCTCCTCCCGGACCAGTACGTCCTCGCACACGCACACCCGGTGCACCCGGGACGTGCCGCCTATCACCGAGGCGTAGACCGTGGTGTACGAGCGGACGTCCAGGGTGCCGTCGGGGCGTTCCAGGACGTCGATCATGCCCATGAAGTGGCGGTGGCGTTCGCCGGCCTCGGCGAGTTGGGTGCGGGCGCGGTCCGCCGCGGCGATCAGGCCGGCGCGGCCGCGTACCGGCTCGGGGAGGGTCGGTACGTCGAAGAGGGCGTTCGTGGTGAACGTCTGCGCCCAGGCCTCGGCCTTGCCCAGGTCGAGTTGCTGCATCTGGCGGGCGTAGAACCGCTGCACCTCGGCGTACCGCAGCAGGGTGGAGTCGGTGGGCTGAGGCATGGGTGTCTCCGCTTCCGTGAAGGGGCGGTCGTGGCGGTTGCCCGACCGGGCACGGACAGCTTGTGCGGCAAGGATCGAGCACGCTTCGAACCCATCTCAAGCCGCTGCCCGGATGGTTGAGGCCTCATCGAACGCTCGATTCGCGCCAGGAGGTCGCCCCGTGCCGCTCCTCACGTATCCGAGGATCCCGCTCGACGGCCTGCTGCGCCGGGCGGCGCGACGCGACCCCGAGGGCGCGGCGATCAGCGTCGAACGGGCCGGAGAGCCAGCCGTCGTGACGTTCGCCGAACTCGACCGGCAGGCCGACCGGGTCGCCCACTGGCTCGCCGGTACCTCCGCCACCGTCGTCGGGGTCGCCAATCCCCTCGACCCCGGCTTCGCCGCCGCCTACTACGGCACCGCCCGCGCCGGGCGCACCATCGCCCTGCTCAACCCGCTGCTGGGTGAGGCGCGGCTCGCGCATGTGTGTGCGGCCACCGGGCTTCAGGTCGCGTTCGTGCCGGCGTCCGTCGCCGAGCTGCTCGTGAAGATCGGGGACCGGCTGCCCGAACTGCACACGGTCGTTGTCATCGACGCCGAGGACGGGGTGGTGCCCGGCGCCGCGATTCCGCTGGGCGCGGCTCTGGCGGGCGTGCCCGAGGGGCCGTACGAGGGTGTCGCGGCGGATGTCGACGATGTGGTGTGTGTGCAGTTCACGACCGGGACCACCGGCCGGTCCAAGGGGGTGCGGCTCACCCACCGCAACCTGGTCGCCAACGCCGCGCAGATCGCCCTCGCCCATGACCTCGACGGTGACTCGGTCACCGTCAACCATCTGCCGTTGCTGCACACCATGCACCTCAACTCGGCGGTGTACGCCGGGGCTTCGCAGGTGCTGTGCGCGCTGCCCGACCCGGTGGCCTCGCTCGGGGTCGCCGCTCGTGTCGGGGCCACTCACTATTACGGGCTGCCCGCCCGGCTGACCCGGCTCGCGGGTGATGAACGGCTCGGGGAGGCGGGGACCGCGGGGGTTCCTGCCGGGGCTCGGCTGAAAGTCGTGATGTCCGGGGGGAGCGCGCTGGCGCCTGCCGCCGCGCGTCGGTTGCGTGATGCCCTGCGAGTGCCTGTCGTGCAGGGGTACGGGCTCGCCGAGCTCTCGCCGCTGGCCACCAATCAGGCGCTGGACGCCGATCCCGAAGCCGGGGCCGTCGGGCGTCCGTTGGCGGGTACCGAGTGCCGGGTCGTCTCGCTCGGGGGGCGCAGTCCCGTCGAGGTGTGGTCCACCGGTGAGATACAGATCCGCGGTCCGCAGCTGATGGCCGGGTACCTGGACGACGACGAGCCTTCGCCCGTGGACGCGGAGGGCTGGCTGACCACCGGGGATGTGGGATACCTCGACGACACCGGTGGTCTGCATCTCGTGGACCGGCTCAGTGACGTCTTCAAGTACGACAACGAACTCGTCGCCCCGAGCGCCGTCGAGCGGATCCTCGCCGAGGACGCGCGGGTCGCCGAGTGCATCGTCGTCGACTGGCCCGATCCCGTGCACGGCTCGCTCGTGTGGGCCGGGGTCGTGCTGCGGGAGATTCCCGGGGGGTACGGCGATCCCCTCGACGGGCCGCCCGGCATCCTCGACGTCCTCGACTCCATCGCCGAACGGGCCAATGCCCGGCTCGGGCACGCCGACCGGATCCGCCGGCTCGAGGCCCTCGACGCGGTTCCCCGCAACCCCGGTGGCAAGCCCACCCGCCGTGAACTGCGCAAGCGGCTGCATCTGCGGGCCGCCGCCGAGCAGGCCGCCTGACCGGCCCCCCGGCCGCAACCGCCGTATCCACCGCAACCGCCGCAACGATCCGAGCGCAACGATCCGAGGAGCAGGCCACCGTGGTCACCTTCGTCAACAAACTGACCGTGCACGGCGACATCGACACCTTCCTGGCCGTCAAGGACCGCCTCACCGCCTACATGAGCGCCCAGCCCGGCCACGTCAGCAACCAGACCCTGCGCCACGTCGGGCAGCGCAACGTGTTCATCGAGGTCGCCGTCTGGGAGGACGCCGCCTCCCATCAGCAGGCCGCGCGCAGCGAGGAGTTCCAGGCGCTCATCCAGCAGCTGGTGCCGCTCGCCGCGCCCGACCCGGGGCTGTACGAGACGGTGGAGGAGTCGGCCGGTGCCCGCTGAGTCGCGGTCCGAGGTTCTGGTCGCCGGTGCCGGGCCGGTCGGACTGACCGCCGCCCATGAACTGGCCCGGCGGGGGCTCAAGGTCCGGCTCGTCGACGCCGCCCCCGGGCCCGCCCGAACCAGTCGGGCTGTCGCCGTGCATCCGCGGACGCTGGAGACCCTGGACCAGATGGGTCTCGTCGACGCGCTGCGGGAACGGGGGCGGGAGAACCGGGCGTTCACGATGTTCGCCTCGGGGCGGCGGCTGGTGCGGCTCGACGCCGACTACTCCAGCATGCCGACCCGCTTCCCCTACACCGTGATCGTCGAGCAGACCGCCACCGAGGCCGTTCTGCGCGAGGCCGTCGCCGCTCAGGGCGTCGACATCGCGTGGGGGGTGCGGGTCACCGGGTTCGAGCAGGACGAGGACTCGGTGCGGGTGCGGCTGGAACACGCTGATGGGAGCGAGGAGATCTGCCGGGTGGACTGGCTCGTCGGCTGCGACGGCGGGCACAGCACCGTCCGCAAGGAGCTGGGGCTGCCGCTGATCGGGGAGAGCCGCGACACCTGGATGCTCGCCGACGCCCCGGTGCGGACCGACCTCGTGCCGGACAGCATCTACTGGGTGCACACCGGCAGCCAGGCCATGATGATGGTCCCCTACGCGCGCGCCGGACACTGGCGGCTGCTCGACACCGCCCCCGGGGAGCGCGGGGCGGAGACCGCGGTGCGGCGCTTCTCCGAGGAGTTGAGCGCCGGGCTCGGGACGTCCGTCGCCGTCGGGGAACCCGAGTGGACCTCCGTGTTCACCTTCCAGCAGCGCATGGTGCCCCGCATGCACGAGGGGCGCGTCTTCGTCGCCGGTGACGCCGCCCATGTGCACAGCCCGGCCTCCGGGCAGGGCATGAACACCGGGATCCAGGAGGCGTACAACCTCGCCTGGAAGCTCGCCGACGTCGCCCGCGGGTACGCGGGGCGCGCCCTGCTCGACACCTACAGCGAGGAGCGGGTGCCGATCGGGCGGGCGCTGCTCGGGTCGACCCGTACCGCCACGTTCCTGGTGCAGTTCAAGAACATGATGGCCCGCGTCATGCTGCCGGTCGTCTTCACCGTCGTACGCAATGTGGGGCCGCTGCGGCGGGCCATCCAGCGCAAGGTCCTCGGCGGGATGTCCGGGCTGCGGATCGGGTACGGCGACTCCTCGCTGAGCCTGCCGGCCGACAAGCCCCGCTCCGGGCGGGCGGGGGTTTCGCGGCGGGTCCGGCCGGGTGCGTGGTCGGTGCCGTTGTACGACGCCGGGTCCGGGCAGCCGCTGCCGTCCGGCACGTCGAGGCGTAGGCCGGATGCGTTGTCCCTGCCCTTGTACGACGCCGGGGCCGGGGTGCCGCTGGCCTCGGGTGGCCGGCGTGGGGCGGGTCCTGCGGCGGGGGAGCGGGTCGCCTCCGCGGCCGCCGTGCGGGCCGGGGCGGTCGGGCCGGATGCGCTCGCCGCCGAACTGCGGGATGTGCGCTGGACGTTGCTGTGTGCGGCGGGCGGTGCCGCCTCGAACAGCGCGGCGCTGCACGCGGCGGTCGTGCACGGGGACTGGCTGTCCGTACGGACCGTCGGGGAGCGGCCGGGTGCCGCGCCGCATCCGCTGCCCGATCCCGGGCGGGTGCTGCGGGACGCGCTCGGTCTGGATGCCGGGGGGTGGCTGCTGGTCCGGCCCGACGGGTATGTCGCCGCCCGTGGTCAGCTGCTGACCGGGGCTGGGCTTGAGGACACGCTCACCGAACTCGGGCTCGGCGCCGGGGACTTCGTCCTCCAGGGTTCCTCGTCCGCCCCTCCAGCGGACCGGGACACGGTGTTGAGCATCAGCGCAGGACAGGAGGCCCACCGATGACGACAGCGACCGAGCCGAGGCCCGTGGCCCTGGTCACCGGGGGCACCAGCGGCATCGGACTGGCCGTCGCCCGGGAGCTCGGGCAGCGCGGTCACCGTGTCTTCCTGTGCGCGCGCACCGAGGACAAGGTCAAGCAGACCGTCGAGGATCTGCGCGCCGAGGGCCTGGAGGTCGAGGGGGCCGTCGCCGACGTGCGTTCCGGCGAGTCGCTCGCCGCCCTGGTGCGGGCGGCCGTCGAGACGTTCGGGCCGATCAGCGTGCTGGTCAACAACGCCGGACGCAGTGGCGGCGGGCCCACCGCGGGCATCAGCGACGAGCTGTGGCACGACGTCATCGACACCAACCTCACCAGCGTCTTCCTGCTCACCCGGGAGGTCCTCAACCACGGCGGCATCACCGGCGTCGACAACGCCCGGATCATCAACATCGCCTCCACCGCAGGCAAGCAGGGCGTCGTCCTCGGCGCGCCCTACAGCGCCTCCAAGCACGCCGTCGTCGGCTTCACCAAGGCCCTCGGCAAGGAGCTCGCCCCGGCCGGGATCACCGTCAACGCGGTCTGCCCCGGCTATGTCGAGACACCCATGGCCGAGCGGGTCCGGCAGGGGTACGCCACCGCCCTCGGGACCACGACCGACCAGGTCCAGGAGCAGTTCGAGGCGAAGATCCCGCTCGGCCGCTACTCCACCCCGGAGGAGGTCGCGGGCCTCGTCGGCTACCTGACGTCCCGTCAGGCAGCGTCCATCACCGCGCAGGCGCTCAACGTCTGCGGCGGGCTGGGCAACTTCTAGGACTGGTCGAGAGAGGGTGCAAAGACACATGGCCGCCGAGCGAGTGCACACCACAGCGCACCACGTGGACGTCGCCGCCCCCGCCGGTGTGGTCTACGGCCTGATCGCCGACGCCACGCGCTGGCCCTGGTACTTCCCGCCCAACGTCCACGTCGAGCAACTCGAGTTCGACGGGCGCAGCGAGCGGCTGCGGATGTGGGCCACCGCCAACGGGACGGTCAGGTCCTGGACCTCCAGCCGGCAGCTGTTCCCGCAGGACCGGCGGATCACCTTCCGCCAGGACCTGCCGGCCGCCCCCGTCAAGAGCATGCTCGGCACCTGGATCGTCGAGGAGCTCGGCGCCCAGAACTGCAAGCTGACGCTGCTGCACGACTTCACCGTCGAGGGCGACGACCCGGCCGGTGTGGCGTGGGTGGAGCAGGCGGTGGAGTCCAACAGCCGCAAGGAACTGGGCAATCTGAGCCGGATCGCCGAGCAGTGGAGCCGCCTGGACGAACTGATCCTCGTCTTCGAGGACTCGGTACGGGTGCGCGGCGGCGCCGAGCTGGTCTACGACTTCCTGTACCAGGTGGGGCAGTGGCCCGAGCGGGTCCCGCACGTCTCCCGCCTGGACGTCAGTGAGGACGAGCCGGGGGTGCAGGTGATGTCCATGGACACCACCACCGCCGACGGCTCGACCCACACCACCGAATCGGTCCGCGTGTGCTTCCCGCACGCCGGCCGGATCGTCTACAAGCAGACGGTCACGCCCGCGCTGATGACGGCCCACACCGGCGAGTGGTCCGTCGTTCCGGACGAGAACGGCGTCACGGTCACCTCGCAGCACAGCGTCGTGCTGCGGGAGGAGAACGTGGAAGCCGTCCTCGGCCCGGGCGCGACCGTCGCCGACGCCCGCCGCTATGTGCGCGAGGCGCTCGGCCGCAACAGCCTGGCCACGCTCGAACTGGCCAAGCGCCATGCCGGGGCAGCGGTCCGCATGCTGTGACGGGCGGCGTTCCGCTGTGACAGTGGCGTTCCGCGGGCCCGCGTCGAGGAGGACCGGGTCCGCGGACGCCTGTGTGGGGCGCGGGGTGAGCGGCCTCGCCGCCGCTCACCCCGCACCCCTCTGCTATCCCCCGGGAAAACGCAGTGTGCCCGCTGCTCCAGCAGGACGCGAGTCCACGTCAGTTCTCTTCCCAGCGCTCTTTGATGGGCTGTCCGCGGGGCCGGGTGCCGGGCCGTGGTCGCGGGCGGCAGCCCGGAGCCCGAGGGTGGGACGGCGCGGTCCGGTGGAGGCGGTCCATGACGAAGGAGTTGATCCACGCCACCATGGCCACCACAGCCGAGACGTTCGCGGCCCGCACCGACCGGGTGCAGCCCCGCGGCCACGAGGAGAGTGCCGCGCTGAACCGCGCCGCGCGGCTGGAGTCACTGCTGGGAGACCCCCACGACCCGGCCAACCCGCACGGCCTCAAGGCCCTGTTCGCCGCCGACGACCGGCGCGAGACCCCCGCGGAGACCGAGCAGCTGCTCGCCGAGGCCGGTCTGGGCGCCGAGTTCGTGCCCGCCGAGTACGGCGGCCGCCTCACCCGCGCCGACCTGCTGGCCAAGGTGCTGCGCCCGGTGTTCCGCCGGGACGTCGCCCTCGGCTTCGGCTCCGGCATCACCTCGCTGTTCGCGACCTCCGCGGTATGGGCGGCCGGTACCGAGCGGCAGCGCCGGGACACCGCCCGGCTGCTCACCGAGGACGGGCGGGCGTCGATCCTCCACCACGAGCTGGCGCACGCGAACGCCATCCTGCGCGACGAGTTCACCGCCCGGCCCGCGCCCGGCGGGGGCCGGCTGCTCAGCGGCCGCAAGGACGTCATCATCAACGCCGCCCGCGCGGACGCGTTCGTCGTCTACGCCCGGACCGATGCGGCGCGTACGCCGCGCAGTCACTCCGTTCTTCTTCTTGATCCCGATCAGCTCGGGGCGGGTGTGCGGCATCTGCCGCGGATCGAGACCACCGGGATGCGCGGGTGCCAGTTCTCGGGGCTGGAGTTCACCGACTGCGCGGTGCCCGAGGACACGCTGGTCGGCCGGCCGGGGGAGGGGGTGGCGCTGGCGCTGCGCACCTACCAGGTCAACCGGTGTCTGATCGCCGGGACCGTCGTCGCGGCCGCCGACACCGTGCTGCACTCCGCCGTGCGCGCCGTCACCGCCGGGCGCTCCCGCCCCGTCGCCCGCCGCTGGCAGGCGCCGCTGACCGGGGTCTTCGCCGATCTGCTGGCCTGCGACAGCATGGCGACCGTCGCGCTGCGCGCCCTGAGCCTGCTGCCCGACCGCACCCATGTGCTGGCCGCCGCCGTGAAGTACGTCGTGCCCGACCTGCTGCGGGAGAACCTGGAGGAACTCGCCAGCGTCCTCGGCTCGCGCGGCTACGAGCGCGGCGGCTCCGAGTACGGCGCCCTCGACAAGCTGGTGCGCGACCTGCCCGTCGCCGGGCTCGGACACGCCGGGACCGCCGCCTGCCAGGCCGTGATCGTGCCGCAGCTGCGGTCCCTCGCCGAGCGGTCCTGGTTCGCGGAGGAGGAGCCGCCGCCCGAGCTGTTCCGCTCCGGGGCCGAACTGCCCGCCCTGGACTACCGGTTGCTGTCCATCGCGGGTGGCGGTGACTTCCTCGCGGCCTCCCTGCTGGGCTCGGCCGCGCGGCTCGCCAACGTGCGCGGGGTCGGCGGGCAGATGACCGCGCTCGCCGATCTCGCGGAGGCCTTCGTCACCGAGCTGCGCGCCCTGCGCGAGGCCTGCCGAAACCTTCCTGCGATCACTCCGGGAAGCCTCGCCGACCCCGCCGTGTGCGTCCTCAGCGACCGCTACGCCCTCGTCCTCGCCGCCGCCGCCGTCCTCGGCGTCTGGGAGGGCCAGGACGGCTCCGACCCCTTCCTCGCCGCCCCCGCCTGGGCCGTCCTCGCCCTCTCCCGGATCGGCGGCCGCCTCGGGATTCCGGTGCCGGACCTGCCCGAGGGGTGCGTGGAGATGGTCCTGGAGGAACTCGTCAGCCGCTTCCGCGCGGGACGCTCGTGCGACCTGGACGCGACGGCGCCCGCGCAGTGAGCTCCCACGACTCGACACGAAGGGCACGGCGATGACCGAGAACGATCAGCGCATCACACCGCCCGTGCACATCAGCGGTCCCCGCGGGCCCTGGCAGCAGGTGCGGGAGGGCATGGAGGTGCGCGGGAACGCCACCGTGTGCACCACGTGGGGGGAGTGGCTGCCCAGCATCACCGGCGATCCTGGGCTGCGTGCTCTTCTCGGGCGGGACTGGCAGCGTTACCGGCGTACTCCCGATCCGGTCGTGCGGACCCGGTTCGCCGCCTCGCGCCTCGCCGTGAAGTACACCGCCGCGGCCGCCCTCGCCCTCGACCCGGGGGACATCGACCTCGCCTACCGGCTCGGCGGCCGGCCCTATTTGCGGGGCTTCGATCAGATCGACGTCAGCCTCACGCACACCGACGAGCTGATCGCCGTAGGCATCAGCAGGCTCGGGCGGATCGGCGTGGACACCGAACCGGCCGGGCGGCGGATGTCGTTCGAGCTGATGCAGGACCATGTCTGCACCTTTGACGAGAAGCAGGAGCTCGCCCTGCTGTCCGAGGACGAGCAGTCCGCGGCGATGCTGCGGCTGTGGACCCTGAAGGAGGCGTACACCAAGGCCATCGGGCAGGGACTGCGGCTGTCGTTCACCGAGTTCGGGTTCGGGGTCGGCAGCCCCGCGCTGCTCGCTCCCGACGGCCGGCCCGCCGCCCGCGGCGAGTGGGCCTTCGGGACCTGGCCCACCCTCGGCCGCTACCTCGTCAGCATCGCCTGCCACGACACCGGCCTCGACCCCTCCAAGGACACCCGCGTGGAGACCATGCTCGACGACGGCTTCCTCGGCGCCGTCGCCGAACTCGTCGCGCTGGAGCACCGGGAGCAGCAGTCGGAACCGCTCGCGGAACGCTAGACGAACGCCACAGGAAACCGGGAGGCGCCGCGCGCGCCACTACCGTGGCCGGTGTCGAGTGTGAGGAGGCAGCCATGGACGAGCGGCACGCCACCCTGCACGTACTGCCCACCGCCCAGGCCCTGACCAGAGCGTGGGCGGACGAGCCGGACCCGGCCCCCGCGACCACCACCGCAGGCGCCCCGGTGCGGGTGCATGTCGTCGGCGCCGACCCGCTGGCGCGCACCGGTATCCGCACCCTTCTCGAAGGGCATCCGGGCATCCGTGTCACCGGTGAGTCCGGTCCGGGACCGGAGGCCGCGACCGCGCTGCGCTCCCGCCGCCCCCACGTACTCGTGGCGCACGGACCCCTTGCTGCCGACCGCGCCCGCGAGCTGACCCGCGCCGCCGGGGACGGCGTACGGCTGCTGACCATGGGCGATGCCGCGCCGGGGGCGCCCGGGATGCCTGGGTCTGGAGGGCTGGCCCATGGGCATCTGCCCGCCACCGCCACCGCGGGGCAGCTGGCCTCCGCCGTTGTGCTGGCCGCCGCCGGGTACACCTTCGTCCATGAGACGGCGCGGTCGGTGCATCGTGCCACCGCCGCCGCCAGCGCCCGGGAGTCGGGGGAGTCCCGGGGTTCGCAGGGCTCCCAGGTGTCGCAGGTCTCCCGTGTCAGCCCCGATCAGCTCACCGACCGCGAGTGCGAGGTGCTCGAACTGCTCGCCCGGGGACTGTCCAACGGCGAGATCGCCGCCCAGCTCTCCCTCTCCGAACACACGGTCAAGACCCATGTGCAGAACCTGCTGCACAAGCTGCGCCTGCGCAACCGGGTCCACGCGGCGATCTACGCGTTCGAGACCGGCCTGCGCCATCCCTGCTGACCCGTGTCAGCGCCGTGTCAGCGGCACGTGGCGCGGCCCTTCATGATCGAAGGTCCGTGAGCCAGGAGAGGAGGACAACCGATGCCGACGGATCGCTCCCCGGCACCGACCATGACCGTGGTCCTCGACCCCGGACACCACACCCTGGAGTCCCGGCCGGTGCTGGAACTGCGGGGCCGGCTCGACATGGCCCTGTTCCGGGCCGCGCTCGACCGGATCGCGGCCGGCCATCCCACGCCGTTCACCGACGAACTGCGGCTGCACCGCCACGGCCCCGAGCACCACACCCTCGAACTCCCCTCCCCGGCCGGTGATCCCGCGCCCTACCCGGCCGGGCTCCTCGCCGACCTCATCACCAGCACCCCGGTCGCGGCCCCCGACCCGGCGTCCGTCACCGAGGGCGAGGGCGTACGGACCAGCGCGTACGGGCCGCTGCCGCAGACCTTCGCGGTGACCCCGTTGCAGCGCGAACTGCTCGCCGACGCGAGCGGCGGCCCCGACCACCAGATCGAGCAGCTCGCCTGGCGCTGGCACGGGCCGCTGGACCGCGGCCGGTTCACCGCCGCCTGGCAGGCCGTGTTCGAGTGCGAGACCGTCCTGCGGTCCGCGTTCGTGTGGGACCCGCACCCCCGTGCCGTCCTGTTCGACCACTGCGAACCCGACGTCACCGACCACCCGCACGGCACCTACGCCGGCCGCGAGCACCTCCTCGCCGCCGAACGCGCCCGCGGCTTCGACCTGCGCCGCCCCGGGCTCCTGCGGATCGCCCTGCTCGCCGGACCGCCCGTCCGCTCGGCAGACTCCGTCGACGAGGAACCGCCCACCGAGGTCGTCCTCACCTTCCACCGCGCCCTCCTCGACGGCTGGAGCGTGCGCGTCCTGGTCCGCGAGTTCTACCGCGCCTACCTCGCCGGCGGCACCCTGCCCGGCGGTGAGCGCCGGCCCGACCTGCGCGACTACACCCGCTGGCTGGACCGCCAGGACCCCGGGCCCGCCCGGGACTTCTGGCGCCGCACCGCCGCCGTCACCGCGCCCGTCCTGCTGCCCCGCGCCGCCCCCGGCACCCGCACCGGCCACGACGGCGCCGGCCGCAGCCGCACCCGGCTCTCCCGGGCCGAGACGACCCGGCTCGCCCACTGGGCCGCCCGCTGGGGCGCCACCGAGTCCAGCGCCCTGCACGCCGTGTGGGCGATGCTCCTGTACCGGGCCTCCGGCGCGCTGCGCGGGCCCGTCCGGGTCGGCTTCGGCGTCTCCTTCTCGGGCCGCGGCATCCTCCTGGAGGACATCGAGCGGATCCCCGGCCCCTTCGCCGGGCCGCTGCCGCTGACCGTCGTGGTCGACCCGGCCGACACCGTGGCCCGGCTGCTGCGCACCCTGCGGGACCGGGTCCTCGACATGGCCGCCTACGAGTGGACCTCGGCCGGCCGGATCCAGGAGTGGCTGGGCCGGGAGGGTGCCGAGCCCGCCGAGACCCTGCTCGCCTTCGAACATGCCCCGCGCCGCGACGACCGCATCACCGGCGCCCTCGCCGCGCACGGCGTGCACGTCGAACACCCGGTGCCCGCCGCGGCCCGCACCGCGAGCGCGCTCGGCGTGGTCGCCCACCACGACGGACGCGGCGGACTGGTGCTCTCCGCCGTCCACGACCGCGAACGCCTTGAGGACGACAAGACCCAGGCCATGCTCGTCGAAGGCGCCCGCCTGCTGCGCCGACTGCCCTACGGGGTACGGGAGTCGACCACCGTCGGCGAGGTGATCGGCGCCCTCGGTGACCCGGAACTGCCCCGCGTGCACGACCGCGCCCAGGCCGAGGGCCTGCTCGTCCCGCTGCGCCCGGCGACCCTGCCGGGCCGGGCCACGCTCTGCCTCGTCGCCGCACCCGGCGCGCCCGACGCCTGGCATCACGCCCTGGTGCGCTCCTACGACGGTCCCGAGGCGCTGTTCGTCCTGCGGGCGTCGGCGGCGGACGTCCCGGGCGCCGCCGCGGCCGCGCTCGGCCCGGTCGCCGGACCGGGCGGCCGGCTGGTGCTGGGCGGGTTCTCCGGGGCCGGTGCCATCGCGTACGAGCTCGCCCGCCACCTGGTGGCGGAGGGCGGGGCGTCGCCGCTGGTGGTGCTCGGCAGCGGCGAGGACGAGGACGGGGCGCGGGAGCTGGCGCGGGCGCTGCGGGAGGCGGCGGCGGACTGACGTAGGCGAATGAGTGTTCGACTGGGGTGGGTCTGGTGTTCGGGACTGTCGTGACGGCGATGCTGCCACTAGATTTGGTGGCATGACTGCCATCACCCTGCGGATCCCGGACGCCATGGACAAGGCGCTGCGCGACGCCGCCGCCGACGCGCCCTCGCTCAACGACTACATCCTGCGCGCCGTGCGCCGGCAGATGACCCTCGACGCCGCCCGCAAGCTCGCCGTGCTCGGCCCCCTCGACCTCGACGGCGAGGGCGACGCCCTGTGAGCCTGCGCAAGGGGGACGTCTACGACGTCGACACCGGCAAAGGCGTGCGCACGGTGCTCGTCGTCAGTCTCGACGGGCTCGCCGAGGCGTACGGGGCGGTCGTCGCCCTCGTGCTGCACGCACCGGCCTCCCACCCCGACACCGCGATGAGCGTGCGCCTGACCTCACCGCTCGACGCGTCGGTCGTCGCCGTGAATCTGCTCCAGCTGGCCGCCTCCCGGTTCGAGACGGCCACCGCGCACGGCAACATCGGGCCCGAGCAGCAGGCCCTCGTCGACAACGCGCTGCGCGCCGTCCTCGATCTGTGAGCCCGTGCCGCCGCGCGGCGCCGGAATCAGCGCCTGGGCCAGCCGATGTCGTCCTCGTCGGACAGGAACGGGTGCTTCGGCATGAGGACCTCCCGGTGGTTGCGCCGCCGCTTGAGAGGGTCCACGGAACCGCATGAAGTCCGCTTGAGGGACACTCGACGGCCGGGCCAGGAGCGCGCCAACTCCGCCTGAGAGCAGGTCCATCGGGTCAGGCAAGTGTTTGCCCGGCCCTTGCCGCCCGCCTAGCCTCGGGCACCATGCTCCAGCAGCCCGCGTTCGGCCGGCGCCTGCGTCAACTGCGCGCCGCCCAAGGCCTGTCGCAGACCGCGCTGGCCGGTGACGGCATGTCCACCGCGTACCTCTCGCGGCTGGAGACCGGAGCCCGCCGGCCCACCCCCCACGCCGTCACCTACCTCGCCGCCCGCCTCGGCGTACCGCCCGACGACCTCGCCGCACCCGCCGCCGGCTCGCTCGCCGACGCCCTCGCCCTGGCCGCCTCCCTGCCCGAACGGTCCACCGACGCCGCCGCCGACGCCGTACGGGAGGCGCTGGCCGGCGACCCCGCCGCCGACCCCGTGCTGCGCTGGCAGGCGTTGTGGCTGCTGGCGCGGGAGCGGCGAGGGGAGGGCGACCATGCCGGGCAGCGGGCGCATCTCGACCAACTTGTCGCGCTGGGCGAGGAGATCGGGCTGGCCGAGCTGCGGGTGCGCGGCCTGACCGGGCTCGCCCGCTGTCTGCGCTCCCTCGGCGAGATCGGCCCCGCCCTCCACGCCGCCCTCACCGCCCACGCCCTCGCCGACGGACTCGGTGTGGAGGACCGTGCGGGCGTGCTGCTCGCCCTCGTGTCCGTCGAGGCCGAGGCGGGGCGGCTGCCGGAGGCGCGGGCGCACGCCGATGAACTCACCGGGCTGGTCGAGGGGCGTACGGACACCCTGTGGGCCGAGGCGCTGTGGACCGCGGCCGCCGTGCGGGTACGGCAGGGCGAGCACGCCGCCGCGCAGGTCCTCCTCGACCGGGCCCTGGAGGGGTACTCCGGCGGCGAGGACCTCGTGCTGTGGCTGCGGCTGCGGTTCGCCGCGGCCCGCCTCCACCTCCAGCGCACCCCGCCCCGCACCGCCGACGCCGCGCACTGCGTCGCCGCCGCCGAACCCGCTCTCGCCTTCGTCGGCACGGCCGCCCTGCGTCAGGAACTCGCCCTGCTCAAGGCGGAGTTGGCGTTCCACGCGGGGCGTCATGAGGAGGCGGGGGACTTGCTGGCCGAACTGGTCACGGACGCGCCGCGGTTGACCTACCGCGATCGCGTCCGGCTCGACGTCCTGCGCCACCGGCTCCGGTTCCTGTCCGGCGACGACACCGCCCTCCACGCCCTGCGCGGCCTCGCCCTGCGTGCCCAGACGGACGCGAGCCTGGACCTGGCGACGGAACTGTGGGGCGTGGTGGCCGACTTACTGCTGACGGCGAGAGAGGGGTGAGCCTGCGCGTCGGCCGACTCACGGGCTGAGCCTGCTCCTCGGCCCGGCCGCCAGTCCGCGCGCCCGCTCTCTCGTCCGTCAGCCTGCCTCCGGGCCCATGTTGAGGTGGTCCACGCACATGTCGTACAGGTCCTCCGCGTGGGTCTGCCGCCAGCCCTCCGGGATCGTCGCCGCGGCCGGCCACAGGGCGCTGCGGCCGTTGGTGTCGCGGACGACGACGAAGGTGGCGTAGACGTCGTTGTAGGGGTCCGACTCCCAGGGTTCGTCCAGGAGTTGGAGGGAGCCGTCGGCGGCCGGGCGGGCGGAGCGGCCGGTGCGCCACATGCGGGCCGTGCCGGAGGCGCCGCCGAAGGGGTCGGGGACGAAGCGTTCGCCGGTCGCGCCGGGGAGGCCGGCGTACCCCTGGGCGACGCCCACGCCGCCGATGTAGAGGGCGCCGGTGTCGCCGGGGGCGACGGGGCGCATCAGTTCGTCGAGGACGTACACGCGGTGGCCGCGCACCGGCATGGTGCGGGGGCCGGGGCCGTGTTCGACGACCAGGCGGGCCTCCGCGCTGCCGCCGCTCTTGGTCAGGGGCCAGCCCTCGGCGCGGGCCAGCGCGACCAGTTCGCGGTCGCGGCCGCCGCCCAGGACCGTGCCGGCCTCCCGCTCGCGCAGCCAGCGCAGTACGGCGACGGCCCCGCTCTCGTGCAGGGACGCGGGTGGTACGACGACGTGGGTGCCGGAGGCCAGTGCGCCGAGGAGGCCGAGCGTGGCGTCGGCGTCGGGGTAGCCGCGGACCAGCCAGGCCGCCCGGCGGGGCAGGTCGGAGGGGGCGGCGACGCTCTCGGCGACCACGGACTCGCCGCCGATGACCGCGATGCCCTCCCCGCAGGGGGCGAGGAGCAGTGGGTCGCCGTGGCCGAGCGGGCGGATCCGGTCGCTGTCGCGGACCGGCCAACGGCCGCCCGCGGCGAGGGCGTCGGCCGCCGGGTCGCGTACGAGGCGTACCGCTCCGGGGACGGGGGGCAGGGCCCGGTCGGCGGCCTCGTCGAGGAGCAGGACGGTGGGGCGTACGCCGTCGGGGATCCCGGCGGTCGGGTCGAGCGGCAGGCAGACCGCGCCCGCCTTGGCCACGGCGAGCGCGGCGACCGCGAAGGCCGTGGGGGAGGAGATGGCGGTGGCCACGATGGAGCCGGTGCCCGCCCGGTGTTCCAGGAGGACGTGGGCCAACAGGTCGGAGCGGGAGTCCAGTTCGGCCCGGTCGACGCCGGCGAGCGCCGGACGCTCGGGGCCCCGGCCGACCCGTTCGGCGAACAGGCCCGCCACGGTCGCCCGCGGCAGCCGCAGGGCCTCCCCGACCCAGCCGTTCACGTCCTCGGCGAGCGCCGGGGCTGTCGGGGCCAGCCTGCTCAGCGGGCAGCCCGGGTCGGCGAGGGCCGACTCCAGTACGGCCACCAGTTGGCCCGTCAGGGTCGCCGCGACCGCCTCGCCCACGTCGTCGGAGCGGAACACGGCGGAGAGGGATATGCCTGCCGGGGCTCCTTCCGCGTCCTGGCGTTCTATGAGGGTGAGGGCCAACTCAGAGGGTGCGCAGGGGAGTTGGGCTGGCTCGGGCTGGATGGACAGGCCCGCTGCCGCGTAGACGGCGGTCGCCTGTTGCAGCACGGTCAGGGAGACTCCGCCCGGCTCGGCCAGGGGAGCCGCGCCGTCCTGGTACGCGGTCAGGGCGGCGGCCCGGGCTCGTTTCAGCAGCTCCACGAACGCCGGGTCGCCGGAGCCGTCGACCGTCAGCGCGAGCACGCGTCCGTACGGGCCCACCGAGCGGCGCAGTGCGTCGCTGTTGCGGGCCGGGACCGGGGCCGCCACCGTCGTACGGTCACCCGCGCCGAGCTGCGTGAGCAGGGCCGCCAGTGCCGCGTGGAGCACCATGAACAAGGTGGCGCCCTGTTCGGCGGCGAACCGGGTCAGCCGCTCGTGCAGGGCGGCGTCGATCGTTCCGCCCAGGTTGCCGACCGGGCCGCCGGCGGGTCCGCCCGGGGCGCCCGGGAGCGCGGTCGGCGCCGCCTGGCCCCACTTGGCGCGCGGGACCTCGCCGTACGCCGGGGCCGACCAGCGCGGGGTGTCGCCGGTGGCGCGGGCCTCGTAGGCGCGGGCCAGGTCCGCGGCCAGGGGGAGCTGGGACCACTGGTCGACGGCGTCGGCGGGCACCGCCAGTTCCAGGACGTGGTCGTCGGGGGCGAGGGTGCGCAGCCGGGTGCCCGCCGCGCTCAGGCGTGAGTTGCGCAGCGTCTCGTGGCGGCGGCCCAGGTCGAGCAGGGCCGCCTCCAGGGCCGGGCGGTCCAGGGCGCCGCGCAGCCGGAGCGGCAGGACCGCGCTGGCCGTCGCCGAGCCGACCGGGCCGGTCTGCGCGGCCGCCGGATCGCCGATCAGGTTCGCCAGGAGCGCCGGGGTCGCCGCGTCGTACACCGTGCCGTTGCCGGGGGCCGTGCCGAAGATCTGGCGGACGCGCTTGAGGAGGCGGGCGGCGGAGAGGGAGTGGCCGCCCAGGCGGAAGAAGTCGGAGTCGGCGTGCACCACCCAGCGGGGGACGCCCAGTGCCTCCGCGAAGAGGTCGCGGACGATCTCCTGCACGGGGGTGCCGGGCGGGGTGCCGGGGCGGTCCGGGGTGAACGCGCAGGCGGGCAGCGCGCGGCGGTCCACCTTTCCGGCGGAGGCCAGCGGGAGTTCGGTGAGGGTGACCAGGGCGGCCGGGATCATGTGGTCGGGGAGGCGTTCGCGCAGGTGGGTGCGGAGGGCCGCCTCCAGGTCCACGGTCCGCTCGAAGGCGTTGGGGGTGCCCGCGCACCGCTCGGCCGTCCGCATCGGCGCCGCGTACACCGACGTCAGCGGGCCCGCGGGCACGGCGTCCGGGGCGAGCAGCACCAGGTCGAACGCCTCGGGGGCGCCCGGCGACCACGTGGGCAGCGCGCGGAAGCCGAGCTCCTCGGCCGCCCGGCACAGCTCCTCCGGGTCGGGTGCGGGGGCGGGCTCGGTGAGGCGGGCCGTCGCGGCGGCGACGGTGCCCTCGGGGGCGGTCAGTTCGCGCAGGGCCGCCCATTCGCCGTGCACGCGGGCGTTGGGCACGGCCTTGACGCGCAGGGCGGCGGGCTGCTTGTCGCGCAGATACGCCTGGAGCGTCGCGGTGTCCGTGACCTCCGCGCCCCAGCGCACCCACGGGGCGTCCGCGAGGTCGACGACCGGGTCGGCGGTGCTCAGGACCGCCTCGTAGCGGTAGCGGGTCAGTTCGTTGTGGTGCGTGCCCCGCTTGAGGCGGACGTCGACCGCGCGGACGGCGGGCTGTTCCCGGGCCAGCGCCGCGAACAGGGCCGGGGCCAGCAGGAGTTCGGTCTCCAGCTCCACCCGGCGGGCGATTCCGCGGCGCACCGACGGAAGGTCGCGGCCGGTGGCGCCGCCGTCGGCGAGTTCCACGCCGGTCTGAAGGCAGCGGGACAGCTCCAGGTTGCGGATGTCGCCCAGGAACAGGGCGCCGCCCGGCGCGAGGAGCGGCAGCAGACGGTCCACGACGACCCGCAGATGGCCGAGGTGGGGGAAGTACTGGATCACCGAGTTGACGACGATCGTGTCGAAGTGGCCGGTCGGCAGATCGTTCGTGTCGTACGCGGCCTGCCGGCTCACCCGCACCTTGTCCCGCAGCGCCGCGTCCGCCTCGACCTGGGTGCGCAGGGCCGTCACCGCCGACTGGGACAGGTCGGTCGCCCAGTACTCCTCGCACTCCTCGTCGGCGGCGAGCTCCGCAAGCAGCAGCCCCGCGCCGGCCCCGATCTCCAGGATCCGGCGGCCGCCCAGCTCCCGTATCCGCTGTACGGTCGCCGCGCGCAGTTCCTCGATGTGCTCAGGCGGGATCGGCCGGGTGTCGTAACTGCTGTGCCAGCCCGCGAAGTTCTGCCCGAGACGGCTGTCCGCGCCGTCCGCGTACAGGGTGTCGTAGATCTCCTTCCACTCGGTGACCTGCGCGTTCGGGTGCGGGGCCTGCGCGGTGGGGGTGGCCGGTACGACGTGGGCGACCAGGCGGCGGTCGCCGTCGGGGGTCTCCTGCACCGACGCCACCGCGGCCTTCACCGCGGGGTGCTGCCGCAGCACGGTCTCGATCTCGCCGAGTTCGATACGGAAGCCCCGCAGCTTGACCTGGTCGTCGAAGCGGCCCGCGAACTCCAGGTCGCCGTCCTCGCGCACCCGCACCCGGTCGCCGGTGCGGTACAGCGGTCCGGTGCCGCCGGTGAAGCGGTCCTCGACGAAGCGTTCGCCGGTCAGCTGGGGCAGGCCCAGGTAGCCGGTGGCCAACCCGGGCCCGCCCAGCAGCAGTTCACCGGTGCCGCCCGGCCCGACCGGGGCCCCGGCGGCGTCGACGACGACCGCCCGGGTGGTGCCCACGGGACGGCCGATCGGCACCGCCTCGTCGCCGGGCACCCGGGGCACCTCGTACCAGGTGGCGAACGTGGTCGCCTCCGTCGGTCCGTACATGTGCAGCAGCCGCCTCGGCGGCCCCGCCTCCACGACCTCCCGCACCCGCCGCGGGTCACACCGCTCCCCGCCGAACAGCACGGCCCGCAGCCCGTCCAGCGCGGCGGGCCGCTCATCGGCGACCCGGTGGAACAGCGCCGTCGTCAGGAACATCACCGTGATGCCGTACGCCCGCAGCGCCCGCTCCAGCGCCTCCGGATCGACAACCGTGTCCCGGTCCAGAACCACCAGCCGACCGCCCGCAGTCAGGGTCCCCCACATCTCGAACGTGAACGCGTCGAAGGCGGGGTTGGCCGCCTGTGCGACCACGTCCCACGGCTCCAGGCGCAGATAGTCCGTTGTCCCTACGAGGTCCAGGACCGCCCGGTGCGGTACGACGACGCCCTTCGGGGTGCCGGTCGTGCCGGAGGTGTAGCTGACGTAGGCCGTGTCCTCGGGGGCGGGCATCGCGCGCGGCGGCGGGACGTCGGTGCGGGCCTCGATCTCGGCGGCCTCGGTGTCCAGGGCCACCAGGACGGGGCCCGGTTCGTCGAAGTCGGGCAGGTGGGCGGCGGTCGTCACCACGGCACGGGCCGCGCAGTCCCGCACGATCAGCCGGCGCCGGAGAACCGGATGCGCCGGGTCGAGCGGGACGTACGCCGCGCCCGTCCGCACGATCGCCAGTAACGCCGTCACCAGATCCGTCCCCGGCCCCAGGCAGGTCACCACCCGGTCCCCCGGACCGACACCCCGCGCCGCGAGATGCGCCGCCAGCCGGTCGGCGGTGCGGCTCAACTCACGGTAGGTGAGGGTGGTTCCAGGACCGCTGCCGTCCGGGCAGGTGACGGCGACGGCCTCGGGCCGGGCGAGCACCTGCTGTTCGACGAGGTCGGAGAGGGACATCGGGCGGGCTCCTTCGACGACGGCTCTGACTCGCCCGACCCGCTCAGGTCTGGCAAAGCCTTGCCATGACCTTGGCAACCGGATCCTGCGACTCTCTCGTGAAGCGCTGGAGCTGCGCTGGAGGCCTCCGGGATTCCGGGCGTGTGCGTCGCGGGACGCTGTCGCCTGCCTTCAACTCGACGTGTTCCTCGGGCTATTACGCCGTAATAGTCGCCGTGTGCATGCCATTACGGTCGTTGGCGGCGGGCGCGCTTGAGGGGTATTTGAAGGATGCTCGATGCGCGCCTCAAAGACTGTCCGCACCGAATCCGGAGCGCTTGGAGTACCGGGACGGAAGCGGAGGCTGAGAACATGACCGTCGAGCTGGTGGGCACCGCCGAACGCACGCTGCACAGCGGGCAGTTCCCCGCCCTCTACGCGGAGGTGCAGCGGTTCTACGCGCACCAGATGCGGATCCTGGACGCCCACGACACCGAGCGCTGGGCCGGTACCTTCACCGAGGACGCCGTACTCGAACTGCCCTCCCTGACCGAGCCGGTACGGGGCCGCGCCGGGCTCGCCCGGTATGTGCGCGCCGGTGCGGCACGGCAACGGCAGGCGGGCGGTCGTCTCCAGCACTGGATCGGCAAGCTCGACGTACAGCCCCAGGACGACGGGTCGCTGCACACCCGCTGCTCGGCCCTGGTGCACGCCGCGCCGAGCGGAGGCGGTTCCAAAGTCCTGTGCGTCTGCGTCATGGAGGACGTCCTGATCCGCGTCCGGGGCGAGTGGCGCACCGCGCACCGCCGGGTGACCCGCGACGACCTGGCCTGAACCGAGAGCATCCCGAACCGAGGAGGCAGCCATGGCGCACCCTGAGCCGGACCCGATCCTGCAACCCGTACCGCACCGCCCCCGCCGGGAGGACATCGCCTCGCGTGCCTGGGCGGCGGCACAGGAGATGGCCGGCGAGGACACCGACCGAGCCGGCGGGCCCGAACGCCCCGCCGGTGAGCTGGTCGCCGCCGCGCTCAAGGCGCACCGCACGCTGTCGCGCGGCCTCGGACAGAGCGTGCCGGTCACGCCGCTCGGGCCGGACGGGGGCGGGGTGCGGGGGCTCGCCGCGTTCGTCGCGGTGTACGCCGCCGAGCAGGAACAGCGTGAGGAGGGCGGCCTGGGAGCGGCGGCCTGAATGGAACGCCGCCATACCTGAGCTCGAAGTTCCGTACGGGAAACGGGAGTCGGGGGCGCGTCTGCCTACCGTGGAGCGTGCACATCCCCTCCCTGTCCGCGCCCGCCTGCCGTCACTGACGAGGGCGGGCGCGTCGACGTCCGGGATCAGAGGTCAGGGCAGGCTCGTGAACGCGGCGAAGACGTCGTCGAGTTCGTGGGTGTGCACGGTGACCGACTCGGGCGTCACCGCGGCCGCGTCCAGGACCCCGAGCACGGCCCGGAGGGTCTCCGTCCCGGCGTCGGCGGGGATCTGGAGCACGAGCGTCGCCGGGTCGCTCCACGCCTCGCCGAAACCCGGGCCCGACGCGGCGGCGAAGGCCGCACCGGCCCGTTCCAGCTCGCTCGCGTACGCGAACCGCAGCCGGATGTCACCGGCGGGCGGATCGTTCGGGAGGGCGGCGACGGGCCAGAACTCGGGTCGGCCGGCCGGCCCGGCCCAGTGGGCGAGAGCCTCGTCGGCGTGCCGTGCGGGGGGCTGCGGGACGCTGATCTGCCGTCCGCCGGGGTGTGGGTCGCTGGGCTGTTGTGCACCGGGCTGTGGGTCGCCGGGGTGTGGGTCGCTGGGCTGTTGTGCACCGGGCTGTGGGTCGCCGGGGTGTGGGTCGCTGGGCTGTTGTGCACCGGGCTGCGAGTCGCCGGCTTGCTGTCCGCCGGTCTGCCGTCCGCCGGGCTGCGGGACGCCGGTCTGCTGTCCGCCGGTCTGCGGGTCGCCGGCGTGCTGTAAGCCGGCATGCTCGGCGGCCGTGTCGGACAGGGCGTCCACCAGGAACAGGCGGGCCTCGGGGGTGAGGGTGGCGGCGAGTTGGCGGGCCAGGGCGCGAGCCTTGTCCACGTCGGTCTCCGCCGCCGCGGCCAGTCCCTGGGCGAGGGGCAGCAGCTGCTGGGCGAGGTCCACGGTGCCCGCCACGGGCGCCGGCGTCCTCGCCAGTACGCGCGTGCGGCGCTCGGACGCCACCGGTCCCGGCAGGGCCGCCTGGCGGGGCCAGGCCGGGGCGAGGGTCTGGCGCTGGGGGCGCCGGCGGTCGGTCACGGCAGGACCTCCACCTCGTCCGGGTCCGGCACGATCACCGTGCCGACGCCGTTGTCGGTGAACATCTCCAGGAGCACCGAGTGCGGGACCCGCCCGTCGATCACCCGGGCCGCGCCCACACCGCCCCGTACCGCGTCCAGGCAGCCGGTCATCTTCGGCACCATGCCGTCGCTCAGCTCCGGCAGCAGCTTCTCCAGTTCGCCGGCGGTCAGCCGCGGGATGACCTCGGTGTTGTGCGGCCAGCCCGCGCACAGCCCCGCGACATCGGTGAGCATGACGAGCGCCTCGGCCTGGAGCGCGGTCGCGAGCGCGGCCGCCGCGGTGTCGGCGTTGACGTTGTAGACCTGGCCGTCCTCGGCGCTGCGGGCCAGCGGCGAGACCACGGGGATCCGGCCGTCCGCCAGCAGGCTGTCCACGGCACCGGTGTTCACCGCGGTGATGTCGCCGACCCGGCCGACGTCCACCGGCTCCCCGTCGATCCACGGCACATGCCGCACCGCCACGAGGGTGTCCGCGTCCTCGCCCGTCAGGCCGACGGCGAGCGGGCTGAACTGGTTGATCAGCCCGACCAGTTCGCGCTGCACCTGCCCCGCGAGCACCATCCGCACCACTTCCATCGCGGCCGGCGAGGTGACCCGCAGCCCGGCCCTGAACTCCCGCTTCAGACCGCGCCGCGAGAGCTCGGCATCGATCTGCGGGCCGCCGCCGTGCACCACGACGGGCCGCAGCCCGGCATAGCGCAGGAAGACGATGTCGCGGGCGAAGGCCGCCGTGAGGTCGTCGTCGACCATGGCGTGTCCGCCCAGCTTGATGACGACGGTCCGGCCCTGATGGCGGGCCAGCCACGGCAGGGCGTCGCCGATGGACTGGGCCTTGGCCAGGGCGGGGTGCGCGCTGACGGTCATGGCGCTCATAGGCACGACTCCTTCTCGATGACCGGTGGGCATGCGCTTGAGGACGGCACGGAAACAATTCGTGGAATTGCGGAGGGCGAGAACCGACGGGAGTCGATTCACACTTGAGTGTCCCGCGATCGAGTCGCGTCCTGTCAACGGGACAGTGGTGACGGGAAGACGATTCGCTTTCCACTTGAATGCGGATCGAGGGCGGCTTGAAGCAGGCTTGAATTGGGGTGGATCGATGAGCAGTGACACGTTCGACGGGGGCGACGGCCGGTTCTTTGTTCTGGTGAACGGCGAACAGCAGTATTCGTTGTGGCCCTCGTTCACCGACGCCCCCGCCGACTGGCGGATCGTGTTCGGTGCGGCGAGCCGCGACCAGTGCCTGTCGTACGTGGAGGAGCGGACGATGGCCGCCGCCCGCGCCGCGTGAGACGGCACCCGCCAATCGCCGTGGGGGTGGGCCCCGGTGCCGTGACCGCAGCACCGGGGCCCACCCCCACGGCGTCGCCGTCTCAGGCCGCCGTGGGCGCGGCCTGGGCGGACGAGGTGCGGTCCAGCTCCCGCTCGGTGCGCCGCAGCACGATCGAGTCGGCGATCTCCCCGCTGCGCACCGCGATGTTCGACAGCAGCGCCGAGGACAGACCGTGGCTGTGCTCGGTGCCGCCCTGGAGGTAGACGCCGCTGGTCAGATCCGAGGCGGTGACGAGACGGTAGTCGCGTTCCACCCGGTGCCGGCCCGCCGCGTCGCGCTGGAAGTTCAGATCGAACTCGCTGCCCAGCAGGCGGGCCGGGTCCAGACCGTCGTACCCGGTGGCGAACACCAGGGCGTCGACGGCGAGTTCCTCGGTGTGGTCGTCGAGCAGCGAGCGCAGCACGACCTGTGTCCGGTTGCCGAGGCGCTTGACCTCCTCGACGCGGGTGAGGTTGCGGAAGTACAGCCGCTGGCTGCCGCGCACCTGCTCGTCGTACGACCGCTGGTACAGCGCCCGGATGACGTCCGCGTCGACCACCGAGTAGTTGGTGTTGCGGTGGTAGCGCCAGAACGCGTCCCGGGTCCGCTCGGTGCCGAAGTAGTACTCGTCCACCGCGTCCGGGTCGAAGACCTGGTTGGCGAACGGGGTGTCGTCGGCGACCGAGTAGCCGTACGACGGGATGACCGCGGACACCTCGGCGTGCGGCAGCGAGTCGTAGAAGAAGCGGGTGATCTCCGCCGCGCTCTGGCCGGCGCCGACGACCGCGACGCTTCTGAGCTCGGCCGGGTCGTGGAGGTCGAACTTGCTCAGGAACTCCGAGCTGTGCCACACCCGTTCGTCGCTGGTGACGCCCTCCGGGAGGCGCGGCACCAGGCCCGTGGAGATGACCACGTTGCGTGCGGTGACCAGCTGGGTGCCGTCGGCGGTGCGCACCTCGATCTCCAGCAGGTCGGGCCTGCGGGTGCCGGACTCGGTGGCGGGGCGGATCGAGGTGACCTCGGCGCCGTAGGTGACCTGGTCGCTGAGGCCGGCGGCCGCCCACTCCAGGTACTGGTGGAACTCGTGGCGGGTCGGGAAGAAGTCCTGGTTGTTCACGAACTGCACGAGCCGGTTGGAGGCGTGCAGATACGAGACGAAGCTGAACCGGGACATCGGATTCCGGAAGGTCGCCAGGTCCTTGAGGAAGGAGATCTGCATCGTCGTCGACGGCAGCAGCATGTTCCGGTGCCAGCCGAAGGTGGGCTGCCGCTCGAAGAAGTGCGACTTGACCGGATGCTGCGGCGCACTCGCCCCGTGCTCCTCCAGAGCGATCGCGAGCGACATGTTGGACGGGCCGAAACCTATGCCGACCACGTCGTAGATCTCTTGGTCGCGCCTACCCGTTATGCCCATAGAAAATTCTCCCGATTGCGTCTGGAAAACTCGGCCGGTGGCCCGAGAGACCGTTTTGCAGTGTCGCCCGGGGAGCATCTCAAAGGCCACTAGAAGATGGCATGAAGACCGTTTGAGAGCTGCTTCCGGGTTGCTGGACATTCGAAAGCGTTGTCCTGCCGACGGGACGGAGATATGGTCGGCGCGGATTCTTCAGAATATCCGCGCGACTCGCATGCCCTGAGCCAGAGTCACGCCCTGCGCCAATTTCCGAAAGGGTGAATCAGGATGTTCGTGCCCGGCTTTTATCGCGAACCTGAGAGTTCGTGGATGGTGGACCTGATTCGTGGTAATCCATTGGCGCTCGCGGTGGCCAATGGCAGTGCCGAGAACGGGCCGTTCGCCACGCATCTCCCGGTCATCTTCGACCCCGAGACCTCCGCGGACTGGTCCGGTGAACTGCCGGGGGCGACGCTGCTCGGGCATATGAACCGGGAGAACCCGCAGTGGGCGGCGCTGGAGAACGGCGGGGTCCTGCTGCTGACGTTCACCGGCCCGCACTCCTATGTGTCGCCGACCGTGTACGAGGTGACTCCGGCCGCTCCCACCTGGAACTTCACCGCCGTGCATGTCCGCGGGGTGGTCGAGAAGATCGACACCACGGAGGAGACCCTGGAGGTCGTGGAGGCCACCGTCCGCGCCTTCGAGGGCGCCTTCGGCAACGGCTGGGACATGACCGAGTCCCTCGACTACTTCCGCAAGATCGTCCCCGGCGTCGGCGCCTTCCGCTTCACCGTCACCGGCGCGGACGGCATGTTCAAACTCAGCCAGGAACAGCCCGGCGAGGTCCGCGCCCGCGTCCGCGAGTCCTTCGGCCAGAGCGCGTGCACGTACAAGCGCGCTACAGCGGGCCTGATGAGCCGGCTGCCGTGAGGTGACGGGCCTCCGGCCAGGGAGTTCAGGCGCTGACGGCCATGCGCGGGCGGTCGGTGCGGTTCTCGGGGGTTTCGGGGGCCGGTGTCGGCGTGGCCGGGAGGCTCTTGAGGGGCTGGGGGGCGGGGAGGCTCTCCTGGTCCGCTGTGTGGGGGAGGTCCTCCAGGGCTGTGGCGGCCGCGCTGTCCAGGGTGGTCATCACCCACTGTTCGAAGTCGACGCCCAGTTGGTCCGCCGCCCGGGCCCACCACTGGAGGCGGCTGCCCGGGACCTCCAGGCGGCGGCTGGGCTCGGTGCCGGTGGCGGGCTGCTGCTCGTTCTGGCGCGCGGCGCGGATGGCGTTGCGCAGCTGCTTGGTGGACCACTGGTGCTGTTCGGCGCGATCCAGCCAGAGTTCCTGGTCCGCGACCGTCATGGAGGCCAGCTCCGCGTGGTGCTGGAAGCTCAGGGACGGCCGGCGCCGGGAGACGTCGAAACGGCGTGAGACCCACGCGTAGTTGCGCAGCGTCTGGTAGGAGAGGCCCACGGCCCGTATCCCGCGCTGGTAGCGGTCGGTGTAGTGGTCCTTGCCGTGCACCGTCCAGTCGGCCAGCCACCAGATCGAGGAGTCCACGACGTCCGCGAGCTGGCGTCCCGCCCGCTCCCACTCGTCGTAGGCCATCCCGGTCGGCATCTGGAGACCCACCCTGGTCGTCAGCACCTGACCCCGGCGCGGTCCGGCTCCCGCGACACGCGGCTGCCGGGGTGGGGGCTGCGGGAGAGCGGTTCCCGGGCCGCCTCGCGACCCCGCGGTCTGACCGGCCTGACGAGCCATCATGCCTCCATGGGAAGGGTGCATATAACCGGCCAGAAGTCTCGCCGGGCGGCCTGAAGTCACGCCGGAGTAGCACTCGAACGCTTGCATGACGAACATCTCTGTGGCATGGAGCTGATCCGTCCGGTGAATGCGCGAGCGGGCGAAGTGGAGAGTTTTCCCGTCGACGGGACGGGGGGCGGGGTGAATTGATTCCGGCTCCTGGATCAATTCACCCCGCTTGACTCCCCGGAACGGAGGCCCCGCCTCCCCTTCGCCCGTGTGCGTCCGCGAATCAGGCCGCCGTCAACGCCTCGTCCAGCGTCTCGGACAGCGCCGCCCCGAAGCCGGCGACGAACGTGTCCACCTCGCGGTCCGACACGATCAGCGGCGGGGCCAGCCGGACCACGTCCGGCAGCACCGCGTTCACCAGGAGCCCCCGGTCCTGCGCCGCCCGCTGCACGCGCGCCGCGAGCTCGCGTTCGAGGACGACGCCCAACAGCAGCCCGGCGCCGCGGACTTCGCGGACCAGCGGGTGGTGGGCGAGGCCGTCCCGCAGGCGCTCCCCGGTCCGGGTGACGTGGTCGAGGATGCCCGTCCGCTCGATCGTGTCCAGTACGGCGAGGGCGCCCGCGCACACCACCGGGTTGCCGCTGAACGTGGAGCCGTGTGCGCCGGGCGTCAGCAGCTCGGCGGCCCGGCCGAAGGCGAGCGTCGCGCCGATCGGCAGACCGCCGCCCAGCCCCTTGGCGAGGGTGACGACATCCGCCTCGACCCCCTCGGCCTGCGCCGCGAACCAGTGGCCGGTGCGCCCGATGCCGGTCTGGATCTCGTCCAGGACGAGCAGCGTGCCGGTCGCCGCGGTGATCGCGCGGGCCGCCCGGAGATAGCCCGGGGGCGGTACGACCACGCCGTTCTCGCCCTGCACGGGCTCCAGGATCAGCAGCGCGGTGTCGGGGGTGACGGCGGCCCGCAGGGCCTCGGCATCCCCGTACGGCACATGGCTCACCTCGCCCGGCAGCGGCAGGAACGGGCGCTGTTTGCCGGGCTGGCCGGTGAGGGCGAGGGCGCCCATGGTGCGGCCGTGGAAGCCGCCGGTGGCCGACACCATGTGGGTACGGCCGGTGAGGCGGCCCATCTTGAAGGCCGCCTCGTTCGCCTCCGCACCGGAGTTGGAGAAGTACACCCGGCCTTCGCGTCCGGCGATCTGGAGCAGACGTTCCGCGAGCCGGACGGTCGGTTCGGCGATGAACAGGTTCGAGACATGCCCCAGGGAGGAGAGCTGCTCGGCGACGGCCCGCACGACCGCGGGGTGGGCGTGGCCGAGCGCGTTGACCGCGATCCCGCCGACGAAGTCGAGGTACTCACGGCCCTCGGCGTCCCAGACCCGCACTCCCTGTCCCTTGACCAGGGGCAGCCGGGGGGTGCCGAAGTTGTCCATCATGGCGCCCTGCCAGCGGCGGGTCAGCGCCGCGTTGGCGGACCCGGTGAGATGCGTGTCGTCGCTCATGAGGAGTACTCGCTGTTCTCGTGGACGTAGTCGGCGGTGAGGTCGTTGGTCCAGATGACGGCCGAGTCCGTGCCCGCGGCGAGGTCCACGGTGATGCGGACCTCGCGGCCGGTCATGGTGACCAGCGTGCGGTCCTCGCCCACCGAGCCGTCCTTGCAGACCCACACCCCGTTGATGGCGACGCCCAGCCGGTCCGGTTCGAAGACGGCGGACGTGGTGCCGACGGCGGACAGGACCCGACCCCAGTTGGGGTCCTCGCCGTGCACCGCGCACTTGAGGAGGTTGTTGCGGGCGACGGAACGGCCCACCTCGACGGCGTCGTCCTCGCTCGCGGCGCCCAGCACCTCGACGCGGATCTCCTTGCTCGCGCCCTCGGCGTCCGTGATCAGCTGCCGGGCCAGATCGGCGCACACCTCACGCACCGCGTCCGCGAACTCCCCGTACTCCGGGGTGACTTCGGCGGCACCGGAGGCCAGCAGCAGCACGGTGTCGTTGGTCGACATGCAGCCGTCGGAGTCGACCCGGTCGAAGGTGACCCGGGTGGCGTCCCGCAGCGCCCGGTCCAGGACCGCGCCGTCCAGGTCGGCGTCGGTGGTGAGGACGACGAGCATGGTGGCGAGGCCGGGGGCGAGCATCCCGGCGCCCTTCGCCATGCCGCCGACGGTCCACTCGCCGCAGGTGACGGAGGCCTTCTTGGGCACGGTGTCGGTGGTCATCACGGCGAGCGCCGCGTCCTCGCCGCCGGACTCCGAGAGCCGGCCGGCGGCGGTCTCGACGCCGGCCAGGAGACGGTCCATGGGCAGCGGTACGCCGATCAGGCCGGTGGAGCAGACCGCCACGTCCGAGGAGTCCAGGCCGAGCAGTGCGGCCGCCTTCTCGGCGGTGTCGCACGTGTCCTGGAAGCCCTGCGGTCCCGTACAGGCGTTGGCGCCACCGGAGTTGAGGACGACCGCGCCGGCCCGGCCGTCGGCGAGGATCTGCCGGGACCACTGGACGGGGGCGGCTTGTACCCGGTTCGAGGTGAAGACCGCCGCGGCGGCCCGGCGCGGGCCGGTGTTGACGACGAGCGCCAGGTCCCGGTCGCCGCTGTCCTTGATGCCCGCGGCGATGCCCGCCGCCGTGAAACCCTTGGCCGCGGTGACGCTCACGGTGCCACTCCGATCGTGGAAAGTCCGGTGGTCTCGTCGAGACCCAGGGCGGTGTTCATGCTCTGGACGGCGCCGCCCGCGGTGCCCTTGGCCAGATTGTCGATGGCGCTGATCGCGATGATCCGGCCGACCGCCGGATCGAGGGCGACCTGGATCTGCGCGGCGTTGGACCCGTACACGGCCGCCGTACTGGGCCACTGGCCCTGCGGCAGCAGCCGTACGAACGGCTCGTCGGCCAGCGCCTTCTCGTACGCGGCGCGGACGGACTCGGCGGTCACACCGGGCCTGGCCTTGGCGCTGCACGTGGCGAGGATGCCGCGCGGCATCGGCGCCAGGGTCGGTGTGAAGGAGACGGCGACCCGGCCGCCCGCCACCGCGCTGAGGTGCTGGATCATCTCGGGCGTGTGCCGGTGGCCGCCGCCGACGCCGTACGGCCGCATCGAGCCCATGACCTCGCTGCCGAGCAGCTCCGCCTTCGGCGCCTTCCCGGCGCCCGACGTACCGGACGCCGCGACGACCACCGCCTCGGGCTCGGCGAGCCGCGCCGCGTACGCGGGGAACAGGGCCAGCAGCACGGCGGTCGGGTAGCAGCCCGGCACCGCGATCCGCTTCGAGCCCGCCAACGCGGCGCGGGCGCCCGGCAGTTCGGGCAGACCGTACGGCCACGTGCCCGCGTGCGGGGAGCCGTAGAACCGCTCCCAGTCGGCGCCGTCCGCGAGGCGGAAGTCCGCGCCGCAGTCGACGACGAGCGTCTCCTCGCCCAACTGCTCCGCGACGGCGGCGGACCGGCCGTGCGGCAGGGCGAGGAAGACGACGTCATGTCCTTCGAGGACGTCCGCGGTGGTGGGGAGCACCTCCCGGTCCGCCAGCGGAGCCAGATGCGGTTGCAGCGCGCCGAGCCGCTGCCCCGCGCTGGACTGCCCGGTCAGCGCACCGATCTCCACTTGCGGATGGGCCAGAAGCTGACGCAGGAGTTCGCCCCCCGCGTATCCGCTCGCTCCGGCCACGGCTGCTCGCACTAACACAAACCCTCCTGGTTGGCAGACTGGTCGTCCTCGGCCCCGGTCCTAGCCGGCCGTCGTGGGGCAGAACTCGGCGCTGAGAATGGGCAGCAGGCCCGACGCGTCCCAGTCGCCGTTGTAGTTGAACGTCAGCTCGTGACGGCCGTCCTCGCTGAACGCGGCCAGCGTGAGCGAGCCCAGCGCACCGCCGTCGTGGTACCAGATCGTCGTACCGCAGGGCAGATCGAGCTTCTCGACGCCGAGTCCGTACGACGAGATCGGCAGATCCGGGTTGACGACGGTCGTCTTCAGCTCCGCCAGCTGCTGGGCCGGCAGCAGCTTCCCGCCCATCAGCGCCTTGTAGAACCGGTTGATGTCGGCCGCGCTGGAGATCATGTCGCCGTCGCCCCACATCTGCGACGCGTTGAACTCGGTGACGTCGTCGATCCGGTCCGGCTGCGTGCTGAAGAAGATCTTCGAGTAGCCGCGGCCGCTCGGCTGCGGCACCGTGCTGCTCGTACCGGGGTTGCTGGTCGACGTCAGCGCGAGTGGCTCGATGACGCGCTTGCGGACCTGGGTCTCGTACGACGTCCCCGCGACCTTCTGCACGATCAGCGCGGCCAGCAGGTCGTTGGTGTGCGAGAACGAGTGCCGGGCACCGGGCGTGAACTGCGGGGCGTGCGAGAAGGCCACAGCCAGCCGCTGCTGGGGCGTCACCGTGTCGTACCGGTGCTGGAGGAAGCCGTCGCCCACGGTGTACTTCTCGTAGTACGCCACGTCGGCGAGGTAGTCGTACAGGCCACTGGTGTGGTTCAGCAGCTGCCGCACGGTGATCTTGGAGCCGTCGTTGCCGTTGCCCGTGACCACGCCGGGCAGATACTTCTCCACGGTGTCGTCGAGGCTGAGCTTCTTCTCCCCCTCCATCTGGAGCAGGACGGTCGCCACGAAGCTGTTCGTGAGGGCACCGATGCGGAACCGGTCGGACTTGCCGCGCGCCGCCCCCGTCGTCCGGTTGCCGACACCCGAGGCGTACTTCCACGTGCCGCTCGCGTCCCGGGCCTCACTGGTGATGCCGGGGATGCCGGCCTGGACGGCCGCGTCGATCGCGGCCTTCGTCGCCGGGTGGACGGGCGCCGAGGAGTCCCCGTCGTCGAGCGCCTGCGCGGGCCCCGCGAAGGCGGTGGCCACCAGCGCGACCGCCGCCAGACCTGTCACAGCGGCCCTTGGCCTTGTCCGTATCGTCATTCCCCGCTCCCGATAATCATCCGTACTTGGCTGACGCCCTACTTGTGGGTCCGTCGGCCGCACAGTAGGGCGGGGGTGTCGCGCGCGACTGGACGAACGCTGGGGTCCGTTAAAGAGGGGCGGGGAGGAGCGCCCCTTTTTAGGGGCGCGGGGCTGTGTCGATTTGCGGCTCCGCCGCGCGGGCGCGATCAGCCACGAAGGCGCCGCAGCAGGCTGATGACCGGTTGTGGCACTCTCTTAGCCTGCTGACACCTGCTGTACCGACCCAACAGTCAACTCATCCACCCGCCGCAGCAGTTGGTTCTGCTCCAGCTGCAACTGCTCGATACGCCGGTGCAGTCGAGCGATCTCCTCATACAGAGGCAGCACCACATCATCGGCCTTCGCATGCACCGCCTCCGGCTGCAACGCCGGGTCCTGATGGAGAATCCGGTCCCGCAGCCCGCGCAGGGCAGGGCTCGGCTCCACACCCAGTTCGTGCACGAGGTGCCCGCGCGCCCGCGAGTAGACGCCGAGCGCCTCCGCCTGCCGGCCGCAGCGGTAGAACGCGACCATCAGCAGGTCGTAGAACTTCTCCCGCAGGGGATGGTCGATGGTGAGCTCCACCAGCTCGCCGGTGATCTCCCGGTGCCGCCCGGTGCGCAGATACGCGTCGTACATCATCTCCAGCGCCGACAGCCGGTGTTCCTCCAGCTGCGCTGCCTCCACCGCGCAGATGTCACCGAGGACACTGCCCTCCAGCGCCGGGCCCCGCCATAACGACAGTGCCCGGCGCAGCAGTTCACCGGCCTGCGCGGGGTCGTGGCGCAGGACGCGGCGCCCCTGCGCGGTGAGGTGCTGGAAGCGGGCGGCGTCCGTCTCCACCGCGGCGAGCTGGAGGGTGTAGCCGTGCGAGGTGGTCACGATCCACGGGTGCGGCGCGTGCTCCACATGCTCCTCGGCGCCCTGGCCCTGCGAGCCGGTCGGGCCGGACAGCAGCCGGCGCAGCCGGGCCACATGCACCTGGAGGGCGTTCGCGGCGTTGGCGGGCGGGTGTTCGCCCCACAGTTCGTCGATGAGGCGGTGCGTGGAGACGTTGTGCCCGGCCCGTACGACGAGCGCGCCCAGCAGTGCGCGCTGCTTGGCTCCCGTGGGAAGGATCCGCAGACCGGTCCGCTCGTCCTGGACCTCCACGAGACCGAGAATGCGGAACTGCATCGCGTCACCTCACACCAGAGGGTTCAGGGGCGGGCCGCGCCCGTCGCGTCGAGAGCCGTGCGCGCGCCCGCCGTTGCGAGCGCCGTCGTCGCGTCCCGTTCGATCTGCCGCAGCAGCGGCCCGGGGTCGCCGACGAAGTAGAAGTGGCCGCCGTCGAAGACCCGCAGGCCCAGATAGTGCTCGGAGTGCTCTGCCCAGCCGGCCATCCGCTGCGGGGACGCGGACTGGTCGGCGCCGCCCGCGTAGGCCGACAGCGCGACCGGCAGGGGCGGGGCATCGGGGTCGGGGCGCCAGTTCTCCACCAGGCGCAGATCGCCGCGGATGATCGGTCCGTACACGTCCCACAGTTCGGGGTCGTCGAGGATCCCGGCGGGCGTGCCGCCGAGCTCCTTCAGCCGGATCCGCAGTTCGGCGTCGGTCAGCTCGTGGTACCAGCTGCGTGCCTGCGCCAGTTGCGGGGACACCCGTGAGGAGACGCCGACCCACACCGGCAGCGGCAGGCCCCGCTGGACGATCCGCCGGGTGATCTCGTACGTCACGAGGGCGCCCATGCTGTGCCCGAACAGGGCGTACGGGCAGGTCAGTTCGGGCTCGATCCGGTTCAGCAGGAAGTCGGCGAGGAGGTCGGCGTCCGGGATCAGCGGCCGGTCCAGGAGGTGGCCGTGGCCCGGGGCGTCCAGCAGCCGTACGTCCCAGGTGTCCGGGAGCGCGGCCGGCCAGTCGCGGTACAGCAGATGGGAGCCGCCCGCGTGGTGCAGGACGAACAGGCGCAGGTCAGGTCGTGTGCTGTCCATCGCTCCCCCTCGGTTCGGGCCACGCACCCTCGACCATAGAGCGGGGTGAGACGGGCTGGGCACAGGCCCGAGAGAGGCTCAGCCGCCGGTGCAGCAGCTCTTGAGCAAGCCTCATGCGGCGCGGCGGAGGGGCCAGGGGAGGTGGGTGCCCGCGGGCCGCGCGGCGCGGCATCCTGGCATACGAACCCGGCGCGGTACAGAGGATCCGGGCGGGGCGCAGTTCCGGGCGGGCGACCGGTTGGCCGGGGGGCTTTCCGGCCTTGTAGCGCCGACGGACGAGTCCTTACGGTGACGTGGCAATGGCGGGGTCGCCACCTGAACCGGGTGTCCTGTCGACCGGACAGCGCCGATTCCGACGCGAACCCGCGCCCGGTGCCTTCCCGCACCCGGCCTGGCGATTCCCCACCCCCAGTCACTCCATGACGGTTAAGGACGGTGCCAGTTGAGCACGAACCCCTTCGACGACGAGGACGGCCGCTTCTACGTCGTGGTCAACGACGAGGAGCAGCACTCCCTGTGGCCCGTGTTCGCCGAGGTCCCCGCGGGCTGGCGGGTGGTCTTCGGTGAGGCGGCCCGGGCCGAGTGCCTGGCGTACGTCGAGCAGAACTGGACGGACCTGCGCCCCAAGAGCCTCCAGCAGGCGATGGCGGACTGACGGCACACGGCCTGCGGCCACCCCGGAGTGCTCGCCGCCCGGGTGTTCGGCCCAGTGAGCGGTCGTACGCCCGGGCGGACACGCTGAGTTGGGGGAGATGAAGTGGTGAGGGGCGCTGTGAAAACCGTGAGCGCGCGGCCGGTGGACAACAGCGGTGAGCCCGCGCAGCGTGACGCGGTCCTGTCGTTCGTGGGGACCCAGGCCAAGGTGCAGAAGTCGGGGATGATCTTCCCGGAGAACCTGTCCGAGCGGGCCTGGGAGCAGATCGGGAGCAGTCTGCGCGAGCTGGTGAACTCCTCGGTCTGGTGGCTCGCCGACTGGGTCAACTACGGGGAGAGCACGTACGGCTGGCGGCGCTACAAGGAGGCCATCGAGCGGACCGGGCTCGACTACCAGACGCTGCGCAACTACGCGTGGGTGGGCCGGAGGTTCGAGCACCACCGCAGGCGCGACGGGCTCAGCTTCGCCCATCACGCGGAGGTGGCCCGGCTGTCTCCGCCGGAGCAGGACTACTGGCTGCGCAAGGCCGAGCAGCAGAAGTGGTCGCGCAACGAGCTGCGGCGGACCGTGCGGGCGAGTCTCGCCGCGCAGAGCGGTGAGGAGGAGCCGCGTGAGGTGGCTCGGCGGCAGCCGCAGGTGACGACGCTGACGATCGAGCTGTCCGCTGATCAGTTGGAGTACATCTCGCGGGCTGCCGCGGCGCAGGGGGTGCCCGTGGACAAGTGGGTGACCCAGATGCTCGATATCGCCGATCGGCATGGTGCTGAGAGGCGTACGGCGTAAGGGGTCCGCGGTACGTCGTCGTCTGCGGCGCCGTTGTGGCTGGTCGCGCAGTTCCCCGCGCCCCTAAAGGCGTTGCCCGAACCGTGGCTCTTCATCGCATCGGAGTTAGTTCATGATCCTTCAGGGGAAGCGGGTTGCCCTGCCGGCCGTGCCCGTCGTTCATCACCAGTTCGAGGCACACGTACGGAACGCCCCCGACGCCGTCGCCGTCGTCTGCGCCGGCAAGCAGGTGACGTACGCCGAGCTGGATGTGAAGGCGAATCGGTTCGCGCAGCTTCTTGCCGCGCGCGGGCACGGGCGGGGTGCCAAGGTCGGGGTCTGTCTCGACTACTCCGTCGACATGCTCGTCGCGATCCTCGGGACGTTGAAGGCGGGCGCGGCCTATGTGCCGTTCGATCCCGCCTACCCGGCGGCCCGGATCAAGCAGCTGCTCGACCAGGTTCCCCAGCTCGCCCTGATCGTGGCCTCCCCGTCGACGGCTCCGATGGTCGAGTCGGCGCCCTGTGATGTCGTCGACCTCCAGCAGCTGGAAGGCCAGCTCGCCGAACTCCCGGCCACCGCGCCCGAGGTCACCGTCACCGGGGACGACATCTGCTACGCCGTCTTCACCTCCGGGTCGACGGGGACGCCGAAGCTGACCGCGGTGCGGCACGAGGGCTGGTTCAACCTGATGAACTGGCTGAAGAGCGAGTACGGGCTGAACAGCGGCTCGCACAACCTCGTCGTCAGCGCCTTCGGCTTCGACCTCTCCCAGCGCGCCCTGATGACCCCGCTGTTCTGCGGCGCCACCCAGCATCTGCTGGCCAGCCGGAACTTCGACGCGATGATGGCGTACCGGATGCTGACCCAGCACGAGATCCGGGTCGTGCACTGCGCCTCCGCCACCCTGTACGTGCTGATCGACTGGGAGACCGCGCGCGGCGGCGACGCGCTCACCCGGCTCGACTACGTGCTGTTCGGCGGGGAGGCCCTCAAGGTCGAGCGGCTCACCGCGTGGGCGGGGCGCGAGGGCAACCGCTGCACGCTGCTGCACCAGTACGGGGTCGCCGAGTGCACGGACGTCGCGACCTCCTTCGACCTCGCCGGGTACCGGCCCGGCGTGCACGACATCCCGCCGGTCGGCCGGCCCGCCTACAACACCGACATCCATCTGCTCGGCGAGGACCTGCGTCCCGTCGCGGCGGGGGAGCAGGGCGAGATCTGCATCGCCGGGAGCAGTGTCGGCGCGGGGTATCTCAACAACGGCCCGGAGAACGCCAAGTTCACGACGATCGAGGTGGACGGGGAGTCGCGGCGGGTCTACCGCACGGGCGACCGCGGTCAGGTGAACGAGGGCGGTGACCTCGTCGTCCTCGGGCGGATCGATCACCAGGTGAAGGTCCGCGGTATGCGGATCGACCCCACCGATGTCGAGCGTGCGCTCGCCCGGCTCGACGGGGTGCGGGAGGCCGCCGTCGTCGTCACCTACAGCGATGCCGGTGAGGCCGGGCTGACCGCGTTCCTCGTGCCGGCCGGCGACGGGCTCTCCGAGGACGAGGTGCGCGCCGGGCTGCTGACCACGCTGCCGCGGAACATGGTGCCGGCCAGGTTCCTCACCATTCCGCGCCTTCCTTTGAGCCCGCACGGGAAAGTCGACCGCGTGGCGCTCGTCGAATCGCTCAAGAACCAGTACGCCGACAGCGGCACGGCGGCATGACCCCGCGGCAGGACCCGGCGGGCCTTGCCGACAATCGAGAGGACTGTGATGCTTGCCGAAAAGGTGCGCGCCATTTGGTGCCGGGAGCTCGGGCGTGACGAGATTTCCGTCGACGATGATTTCTTCGCGCTGGGTGGCCAGTCCCTGATCATGGTCAGGATTCAGGGCGCCTATATGGAGGAGCTGGGCGTCGAGATTCCGATGGACCAGATGTTCCTCAACCCGACGGTCGCCTCGATCGCCGTGTACATCGAGTCCCAGGGCGCGGTGGCCTCCTAGTAACCCCAGGTCGCGGCCGTGTCGTGTCCCGCCGGCGAGACACAACACGGCACGCGCCCATCTGTGCTTGTGCCGCTGTTCCTGTTTATGCAAACAGCGCGAATGGCTAGCATCACGCTTATCAAAAGGGATTTCCCGGCTGTAGCCGTGCTGCGTCAAAAATCTACCGGTAAGAGAGGCGCGCCATGTACGACGTGATTGTCATCGGTGCCCGTGTCGCGGGTTCTCCGACGGCCATGCTTTTTGCGCAGCAGGGATATCGAGTCCTGCTCCTGGAGAAAGCGAATTTCCCGCAGGACACCCTGTCCTCGCACTACATCCATATGCAGGGCATGGGTCTGCTCCAGCGCTGGGGGCTGCTCGACAAGCTCCGTGACGCGGGCTGCCGCCCCATCACCAAGCAGAGCTACCAGGGCCCCGACGTCCGCATCGAGGGCTTCTCCCTGCCGGTCGACGGCCTCACCTACACCTACGCGCCCCGCCGCTTCGTGCTCGACCCGCTGCTCGCCGAGGGCGCCGTCGAGGCCGGTGTGGACTTCCGCCAGGGCTGCGCGGTCAAGGACCTGGTGTGGGAGGACGACCGGGTCGTCGGCGTCCGGTACGCGACGCCCGGCGGCACCGAGACCACCGAGCGCGCCCGTCTCGTCGTCGGCGCGGACGGCATGCGGTCGCTGGTGGCCCGCAAGGTCGGCGCCCCCAACGTCATCGAGCACCCGCGGATCTCCTGCACCTACTACAGCTACTGGGCGAACGTCCCCTCCCACTTCGAGCTGTACGAGCGCCCCGGCCGCTGGATCGGCGTCATCCCCACCAACAACGACCTCACGCTGCTCATGACGTACTTCCCGCAGGACCAGTACAACGAGGTCCGCAAGGGCGTCGAGCCGTTCTACCTGGAGAGCTTCCGCTCCACGGCACCCGAGCTGTACGAGCGGATGCAGGCCGGCGAGCGCGTCGAGCAGCTGTACGGCACCGGCCACCAGGAGAACTACTTCCGCAAGGCCTACGGGCCTGGCTGGGTGCTGGTCGGCGACGCCGTCAACCACAAGGACTCCATCACGGCCCGCGGTATCACCGAGGCGTTCGTGCAGGCCCAGTCGCTCACCGGCCACGTCGGGGACAAGCTGCACGACGACGCCGCGCTCGCCACCGCCCTCAAGCGCTACGAGAACGACCTGAGCGGCGAGGCCCTCAGCCACTACCAGGGCGCGCTCAACGTGGCCGAGCTCAACCCCGCGGGACGGGTCGACATGCTCCAGAAGCTCGTCGGCCACCAGGAGCACATCGACCGCTACTTCTCGACGCTGTCGGGCGCCTGCTCCATCGACGACTTCTACAACGACGAACTCCTGGACCTGCTCGACCTGAGCTGAGTGACGACTTGCTCCCTCGTGGTTCCGCCGATTTGGAGAAACAATGATCCCGTTGTCGTTCGCCCAGCGTCGGCTGTGGTTCGTGGACCGGTTCGAAGGCCCCTCGCCGACCTACAACGGTGCCTTCGCCCTGCGGCTCACCGGTGAACTGAACGTGGGAGCGCTTCAGTCGGCGCTCCGCGACGTCATCGAACGCCACGAGGTCCTCCGCACGGTGATCGTCGAGGGCGACGACGGCGTCCCGCACCAGCAGGTGCTGACCTCCGAGCAGAAGCCGTTCACCCTGCCGGTCGCCGAGGTCACGGAGGGGGCGCTGGCGGCGGCCGTCGACGAGGTCGCCACCGCCACCTTCGACCTCGCCGCCGACACACCGATCCGCGCCAAGCTGCTGCGGGTGGCGCCGGGCGACCACACCCTCGTCGTGGTCGCCCACCACATCGCCGTGGACGGCGAGTCCTTCGGGCCGCTCTTCCACGACCTGACCACCGCCTACGCGGCCCACGCCGCGGGCGGTGCCCCCGACTGGGAGCCGCTCCCGGTGCAGTACGCGGACTACACGCTGTGGCAGCTGGACGTCCTCGGCGACGAGTCCGACCCCGACAGCGTCTCCGCCCGCCAACTGGACTACTGGCGCGAGGCGTTGGCCGATCTGCCGCAGCCCCTCGCGCTGCCCACGGACCGTCCGCGCCCGCGTGTGATGAGCCCCGCCGGCGACCGCGTCGAGTTCGCCATCGACCCCCAGCTGCTCGGAGCCGTGGAGCAGCTGGCCGCCGACGAGGACACCACGGTGTCGATGGTCATGCACGCGGCGCTCGCGGTGCTCCTGCACCACCTGGGCTGCGGCGACGACATACCCATCGGCGCCCCCATCACCGACCGCACCGACGAGGAACTCCGCGACCTCGTCGGCTTCTTCGTGAACACCTGGGTGCTGCGCGTCGACCTGACCGGCAACCCGTCCTTCCGCCGGCTGCTCCAGCGGGTGCGCGAGCGGTCGCTTGCCGCGTACGACAACCAGGACATGCCGTTCGAGCGGCTGGTGGAGCTCCTCAACCCCGACCGCTCGACCGCGTACAACCCGTTCTTCCAGGTCATGCTCTCCTGGCAGCCGCCCGTGCCGCCGATGTCCCTGCCCGGCCTCGGTGTCGAGGCGCGCCGCCTGGAGACCGACACCGCCAAGTTCGACCTGTTCTTCGACCTCCTGCCGAACACCACGGGCGGCGGCGCGAAGTGCCGTCTGGAGTACGCCACCAGCCTGTTCGACCGGTCCACCGCCGAGTCCATCGCCCAGCGCTTCATCCGCGTCCTCGGCCGCCTCGTCGCCGACTCCGAGCGTGCGATCGGCACCGTCGACGTCCTCGACACCGCCGAGCGGCAGCAGCTGCTCACGCGGTACGACGAGGACGCGGCCGCCCTGCCCGAGCTGACGGTTCCCGAGCTGTTCGAGAGCCAGGTCGCCCGGACGCCCGACGCGCCGGCGCTGGTGTCCGGCGAGGTGACCCTGACCTACCGGGAGCTGGACGACCGGGCGAACGCCGTCGCCTGGGAGCTCGTCCGGCGCGGCGCCGGCCCCGAGGACCTGGTGGTCCTCTCCCTGCCGCGCACCGAGGACCTGGTCATCGGCCTGCTCGGCATCCTCAAGTCCGGTGCGGGCTATGTGCCGTTGGACCCGCAGTACCTCAGCGGCCGCGCCGAGACCGTCCTCGCGGAGGCCGCCCCCCGGTTCGCCGTCACCGACAGCGCGACCTGGCGGGACGTGCCCGACAACGACGTATCGGCCGTCTTCCTGGACGGTCGCACCGAGTGGGAGACGCCTGCCGGGGCGCCGGACGACTCGGCGCGGACCGCGCCGCTCGGGCCGGACAACCTCGCGTACGTGATGTACACCTCCGGCTCCACGGGCAAGCCCAAGGGCGCCGCCATCACGCACCGGGGTGTCGTCGACGGCGTACGGGAGCTCGTACGGGTCCTCGACGCGCCCGCCGGGTGGCGGATGCTGGCCGGGACCTCCGTCAACTTCGACGTCTCCGTCTTCGAGCTGCTGACCACGCTGTCCACCGGCGGCACCGCCGAGGTCGTCGCCAACGCGCTCGCGCTCGCCGAGCGGGACAGCTGGGACGGGCACGTCATCAGCGGCGTCCCGTCCGTGCTCGGCGAACTGGTCGGCCACCTCGACAAGGCGCCCGACGTCCGGTCCGTGGTCTTCGCCGGTGACGTCCTGCCGGGGCGGCTCGTGCGCCAGGTCCGCGAGGCGCTGCCGGACGCGCAGATCGTCAACTCCTACGGGCAGAGCGAGAGTTTCTACGCCACCACGTTCTCCCTCGCCGCGTCCGACGAGTGGGCCGACAGTGATGTCGCGCCCATCGGCACCCCGCTGGGCAACATGCGCGCCTACGTCCTCGGCCCCGGTCTCGCGCCGGTCCCGCAGGGCGTCATCGGCGAGCTGTATGTCGCCGGGTCCTGCCTGGGGCGCGGCTACCACGGCCGGGCGGGGCTGACCGCCGAGCGCTTCGTCGCGAGCCCCTTCGGGCCCGCCGGGGAGCGGGTGTACCGCACGGGCGACCTGGCGCGCCGCACCGCGCAGGGGCAGCTGGAGGTCGTCGGCCGGGCCGACGGGCAGGTCAAGGTGCGCGGTTTCCGCATCGAGACCGCCGAGGTCGAGGCGGCGATCACCGCACACCCCGGCATCAGCGAGGCCGTCGTCATCAGCCGCGAGATACCCAGCGCGGGCAAGCGGCTCGTCGCCTACGTCGTGCACACCGGTGAAGGCGCGGTCGGCGACGACGGCGCCGGAGGCATCGGCGACGTCGACGTCCTCGCCGGCGCCTCCTCCGCCGAGCTGCGCAAGTTCGTCGCGTCCCGGCTGCCCGACTACATGGTCCCCTCCGCCTTCGTGGCCCTCGGCAAGCTGCCGCTCGGCCCCACCGGCAAGCTGAACCGCTCCGCGCTGCCCGAGCCGGAGTTCCTCGGCGAGGCCTACCGGGAGCCCCGCACCGAGGCCGAGAAGATCATCACCGCCGCGTACGCGGACGTCCTCGGCGTTGACCGGGTCGGTGTCGACGACGACTTCTTCGCGGTCGGCGGCGACAGCCTCCGCTCCATCCAGGTCGTCGCCCGCGCCCGCGCCAAGGGTCTTGAGGTCTCCACCCGGGAGATCTTCGAGTGCCGTACGGCGGCCCGGCTCGCCGAGGCGGCCGCCGAGCGCGGGGACCGGGTGCCCGTCCTCAAGGAGGACGCCGACGGCGGCGTCGGCACGATGGAACTTCAGCCCGTCGCCCGGCAGGTCTTCGAACACGGCGGCGGCACCGACCGGTTCGCCATGTCGATGGTCCTCGAACTGCCCGTCGGCATCGACACCGAGAGCCTCGCCGCGACCCTGGACGCCGTCCTCGACCGGCACGACCTGCTCCGCGCCCAGCTGGTGCGCGGCGCCGAACTCTCCCTCGTCGCCCGCCCGCAGGGCACCGTCCGCGCCGTCGACCTGATCCGCAAGGTCCCCGTCGACGGCCGCTGGGACGAGCCGTCCGCCCTGGAGGCCGCGAAGGCCGAACTGTACGACGCCGTCGGCCGCCTCGACCCCGAGGCCGGAACCCTGGCGGACTTCGTCTGGTTCGCGCCGCCGACCGGCAAGGGCCGCCTCCTCGTCGTCCTGCACCACCTGGTCGTCGACGGTGTCTCCTGGCGCATCCTCATGTCGGACTTCGCCGAGGCCTGGCAGCAGGTCCGCACCGGCAAGACACCCGAGCTGCCCGCCGTCGGGACCTCCGCCCGCCGCTGGATCGCCGCCCTCGCCGACGAGGCGATCTCCGAGCAGCGGGAAGCGGAACTGGAGTACTGGCGCGACCTCCTCGAAGGCCCCAACCCGCCGCTCGGCGCCCGGGCGTTCGACCCGGCCGTCGACGTGTGGTCCACGGTCGACACCGTGCGGGTGGAGCTGCCCGCCGAGGTCACCGAGGCCGTCCTGACCAAGCTGCCCGCCGCGTTCAAGGGCACCGGCACCGACGTCCTGCTCGCCGCGCTCGCCCTCGCCGTCAACCGCTGGCGCGGCACCGAGACCTCCACCCTGGTCCGCCTGGAAGGGCACGGCCGTGAGGAGGACATCGCCCCCGGCGCCGACCTCTCCCGCACCGTCGGCTGGTTCACCAGCATGTACCCGGCCCGCGTCGACGTGCGGGGCCTCGACCTGGCAGATGTCCTCGCCGGCGGCGACGCGGCCGGCCAGGCGATCAAGCTGGTCAAGGAGCAGCTGCGGTCCGTCCCCGACAAGGGCATGGGCTACGGCCTGCTGCGCTACCTCAACCCGGAGACCGCCGAGCAGCTCGCCGACTACGCGGCCCCCCAGATCGGCTTCAACTACCTGGGCCGCATCTCCGGCTCCGACGTCCCCGAGCATCTGCGCGCCCAGGGCTGGGGCCCGGCGGCCTGGTCGTCCGAGCTGATCGCGGAGCCCGACCCGGACCTGCCCGCGCTGTCCGCCCTGGAGGTCAACTCGGTCGCGACGGAGGGGGCCGACGGCATCCGCCTCCAGGCCGCGTTCATGTTCCCGACCGGCGTGCTCTCCCGCGAGCGGGCCGCCGAACTCGCCGAGCTGTGGGTCGAGGTGCTGGGCGGCATGGCCGCGCACGCCGGCCGCCCGAAGATCGGCGGACTCACCCCGTCGGACGCCCCGCTCGTCAAGATCACCCAGAACGACATCGAGGGCTGGGAGCGCAGCTACGGCCCGCTCGTCGAGGTGTGGCCGCAGGCGCCGGGCCAGTCCGGCATCCAGTTCCAGGCGGCCCTCGCCGACGGCGCCTTCGACGTCTACCACATGCAGTTCGTGCTGCACCTGTCCGGACACGTCGACCCGGACCGCGTCCGGGCCGCGGGCCAGGCCCTGCTGGAGCGCTACCCGAACCTGCGCTCCGCGTTCCTCACCACCGCCGACGGCGACCCCGTCCAGGTCGTCGCCGAGAACGTCGCCCTGCCGTGGCGCCACCTCGACCTGACCGGCCGGACCGAGGCCGAGCAGGACGCGGCGCTCGACCAGGCCCTCGCCGACGACCGCGCGGACCAACTCGACCCCACCCGGCCGCCGTTGCTGCGCCTCGCGCTGCTCACCTGCGGCCCCGAGCAGGCCAAGCTCATCCTCACCGCCCACCACACCCTGTTCGACGGCTGGTCGTCACCGCTCGTCATCACGGACCTGGTCCGGCTGTACGCGGGGAGCACCGACCTCGCCCCGGTCCGCTCCTACGGCGACTACCTGGCCTGGCTGTCCCGCCAGGACCGGGACGCCTCCGCCGCCCGCTGGAAGGCCGAGCTGGAAGGGTTCGACGAGCCGACCCGGGTCGCCGCCGACCTCGCGGTCAAGGGCGAGGCGTCCTCCCTCGGCCGGGTCGAGGTGCCGCTGTCCATCGACAAGGGCCGCGAACTCGCCCGCCGCGCCGCCGAACTCGGCGTCACCCTCAACACGCTCCTCCAGGGCGCCTGGGCGGTGCTGCTGTCCGCGCTGACCGGCCAGCAGGACGTGGTGTTCGGCGCCGCCGTCAACGGCCGCCCCGCCGATCTGATCGGCTCGGACGAGATGGTCGGCCTGTTCATCAACTCCCTGCCGACGAGGGCCCTGTGCCGTCCCGAGCAGAGCATCGGCGACGTCATCACCGATCTCCAGAACCGGCAGATCAGCCTCCTCGACCACCACTACTACGGCCTCGCCGACATCCAGCGCGGGGTGGGCCTGCCTGCTCTGTTCGACACGATCGTGGTGTTCGAGAACTACCCGGTCGACCGCGAGGGCATCGTCGACGCCAACACCTCGGCCGGCTTCCGGATCGACGCCATCCGCCCCTTCGCGGGCTCGCACTACCCGCTCACCCTCAACTCCTCCGACCCCTATCTGCGGCTCTCCCTCGACTACCAGACCAACATTTTTGACCGCGAGGCCGCCGAGGCGGTCGCGGCCCGGCTGGTGCGGGTCCTGGAGCAGGTCCTGGCGGACCCGAAGACCCCGGTCGGCGCCGTCGAGGTGCTGGCGGAGGAGGAGCGGGAGTGGCTGGTCCGCCGCATCAACGACACCGCCCGCCCGATCGCCCCGGGCACCCTGCCGGGCGCCTTCGAGGCCCAGGTGGCGCGGACCCCGGACGCGGTCGCGCTGGTCGGCGAGGACGAGACGCTGACGTACGGGGAGTTCAACCGGCGGGCCAACCGGCTCGCGCACTGGCTCATCGAGCAGGGCGCGGGGCCGGAGAAGCTGGTCGCGGTGCGGATCCCGCGGTCCGTGGATCTGATGGTGGCGATCTACGCCGTCGTCAAGGCCGGCGCCGCCTATGTGCCGATCGACACCGAGCTGCCGGAGGACCGGGTGCGGCGCGTGCTGGACAGCGCCCAGCCGCTGCTCGTCCTCGACGCGTCGCTGCCGGACGTCTCCGGGTACGCGGACACCGACCCGGAGCGGACGCTCACGCCGGACAACGTCGCGTACGCCATCTTCACCTCCGGCTCCACCGGCGCCCCCAAGGGCGTCCCGGTCGCCCACCGGGCCATCATGAACCGGCTGGCGTGGGGCCTCGGCCACTTCGAGGTCGGCCCCGAGGACCGGGTGCTGCTGAGCACGACGGCCAGCTTCGACGTGTCGGTGCCCGAGCTGTTCGCGCCGCTCCAGGTGGGCGCCGCCGTGGTCATCGCCCGCCCCGACGGACGCCGGGACCCCGCCTACCTCGCCGACCTGATCCGCCGCGAGAAGGTGACCGGCGCCGACTTCGTGCCCTCGCTGCTGGAGGCGTTCGTCACCGAGCCCGCCGCCGCGCAGTGCACCAGCCTGCGCTGGATCGAGGTCGCCGGCGAGGCGTTCCCCGCGGCCCTGGCCAACCGGTTCGTCGAACTCCTGCCCAACTGCTCGGCGAACAACGTCTACGGGCCCACCGAGGCGGCCGTCGAGGTCACCGAGTACCGGTACGTGCCCGGCGAGGACCGGCTGCCGATCGGCCGCCCGATCTGGAACACCCAGATCTACGTCCTCGACGCGGCCCTGCGCCCCGTCCCGCCCGGCGTCACCGGCGAGCTGTACCTGGCCGGCGACCAGCTGGCCCGCGGCTACCTCGGCCAGACCGGGCTCACCTCGAACCGCTTCGTCGCCTGCCCCTTCGGCGAGCCCGGCACCCGCATGTACCGCACCGGTGACGTCGTGCGCTGGACCCACGACGGGCAGGTCGAGTACATCGGGCGCGCCGACTTCCAGGTCAAGATCCGCGGGTTCCGTATCGAACTCGGCGAGATCGAGCAGGCGTTGGCCGGCCACGCGGACGTCGACAGCGCGGTCGCCCTGGTCCGTGAGGACCGCGCCGACGACCAGCGCCTCGTCGCCTACGTGGTCCCGGCGGGCGGCAAGGACCCGGCCGCGCTGAACCTCGACGCCCTCACCGACCTGGCCCGGGAGAGCCTGCCCGAGTACATGGTGCCGTCCGCGATCGTGCCGCTCGCCGAGCTCCCGAAGACGCCCAGCGGGAAGCTCGACCGCAACGCGCTCCCCGCACCGGACCGTACCGAGGCCCTCGCCGGGCGCGAGCCGCGCAACCACAACGAAGAGGTGCTCTGCCGGCTGTTCGCCGAGCTGCTCGGGGTGGAGGGGGTCGGCATCGACGTCGACTTCTTCGACAACGGCGGGCATTCGCTGCTCGCCACCCGCCTGGTCGGCCGTATCCGCAACGAACTCGGCGTCGACGTGAAGGTCACGACGGTGTTCCGCAGTCCGACGGTCGCCGAACTGGCGGGCCGGATCGAGAAGTCAGGCAAGTCGAACCGCCTCCAGCTGCGGCAGATGAACGTTTAGGAGTAGCTCGATGATCCCGTTGTCCTTCGCCCAGCGCCGGCTGTGGTTCCTCCACCGTCTGGAAGGGCCGTCCGCGACGTACAACATCCCGTTCGTGCTGCGCCTGGACGGGCCGCTGGACACGATGGCCGTGGCCGCGGCGGTCACGGACGTCGTCACCCGGCACGAGAGCCTGCGCACCCTGCTCGTCGAGAACGCGGACGGCACCCCGGAGCAGCGCATCCTGCCCGTCGAGGAAGCGGTCGTGCCGTTCCGGGTGGTCGACCTGGCGGCGGACGCGGTGGACGCGGCGACGCGTGAGTTCGTGGGCGCGGGATTCGAGCTGGACACCGACCTGCCGCTGCGCACCGCCGTGTTCCGGGTCTCGCCCGAGGAGCATGTGCTGGTCTTCGTGTTCCACCACGTCGCCGCGGACGGCGCGTCGATGGGGCCGTTCATGCGGGACCTGCTGTCGGCGTACGCGGCCCGGCAGCGGGGGAGTGCCCCCGACTGGGAGCCGCTGCCCGTGCAGTACAAGGACTACACGGTCTGGCAGCGGCAGATGCTGGGCGACGAGGACGACCCGGACAGCGTCGCCGCCGAGCAGCTGGAGTACTGGCGCGAGGCGCTGGACGGCGTACCGCAGCCGGTGCAGCTGCCCCTGGACCGGCCGCGCCCCACCCTCGCCAGCCACGAGGGCGGCCACGTCGACTTCCAGCTGGAGCCCGAACTGGTCGCCGGGATCGCCAAGCTCGCCGCCGAGCACGGGGCCACCGCGCCGATGGTCGCCCAGGGCGTCCTCGCGGTCCTCCTGCACCACCTCGGCGCGGGCAACGACCTGACGATCGGCAGCCCCATCGAGGGCCGCGCCGACGAGCAGTTGGAGGACCTCATCGGGTTCTTCGCCAACACCTGGGTGCTGCGCGTCGACCTGGCCGGGAACCCGACCTTCGACGACCTCCTCGACCAGGTGAGGGACCGGGCGCTGCTCGCCTACGACAACCAGGACGTGCCCTTCGAGCACCTGGTCGAGCTGCTCAACCCGGACCGCACCACCGCCTACCAGCCGCTCTTCCAGGTCATGCTGGCCTGGCAGTTCGCGTGGTCCCAGATCGACGTGCCGGGCCTCCAGGTCACCCCGGTCCCGCTGGGCACCGACACCGCGAAGTTCGACCTGTTCTTCAACATCGTCCCCGGCCCGGCCGGGCGCGCGTACGGGCGCCTGGAGTACGCGACGGAACTCTTCGACGCGGCCACCGCCGAGAGCCTCGTCGAGCGGTATGTGCGGGTGCTGCGGCAGGTCGTCGCCGCCCCCGGCACCCGGCTCGGCGGCGTCGACGTCCTCAGCGGCGCCGAACAGGAGTGGCTGGCGGGGCTGAACGGGACGACGGCGCCGGTGCCGGAAGCGACCGTGCCGCAGCTGGTCGCGGAACAGGCCGCCCGCACCCCGGACGCGACCGCCGTCGTGTCCGGGCAGACGGCTTTGTCGTACGCCGAGTTGGAGGCCCGCGCGAGCCGGCTGGCCGCCGCCCTGCGCGAGCGCGGGGTCGGCCCCGACGTCCTGGTGGCCGTCGCCCTGCCGCGCTCCGAGCGGCTGGCGGTCGCGCTGCTGGGTGTCCTCAAGGCCGGGGGCGCCTATCTGCCGATCGACCCCAACTACCCGTCGGCGCGCGTCGACCTGCTGCTCTCCACCGCCGACCCGGCGCTGGTGCTGACCGACCGGACGACGGCGGACCTCGTCGCGAAGGGCGGGGCGCCGGTCGTCCACCTCGACGACCTCGACCTGGACGGCCCCGCCGCCGACCTCCCGGACACCGGGACCAGGCCGGACCACCTCGCCTACGTGATGTTCACCTCCGGCTCCACCGGCACCCCCAAGGGCGTCGCCATCACCCACGCCGGCGTCGTCAACGGCGTCCAGGACCTGCGCGAGCGCACCCAGGTCGAGGCCGGGTCCCGGATGCTGGCGGCGACCTCGGTCAACTTCGACGTCTCCGTCTTCGAGATCTTCACCGCGCTGACCACCGGGGCGAGCGTCGAGATCGTCCGGGACGTCCTCGAACTCGCCGAGCGCGACAGCTGGTCGGGCGCCACCATCAGCGCCGTACCCGCCGTGTTCTCCGCCCTCCTCGACCAGCCCGGCGCCCTCGAACTCGACGTGAAGAGCGTCATCCTCGCCGGTGAGGCGCTCTCCTCCGACCTGGTCCGCAAGGTGCACGCCACCCTGCCCGGCACCCGCGTCATGAACGCCTACGGGCAGACCGAGAGCTTCTACGCCTCCACCTTCACCGCCCCCGAGGAGTGGACCGAGACCGGCGCGGTGCCGATCGGCTCCCCTCTCGCCAACATGCGCGCCTACGTCCTCGGCCCGGAGCTGACCCCGGTCCCGCGGGGCGTCGTCGGCGAGCTGTACGTCGGCGGGCTGGTCGGGCGCGGCTACTACCGCAACCCCGGCGCCACCGCCGAGCGGTTCGTCGCCTCGCCCTTCGGTCCGGCCGGTGCGCGCATGTACCGCACCGGAGACCTCGCCCAGTGGGACGCCGACGGACAGCTCAGGTACGCCGGACGCGCCGACAACCAGGTCAAGGTCAACGGCATCCGCGTCGAGCCCACCGAGATCGAGGCGGTCCTCGGCCGGCACCCGGCGGTCACCGGGGCCGTGGTCACCGTGCGCGAGGACCACAGCGGCACCAAGCGGCTCGTCGGCTATGTCGCCCAGGCGGGCACCGACGACATCAACGGCACGGTGTCACCGGCCGACCTGCGGCGCTTCGCCGCCAAGCGGCTGCCCGACTACATGGTGCCCACCCAGCTCATCGTCCTCGACGAACTGCCCCTGAACGCCAACGGCAAGCTGGACCGCGCCGCGCTCCCCGAACCGGAGTTCGCGGGCGCCGAGTACCGGGCGCCGCGCACCGAGGCCGAGCGGATCCTCGCCGAGGTGTACGCCGATGTCCTGGGCGCCGGGCAGATCGGTGTCGACGACGACTTCTTCGCCAGCGGCGGCGACAGCATCCGCTCCATCCAGGTCGTCGCGCGGGCCAAGGCGCGCGGTGTCGTGGTCAGTACGCGGGAGATCTTCGAGCAGCGGACCGTGGGACGGCTCGCCGAACTCGTCGAGGCCCGTGGCGAGGAGGAGCGGGTCGTCCTGGCCGAACTGCCGGGCGGCGGCGAGGGCTGGGCCCCGCTGCCCCCGACCGCCGCGCACGTCCTCGCCCTCGGCGGCGGCATCGGCCGGTTCTGCATGTCGGCGCTGCTCACCCTGCCCCAGGACATCGAACGCCCCGGCCTGGTCGCGACCTTGCAGGCGGTCCTGGACCGGCACGACGTGCTGCGCGCCAAGCTGGAGCGCACCAACCCCGGTCTGCGCATGGCGGCGAAGGGCAGCATCAACGCCGCCTCCCTGGTCCGCGAAGTGCCCTACGCCGCCGCCGAGGTGCAGGCCGAGCTGGATGCCGCCGCCGACCGCCTCGACCCCGACGCGGGCGTGATGGCGCAGTTCGTGTGGTTCACCCCGAGCGGGGAGAGCGACGCGCACCGGCTGCTCATCGTGCTGCACCACCTCGTCGTGGACGGCGTCTCGTGGCGCGTCCTGCTGCCCGACCTCGTCGCCGCCTGGAAGAAGGTCCGCGGCGGCGGTGTCCCCGAGCTGGTCGCCGAGGGCACCTCGCTGCGGCGCTGGGCGCATGCCCTCGCCGACGAGGCTGCCTCCGAGACGCGGGTCGCGGAACTGCCCGTGTGGCAGGAGATCCTCACCGGCGACGAACCGGTCCTCGGCGCACGGCGGCTGGACCCGGCCCGCGATGTCACCTCCACCGTGGACACCGTCCGCGTCCAGGTCCCGGCCGACGTCACCGACACCCTGCTCAACACGCTGCCGACGGTGTTCCGCGGCGGCGTCGACGACGGGCTGCTCGCCGGACTCGCCCTCGCCCTGGCGCGCTGGCGCCAGTCGCGCGGCACCTCGGCCTCCTCGGCGCTGATCCGGCTGGAGGGGCACGGCCGCGAGGAGCACCTCATCCCCGGCGCGGACCTGTCGGAGACCATCGGCTGGTTCACCGCCATGTACCCGGTCCGCCTGGACGTGTCCGGTGTCGACCTCGCGGACGCCTTCCGCGGTGGCAAGGCGGCCGGGAAGGCCGTCAAGGCGGTCAAGGAGCAGCTGCGGGCGATCCCCGACAACGGCCTCGGCTACGGCCTGCTGCGCCACCTCAACGCGAAGACCGCGGGCGCGCTGTCCGGCCTGAACCGGCCGCAGATCGGGTTCAACTACCTCGGCAAGGCCTCCGCCGCCGACATCCCCGAGGAACTGCGCGGTCTCGGCTGGGCCCCGGACACCACCCACCAGGACCTGATCGCCGCCCCGGACGCCGACATGCCCGCGCTCTCCGCCCTGGAGATCAACGCGGTCGCCGTCGGCGAGGAGCTGACCGCCTACTTCGGCTTCCCCACCGGCGTCCTGACCCGCGACGAGGTCACCGAACTCGCCGCGCTGTGGGTCGAGGCGCTCACCGCGCTGGCCCGGCACGCCACCACCCCGGAGGCCGGCGGGCTCACCCCGAGCGACGCGCTGCTGGTGAAGGTCGGCCAGGACCAGATCGACGCCTGGGAGTCCCGCTTCGGCAGGCTCGGCAGGATCTGGCCGGCCACCCCCGCCCAGTCCGGCATCCTTTTCCAGGCCAAGCTCGCCGGGGCTGACTTCGACCCGTACCACATCCAGCTGGTCTTCCATCTGTCCGGCCGCGTCGACGCCGAGCGCATGCACCGCGCCGGACAGGCCCTCCTCGACCGCTACCCGGCGCTGCGCGCCGCGTTCGTCGACCGCGAGGACGGCGACCTCGTCCAGGTCATCCCCGAGTCGGTCACCCTGCCCTGGCAGCACCTCGACCTGACCGGGGTCGAGGAGCCGGAGCGCACCGAGCGGTTCGAGCGGTTCCTCAAGGAGGACCAGACCGACTACTTCGACGCCGAGAGGCCGCCGCTGATCCGGCTCGCCCTCGCCGTCCTCGACCCCGACCGGCCCGAACTCGTCCTCACCGCCCACCACGCCCTCTACGACGGCTGGTCCACACCCATCCTCATGCAGGACCTGCTCCTGCTGTACGCCTCCGACGGCGACCCGGCCGGACTGCCGAATCCCCGTGACTACGGGGAGTTCCTCGCCTGGCTCACCCGGCAGGACGAGGAGGAGTCCGCTCGGGCCTGGGCGGAGGAACTGGAGGGCATCGCCGAGCCCGCGCTGCTCGCGCCCGACTCCGGAAGCTCCGACGAGGGCGGCCGGGACCAGGTCGAGGCCGAGCTGCCCATCGAGGAGGCGCACGAACTCGTACGCCGCGCCTCGGAGCTGGGCATCACCGTCAACACCCTCGTGCAGGGGGCGTGGGCGCTGCTGCTCGGGCAGATCACCGGCCGCCAGGACGTCGTGTTCGGTGCGACCGTCTCCGGCCGCCCGCCCGCCGTCACCGACGTCGAGTCGATGGTCGGCATGTTCATCAACACCCTGCCGGTGCGCGTGAAGTACGCGCCCGGCGACACCGTCGCCGACGTTCTCGGCGGGCTCCAGAGCCGGCAGGCGGCCCTCGCCGACCACCACTACTACGGGCTCGCGGAGATCCAGAAGTCCGCCGGTGTGCGGTCCCTGTTCGACACGCTGGTCGTCTTCGAGTCGTACCCGGTCGACCGGGAGGCCATCGGCGAGGCCAGCGACGCCGCCGACGGCATCACCTTCACCGGACTGCGCCCGTTCGCCGGCAACCACTACCCGCTGTGCCTGACGGCCGCCGCCGACCCGCACCTCCAGCTCGTCATCCAGTTCGCGCCCGACATCCTCGACCGGGCGACCGTCGAGACGTACGCGGCCCGCCTGGTGCGGTTCCTGCGGCAGCTGGCCACCGACCCCGAGCTGCGGATCGCGCAGATCGAGAGCCTGGAGCCGGACGAGCGCGAGCAGCTGCTCACCGGGTTCGACGAGGTCGACCCGGCCCGGTACGTCACGCTCACCGACCTCGTCGAGGCCCAGGTGGCGCGCACCCCGGACAAGGTCGCCGTGATCGCCGACGGCACGTCCCTGACGTACGCCGAACTCGACGCCCGCGCCGAGGCGATCGCGATCGCGCTCGCCGCACGCGGGGTGGGTCCGGAGACCGTGGTCAGCGTGGTGCTGCCGCGCACCGTGAACGTGGTCGCGGCGCTGCTCGGCGTCCTGAAGGCGGGCGGCGCGTATCTGCCCGTCGACCCCGCCTACGCGGCCGCCCGCCTGCCGCACGTGCTGCCCACGGCCCGGCCGCACCTGATCCTCGCCGACGCCGGGACGCGCGCGCTGATACCGGAGACGGACATCCCGGTCGCCGTCCTCGACGACATCGACCTGACCGCCAGTGCGGCGGACGCCCCGGTGCGGGCGAAGGCCGGGCCGGAGAACCTCGCCTACGTCATCTACACCTCCGGCTCCACCGGTGTCCCCAAGGGCGTCGGGGTCACCCAGACCACCGTCGTCAACGCCGTCGACGCGCTCGTCGCGCACGCCGGGGCCGAGGACGGGCGGCGGATCCTCGTCGCCGCCTCCTTCGGCTTCGACGTCGGCACCTTCGAGACGTTCGCCGCGCTCACCACCGGCGGCACCGCCGAGATCGTCCGCGACGTACTGGAACTGGCCGAACGCGACTCCTGGGACGTCGACGTCATCTGCTCGGTGCCCTCGGCCTTCGCCGAGCTCGTCGACCAGCTCGCCGACCGCATCAAGCCCACCGCGCTGAACATCTCCGGGGAGGTGCTCACCCCGGTCCTCGCGGAACGGGTCCGCACCCGCTGGCCCCAGGCCCGCGTCATCAACAGCTACGGCCCCAGCGAGACGTTCTACGCCACCGGCTACCTCCTGGACCCGGAACAGGGCTACGCCGACGGCGTGCCCATCGGCCGCCCCTTCCCCGGGGTCCGCGCCTACGTCCTCAGCCCCTCGCTGACCCTGCTGCCGGCGGGCACGCCCGGTGAGCTCTACCTGGCCGGGGCGGGCCGCGGCTACCACCAGCAGGCCGCGCTGACCGCCGACCGGTTCCTCCCCGACCCGTTCGGGGCGCCCGGCTCGCGCATGTACCGCACCGGCGACCTCGCCAGCCTCACCCCCGACGGGCAGATCCAGCACCTGGGCCGCATCGACACCCAGGTCAAGATCCGCGGCTACCGCGTCGAACCGGCCGAGGTCGAGGCCGCCCTGACGACCCATCCGCACATCGCCCAGGTCGCCGTCGTCACCCAGCACCCCGACGACAAGGCCCCCTACCTGGCCGCCTACCTCGTGCCCGGCGAGGGCGCGAGCGTCCCGGACGCCGACGCCCTGCGCGAGCACCTGGCCGACCGGCTGCCCGAGTACATGGTCCCCGCGGTCTACGTACCGCTGGAGCGGCTGCCGCTGTCGCCCAACGGCAAGCTCGACCTCAAGGCCCTGCCCGCCCCCGACCTCACCTCCGGCACCCCCTACCGGGCGCCCAGCACCCCCCGCGAGGAGTCCCTGGCCAGGCTCTTCGCCGATGTGCTCGGCCTGGAGCGGGTCGGTGTCGACGACGGATTCTTCGAACTCGGCGGGCACTCGCTGCTCGCCACCCGGCTGATCACGCGCGCTCGCGCGGAGATCGGGATGGAGATCCCCATCCGAAAGATCTTCGACCTTCCGACGGTGGCGGCGCTCGCCGCGTGGTCGGAGGAATCGGCAGTTCCCCTTCGCCCCGCTCTCCGCAGGATGATCGTAGAGGAGTAAGAGCAGTGATTCCGCTTTCGTTCGCACAGCGCCGCATGTGGCTCACGCACCAGCTGGAGGGCGGGGCCGAGACCTACAACATCTCCCCTGCGTTCCGCCTGAAGGGCCCGCTCGACCAGGACGCCATGATCGCCGCGGTCCAGGACGTGGTCGCCCGTCACGAGACCCTGCGCACCACTTACGTCCTGGACGACGACGATGAGCCCTTCCAGCGGATCCTGCCGGTCGCGGACGCGCCCGTGGAGGTCCCCGTCGTCGAGGTGACGCCCGACGGACTCCAGGCGGCGGTCGACGCGTTCATCGCGCACCGCTTCGACCTGACCGCCGAGATCCCCTTCCACGTGCGCCTGTTCCGCTGCGCGCCCGAGGAGCACGTCCTCGTGCTGCTCATCCACCACATCGCCTCCGACGGTGTCTCCGGCGGCCCGCTGGCCCGCGACCTGACCACCGCCTACACCGCACGGCTGGAAGGCCGGGCCCCCGAGTACGAGCCGCTGCCCGTGCACTACAAGGACTACGCGCTGTGGCAGCGCGAACTCCTCGGCGACGTCTCCGACCCGGGCAGCCTCGCCGCCGCCCAGGCCGACTACTGGCGCAAGGAACTGTCCGGCGTACCGCAGCCGCTCAGCCTGCCCCTGGACCGCCCGCGCCCCGCGACCCGCAACTCCCAGGGCGACTCCCTCGGCCTGGAAGTGCCGGCGGAGGTCGCGGCGGGGCTCCAGCGGCTCGCCGACGAGCGCGGCATGACCATGTCGATGGTGGTGCAGGCCGCGCTCGGCGTCCTGCTGTCCACGATCGGCGGCGGGGACGACGTCACCATCGGCAACCCGATCGCGGGCCGTACCGACGAGGGCCTCGCCGACCTGGTCGGCCTCTTCGTCAACACCCAGGTCCTGCGCGTCGACCTCTCCGGCAACCCGTCCTTCGCCGATCTGCTCCCGCAGGTCCGCGACAAGGCGCTGGCCGCCTACGAGAACCAGGACGTGCCGTTCGAGACGCTCGTCGAGCTGATCAACCCCGACCGCTCCACCTCGTACCAGCCGCTGTTCCAGGTGATGTTCGCCTGGCAGAGCTTCGAGAAGGCGGACTTCGAACTCCCCGGCCTCAAGGTCGAGTTCGAGCAGTACCTCACCAACACCTCGCTCGCCGACCTGTTCTTCAGCCTCGCCTACGACGGCACCGGCGCGCTGCGCGGCGACCTCATGTACGCCACCCAGCTCTTCGACCGCGACACCGCCGAGGCCATCGCCGCCCGCTTCATCCGCGTCCTGGAGCAGGTCGCCGCCGCCCCGACGGCCCCGATCAGCGCCATCGAGGTGCTGGCCGAGCAGGAGCGCGACTGGCTGGTCCGCGAACTCAACGACACCGCCCACCCGGTCGCCGAGGGCACCCTGCCGGGCGCCTTCGAGGCCCAGGTGGCCCGCACCCCGGACGCGGTCGCGGTGGTCGGCGAGCACGAGACGCTGACGTACGCCGAGTTCAACCGGCGGGCCAACCGGCTCGCGCACTGGCTGATCGAGCAGGGCGCAGGGCCTGAGAAGCTGGTCGCGGTGAAGATCCCGCGCTCGGTGGACCTGCTGGTCGCCGTGTACGGCGTGGTCAAGGCAGGTGCCGCGTATGTGCCCTTGGACGTCGAACTGCCCGAGGACCGCGTCAAGCACGTCCTGGCCGGCGCCAAGCCGCTGCTGCTCCTGGAGGACACCCTCCCGGACGTCTCCGGCTACGCGGACACCGACCCGGAGCGGACCATCACCCCGGACAACGTCGCCTACGTCATCTTCACCTCCGGCTCGACAGGCGGCCCGAAGGGTGTGCCGGTCCAGCACCGTTCGATCATGAACCGGCTGGCGTGGGGCCTGGAGCACTTCAACGTCACCGTCGAGGACCGGATGCTGGTCAGCACCTCGGCCAGCTTCGACGCCTCGGTGCCGGAGATGTTCTCGCACCTCCAGATGGGCGCCTCCGTCGTGGTGGCGAGCGCCGAGGGCCGCCGCGACCCCGCCTACCTCGCCGACCTGATCCAGCGCGAGAAGGTCACCGGCGCGTTCTTCGTACCGTCCCTGCTGTCCGCGTTCGTCACCGAGCCGACGGCCGCCAACTGCTCCACCCTGCGCTGGATCGAGGTGGCGGCGGAAGCCTTCCCGGCCGCGCTGGCCAACCGCTTCGTCGACCTCCTGCCGCACTGCTCCGCCAACAACCTCTACGGACCCACCGAGGCCACCGTCGAGATCACCGGCTGGGAGCACATCCCCGGCGCCGACCGCGTCCCGATCGGCCGCCCGATCTGGAACAACCAGGTCTACGTCCTCGACTCCGCGCTCCGCCCGGTCGCCCCCGGCGTCGCCGGCGAGCTGTACCTGGCGGGCGTCTGCCTGGCCCGCGGCTACCTCGGCCAGACCGGACTGACCTCCGAGCGCTTCGTCGCCGACCCGTTCGGGGCGCCGGGCGCCCGCATGTACCGCTCCGGCGACCTGGTCAAGTGGAACAAGGACGGCCAGGTCGAGTACCTGGGCCGCACCGACTCCCAGGTCAAGGTCCGCGGCTTCCGCATCGAGCTCGGCGAGATCGACCACGTGCTCAGCGGCCACCCGTCGGTGAAGCAGGCGGCGGTCGTGGTCCGCGAGGACCAGAAGGGCGACCAGCGCCTCGTCGCCTACATCGAGCCCGACCCGGACGCCGCCGTCGCCGACGTCACCGCCCAGGTCGAGGAGTGGCGCCAGGCCTTCGACGACAGCTACGCCGACTCCGCGGAAGAGGCCCTGGACGAGGACTTCCACCACTGGAAGTCCGTGTACGACGGTGAGCCCGTCCCCGCCGAGCAGCTGCGGGAGTGGCAGGACGCCGCCGTCGCCCAGGTGCTGCGGTTCGCGCCGCGCCGGGTGCTGGAGATCGGCGCCGGCTCGGGCCTGCTGCTCGCGAGGATCGTCGGCGAGGTCGACGAGTACTGGGGCACCGACCTCTCCGCCGGCGTCGTGGAGCGCGTGACGGCCCAGGCCGAACAGGCCGGGTACGGCGCCAAGGTCAAGCTCAGCGTCCAGGCCGCCGACGATGTGACCGGGCTGCCCGCGGGCGGCTTCGACACCGTCGTCCTCAACTCGGTCGTGCAGTACTTCCCGAGCGCCGAATACCTCGACCAGGTCCTGACCCAGGCCCTCGAACTCCTCGCCCCCGGCGGCCGGCTGATCGTCGGTGACGTCCGCAACGCCGCCACCCTGCGGATCCTGACGACCGCGGAGAAGCAGGCCGCGCAGCCCTACGCCTCGCACGAGGAGATCCGCTCCGCCGTGGAGCAGGCACTGCTCGACCAGCGGGAACTCGTGGTCGCCCCCGAGTGGTTCACCGACTGGGCGGCGGCCCGGTCCGTCGGCGTCGACATCCGGCTCAAGGCGGGCGCGGCCCGCAACGCCCTGACCCGCCACCGCTACGAGGTCGTCCTGCACAAGGGCGACACCCTCGACCTCAGCGGCGTACCCACGGTGGCGTGGGGCAAGGACGTCACCGACCTCGTCGGCCTCGGCGGAGTCGTGGAGCGGGCGAACGGCCCGGTGCGCGTGACCGGCATCCCCAACGCACGGCTGGCCGAGGAGGCCGCCTCGGCGACCTACGTCGGGGTCGTCGACGTCGACGCCCTCACCGGCAAGCCGGTCGACCCGCAGGACATCACCGCCTGGGCCCGCCGCCAGGGCCGCGAAGCGATCGTGACCTGGTCCGGGGACGTCGTCAACGCCTTCGACGCGGTGCTGCTGCCCGAACAGCGCGCCGTCACCGGCACCTTCGTGCCCAGCGGCGTCGCCGGCGGGATCCGCACCAACGCCCCCGCCCTCGCCAAGGCGATCGGCCCGCTGGTCGCCGAGCTCCCCGACTACCTGCGCGGCCGCCTCCCCGACTACATGGTCCCGGCCGCCGTGGTGCCGCTCTCGCAGCTGCCGCTCAACCCGGCCGGCAAGATCGACCGGGGCGCGCTGCCCGCCGAGCACACCACCACCGTCAGCAACGGCGCCCCGCGCAACACCCACGAGGAAGAGCTGTGCGGCTTCTTCGCCGAACTGCTCGGCCTCGACAAGGTCGGCATCGACGACGACTTCTTCACCTTCGGCGGCCACTCCCTGCTCGCGACCCGGCTCAGCGCCCGGATCCGCAAGCGGTTCGGCGTCGACATGCCGCTGCGCACGATCATCCAGTACCCGACGGTGGCCGAACTGGCGGCGCTGCTGCTCATCGGCGGCATCCCCGGCGACCACTCCGACTCGTTCAACGTCGTCCTGCCGCTGAACCGGGACCCGGGCACCGGCAAGGAACCGGTGTGGTTCTTCCACGGCGGCGGCGGCCTCGGCTGGGCGTTCTTCACCTTCGCGCCCTATGTGCCCGACCGCCCGGCGTACTCGCTTCAGTCCCGTGGCTCCAACGGCGTCGACCCGATGGCGAACTCGGTGGAGGAGATGGTCGAGGACTACCTCACCCAGATCCTCGCCACCCAGCCCGAGGGCCCCTACTTCCTCATCGGCTGGTCCTTCGGCGGCCCCATCGCACACGCCGCCGCGGTGGAACTGGAGCGGCGCGGACACGAGGTCGGCTTCGTGGCCGTCCTGGACTCCCAGCCCGCCAACAACGACCCGGACAACGGCTTCCGCGAGGTCGCCGAACGCACGAAGGAGCTCTACCGGGCCGACGTCGAGGAAGTCTTCGGCAAGTTCATGAACACCAAGAACATGGACGCCTTCCTCGACACCATGTCGGACGTCGGCGCCAACAACCTCCAGAAGATGGGCACCTTCGACTCGCCGGTCTACAACGGCGACCTGCTGTACTTCAACGCGAAGCTCGACAAGGTCGACGGCGTCACCTCCTACGGGCCCGACTGGCGGCCGCACGTCCTCGGCACCATCGAGGAGTACGACATCGACGCCACCCACCACGACCTGCACATGCCCAAGCCCGCGGGTCAGATCATGAAGGTCATCGCCCGGAAGCTGGCACAGCGGTGACGGGGAAGCAGTACATGGAGCAGTACATGGAGCAGCGCATGGACGGAGGCAGGTCACGATGACCGCGAACTCGGTCGCGAAATCGGAGCGGCCCACGCTGCTGTGCGTGCCGTTCGCCGGAGCAGGACCGTCGTTCTTCCACCCCTGGCGGGAACTGGCCGCCGACCGGTGGCGGGTGACGGCGGTCGAACTGCCGGGCAGGGAGAAGCGGCTCCTGGAGGAGCCGTACTGGGACGTCCCCGAGGCGGCCCGCGGCGAGATCGACGCCGTCGCCGCCGACCTCGGCGAGGGGGCCAGGGTCGTACTGTTCGGCCACAGCCTGGGCGCGGTCCTGGCGTACGAACTGGTACACCTGCTAGGCGAACGCGACGTGCAGGTCGAGCACCTGATCGTCAGCGGCTCACCGGGCCCCTGGACCCAGCGCGAACGCCGCGCGGCCGGCCTCGACGGCGACGAATTCCTCGCCCGCGTCGAGGAGTTCGCGGGCTTCCGCCACGAGGCCCTCGACCACCCGGAGATGCGCGAACTGATCCTCCCTACCCTGCACGCCGACTGCACGATGCACGAGGCCTACGTCCCGAGCTTCGAGGGCCCGGTGTCGGTACCGATCACCTCACTGCGCGGCGACGTCGACGGCCTCGTCACCGCGGAGGAGGGCCGCCAGTGGCAGAACGCCACGACGGCGGCCTTCACCTACGTGGAGTTCCCCGGCGACCACATGTACCTGGTCGACCAGGGCCGGGAGATCCTCGACGTGATCGAGAAGGAGACAGCGGGGGTTAGCTGACACGGTGAACCTTGTACGTCCCCGGGTGTCCGGGCGGCTTCGGCTCTCGGCCGACGCCGCCCGGACACTTCATGTCGGCGCCCTGTAGGTGGCTGTATGCGCGGTGTCGGTGCCCTGTCGGAACGGTCGGCGAGTGTCGTAGGCGACCAGTCCGCAGACCGCCGAGGAGCAAGCAGTGTCCACCCAAAGGGAACCGAAGAACACCAGTGTCCTGATCTCTGGGGCCAGCATCGCCGGCCCCACCCTCGCCTACTGGCTGAACCGGTACGGATTCCAGGTCACCGTCGTCGAACGGGCCGCGGGCCTGCGGCCGGGCGGACAGGCGATCGACGTCCGCGGCCCGGCCCTCGAAGTGGCCGAACGCATGGGCGTACTGAAGGAGATCCGGCGCAACAGCACCGCCCTGCGCGGCATGTCGGTCGTCGACGCCGACGGCAACGAGCTGTCCCGGACCACCGAACACACCATGAGCGGCGGCCAGATCGACAGCCCGGACGTGGAGATCCTGCGCGACGACCTCGCACAGATCCTGTACGACGCGGGCGGCAGCGGCATCGAGTACCTCTTCGGCGACTCGATCGCCACCCTCGAACAGGACGACGACGAGGTGCGGGTGACCTTCGACAGCGGCGCGTCCCGCGTCTTCGACCTGGTCGTCGGCGCCGACGGCGTGCACTCCCACACGCGCGGACTCGTCTTCGGCCCCGAGGAGAACTACCTGCGCCACCTGGGCGGTTACCTGGGTGTCTGGACGGTGCCCAACCATCTCGGCCTGGACCGCTGGGAAGTGATCCACCTGATGCCGGGGAGCCCCGTCTGGGGCGCGATGGTGATGAGCGTCCGCGACAACGCGGAGGCCCGCGCCTTCATCGGCATCGACTCCGACGAGCCGCCCGCGCGATTCCTCCCGAAGGACCCCGCCGAGCAGAAGCACCTGGTGGCCCGCGCGTACGCCCACGCCGGCTGGGAGCTGCCGAGGCTCCTCAAGGAGATGTGGAACGCCCCCGACTTCCACCTCGACGCCCTCGCCCAGATCCACATGGACACCTGGTCCCACGGCCGGGTCACCCTCCTCGGCGACGCGGGCTACTGCGGCTCACCCGCCTCAGGCCTCGGCACCACCATGGCCATGGCCGCCGCCTACACCCTGGCGGGCGAACTCGCCACCACCCCCGACGACCACGGCACCGCCTTCACCGCCTACGAGAGGGTGCTGCGCGACTTCGTGTCGGACACCCAGGCCTTCGCCCTCCTCAACCAGGCCGCCATGCGCGCCCAACGCGACCCGGCAACAGACCACCCCACCCCGCCCACCCACCCCGAGGACGAAGCGACCGCACAACTCGTCACGAAGCTCGGCGCCTTCCGCCTCAAGGACTACCGGGCGGTGCTTCTCAACTCCGGCGGGGCGTGAGGGGCTTCGGAGGTCCGCTCGTACCACGGCGCGCCATGCCCAAGCTCGCCGAACTCGTCGGCATGTCCCCGACCGTGTTCTCCCGCACCCGCCGTCAGGTCGTGGAAGCCGGGTGGCTCGAGACGCAGTCGAGCCGCGTCCGTGCGCAGCTTGGGCAGCTGTACCCGTACACGTAGGACAGTCGTCATCGCGTACGGTCGGCGAGGCGCGGGCAAGGATCCGCGAGCTGCTGTCGAGCTGAAGGAGCGCTGTGGCCGCGATCGCCGTGACCGGCCACATGGACCTGACGGACGCCAGTGTGTCCCTTGTGCGTCGCCAAGGGCTCCGATTCCCTCTTCGCGGAAGTCGTGCTCGAACTCGGCGGCCGTCTCGTCGTGATCCTTCCGTCGAAGGACTACCGGCAGAAGAAGGTCAAGCCGGATCACGAGGAGACCTTCGACCGCCTCCTCGAAGCCGCTGATGAGGTTGTGGTTCTGGACCACGAGACGGCGAACCGGTCGGCGTACACGGACGCCAATGGCACGCTGCTGAAGCGCGCTGACCGCCTCGTGGCCGTATGGAACGGAGCGCCGCCGAGCGGCAAAGGCGGCGGCACCGCGGACACGGTTCTCGAAGCCCGCGCCGCCGGGCTCCCTGTCGACGTCGTATGGCCAGAAGGGGCTTCAAGGGCCTGACAGCATGTTGACGTCCCGGAGCAGTCCCGCGGCTGAACTAGTCGACGCAGGCGGTGTTCGCGGTGATCCCGTCGAGGCACCCCTTCGAACCGGTCTCGATCGCCACGGCGGCGATCTCCGGGTTCCGCCACGGGTGGTTCTTCAACAGGTGGGCCTCCAGCTCCGCGCAGCGGGCCCGGGTCGTCTTCAGCAGCAGCTGCCATTCCTCGCCAGTACCGAACTCCCCGTCGTGCCAGAACGCGGAGGTGATGGGGTCGATGATCTGGGCGCCGGCGGCGAGGTGTTCTGCGACGGCGGAGCGGGCGAGCGTATGCGGCAGCCGTGAGCGTGTGAAAGAGCCCCGGAGCGACGGAGGGCCACCACAGAGACAGTCGAGCGGGGCACCCCCTCCGGCGGATGCCCCGCCCACCGCCCACCCTCATCGAGCGGATCTCCAGCACCACGCAAGACCCATGACAGGTGCGTGTCAGGGGTGGCAGGAACAGTGGCGGCATGACGAGTTCCGCGATCGCAGTTTCAGGGCTGCGCAAGGCATATGGCGAGAAAGCCGTACTCGCCGGCATCGACTTCGAGGTTGCCGCGGGAACGATCTTCTCCATGCTCGGCCCGAACGGGGCGGGCAAGACGACGACGGTCAACATCCTCACGACGCTGCTGACAGCGGACGCCGGGACTGTGCGCGTCGCCGGGCACGATGTGGCGACCGAGACCAAGCAGGTCCGCTCGGCCATCGGCGTCACCGGTCAGTTCGCCGCGGTCGACGATCTGCTCTCCGGCCGCGAGAACCTGCAGCTGATGGCGGACCTCAAGCGCGTGCGCTCCGGCGACCAGCTGGTCAACGGGCTTCTGGAGCGCTTCGAACTGGCCGAGTCGGCGGACAAGTTGGCGTCCACCTACTCCGGCGGTATGCGCCGCAAGCTGGACCTGGCGATGACCCTGGTCGGCAGCCCGAAGATCATCTTCCTGGACGAGCCGACCACGGGTCTCGACCCGCGCAGCCGGCGCACCATGTGGACCATCGTTCGCGAACTGGTCGCCGACGGCACGACCATCTTCCTCACCACGCAGTACCTGGAAGAGGCCGACCAGCTCGCCGACCAGATCGTGGTCCTCAACCAGGGCCACCTGGTCGCCCAGGGCACCGCCGAGGAGCTCAAGCGCCAGATCCCCGGCACCCACGTCCGGCTCCGCTTCGCCGACGTCCACGAACTCGACACCGCGGCCCGGGTCCTGCCCGGCGCCGCCAAGGACGAGGAGGAGCTGGCCCTGCGGGTGCCCAGCGACGGCCAGTCCCGGTCGCTGCGGGCCCTGCTCGACCGGCTCGACGAGCACACGCTCAACGCCCAGGAGTTCTCCGTGCACACGCCGGACCTGGACGACGTGTTCCTCGCCCTGACCGAGCGCCCGGCCCCCGCCACCAGCGCCGAGAACACCGAGCACGCGAAGAAGGAGGCGGTCGCACGATGAGCAGCGTCGCCCTGCCCCTGGCCGACTCGGCGATCATGCTGCGTCGCAATCTGAAGCACACCCTGCGGAACCCGACCACGGTCTTCAACGCGGTCCTGTTCCCCATCGTGATCATGCTGATGTTCGTCAAGGTCTTCGGCGGCGCGTTCGCCGTCGGCGAGGACTACATCGACTACGCGACCCCCGGCCTGCTGGTGATGGCCGTGAGCTACGGCCTCGGGGCCACCGCCACGTCCGTCAACGACGACATGACCAAGGGCATCATCAACCGCTTCAAGACCATGGACGTCTCGCGCGGTTCGGTGCTCACCGGCCATGTCATCGTCACCACGGTGCGCTGCCTGGTGGCCGAGGCGGCCCTCATCGGGGTGGCCTTCCTGCTGGGCTTCGACCCGGGCGCGAGCGCCCTCGACTGGCTCGGCGCGATCGGCATCCTCGTGCTCCTCAGCTTCGGGGCCGGCTGGCTCACCGTCGCCATGGGCCTGTCCGCGAAGTCCGTGGAGACCGCGGGCCTGGGCACCGTACCGCTGATCATGCTGCCCTTCCTGAGCAGCGCGTTCGTCCCGGCGGACAGCATGGGTGCCGGTGTGAAGCAGTTCGCCGAGTACCAGCCCTTCACCCCGATCATCGAGACCCTGCGCGGGCTGCTCGCGGGCAGCGTCGACGGTGGCGACGCGGCCGCGGCGGTCGCCTGGTGCGTCGGGTTCACCGTCCTCGGATACGTGTGGGCCGTCTCCACCTTCAAGAAGCGCGCCTGACCCCCCCAACCCTCCACCCTCCACCCCCCACCCACCCGAACCAGCTCTTCCGGGCCCCGGCCCGCGCCGCCCCGGCGACCACACGTCGCCGGGGCGGCGCCCGGTTTTCCAGGCATGTCACAAGCCTCCAAAAACGAGTCAAGGAGACGGTAAAAGTGTCCGACCCGATCGTCAGCCTGACCAATCCCGAATTCACGGACGACCCCATCCGCGCCTACGCGAAACTGCGGGAGGAGGCCCCCCTCGTCCGCATCGGGTTCCCGGGCGGGCCCCGGGTCTGGCTGGTCACGCGGAACGAGGACGTCAAGGCGGCGCTGAGCGACCCGCGGCTCGTCGTCGACTACAGCAATGTGCCCGGTCACCAAGGGCCCAGCGTCGCCGACCAGATGGCCGCCGCCCTCGACCTGCCGGACGAGTTCGTGCCCTACGTCGCGGCCAACATGATGCTCAAGGACGGCAAGGAGCACGCCCGCCAGCGCCGCCTCATCACCCCGGCGTTCACCGTGCGCCGGATGAAGGCGCTCAGACCCCGCGTCGAGCAGATATCCGCCCGGCTCCTCGACGCCCTCGCCGAGAAGGGCTCCGGCGACCTCATCGAGGACTACTCCTCGCCGCTGACCGGCACCGTCATCTGCGACCTCATCGGCATCGACGAGGCCGACCAGCCGCAGGTCCGCAAGTGGATGAACGAGTACACCGCCCCTGACGCCGACCTCGCCGCCAGTGGCCAGGCCATGGTCGACTACATCAAGGACCTCATCGAACGCCGCCGGGCCGAACCCCGCGAGGACATGGTCTCCGCCCTGGTGGCGGCGCGCGACGAGAACGGCGACCGGCTCAACGAGACCGAGATCGTCTCGGTGGCGCTCACCACCGTGAACAACGGCCACCACTCCACGTCCCACTTCATCCCGACCGCGGTCCTCACCCTCTTCGACAACCCCGACCAGCTGGCCCTGCTGCGCGCCAAGCCCGAGGCCCTGCCGCACGCCATCAACGAGCTGATGCGGATCGCGAACGTCGTCCCGACCGCGGGCCCCCGCTACGCCACCGAGGACATGGAGTTCGCCGGCTGCCCGATCCGCAAGGGCGACGCCCTCACCGGCTCCTACCTGTCCGCCAACTACGACCCGCGGGTCTTCGCCGACCCCGAGACCTGCGACGTGGAGCGGGTCCTGGAGCGCGGCCAGACCCACCTCGCCTACGGGGCCGGCTCGCACTTCTGCCCCGGCGCCGCGCTCGCCGGCATCGAGGGCGAGGTCGCCCTCGACCACCTGCTGCTGAAGCGCGACACCCTCGAAGTCACCATCGGGCGCGAGCAGTTGCGCTACACCGAGGCCACGCCCGGCGGCGCCCGGCTCCTGGACGCCCTCCCCGTACGGCTGTGAACGTGCGACGGGCCCCCGGACGCGATGACGTGTCCGGGGGCCCGTGCCCGTGCCGTCTCCTCACGCGGCCGTGAGCACCGCGGGGCGCCGCGCCCGCTGGTCCTGGACGAGCTTGCCCAGCCGGTCCACGCCCACCGAGATCTGCTCGGGGGTCAGCACGCTGAAGGACAGCCGCGCCTGACGGAAGCCGTCCGTGCCGCCGTAGAAGTGGTGCATGGGCGTCCACAGGACACCGAACTTCGAGGCCGACAGCTCCAGCATCGCGTCGTCCGCGAGGAACGGCAGTGTCAGGACGACGAACATCCCGCCCTGCGGGGTGTTCCACGAGACGTCCTGGCCGAGGCCCGGCTCGAAGACGGAGTCCAGGCGGTCCAGGATGGTCGTCAGGTTCCGGCGGTAGACCGCGGCCTCGCGGGCGGTGGCGCGCCTGAGGCTGCACCCGTTCTCCAGGAGGTACCCGCCGATCACCGCCTGCGCGACGGTCGAGGTGTTCAGCGTCACCATGCTCTTCAGCTTGGCGAGATGGTCGGCGAGCAGCACGCTCTCCGCGGCCCCCGGCGAGGTCACCGGCTGGTCGGCGATGATGTAGCCGACCCGGGCGCCGGCGAACGCGGACTTCGCGAACGACCCCAGGTGGATCACCTGGTGCCGCTCGTCCAGGGACTTGAGCGTGGGCAGTTGGGCGGCGCCGCCGGCCGGGAAGAGGGAGTACGGGTTGTCCTCGATGACGAGGATGCCCTCCCGCCAGGCGAGGTCCAGCAGCGCGATCCGGTCCGTCAGCGACATCCGCGCACCGCTGGGGTTGGCGAAGTCCGGGACGACGTAACAGGCGCGCGGCCGCAGTCCCTCGCGGCGGGCCGCCCGGATCTGCCGCTCCAGGTCCTCCAGATCGATGCCGCCGTCGTGCTCCCGTACGTCCCGCAGGGGGGCGCCGGCCACCCGTGCCGCGCCGATGAACCCTACGTAGTTGGGGGTCGCGGCGAGGACGACGTCACGCGCGTCGCGGACGAGGGCGCGCAGCAGGAGCACCATCGCCTCCTGGCAGCCGGTGGTCACCACGATGGACTCCGGGTCCACCCGCAGACCCTCGTCGGTCTCCAGCTGACGGGCGATGAGTTCGTGAATGAACCCCTTCGTGCGGCCGTACTGGAAAAGCGTGCGCCGCACCTGCTCGCCGGAAAGGCCTTTCTCGTCCTCCAGATAACTCCGGAACGTGGCGAGATGACGGGAGAGGTCGTCGACGTCGTAGAAACCCTCGAAGGGTCGTCCCGCCGAGAAAGAGATGGCTTCCGGGAACCTTCCGGCGAGCTCGTTGAGCAGCGTCATGGAAGTGAGTGCGGGATCGTCGACCGACTCGTGCAGGTCGGTGATACTCAGAGTCACGTCATCCTCCAGCGCACGGTACCGGCGTTTGAATGCCGCCTCTCGGGGGCTTCTCAAGAACTTATGAGCCTTCGCTTGAGGCGCGCCGGAGCGCTACTGCCGGAGGAGTCGATTCCGATTGTTTCCGCGCAGGTCGGCGACTATGGCTGTCCCGTCGGCCGGACAGCTCCGAACTCCTCGAAATAGCCTTGAGGGCTTGGAACGTTGACACCCTCCTCTTCGGCGGAGAAGAGTATTGAATTGCTGGGCAATGACGGGAAATCCCGTGGCTTCGAAGGCAGGAGAGCTTTTGGAGCCGTATCTGCCGGGCGTCTCCACGAACTCGTAGAAGGAGTTGACGCATGACCACACTCGGCGATGGCGTTCTGGAGAAGGCTGCGGCGGAATACGCCGAGCAGGGTTTCTCCATCATCCGCAACGTCGTGCCGCGGGATCTTCTGGAGGAGGTGTCCGCGCACGTCGACTGGCTCACCGCCAAGTACCCGGACCTTCGTCCCGAGCACTTCCACCACCCGCTGATCCGCAACGACGCCTTCTGGGCCCGGCTGGTCTCGGACTCCCGCCTGGTGGACATCGCGGAGTACTTCCTCGGCCCGGACGTGGCCTCCTTCACCGCCCACTACATCTGCAAGCCGCCCTACGACGGCCAGGCGGTGCTGTGGCACCAGGACGGCGCGTACTGGCCGCTGACGCCCATGGAGGCGCTGACGGTGTGGCTGGCCGTCGACGAGAGCACCGTCGAGAACGGCTGCCTCCAGATGATCCCCGGCAGCCACGTCCTGCCGCTGCACCAGCCGTCGTCCCGCACCGACACCGACAACATGCTGTTCTCCTCCTCGGACGAGAACCTGGTGCGCGAGTGGGTCGAGGAGCGCGGCATCGTGCACATCGAGCTCCAGCCGGGCGATGTCTCCATCCACCATCCCAACCTGCTGCACTGCTCGGACCCCAACACCTCCGCCAAGCGGCGCTGCGGCCTCGACATGGGCTACATATCGACGAGGACGCGGACCCACGGCAAGGGCGTCTACCTCGACCCGCTGCTGGTGCGCGGCACCGACAGCAACGGCCTCAACAGCTACCGGCCGTTCCCCACCTACCAGGAGGGCGAGACGATCCCGTTCGCCGGCCAGGACGCGTGGGACGAGAAGGCCACCGCCCTCAACGCGGCCCTCCCGGTCCGCTCCCAGGACCTCTCGGAGACCCCCATCGAGACCACCCGCCACATGATCGACCGCTTGCGCGAGGGCACCACGAAGGTCTGACCGCAGACACACGACCGGCCGATGGCGCCGCACCCGAGCGGTGCGCCATCGGCCGTCGGTGCGCGCCCCCGCGGAGCGCTCGCGTCCGTCACCAGTCGAAGGCCTCGCCGTCACCGCGCTTCTCGACGCAGTACGTCCGAAAGGCCTCGGCCTTGGCGACGATGTCCGTGTCCCCGGAACGCCGGGCCGCCTCGATGTACCAGTCGAACGCCGCCGTCGCGTGCGCACGCCGGTCGAAGTGCAGCGCGGCGAACGGACGGAAGCTCGCCCGCATGGTCTCCGGCGTGAAGTTCCGCCCGGAGTCGATGAGTTCCTCCAGCTCCGCCGCGGTCGGCTCGGGCCGCTCGACCACGCGGATCGGCTCGGTCGCGGGAACCGTGCCGCGGATGTCGAGCGGCGCGTCGGCGTCCGAGAAGTCCAGGCACAGGGTGAGCCGGGCGGTCTGCGAGGTGCTCCGCGCCGAGTGCGGGTCGGTCGAGTGGATCTCCCACACCTCACCGCGCCGGATGCCGTAGACGGTGTCGTTCTCGGAGTGCAGCGCCTCGTCGCTGGTGCGCAGCGGCACCTGGACCCTCAGGCCCGGCGTGGCCCACTCCAGGAAGTCCACGTGCGGGGCGATGATGCCGTCCCGGAGGCTGAAGGCGCGCACCCACTGGAGCCGGTCCAGCGGGAAGTGCGCGGAGACCAGGGACATGATGTTCGGCAACTGCTTGCCCAGTTCGGTGAGCGTCAGGCTGCCCTCGTGCGGTCGGAACGCGGTGTCGGAATCGGCGCCGCTGCCGTTGGCCAGGACATGCGACTGCCACGCGCCGAAGGTAAAGGCATCGTATTTGCCGTCGTATTCGTGGCTGTCCAGGATGGACAACTCGGAGTCCAGGTCGTATGAGTCGATCGGCAGCACCGCAAGCCGTTGCGACTTAAGCAAGGGAAATCCCCTCCCACAGATGATTGGTTGATCCCGTTCGTCACCGTAATTCGTCGCGGAGACGGATGGCTAGCCGGTCCTGGCCCGTTCGACCGCCGGTCCAGCGGGGTCGGTTGTCCTGTCGGCGGGACAACGGGTGCCCGGCGCGGGGCCGTACGGACTTCTCTTGCACGGAGATTTCCCGGCCGTCTACGTTGGCGAGGCGATGGCCCCGGGCGCACGTATCGAATACGCGATCACGCGATTCCGTCAGCACGCGCATTTGTCCCGCCGGCGGGACAGCGGTAATGGGCCCCAGTGGCCGTGACGGCGTGGGCGGGCATTCCCGTTCTTCGGAGGAAGGAAAAGGCTGGCCATGGAATCGTCGGAAGGACAGGTCGCGGTGTCGCTGGTACGGGAGGTCTCGGCGCTGTGGGAGGAGTGCCTCGGCGGTGGCCGTGAGGTCGGCGCGGAGGACGAGTTCTTCGCGCTCGGCGGCAACTCGCTGGCCGGCATCAAGATCATCGAGCGGGTGCTGAAGGACTACGGCGTCCAGCTCTCCGTACGCGACTTCTACCTCGCGGGGACCCCGACCAAGGTAGCCGCGCTGATCGAGCAGGGGAGGGCCGGGACGTGAGGCTGACGCCCGGTCCCGCGGGCGACATCGACCTCGGGGCCGTCGACCTGTTCGACCTCGACCTCTACTCCCACGGCGATCCGCACCCGATCTGGGACGTGATGCGGGCCAAGGCGCCCGTGCACCACCAAGTCCTGCCGGACGGGCGGGAGTTCTGGTCGGTCACCCGCTACGAGGACGTCCGCCGGGTGCTCAGCGACCACAAGGAGTTCACCTCCGAGCGCGGCACCGTCCCCACCCACCTCGGTGAGGACGACGCCGCCGCCGGGGTGCTGATGACCTCCACCGACCCGCCCCGGCACACCGAGGTCCGCCGCCCGCTCGGCTCCAAGCTGACCGCGCGCGCGGTGAAGTCCTGGGAGGACTCCATCCGGAGCACGATCGTCCGGTTCCTGGAGCCGGCGCTCGACGGCGAGGTCTTCGACCTGGCCGAGAAGGCGCTGCTGCTCCCGGCGATGGTCACCGGCCCCCTCCTCGGCATCCCCGAGAAGGACTGGGCGGAACTCGTCCAGCTGACCGCGATGGTCACGGCCCCCTCCGACCCGCACTTCCTGGTGAGCAGCGAGGCCGCGACCCTGGCCATCTCCCACCACGAGCTCATCAACTACGTCACCGCCTGGGTCAAGGACCGCCGGGCCTCAGGGGAGCGCGACGACAGCCTCCTCGACCACCTGATGAGCGTCCGCGCCGGCGACCGGGAACTGACCGACGAGGAGATCGCCCTCGACGGCTACAGCATCCTCCTCGGCGCCAACGTGACCACCCCGCACACCGTCTCGGGCACCGTGCAGGCCCTCATCGAACGCCCCGAGCAGTTCGCGAAGGCCCAGGCCGACCCCTCGCTCATCCCCAACCTCGTCGAGGAGGGGCTGCGCTGGACCTCGGCCGCCTGCAACTTCATGCGGTACGCCGTCGACGACATCGAGATCGGCGGCGGTGTCATCCCGGCCCGCGCGGCCGTCGTCGCCTGGATCGGCTCCGCCAACCGGGACGAGACCCTCTTCCCCGACCCGCACACCTTCGACATCACCCGCGCCAACGCCAAGCGTCAGGCCGCGTTCGGCTTCGGCGCGCACTTCTGCATCGGCGCCCCGCTGGCCCGGCTGACCCTGCGGATCTTCTTCGAGGAGGTCCTGGAGCGCTTCGGGTCGATCGAGCTCGCCGGTGAACCCGAGCACCTGCGCTCGTACTTCATCGCCGGGATGACCCACCTCCCCATCGTCGCCCAGAAACGGCGGACGTCATGACCACCGCCTCCACCGCCACCGCGTCGCCGTGGTTCGTGCGGCCGCCGGCCGACGGCCACCCCGCCCGGATCTTCTGCTTCCCCTTCTCCGGGTCCGGGGCCTCCGCGTTCAGCGCCTGGCCGGCCGCCATCGACGACGTCGAGGTCTGCCCGGTGCAGTTCCCCGGCCGCGAGAACCGTCTCGCCCACCCCCACTACGGCAGCTACGAGAACCTCGCCGACGCCCTCGTCGAGGCCCTGGAGCCGTACCTGGACCGGCCGTTCGCGTTCTTCGCGCACTGCGCGGGAGCCCTGCCCGCCTACGAGACGGTCCTCCGGCTCGCCGAGCGCGGCCTGCCCACCCCGGACCGGCTGTTCGTCTCCCGCCAGCCCGCCCCGCACGACGCCGCCCTCGACCCCATGCTCGCCATGACCGAGGACGAACTGCGCGCCGAGATCGAGGCGTTCATCCGCGGCCGGGGCATCGAGCCCCGCCCCGACATGGTCGACCTCGGCCTCATGGTGCTGCTGCGCGACCACGCCGCGGCCGGCGCCTACCGCCGCGAGCGGCCCGTCGCCGTGGACTGCCCCGTCACCGTCGTGAAATGGCGCGACGACCCGGACGTGAGCCTCACCGCCCTCCAGGGCTGGCGCCACTACACCGACTCGGTCGAGTTCCGGGTGGTCGACGGAGGCCACTACCGGTTCATGGACGCACCCGACGAGCTGCGCGCCCTGCTGACCCGCTGGCTGTGACCGTCTCCCACGACAGCCGTACCAAGAGCCGTACACCGAGGGAACCGGAAGGAACAGGTATGAGTGGCGCAGCCACCGATGTTGCCGTCATAGGAATGTCGTGCCGCTTTCCCGGTGTGGACGACCTGGCCGGGTTCTGGCGCCTGCTGACCGAGGGCGGGTCGACCGTCGCGGCCTTCCCCGAGCGGCGGGCCGCCGACGCGAACTCCCGCTACGCCTCCCACCCGGACGCCGCCACCCTGAAGTCGGGGTCGTTCTTCGACGCCGTCGACGCCTTCGACGCGGAGTTCTTCGGCACGCCCGCGGCGGAGGCCGCCGCCATGGACCCCGTGCAGCGCCTCGGCCTCGAACTCGCCTGGGAGGCCGTCGAGGACGCCCGCATCCCGGCGTCCGCGCTCGCCGGGCAGGAGATCGACGTCGTCGTCGGCGCCGGACCCTCCGGATACGACCTGCTGCGCAAGCTGACCGGCAGCGACCAGGACGACCACTACGCCGTCCTCGGCTCCAGCGGCGCCCTCATCGCCAACCGCATCTCCAACCTCCTCGACGCCCGGGGCATGAGCTTCTGCGCCGACTCAGGCCAGTCCTCCTCCCTGGTGTCGCTCGCCCTGAGCTGCGAGCGCATCCGCTCCGGCGCCGTCGACATGGCGCTGGCGGGCGGCGTGCACCTCATCGTCGACCCGGAGGCGGGCGCGGGCCTCGCCAACCTCGGCGCCCTGTCGCCCGACGGCCGCTGCTACCCCTTCGACGCCCGCGCCAACGGTTTCATCCGCGGCGAGGGCGGCGCGTTCGTGCTGCTCAAGCGGCTCGACCTCGCCGTCGCCGACGGCGACCACATCTACGCCGTGGTGCGCGGCTGGGGCGCCGGCAACGGCGGCTCCTCCTCCCGGATGCCCGACCCCAGCCCCACCGGGCAGGCCGCCGCGGTGCTGACCGCCCTGGAGCACGCCGGCCTCGACTTCGACGGCGTCGACTACGTCGAGGCGCACGGCACCGGCACCCGGCTCGGTGACCCGGCCGAACTGACCGGCCTGCGCGAGGTGTTCAGGGCCACCGGCCGCGGCCGCCCCCTCACGGTCGGCTCGGTGAAGGCCAACGTCGGCCACCTGGAACCGGCCGCGGGCCTCGTCGGCTTCGTCAAGACCGCCCTCTGCGTCAGCCACGGCCACCTCGTCCCGACCCCCGGCTTCCGGTCCCCGAACCCGGCCGTCGACGACTTCCACGACGACTTCGAGGTCCTGACCACCACCCGCCCCTGGCCCGGCACCCCGGACCACCCCCGCCGCGCCGGCGTCTCCTCGGTCGGCATGGGCGGCACCAACGCCCACATCCTCCTCGAACAGGCCCCGGCGGAGCAGCCGTCGGTCCTCGGGCAGGTCCCTGGCGAGCAGCTCGACGTCCTTGCGCAGGCCCCCGCGGCGCAGCCCGAGCCTGCCGCCGCCCGGGAAGTCGGTCGTCGAGCCCCCGCGACGGAGCCCGCCCCCGCCGCACCCCAGGCCCCCGCGGCGCAGCCCATCCCCGCCCCCGCCACCGTCCCCTGGGTCCTGTCCGCCCGCTCCGAGCAGGCCCTGCGTGAACAGGCCGCGCGGCTGCGGGAGTTCGTGGCCGCTGACGCCTCGCTGGACGTGACCGACGTGGCGCACTCGCTCGTCTCCACCCGCTCGGCGTTCGAGCACCGCGCGGTCGTCCTCGCCGACGGCCGTGAGGAGGCGCTGACCGGTCTCGACCTGCTCGCGGCGGGCGAGGGCTCCGCACGCGCGATACGCGGCACCGCCACCACCTCCGCTTCCGCCACCACCCCCCTCTCCGCCACCACCGGGACGACGGGCCCCGTCGTCTTCGTCTTCCCCGGCCAGGGCTCGCAGTGGCTCGGCATGGGCAAGCGGCTCTACGCCGAGTCGGAGGTTTTCGCCCAGGCCGTCGACGAGTGCGCGCGAGCCCTTGAGCCGTGGCAGGACTGGTCCCTGCTGGACCTCGTCACCGGTGCCGAGTCGGCGCCCTCGCTGGAGCAGGGCGACGCCGTAGTCCAGCCCGCGCTGTTCGCGATGATGGTGTCGCTGGCCCGGCTGTGGCGGTCGTTCGGAGTCGTCCCCGACGTGGTCGTCGGGCACTCCCAGGGCGAGATCGCCGCCGCCTGCGCCGCCGGCGCGCTCTCCCTCCAGGACGCGGCACGGATCGTCGCCCTGCGCAGCCAGGCCCTGACCGCACTCGCCGGACAGGGCGGCATGAACGCCGTCGCCGCACCCCTGAGCTGGGTCGAGGAGCGGCTGGACCGCTGGTCAGGACGGCTGTCCGTGGGCGCGGCCAACGGGCCCGCCTCCGTGGTGGTCTCCGGCGACCTCGCGGCACTGGAGGAGTTCGCCGAGCTCGCCGCCGGCGAGGGCGTACGGGTGCGCCGGGTCAGGATCGAGTACGCCTCCCACTCGCACCAGGTCGAACGCATCCGCGAGCGGGTCCTCGAGGCCGCCGCGGACGTCGTACCGAGGGAGACGGCGGTCGAGTTCCACTCCACGGTCGTCGGCGGCCAGCTGGACACCCGCGCCCTCGACGCCTCGTACTGGTACGACAACCTGCGCTCGACGGTCCGCTTCGGCGAGGTCGTCGGCAACCTGATGCGCGAGCGCGGCGGCGTCTTCGTCGAGATCAGCCCGCACCCCGTGCTCCAGGTCGCGATGGAGGAGGCCGCCGACCTGCTGGCCGCCCCGCCCCCGGTCGTGTCCACCCTGAGCAAGCACGACGGGAGCCTCGGCAAGGTTCTGACGTCCCTCGCCGAACTGTACGTCCGCGGTGTGCCGGTGACCTGGCGGGCAGCCCTCGCCGGCGGCCGCCGGATCGCCCTGCCGACCTACCCGTTCCAGCGGCAGCGGTACTGGCTGAAGGCGTCCGCCGACGGTCCCGTCGTACCGGCGGACGGACCGGAGCCGGCGGCGCGCCCGGCCGGACCGGACTCACCGGCCGCGGCCCTCGGCCTCGTCTGCGCCGAGACGGCGACCCTGCTGCGCACCAAGGGCGCGGCGCTGACGGGAGCGGACCTCCAGGCGCGGGCCGGCGAGACCTTCAAGGCCCTCGGCTTCGACTCCTCGATGGCGGTGGAGCTGCGCAACCGGCTCAACACGGTCGCCTCCGTACGGCTCCCGGCCACCGTCGCCTTCACCTACCCCACCCCGCAGCAGCTCGCGTCCCACCTGTTCTCCCTTCTGGCGCCCGAGACGCCCGACGCCGATGCCGACGCCCCGGAACCGGTGGGGGCGACGCTTCTGGAAGACCGCAGTGACGACGATCTCTACGCCTTGATCGACCGCGGATACGCCTGAGCGGAGCCCCGCTCGCCACACCCGCACCCAAGCAACCGTTCCGTTCTCGTTCAGGGAGGCTCCTGGTGGAGGAAGTCGACAAGCTCCGGTCCTACTTGCGGCGTGCCGTCGGCGACGCGCAGGAGCTGCGCGAGCGCGTGCGCGAGCTGGAGGAGTCCGCGCGCGAGCCCATCGCCGTCGTGGGCGTGGCCTGTCGCTTCCCGGGCGGAGTGGCGACCCCCGAGGGGCTGTGGTCGCTCGTGTCCGAGGGAGTGGACGCGATGAGCGACTTCCCCGCGGACCGTGGCTGGGACCTGGAGGGGCTGTACGACCCGGACCCCGAGGCGCCCGGAAAGACGTACACCCGCATCGGCGGATTCCTGCCCGACCTTCCGGACTTCGACGCGGACTTCTTCGGCATCAGCCCGCGCGAGGCGCTGGCGATGGACCCGCAGCAGCGGCTGATGCTGGAGACGTCGTGGGAGGCCCTGGAGCGCGCGGGCATCGACCCGGCCGCGCTGCGGGGTTCCGCGACGGGCGTGTTCACCGGCCTCTACGGCACCGACTACGGCCCCCGGATGGGCGGCGGGGCGGCGGCCGAGATCGAGGGCTTCTCCCTCACCGGCAATCTCCTCAGCGTGGCCTCGGGCCGGGTGGCGTACGTCCTCGGTCTGCACGGCCCGGCGGTCTCCACCGACACCGCCTGCTCGGCCTCCCTCGTCGCCGTGCACCAGGCGGTGCGGTCGCTGCGGTCCGGGGAGTGCGGGCTGGCCCTGGCCGGGGGTGTCTCGACGCTGCCGACGCCGGGCATGTTCGTGGAACTCGCCCGGCAGCGGGGGGTGTCGGAGGACGGGCGGTGCAAGGCGTTCGCGGACGCCGCCGACGGCACCGGCTTCTCCGAGGGCGCGGGTGTGCTGGTCCTGGAGCGGCTCTCCGACGCGCGGCGCAACGGACGCCGTGTCTGGGCGGTCATCCGCGGCTCGGCCATCAACCAGGACGGCGCCTCCAACGGCCTGACCGCGCCGAACGAACTCGCGCAGCGGCGCGTCATCCGGTCCGCCCTCGCGGACGCCGGGCTCGCCACCGGCGAGGTGGACGCCGTCGAGGCGCACGGCACCGGCACCAGGCTGGGCGACCCGCTGGAGGCGGAGGCGCTGCTGGCCACCTACGGTCAGGACCGCGAGGACGGCAGCCCGCTGTGGCTGGGCTCGCTGAAGTCGAACATCGGCCACACGCAGGCCGCGGCGGGCGTCGGCGGCGTCATCAAGATGATCATGGCGATGCGGCACGGCGTCCTGCCGAAGACCCTGCACGTGGACCGGCCCACCACGCACGTCGACTGGTCGGCGGGCGGCGTGGAGCTGCTCACCGAGGCCCGGGAGTGGACCACGCCGGACGACCGTCCCCGGCGCGCCGCCGTGTCCGCGTTCGGCATCAGCGGCACCAACGCCCACCTGATCCTGGAGCAGGCCCCCGAGGCGGAGACCGAGCCCGCTCCCGCCCAAGTACCCGACCGTGCCGTGCCGTTGGTGCTGTCCGCGCGCTCCGAGCAGGCCCTCAAGGAGCAGGCGGCACGGCTGCGGGACACCCTCGCCGCCGACCCCGCGCTGCCGCTCGCGGGCGTGGGCCACGCCCTGCTGACGACCCGCTCCCTGTTCGAGCACCGCCAGGTCGTCATCGGCGCCGACCGCGACGAACTGCTCGCCGCCCTCACCGCCGTGGCCGCGGGCGACGAAGGCGCCGACGCGGTCGCGGGAACCGCCCGGCCCGTCGGCAAGACCGTGTTCGTCTTCCCCGGCCAGGGCGCCCAGTGGACCGCCATGGGCCGCGAACTGTGGGAGACCTCCCCGGTCTTCGCCGAGGAACTGCGCGCCTGCGCGACGGCCCTCGAACCGTATGTGTCCTGGCCGCTGATCGACACGGTCATCGGCGGACCCGACTCGGCGGACCTGGAGGACATCGACGTCGTCCAGCCCGTGCTGTTCGCGGTGATGGTGTCCCTGGCGCGCGTGTGGCGCTCCCTCGGTGTCACCCCGGACGTGGTCATCGGCCACTCCCAGGGCGAGATCGCCGCCGCCTACGTCGCGGGCGCCCTCACCCTGGACGACGCGGCCAAGATCGTGGCCCTGCGCTCCCGGCTCCTTGCCACGGCCGCCGGAGAGGGCGCCATGGCCGGCGTCCTGCTGCCCGAGGACCGGGTCCGCGCACTCATCGCGGGCCAGGAGTCCCGTATCGGGATCGCCGCCGTCAACGGCGCCAACTCCACGACGGTCTCCGGCGAGACCGCGGCCGTCGAGGCGGTCGTCGCCGCCGTCCAGGCCGACGGCGGCCGCGCCCGCCTGATCAAGTCCAGCGTGCCCGGCCACTCCCCGCTGATGGACCGCTTCGACGGCACCCTCCAGGAGGGCCTCGGCCGGATCACCCCGCTGCCGACGCCCGTGACGATCTACTCCACGGTCACCGGCGCCCTCATCGACCCCGCCGAACTCACCACCGGCTACTGGTTCCGCAACCTGCGCGAGCCCGTCCAGTTCGCGGGCGCCATGGGACGTCTCGTCGAAGCCGAACGCGACAGCGCGGTCGTCGAACTCAGCCCGCACCCCCTCCTCGTGATGAACATCCAGGAGATGTTCGACACCACCCCCGGCGCCACCGGCTTCGCGGTCGGCTCCCTGCGCCGCGACGAAGGCGGCCTGCCCCGGCTCTACCGGTCGGTCGCCGAGGCCTTCGTGGCCGGCGTCGAGGTCAACTGGAAGACCGCGTTCGACGGCTGGGACGGCCACCACAGCCCCTACGGCCCCTGGGTCGAACTCCCCACCTACGCCTTCCAGAAGCGCCGCTTCTGGCTCAACACCCCCAGCGAGTCCACCACCACGACCACCTCCGACCACCCGCTCCTCGACGCGGTCATCGACCTCCCGTACGACGGTGAGGGCGCCGGAGTCGTCGGCGGCGGGCGGCTGTCCCTGGAGCGCCACCCGTGGCTGGCCGAGCACGTCGTCCACGGCGCGGTCCTCGTCCCGCCCGCCGTGCTCGCGGAGCTCGCGGTGTGGGCGGCGCGCAAGGCGGGCGGCGACCGGGTCGGCGAACTCACCCTGGAGACACCGCTGGTGCTGCCGCGGACCGGCGAGCGCGAGTTCCGCGTCGTCGTCGACGCCGAGCGCGCGATCGCCGTGCACTCGCGCGCCGAGGGCGAGTCCGAGTGGACCCGCAACGCCGTCGGCACCGTCGCGAGCGGGGGAGCCCCCGCCACCGAGAGCCTCACCGCGTGGCCGCCCCCAAGCGCCGTCGCCGTCCCCTTCGACGAGGAGTACGCCCGCCTGGCCGCCCTCGGATTCGGCCACGGCCCGCTGCTGCGCGGCCTGAAGGAGGTGTGGCGCACCGGCGACACCCTGTTCGCGGAGGTCGAGCTGCCCGCGTCCGACGGCGCCGACCGCAGCGGCTTCGGCATCCACCCGGCGCTCCTGCACACCGCGCTGCTCCCGGCCGGCCCGGGCTCGCTCGCCGACGCCTCCCGGCCGGGCGGCCTGCTGCCGTCCCGCTTCACGGACCTGCGCGTGCACACCGACCGGCCGCCGACCGCCCTGCGCGTCCGGCTCGCCCCCGCCGGGGAGAACACCGTCTCCGTGACCTTCGCGGACCGCACCGGAGCCCCGGTCGGCGGCGTCGCCTCGCTGGCCTTCGCACCCGTGGACGTCGAGAAGCTGACGGCCCTGAGCTTCGACCAGGACAACTCCCTGTTCCGGATCGACTGGAACCCCCTCACCGTCGCGGCCACCGCGGACGCGTACGCGGTCCTCGGCGCACCCCTGGGACAGGGCGGCACGGTCCACGCCGGTCTCGACGAACTCGCCGCCTCCGACGGGGACATCCCCCCGCTCGTCATCGCCGCGATCGACGGCTCGGGCACCGACACCCCCGCCGACACCGAGCGCACCCTTCATCAGGTGCTGCGCTGGACTCAGGCCTGGCTCGCCGGTGACCGGTTCGCCGACTCCCGCCTGGTCCTCGTCACCCGCAACGCCTTCCACGACGAGCAGGTGCCCCACCCCGACCCCGCCGCGGCGGCCGTGTGGGGCTTCGTCCGGTCCGTCCAGACCGAGAACCCCGGCCGGTTCACGCTCGTCGACACCGACGGCCACGCCGCCTCCCGGGATCTCGTCGCGGCCGCCGCGGCCACCGGCGAGGCCCAGGTCAAGATCCGGGCCGGCCAGGCGACCGTCCCCCGGCTCGCCCACGCCACCGGCGCGTCCGACGCGCGGCGGGAGACCCCGGCCCTCGGCTCCGGCTCGGTGCTGATCACGGGCGGCACCAGCGGCCTGGGCGCCATGCTCGCCCGGCACCTCGTCGCCCACCACGACGTGCGCAGCCTCGTGCTGTCCAGCCGGCGCGGCCCGGCGGCCCCCGAAGCGGCGGCGCTGACCGAGGAGTTGACGGCGGCCGGCGTCCGCGTCGAGATCGTGGCCTGCGACGTCACCAGCCGCGACTCGGTCGCCGCCCTGCTCGCCGCCGTACCCGCCGACCGGCCGCTGACCGCGGTCGTCCACTGCGCGGGCGTCCTCGACGACGGCCTCGCCCAGGCCCTCACCGAGGAGCGCCTCGACGCGGTCCTCGCACCCAAGGTCCGCGGCGCCTGGCATCTGCACGAACTGACCCGGGACCTGGACCTCTCCGCGTTCGTGCTGTTCTCCTCGATCGCGAGCGTCCTCGGCTTCGCCGGACAGTCCAACTACGCGGCCGCCAACGGCTTCCTCAACGGCCTCGCCCAGGCCCGCCGCGCCGAGGGACTCCCGGCCGAGGCGCTGTGCTGGGGCTTCTGGGCCGAACGCAGCGAGATGAGCGCCGACATCAGCGCCACCGACGTCGAGCGCATGCAGCGCCAGGGAGTCCAGCCGCTGTCCTCGCGGGAGGGCCTCGCCCTCTTCGACACGGCCGTCGCCCTCGACGAGCCGGTCCTGGCGCCGGTCCGGCTGAACTTCGCGGCCCTCGGCGAGATGGGCTCCCCGCTGCTGCGCGCCCTCGCCGGGCCGGCCGACGGCACGGCGGGCCAGGAGGCGGCCGACGTCTCCCTCGCCGAGACCCTCAAGTCGCTGCCGCCCGCCGAGGCGGAGGCCGCGCTCCTGGACGTCGTACGCACCCAGACGGCGCTCGTCCTCGGGCACGCGGACGCGAGCCGGGTCGGTGCCACGGAGGCGTTCAAGAAGCTCGGCGTCGACTCGCTGACCGCGCTGGAGGTGCGCAACAAGCTGGCGGCCGCGACCGGTCTGAAACTGCCCGCCACGCTCGTCTTCGACCACCCCAACCCGGCCGCCGTCGCCCAGTTCCTCGGCGCGCGCATCACGCCCGAACCGGTCGCCCCGCAGTCCCCGGCCGACCTCCTGGCCCAGGAGATCGAGGCCCTGGGCGACCGGCTGGAGGACGCGTTCCGCACGCTCGCCCAGGACGAGCGGGCCACCCTCTCCACGCTGCTCGGCGAACTGCAGGGCCGGGTCCGTTCGCTGGCGGACGACGGCGCACCGGCCGCCCTCGTCGACCAGATCGGTTCCGCCTCAGCGGGAGAGCTCCTCGCGCTGCTGGACAAAGAGCTCGGCTAAGGGAAGAGCGATGACAAACGACAACAACGCCGAGGTCCTCGACTACCTCAAGCGGACCTCGATCGAGCTCCTGGAGACCCGCAAACGTCTCAAGGAGCTGACGGACGCCGCCGCCGAACCCATCGCCGTCGTGGGCGTCGCCTGCCGCTTCCCCGGCGGGGTGACCTCCCCCGAGGAGCTGTGGGAGCTGGTGCGCACCGGCGGCGACGCCGTCTCCGACTTCCCCGACGACCGCGACTGGGACCTGGAGTACGACCCCGACCCCGCGCGGCCCGGCACCTGCTACACCCGCTCGGGCGGATTCCTGTACGACGCGGGCGACTTCGACGCCGAGTTCTTCGGGATCAGCCCGCGCGAGGCGATCGCCTCCGACCCGCAGCACCGGCTGCTCCTGGAGGCCTCCTGGGAGTCCCTGGAGCGGGCCGGCATCGACCCCGAGACCCTGCGCGGCAGCGACACCGGGGTGTTCGCGGGCATCACCTACTTCGGCTACGGCAACCACTTCCACACCCCGGAGTCCATCGCGGGCTACGGGCAGGTCGGCTCGCTGCTGAGCGTGGCGTCCGGACGGGTGGCGTACACCCTGGGTCTCGAGGGCCCGGCGATCTCGACCGAGACGGCGTGCTCGTCGTCGCTGGTGGCGGTGCACCAGGCGGTGCAGTCGCTGCGGCTGGGCGAGACCGGGCTCGCCCTCGCCGGCGGTGTCACCGTCGTGGGGCTGCCGCAGGTGTTCCGGGAGATGTCCCGGCAGCGCGGCCTCGCGGCGGACGGGCGCTGCAAGGCGTTCGCGGACGCCGCCGACGGCACCGGGTTCGCCGAGGGCGTCGGCGTCCTGGTCCTGGAGCGGCTCTCGGACGCGCGCCGCAACGGACACGACGTCTGGGCCGTCATCCGCGGCTCGGCCATCAACCAGGACGGCGCCTCCAACGGCCTGACCGCGCCCAGCGGCCCCGCCCAGCAGCGCGTCATCCGCGCCGCCCTCGCCAACGCCCGCCTCCAGACCGCCGACGTCGACGCGGTCGAGGCCCACGGCACCGGCACGACCCTCGGCGACCCCATCGAGGCGGGCGCCCTGCTCGCCACCTACGGCCAGGACCGCGAGGGCCGGGACCCGCTGTGGCTGGGCTCCCTGAAGTCCAACACCGGCCACACGCAGGCCGCGGCGGGCGTCGGCGGCATCATCAAGATGATCATGGCGATGCGGCACGGCGTCCTGCCCAAGACCCTGCACGTGGACCGGCCCTCCACCCACGTCGACTGGTCGGCGGGCGCGGTGGAACTGCTCACCGAGGCCCGCGACTGGACCACGGAAGGCGACCGGCCCCGGCGCGCGGGCGTCTCCGCCTTCGGCGTCAGCGGCACCAACGCCCACGTGATCCTGGAGCAGGCCCCCGAGGCCGACACCGAGCCCGAGGTCACGACCGGGGAGCTCCCGGGCGGACTCGTCCCGTGGGCGCTGTCGGCCCGCACGGAGGACGCCCTGCGGGCCCAGGCCCGCAAACTGCACGCCTTCGCCACCGCCGACCCCGGCCTGGACCTCGCCGACGCCGCCGCGTCCCTGGTGTCGAGCCGGACCGCGTTCGAGCACCGCGCGGTGGCCCTCGGCGCCGACCGCGCCGAACTCCTCGACGCGCTGGAGGCGTTGAGCGAGGGCACGGAGTCCCCGGCGGTCGTCCGCGGCACCGCCGCCGAACCCGGCGGCACCGTCTTCATGTTCCCCGGCCAGGGCTCCCGATGGGCCGGTGTGGCAGGGCAGTTGTACGACGCGTTCCCCGTCTTCGCCGAGAGCGTCGACGACATCTGCGCCCGCTTCGAGCCCCATCTGCCGTTCCCGCTGAAGCCGGTGCTCCTCGCCGACGAGTCCGACGCGTCCGTCGACCGTGAGCGCACGGACATCGCCCAGCCCGCCCTGTTCACCCTCCAGGTCAGCCTCTACCGGCTCCTGACCCGGTACACCGCCCGCCCCGACCGGCTGATCGGCCACTCCGTCGGCGAGATCGCCGCCGCCCACGTCTCCGGCGTCCTCGACCTCGACACCGCGACCAGGCTCGTCGCCGCGCGCGGCCGCACCATGCGCAAGGTCACCGAGCCCGGCGCCATGCTCGCCGTCCGCACCTCGGAAGCCGCGATCAGCCCGCTCCTGGGCGCGTACGACCGGGTCGGCGTCGCCGCCGTCAACGGCCCGGAGTCCGTGGTGGTCTCGGGCCTGCGCGACCAGATCCACGCGCTCCGCGACCGCCTCGTCGCCGACGGCACCTCCGCCAAGCTGCTCGCGGTCGACCAGGCCTTCCACTCCCCGCTGATGGACCCGATCCTCGAAGAGTTCGCGGCCGCGCTGAGCGAGTCCGGCGATGTCCGATCCGGTTCGGCAGCGCCCCAAAGGGGCGCGGGGCTGTATCGACATGCGGCTCCGCCGCGGGGCGCGACCAGCCACGACGGCGCCGCAGACGATCGACGGCATAGCACGGCACTACCAGCGGAGCGCCTCGGCACCCTCCCGGCGGGCGAGCTGTCGATCCCGATCGTCTCCACCCGGCTGGGCCGCGAGGCCACCCTCCAGGAACTGACGTCCGTCCGCCACTGGGTCGACCACGTCCGCGAACCCGTCCGCTTCCACGACGCGGTCGAGACCGCCCGTACGGCGGGCACGAGCCTCTTCCTGGAGGTCGGGCCCGGCGCGACGCTCAGCGGCATCACCAAGGAGGCCTTCGCCGCCGAGGGCGTCCACGACACGGTCGTCCTGTCGGCGTCCCGCCGCGACCGCACCGGCCCGCAGGCCCTGCTCGGCGCCCTCGCCCAGCTGCACGTCCAGGGCGGGCCCGTCGACTTCGACGCCCTGTTCGGCACGCGCCGCCGGGTCGACCTGCCGACGTACGCCTTCCAGCGCCAGCGCCTCTGGCTCGACCTGCGCGCCGGGATGCGGTCCACGGACGTCACCACGGCGGGCCTGTCGGCCTCGCGGCATCCGCTGCTCGGCGCCGTCCTCGACCACCCCGGCACCGGCGACACCGTCTTCACCGACCTGTGGTCCCTCGCCACCCACGGCTGGCTCGCCGACCACACCGTGTTCGGCGCGGCCGTCGTCCCGGCCACCGCCTACCTGGACCTGGCCCTGTCGGCCGGCGAACACGTCGGCTCCGGCGCGGTCGAGGAACTCACCCTCGAAGTCCCGCTGATCCTCCCCGACGAGGGCGACGTACAGATCCGGATCGTCGTCGGCGCCGAGGACGAGTCGGGCCGCCGCGCCCTGGACGTGTACTCGCGCCTCGCCGACGACGACACCGAGGCGGGCGGCGCCTGGACCCGGCACGCCATGGGCACCCTCGCCCCGGCCGCCGAGTGGACCGAGGACACCAGCGCGCTCGCCGTCTGGCCGCCCGCCGGAGCCGAGCGGATCGCCTTCGACACGCTCTACGACGACTTCGCGGACGCCGGCTTCGACTACGGCCCCGCCTTCCGCGGCCTGCGCGAGGTCTGGCGGCGCGGCGACGACCTGTTCGCCCTCGCCACCCTTCCCGACACCGCCGACGCCCCGCCCGCCACCGGCTTCGCCCTGCACCCGGCGCTGATGGACACCGCCCTGCACGCGTCGATCGTCGGCGGAGCCATCCAGGTCACCGGCGACCAGGGCCGCATGCCGTTCTCCTGGTCCGGCGTCGAACTCGCCGACGCGGGCGGCCCGACCGTACGCGTGCGGCTCACCCCGGCCGGCGACGAGGCCGTGTCCCTGCTCGTCGCCGACGAGCACGGCCGCAAGATCGCCACCGTCGGGGCGCTGACCTTCCGCCCGGCCAGTGCCGAGCAGGTGCGGTCGGCGCGCGGCGGGCAGGAGCAGCCGCTGTACGAGGTGCGCTGGCAGCCCGCCAAGGAGAGCGAGCCCACCGGGGACACCGGGCAGGGCGCCGCCCGCGAGCCGTGGGGCGTGCTCGGCACGGAGGACGGCCTGGCCGCCCGCCTCACCGGCGACACCGTCCGCCGTTACGACTCCCTCGACCAGGCCCTCGCCGGGCAGCCGCCGCGCGACCTCGTGCTGTGCCTGGACGACTTCGTCCCGGCCGGCGACGGCCTCCTCGACTCGGTCGCCGCCGCCGACAAGCTCGTCCTGGACCGCGTCCAGCGCTTCCTCACCGAGGAGGCCCTCGCCGAGTCCACGCTGCTGGTGCTGACCCGGCTGGCCCTCGACACCGGCGCGGGCGAGCGCGTCGAGAGCCTGCCGGGCGCGTCCGTGTGGGGCCTCATCCGGTCCGCGCAGACCGAACACCCGGGCAGGTTCCGGCTGCTGGACATCGACGACGAGAACCTCTCCTGGGACCGCGTCCCGGACGCCCTCGCCCTCCCCGATCCCCAACTGGCCCTGCGCGGCGGCGCGTTCCTCGCCCCCCGCCTGACCGCGGCCACACCCGCCGAGCACCGTATCGAGCCCCCGGCGTCCGGCGCCCACCGCCTCGGCATCCCGAGCAAGGGCACGCTGGAGAACCTCACCTGGGTGCCCTGCCCCGAGGTCGAGGCGCCTTTGACGAGCGGCCAGGTCCGCATCGCCGTCCAGGCCGCCGGGCTCAACTTCCGTGACGTCACCATCGCGTTGGGCCTGGTCGACAAGACCGCCATCGACGCCGGACTCGGCAGCGAGGGCGCGGGAGTCGTCCTGGAGGTCGCCGACGACGTGACCCGTCTCGCCCCCGGCGACCGCGTCACCGGCATCTTCACCGGCGCCTTCGGACGCACCGCCGTCGCCGACCACCGCATGCTCGTGCCCGTCCCCGACGGCTGGAGCTACGCCGAGGCGGCGTCCGTGCCCTGCACCTTCCTCACCGCCTACTACGGCCTCGTGCGCATCGCGAACCTCCAGAAGGGCCAGCGGGTCCTCATCCACGCGGCGGCCGGCGGTGTCGGCATGGCCGCCGTCCAGCTCGCCCGGCACATCGGCGCCGAGATCTACGCCACCGCCAGCCCCGCCAAGTGGCCCGTCCTGCGCGACCTGGGCGTGCCCGAGACCCATCTGGCGTCCTCGCGCGACCTGCTGTTCGCGGAGACGTTCCGGCACGCGTCCGGCGGGCGGGGCGTGGACGTCGTACTGAACTCCCTGGCCCACAAGTTCGTCGACGCCTCCCTGACCCTGCTGCCGGGCGGCGGACACTTCGTCGAGATGGGCAAGACGGACATCCGCGATCCGCGGCAGGTGGCCGCGGATCACGCCGGGGTCGCGTACGAGGCCTTCGACCTCTACGAGGCGGGCCCGGACGCGCTCCACGAGATGTTCCAGGCCGTCATGGACCTGTTCGCCGACGGCCGCATCCGGCTCAACCCGGTCTCCCTCAGCGACATCCGCGACGCCCGCGGCGCCTTCCGCGAGATGAGCCAGGGCCGCCACATCGGCAAGCTCGTCCTGGAGATCGGCGGCGGCCTCGGCGGCGGCACCGTCCTGGTCACCGGCGGCACCGGGGGAGTGGGCTCTCTCGTGGCCCGGCACCTCGTCGCCGAACACGGCGTACGGAGCCTGCTGCTCGCGAGCCGCAGCGGAGCGGCGGCCGACGGGGTGCCCGAGCTGGTCGCCGAGCTGGAGGCCGCCGGGGCCGAGGTGCGGGTCGCCGCGTGCGACGTCGCCGACCGGGCCGCCGTCGCCGGGCTGCTCACCGACCTGCCCGGCCGCTACCCGCTGACCGCCGTCGTGCACGCCGCGGGCGTCCTCGCCGACGGCACCGTCGAGTCTCTCACCGCCGACAGCGTCGACCGGGTGCTCGCGGCGAAGGCCGGCGGCGCGGTCAACCTGCATGAACTGACCCGGGACCGCACCCTGTCGGCGTTCATCGAGTTCTCCGCTCTCGCGGGCGTCCTCGGCAACGCGGGGCAGGCCAACTACGCCGCCGCCAACACCTTCCTCGACGGCCTCGCCGCCCACCGCAGGGCGTCCGGGCTGCCCGGCACCTCGCTGTGCTGGGGCTGGTGGGAGGAGAGCGGCGGCATGGCCGGGACCCTGGACCAGGCCGGCCTCGACCGGCTCCGGCGCACCGGCATCGCCGCGATGCCGACCGCCGAGGCCCTGGCCCTGTTCGACACCGCCGTCACCAGCGAGCGGCCGGTCCTCGTCCCGGCCCGCCTCGACCTCACCGCCCTGCGCGGCCGGCCCGGCGACGAACTGCCGCCGCTGCTGCGCGGCCTCGTCGAGGGCGGCCGCCCCCGCCGCACCAAGAGCACGGCCAAGTCCGGCGGTTCGGCCGGCTTCGCCGAACGGCTCGCCGCGCTCCCCGCCGACGAGGCGGCCGTCACCGTCCAGGACTGGGTCCGCGACCAGGTCGCCGTCGTCCTCGGCCACACCTCCGGTGCGCGCGTCGACGTCGACCAGGCCTTCACCCAGCTCGGCTTCGACTCGCTGACCGCCGTCGAACTCTGCAACCGCCTGGCCGCCGCGACCGGACTGCGCCTGGCCTCCACGCTCGTCTTCAGCTACCCGACCCCGACCGAACTGGCCGAGCACCTGCACGGGCTGCTGCGCCCGGAGCAGGACACCGGCCCCGCCGAGACCGCCGAGACCGCCGGGGCCGCCACCGAGGCCGCCCTCCAAGACGCGCTGAGCGTGGACGAACTGTCCGACCTGGACCTGGACGCACTCGTCGACCTGGCTCTGGACGAGAAGAGGTGAACGACATGACCGACTCCACCGATCGCACCGCCGACGGCGAGAACCGCGTCCAGCGGGCGCTGCGCACCCTCCTGGAGGAGCGCGACCGCCTCCGGCAGGAGAACGACCACCTGAAGGCCGGCCGCGGCGAACCCATCGCCGTGGTGTCCATGGCGTGCCGCTACCCGGGCGGTGTGACCTCGCCCGAGGAACTGTGGGACGTCGTCCGCGAAGGCCGTGACGTCGTCGGCGACTTCCCCGCCGACCGCGGCTGGCGCGACGTGTACGACCCGGACCCCGACGCCGCCGGCAGCGCCTACACCCAGCAGGGCGGCTTCCTCGCCGACGTCGCCGGCTTCGACGCGGGCTTCTTCAACATCAGCCCCCGCGAGGCCCTCGCCGTCGACCCCCACCACCGCCTCCTCCTGGAGACGTCCTGGGAGGTCTTCGAACGGGCCGGCATCGTCCCCGCCGACGTCCGCGGCGCCGAGGTCGGCGTCTTCTCCGGCATCAGCTCCTCCGAATACGGCTGGCGCTTCCTGGAGGGCGGCCAGAAGGACCTGGAGGGCTACCTCCTGTACGGCAGCGCCCTCAGCGTCGCCTCCGGGCGCGTCGCCTACGAGATGGGCCTGACCGGGCCCGCGGTGTCCGTGGACACGGCGTGCTCGTCGTCGCTGGTCGCCCTGCACCAGGCGGTGCAGTCGCTGCGCTCCGGCGAGTGCACGCTCGCGCTGGCGGGCGGGGCGCTGGTGATGGCGACGCCCGCGATGTTCGTCGAGTTCTCCCGGCAGCGCGCGCTGTCCCCCGACGGCCGCTGCAAGGCCTTCGCGGACGCCGCCGACGGCACCGGCTGGGCCGAGGGCGTCGGCGTGCTCCTCCTGGAGCGGCTCTCCGACGCCCGCCGCAACGGCCACCCCGTGCTGGCCGTCGTCCGCGGCACCGCCGTCAACCAGGACGGCGCCAGCAACGGTCTGACCGCCCCCAACGGCCGTGCCCAGGAGAAGGTCATCCGCAAGGCCCTCGCCAACGCCGGGGTCACGGCCGCCGACGTCGACCTCGTCGAGGCCCACGGCACCGGTACCCGGCTCGGCGACCCCATCGAGGCCGGCGCCCTGCTCGCGACCTATGGCAAGGACCGGCCCGCCGGGCGGCCGCTGTGGCTGGGCTCCCTGAAGTCGAACATGGGGCACGCCCAGGCCGCCGCGGGTGTCGGCGGTGTCATCAAGACCGTGATGGCCCTGCGCCACGGCCACCTGCCCAAGTCCCTGCACGTGGACGCCCCTTCGTCGCACGTGGACTGGTCCTCCGGCGGGGTCGAGATCCTCGCCGAGGGCCGCGACTGGCCCGCGACGGACGGCCCGCGCCGCGCCGGGGTCTCCTCGTTCGGCGTCAGCGGCACCAACGCGCACGTCATCCTGGAGGAAGCCCCTCAGGACGCACGGCAGGAAGCCCCCCAGGAGCGGCCGGAGGCGAGCGCTCCGGAGGCGGGTGTCGTCGGCGGCCTCGTGCCCTGGACCGTGTCCGGCAAGACCGCGAAGGCCGTGGAGGGCCAGGCGGCCAAACTCCGCGAACTCCTCACCGCCAACCCGGAGTTGGATCTCGCCGACGCGGCCTGGTCCCTCGTCAAGAGCCGCTCCCGGTTCGAGCACCGCGCCGTCGCCCTCGGCCGCGACCGCGACGAACTCCTCGCCGCGCTCGGCGCGTTGAGCGAGGGCGCCGAGTCGCCCGCCGTGGTCCGCGGCACCGCCGCCAAACTCGGCCCCACCGCGTTCGTCTTCCCCGGCCAGGGCTCCCAGTGGGTCGGCATGGGCCGCGAACTGTACGAGGCGTTCCCGGTGTTCGCGCAGAGCCTCGACGAGTGCGCGGCCGCCCTGTCGGAGTGGGTCGACTGGTCCCTCACCGACGTCATTCGCGGTGTGGAGGGCGCCCCGGGCCTGGACGAGGTGGACGTCGTCCAGCCCGCCCTGTTCGCGGTGATGGTGTCCACGGCCGCCCTGTGGCGGTCCTTCGGCGTCGAACCGACCGCCGTGATCGGCCACAGCCAGGGCGAGATAGCCGCCGCGTACGTCGCCGGAGCGCTGTCGCTGCGGGACGCCACCAAGGTCGTGGCGCTGCGCAGCAAGGCGATCGTCGACCTCATCGGGCACGGCACGATGGCCTCGGTCGCCGAACCCGTGGACGTGGTCGAGGAGGCGCTGGCCCCGTGGGGCGACCGCATCAGCGTCTCCGTCGTCAACGGGCCCCGCTCGGTGGTGGTCTCCGGCGAACCGGACGCCATCGACACGTTCGTCGAGCAGATGAAGGAGGCGGGCTCCCAGGCCCGCCGGATCTCCGTCGAGTACGCCTCGCACTCCCACTACGTGACCCGGATCCGCGACCAGGTCATCGACCCGATCACCGACATCACCCCGCGCACGTCGAAGCTGCCGTTCTACTCGACCCTGCACGGCGAACTCATCGACACCGCCCGCCTCGACGCCGGCTACTGGTACGACAACCTGCGCGAGAAGGTCCGCTTCGAGGAGTCCGTCCGGCTGCTCGCCGAGGACGGCTTCCGCGTGTTCGTCGAGATGAGCCCGCACCCCGTGCTGACCGTCCCCGTGCAGGACATCACCGAGGACCTGGACGACGTACTCGTCCTGTCCTCGTCCCGGCGCGGCCGCGGCGAGGTGGAGTCCGTCCTGACCTCGCTGGCCGCCCTGCACACCGGCGGCGGAACCGTCGACTTCGACGCGCTGTTCGGTGGCGCCCGCCGCCGGGTGGACCTGCCGACGTACGCGTTCCAGCGGCAGCGGTACTGGCTGAACTCCGTGGCCACGGCGGCGGTCGCGGAGGCGCCCGCGGTGGAGCCGGTCGTGGCGGAGGAACGTGCCCTTCCCCTGTCGGAGCGGGTCGCCGCCCTCCCCGGCGCCGAGGCCGAGGCGCTCGTCCTCGACCACGTCCGAGAGAAGGTCGCCGTCGTCCTCGGCCACGCCTCCAGCGAGGCCATCGGCGCCGACCAGGAGTTCAAGGACCTCGGCTTCGACTCGCTGCTGTCCGTCGAGCTCAGCAAGCGCCTGGCCGCGTCCACCGGCCTGAAACTGCGCCCGAACGTGGTGCTGCGCTACCCGTCACCACGGCTCATCGCCGGACACATCAAGTCCTCGATGGCCGCCTGAAGCAGTACGGGAACGTCCCGCCGGCGGGACACCGCAAGCACGTCAGCGGCCTGTCCCGCCGGGCGCCAACTTGTCTTGAAGCAGCCGATTCACCTCCCCGAAGGTGGGAGGGATCCGCGAATTTCTCCGATGTCCGGGGCCGGTTTGTCGAGGGGTTGATCTGTGTGCGTTCGTTCGGTGCGTCATCTGCGCATAAGGGCATGTGGCGGGCGCAGCAAATGGCCCCCGACACGCCCAACCACGCGCTGACCATGTGGGACGTGGACGGTGAGCTGGACGCCGCCGTCATGGAGTCCGCGTTCCTGCATGTGATGGGCGAGGCGGAGGTCCTGCGCGTCAACTTCGTCGACCAGGACGGCGAGGTGCGGCTCGTCCCGCGCGAACTGGGGGACTGGCGGCCCTTCTTCCTCGACCTGAGCGCCGAGGCCGACCCCGAGCAGGCCGCCCGCGACGCCCTGTCCGACATCGTGAAGCAGCCCTTCGACCTGGAGCGGGACCTGCTGTTCCGGCTCGGCGTGGTCAAGCTCGGCGACACCCGCTCCTTCCTGGTGATCGCCTACCACCACCTCATCTCCGACGGCTTCGGCGCCGGCGGCCTGCTCTCCAAGCGGCTCGCCGAGGTCTACACGGCCCTCGTCCGCGGCGAGCCGGTGCCCGAGCTGCCGCACCCGTGGGACACCGAGTCGTTCGCGGCCGAGGCCGTCGACTACCTCGGCTCCCCGCAGTTCACCGAGGACATGGCGTACTGGCGGGAGTACCTCGCCACCCCGCCCGCGCCCGCCCAGGTCCCCCGGGTCGCCCTGTCCGACGCGCTGCGCGCCCGGCTCTCCGAGCCGCTCAGCAGTGCCGACCGCTGGTCGGAGGTGGCCGAGACCATTGGCATGGTCAGCCGCACCCTGACCGTCCCGCGCGCCGAGGCCGACGCGTGGACCGAGACCGCGCAGTCCATGGGCCTGTGGATGTCGCAGATGCTCACCGCGGCCGCCGCCGTCTACTTCCGGCACCGCTGCGACCGCCCGGAGTTCCTTCTCTCCCTCGCGGTCGGCAACCGCATCGGCGTCGCCAGCCGCACCCCCGGCCTCGCCGTCAACGTCGTCCCGGTCAAGGTGAAGGTCCCGCTGGGCGCGACCTTCACCGACATCGCCGACACGATCGTCGACGAGACGTACGAGATCTTCGACCACTCCGCGCTGCACTACTCCGACATCCAGCGCGCCGCCGGCACCGTCCTGAGCGGACGCGGCAGTTACGGCGCCGTCATCAACGTCGTCGAGTTCGCCGAGCAGCTCCACTTCGCCGACAGCCCGGCCCGCTACTCCGGCGCCACGACCGGCACCTTCGAGGAACTGTCCATCGGCGTCTACTCCGACGGCAGCCCCGACAGCGACCTGTTCATCCGCCTCGACGCCCCCGCCAACCTGTACCACCGCGCCGAACTCCGCTTCATTGGCGAGGAGTTGATCGCCCACATCCGTGCCGTGGTCGCCGCCGGCGCCCAACCGGTCGGCGCCCTCGACCTGCTGACCGGCGCCGAACGCCACACGGTCCTGCGCGAGCCGAACGCCACCGAGGCGCCCCTGCCGGAGACGACGGTCGGTGAGCTCTTCGCCCAGCGGGCGGCCCAGACCCCGGACGCCGTCGCACTGGTCTCCGGCGACACGACGGTCTCGTACGGCGACCTGAACGACCGCGCCGACCGCGTGGCCCAGGCCCTGCGCGCCCAGGGCGTCGGCCCCGAGACGGTCGTGGCGGTGGCCCTGCCCCGCTCCACCGACCTCGCCGCGGCCCTCCTGGGCGTGGTCAAGGCGGGCGGCGCCTACCTGCCCCTCGACCCCGCGTCCCCGGCGAACCGCATCGCCACCCAGCTCGCCGACGCGTCGGCGAAGGCCCTGCTCACGGACGCGCCGACGGCCCAGGCATTGGCAGCGGGCCTGACCGTCCCGGCACTGGTCCTCGCCGACCTCGCGCAGGGCACCGCCCACGCATCGGACGCAGCCGACGCCACGCAGGCTTCGCAGGCCGCGCAGGCTTCCGGCGCCTCGGCCGCTGCCGCGCAGGCCGCCGCCGAGCGCCCCGCTGACACCGCCAACTCCGCGGACACCGCCGCCCCCACCCCGGCCACTCACCCGCACCCGGACAACCTGCTCGCCGTCGTCCACGGCTCCACCCCCGCCGGCGTCGCCCTCACCCACCGCAACCTGCTCCGCTTCGCCCTGGACCGCGGCCACCAGGACCCCGGCACCGTCCTGTGGCACGCCCCGCACACCTCCGACGCGCTCGCCCTCGAACTGTGGGCGCCGCTCCTCAACGGCGGCCGGGTCGTCGTCGCCCCCGCCGGGGACCTCGACCTCGACGGCCTCGCCGAGACCCGTACCGCGCACGGCGTCACCACACTCTGGCTGCCCGCGGGCCAGTTCTCGGCGGTCGCCGCGGACCGCCCCGAGCGGCTCGCCGGACTGCGCGAGGTGTGGACCGGCGGCGACCGTGTCTCCGCGGCCGCGCTGCGCCGGGTCCGCGAGGCCTGCCCCGAGCTGACCATCGTCCACGGCCACGGCCCCACCGAGACCACGGTGTTCGCCGCGAGCCACCGCCTGGCCGCCGGGCAGCCGGTCCGTCACGCGGACGCCGTCGGCCGCCCCCTGGACAACACCGCCCTGTACGTCCTGGGCCCCGGCCTCGCCCTGCTCCCCGTCGGCGTGACCGGCGAACTGTACGTCTCCGGCGCCGGCGTGGCCCGCGGCTACACCGGCCGCCCCGCCACGACCGCCGAACGCTTCGTGCCCTGCCCCTTCGGCCCCGACGGCACCCTCATGTACCGCACCGGCGACCGCGTGCGCTGGGGCAGCGACGGCCGCCTGGAGTACGTGGCCCGCGCCGACGCCCAGGCCGATGTCCGGGGCGTCCGCGTCGAACTCGGCGAGGTCGAGGAGGTGCTGTCCGAGCACACCGGGCTCGCGCAGTCCGTCGTGGTCGTCCGCGAGGACGCCTCCGGGCAGCCCCGCCTGGTGGCGTACGTCGTCCCGGCGGGCGGACAGACCGTCGCCGCCGACGAACTGCGCCGGTTCGCCGCCGGATGGCTGCCCGAGTCGATGGTGCCGACCGTGTACACGGTCCTCGAACGCCTCCCGGTGACCGCGGAGGGCCGGGTCGACCGGACCGCGCTCCCCGAGCCCGCCTTCGACGACAAGAAGTACCGCGCCCCCCGCAACGACACCGAGAAGACCCTCGCCCGGGTGTTCGCCGAGGTCCTCGAACTGGACCGGATCGGCATCGACGAGGACTTCTTCGACCTCGGCGGCAACTCCCTGCGCGCCATCCGGCTGGTCGGCCTGATCCGCTCGGAGCTCAAGCAGGAGGTGTCCATCCGCCGCCTCTTCGCGGCGCGCACCGTCATCGGCCTGTCGGACATGTGGAAGGACCTCGGCCAGTCCAGCAGGCCCAGCCTGCGCAGGCGGACCCGGGAAGGCGCCGTCCTCTAAGCGCCCGCCACCTCGACACTGCCCCCGGCCAGCAGCGGCTTCTTCCCTGTGGCACCGCGAAGCAGAAAGGGAATCATGGATTCTTTGACAGAAGCCCTGCTGTCCGGGGCCGGCCCGGACGAGATCGGGCGACACGAACTCCCCTCGGAATACGAGGCCGCCCACCTCCTCGCCGCCGACGTCGGCATGTTCGACGGCGCCGAGGACAAGGACGTCCGCAAGTCGCTGCGCGTCGGCCCGGTCCCGATGCCGGAGATCGCCCCCGACGAGGTCGTCGTCGCCGTCATGGCGAGCTCCATCAACTACAACACCGTATGGTCCGCGACCTTCGAACCGGTCCCCACCTTCGACTTCCTCAAGCGCTACGCCCGCCAGGGCGGCTGGGCCACCCGCCACGACCTGCCCCACCAGGTGGTCGGCTCCGACGCGGCCGGCGTCGTCGTACGGGTCGGGGCGGGCGTACGGCACTGGAAGGTCGGCGACCATGTCGTCGCCTCCTGCGTCCAGGTCGACGACCAGGAGCCCGCGACCCACGCCGACGCGATGCTCGGCACCGGCCAGCGGATCTGGGGCTACGAGACCAACTTCGGCGGCCTCGCCCACTACTCGGTGGTCCGCGCCAGCCAACTCCTGCCCAAGCCCGCCCACTTGACCTGGGAGGAGGCCGCGGGCGTCCTGCTGACGGCGGCGACCTCGTACCGGATGCTCGTCGGCGACAACGGCGCCCGCATCAAGCAGGGCGACATCGTCCTCGTGTGGGGCGCCACCGGCGGTCTCGGCGCGTTCGCCGTGCAGATGGTGAAGAACGCCGGCGGCATCCCCATCGGCGTGGTCAGCTCCGAGCGCAAGGCCGCCGCGCTGCGCCGCCTCGGCTGCGACGTCGTCATCAACCGGGCCGACATCGGCATGGGCGGCGACGCCCCGCTCACCCCCGAGCGCACCATCGAGCTCGGCAAGCGGCTCGGCCGGGAGATCCGCCGCCAGGTCGGCGAGGACCCCCATGTGGTCTTCGACTACGTCGGCCGCGCCACCTTCGGCATCTCCGTGTTCGTGGTCCGCAAGGGCGGCACGGTCGTCACCTGCGGCTCCAGCACCGGCTACGACCACCACTTCGACAACCGCTACCTGTGGATGAACCTCAAGCGGATCGTCGGCAGCCACGCCGCCAACCTCCAGGAACAGGCCGAGTGCAACCGGCTCTTCCAGCTCGGACACCTCGCCCCGATCCTCTCCGAGGTGTACCCCCTCGCCGACATCGGCGAGGCCGCCCGCCTGGTCCAGCTCAACCGGCACACCGGCAAGGTCGGCGTGCTCTGCCTCGCCCCCGAAGAAGGCCTCGGCGTCACCGACCCCGCCCTGCGCGAGAAGATCGGCGCCGCCCGCCTCAACCCGCTGCGCGAACCGACCGCGCCCGCACTAGCCGAGGTGGCCTGACATGGGGATCGGCATACTCTCCACCGGCGCGTACCTGCCCAAGAACGAGGTCGGCAACGAAGAGGTGGCCGAGCGCGCCGGCGTCACCGCCGAGTGGATCGAGCGCAAGACGCAGATCCAGTCCAGGCGCTACGCCGCCGAGCACGAGGCGACCTCCGACCTGGCGATCAAGGCCGCCGAAAAGGCCCTGGAACAGGCCGGACTGACCGCCCGGCAGCTCGACTACATCATCGTCTCCACCTCCACCGGAGACTCCCCGCAGCCCCCCACCTCCTACCTGGTCCAGCACGGCCTGGGCGCCTACGGCGCGGCCTGCTTCGACGTCAACGTCGTGTGCAGCGGCTTCGTCTACGCCCTCGCGCTGGCCCACAGCCTGGTGACCGTCCGCCCCGACGCCCGCGTCCTCGTCATCGGCGCCGACGTCTACTCGCGGATCCTGGACTTCACCGACCGCAGGACGGCGATCCTGTTCGCCGACGGCGCCGGCGCCGCCATCGTCGGCGCCGTCCCCGAGCCGTACGGCATCCTCGCCACCGACCTCGCCAGCCGCGGCGACGCCCACCACCTCATCCGGGTCGAGGCGGGCGGCAGCCGCAAACCCGCGTCGGCGGCGACCCTCGCCGCGGGCGACCACTTCTTCCGCATGGACGGCCGCGGCGTACGCGACTTCGTCGCCGAACACGTCCCGCCCGCGCTCCTCGCGCTCACCCGCAAGGCCGGCGTGGACATCGGCGCCGTCGACCACTTCGTACCGCACCAGGCCAACGGCGTCATGCTCGGCGACGTCGTCGAGCGCACCGGCCTCACCGCCGCCCGCACCCACCGCACCCTCATCCGGTACGGCAACGTCGGCAGCGCCTCGGTCCCGGTCGCCCTCGACGAGGCCCACCGCACCGGCGCCCTCGCACCGGGCGACCTGGTGCTGCTCGCCGGGTTCGGCGGCGGCATGTCCATGGGAGCGTCACTACTGACCTGGGGGTCCCGCGCATGACCACGTCCGCGCAACAGGCCGGAGCGAGCATCGACCGGGTGGGTGTCGTCGGCAGCGGCATCATGGGCACCGGCATCGCCGAACTGTGCGCCAAGGCCGGCCTGAACGTGAAGGTCGTCGTCTTCTCCGAATCATCCCTGACGACGGCACCCCAGCGGCTGGCCGCCTCCCTCGACCGGGGCGTGGCGAAGGGCAAGCTGACGGCAGAGGAACGCGACGCGGCCCTCGCCCGGGTGACCTTCACCCGCGACCTCGGCGAACTCGCCGACCGCTGGCTGGTCATCGAGGCGATCAAGGAGGACGAGCAGCTCAAGCTGGAACTCTTCGCCGCCCTCGACAAGATCGTCGAGGACCCCGACGCGATCCTCGCGACCAACACCTCCTCGATCCCCGTCGTACGGCTCGCCGCCGCCACCCGCCGCCCCGGCCAGGTGCTCGGCATGCACTTCTTCAACCCCGTACCGGCCCTGCCGCTCGTCGAACTCGTCGCCTCCGTCCTCACCGACGAGGCGGTCAGCGCCCGCGCCCTGGTCTTCGTCCGCGACGTCCTCGGCAAGCAGCCCATCGCCTCCCCGGACCGGGCCGGGTTCATCGTCAACGCCCTGCTCTTCCCGTACCTGCTCTCCGCGGTCCGCATGGTCGAGTCGGGCCTGGCCACCGCCGAGGTCATCGACCAGGGCATGACGCAGGGCTGCGCACACCCGCTGGGCCCGCTCAAGCTCGCCGACCTCATCGGCCTGGACACCACCGTCTCCATCGCCGAGGCCATGTACGAGGAGTTCAAGGAGCCCCTGTACGCGCCCCCGCCGCTGCTCCTTCGCATGGTCGAGGGCGGCCTGCTCGGCAAGAAGACCGGCCGCGGCTTCTACACCTACGCCTGAGCCGCGGCGCGAAGGGGCCCGGCGACCATGAACGGTCGCCGGGCCCCTTACTCACGTCGTTTTACTTACGTCGTTCAGGAAGCGGCGCCCTCGGTGAGCAGCATCCCCTCGGTGACGGCCGCGGCCACCCCGTCGAGGTGGTCGAAGAGATAGAAGTGCCCGCCGGAGAACACCTTCACCGCGAACTCCCCGGTGGTGTAGGGCTCCCAGGTGTGCGCGTCCCCGACCGTCATCATCGGGTCGCTGTCCCCGGTCAGCGCGGTCACCGGCACGTCGAGCGGGGCGCCCCCGCTCCAGCTGTAGGTGCCGAGCGCCGAGTAGTCGCCGCGCAGCGCCGGCATCACCAGTTCCAGGATGTCCGGGTCGTCGAGCATGCCCTGCTCGGTGCCTCCCAGCCGGCGCACATCGGCCAGCACATCGTCGTCGTCGTACAGGTGGTAGGGCGCGCTGTCGGTCTCCGGGCCGCCCCGCCCGGACAGGAACAGCCGCTGCGGGCCGGGCAGTTGACGCCGGGCGAGCACCCGGGCCGTCTCGAACGCGACGAGCGAGCCCATGCTGTGCCCGAACAGGGCGTACGGCCGTCCGCCGGGCACCGCGATGTCCCGGGCCAGCTCCTCGGCCACCGCCTCCACGAGCGCGGCCATGGAGGTGAACGGCTCCTCCCGGAACCGGTCCTGGCGCCCCGGATACTGCACGCACAACACGTCGAAATGCGGCGGCAGCGCCTGCGTCAGCTCCTTGTACGCCGTCGCGGAGCCCCCCGCGTGCGGGAAGCACACGAGCCGCGGCCCGCCCCCCACGACCGTGGTGAAGCGTCGGAACCACGTGCTGTTCACGGTGGTGTTGTCCCTTCGTAGGCGGAGGCCGGGTCGGTGGAGGCCGGGTCGGTAGAGGCTTTCACTTCCGCGCGGCGGGCCCGAACCAGGTGGTGAGGGCGGTGCGCAGTTCGCCGGCGTCAGGTGTGGATCCGCCGGCGGCCGCCCAGGCGACATGCCCGTCGGGCCGGATCAGCAGCGCGGCGGGAGCGTCGATCTCCCCGACGACCGGCACCGGCCACCGCTCGTCCTCGCTGCGCGCCACGACGAGGTCGACCCGGTCCGACCAGCCCTCGGCGACCGCCGCCACCTCGGCGCTGCCGCCCAGGTCGAGCAGGACGGGCCGGGCGCCGTGCAGCAGCTCGTACACGTACGTCTCCCCGGTGTCCGACTTCAGGTCGGCGTCCGGGACCCGGCGGCCCACCAGGTGGTGGTCGCCGTCGATGGGGTAGCGGATGTCCAGCGCGGTCAGCAGATGCCGCAGGTAGCGGTTGACGTCGTCGAAGACCATGAGGGCGCTGAACACCTCGCGCAGCGCGTCCGTCTGCGGCCCGGGCCGCACCAGGGCCGACTGCGCGCGCGTGTTGTGCAGTACGCGTTCGGCGACCGGGTGGCGCTCGGCGTGGTAGCTGTCCAGCAGGCTCTCCGGCGCCCGGCCGCGCACCACGGAGGCGAGCTTCCAGCCGAGGTTGACGGCGTCCTGCACGCCCATGTTGAGCCCCTGCCCGCCGGCCGGGAAGTGGATGTGCGCGGCGTCGCCGGCGAGCAGCACCCGCCCCTTGCGGTACTGGGCGGCCTGCCGGGCGGCGTCGTTGAAGCGGGACACCCAGCGGGGGTTGCGCATCCCGAAGTCGGTGCCCGCGACCCTGATCAGCGACTCCTTCAGCCGCTCGAAGGTGACGGGTTCGTCGCGCCCGTCGACCCGGTCGAACTCGGAGGTGATGACGCGATGCCAGCCCGGTTCGAAGGCGATCGCGGAGTAGTCGCCGTGCGGAGTGCGCCGCACCCACACATAGTCCTCCGGCAGATCGGGCAGTTCGACGTCCCCGATGAGCGCGGTCATCGTCGCCTCGGTGCCGGGGAAGTCGATCCCGGCGAGCTTGCGCACGGTACTGCGCCCGCCGTCACACCCCACGAGGTAACGCCCGCGCACCGCCTCCTGCCCGGCCCCCAGCTCGACCGTCACTCCACCGTCGTCCTGCCGGATCCCGCTGACCTCCGCGGACCGGCGTATCCGCACGCCGAGTTCACCGGCCCACTCCTCCAGGATCCGCTCGATGGCGGACTGAAGGATCATCAGCGGGTAGGGGTGGCGGGACTCGGACTCGTCGAAGTCGAGGTAGAGGCCGGAGAAGTGGCCCACCGGCTGGAGTTCGCCCTCGTCGAGGAAGCGCTCCAGGACGCCGCGCTGGTCGAGCACCTCCAGGGTGCGGGAGTGGATCCCGCCGGCCCGGGACTCGCCCGAGCGCTCGGCGAGCCGCTCGACGACCACCACCTCGGCGCCCGCCAGCCGCAGTTCGCAGGCGAGCATGAGGCCCGTGGGCCCGGCGCCCGCGATCACCACATCCGTGTCCGTGCCGGTGTCTCCCACGTCGTTCCCCTCTGTCGGCGCGGCCTGTCACATCGTTCAAGCAATCCGTTCCACCGTCACGCACGGGGATCAGCGGTACAAGACACCCCGGCGCCGGGACGAGGCACGGGCGGGCCGAGCTTGCCCGTCCCGCCGGCGGGACAGCACAGCGGCGGCCACCCCCGTTGCCGGGGCCCGCACACCAGTGACCCCGCCGGAGAACTCTCCGACGGGGTCCGGGGGTTGGGGATACTGCGTCTTCCCGGGGGATAACCCCCGGACCCCCAGCAGAAAAGCAGGTCAGCGAGGATGGCCGGCGCGGACACCGCGCGGCAAACCTGCGTAATGCTCGGTCACGCGGCGTCGAGGGCCGCGGTGATCTTCCGGATCATCTCGGTCACGGCCGGGCTGGCACCGCCCTTGCGGGCCTGCGCACCGGTCTCGGCGGCGACGAGGACGGCGCCGCGGAAGTTGGCCGCCTCCTCCGGGGCGTGCTTCTTCAGCACCTCGACCGCCTCGGTCAGGGCCGGCAGGACACGGTCGGCGAGCTCGGCGGTCGTCTTGCCGCTCAGGTCACCGGCCGAGGACTTCTCCGACAGCACGTGACCGACCAGACCGGTCGCGGAGTGCAGGGCGATGCTGCCCTGGGAGGCGATCTTGCCGGGCGAGTCGTTGCCGGCCGCGGCGGCCAGCAGCGAGATGGCGCCGTAGGCGGCGGTGCGGAGGGTGTTCTTGTCCTGGTCGCTGAGGGTGACGGACATGTGGGGGCTCCTTCGTTTCGTACGCCTGACCCGGCGTCGCTCCGTTTCGATGGCTCTACTGTGGCACACGTATGGCGCCATGTCGAGCCACTAATGACACCAGAAGAGTGCCAGGCGGCATCACGTGAGGACGTAAGTCAACATATTGGCAGGTCAGAGATGGCGTGGGGGTGGCGCCAGCGGGCCAGATTTTCTTGTCGTCGGCGGGAAAACATGAGGCCCGCCGGTGCCCTCGGGGGATGTTGGGGGCGCCCGGCGGGCAGTGCGGCGCTCCGCGAAGGCTCATGGCTGTCCGCATCGGAGCTCACGCCCCCAACCCTTCCCAGCCCGCCTCGACAGCCGCTCGCGCGCCACTGGAGCCACCCCCGCGCAAGACCGCCGCTGGGCGACGGCACAAGCACTTCTCTACTCGCCGTACATAGCCTCCTGAGCGATGTACGACCCTGCACCGCACCGCACCACGCGTCCGCCGGCACCCCTGCCTGAACGCGCGGACCAGCATCGACAGGAGCCGACACACGTATGTCCGTGGAAACCACTGCCCCTGCCGTGACAGGGGCGCGTCACAAAGAGGTCCGCCGCCTGGACCGGGTGATCATCCGGTTCGCCGGCGACTCGGGTGACGGCATGCAGCTGACGGGCGACCGCTTCACCTCCGAGACGGCGTCGTTCGGCAACGACCTGTCGACGCTGCCCAACTTCCCCGCCGAGATCCGCGCCCCCGCAGGCACCCTCCCCGGCGTCTCCTCCTTCCAGCTGCACTTCGCCGACCACGACATCCTGACCCCCGGCGACGCCCCGAACGTCCTGGTGGCGATGAACCCGGCGGCCCTGAAGGCGAACCTCGCCGATGTCCCGCGCGGCGCCGAAGTCATCGTCAACACCGACGAGTTCACCAAACGGGCCATGCAGAAAGTCGGCTACGACGGCAGCCCCCTGGAGGACGGCTCCCTCGACGCCTACCACGTGCACCCGGTCCCGCTGACGACCCTCACCGTCGAGGCCCTCAAGGACTTCGACCTCAGCCGCAAGGAGGCGGAGCGCAGCAAGAACATGTTCGCGCTCGGCCTGCTCTCCTGGATGTACCACCGCCCGACGGAGGGCACGGAGAAGTTCCTCAGGGCCAAGTTCGCCAAGAAGCCCGAGATCATGAGGGCCAACCTGGCCGCCTTCAGGGCGGGTTGGAACTTCGGCGAGACGACGGAGGACTTCGCGGTCTCGTACGAGGTCGCGCCGGCCGCCCAGGCATTCCCGGCCGGCACCTACCGCAACATCTCCGGCAACCTGGCCCTGTCCCACGGCCTGATCGCCGCATCCCGCCAGGCGGAACTGCCCCTCTACCTGGGCTCGTACCCGATCACCCCCGCCTCGGACATCCTGCACGAGCTGAGCAAGCACAAGAACTTCGGTGTGCGGACCTTCCAGGCGGAGGACGAGATCGCGGGCATCGGCGCGGCGCTGGGCGCGGCGTTCGGCGGCAGCCTGGCGGTGACGACGACGTCGGGCCCCGGCGTGGCGCTGAAGTCGGAGGCGATCGGCCTGGCGGTCTCCATGGAACTGCCCCTCCTGATCGTGGACATCCAGCGCGGCGGCCCCTCGACAGGCCTGCCCACCAAGACCGAACAGGCCGACCTCCTCCAGGCGATGTACGGCCGCAACGGCGAGGCCCCGGTCCCGGTGGTGGCCCCGAAGACGGCGGCGGACTGCTTCGACGCGGCGCTGGAGGCGGCCCGCATCGCCCTGAAGTACCGCACCCCGGTGTTTTTGCTGTCGGACGGCTACCTGGCCAACGGCAGCGAGCCCTGGCGCATCCCGGAACTGGCCGAACTCCCGGATCTGCGCGTGCAGTTCGCCCAGGGCCCGAACCACACCCTGGAGGACGGCAGCGAGGTCTTCTGGCCGTACAAGCGCGACCCCCAGACCCTGGCCCGCCCGTGGGCGATCCCGGGCACGCCGGGCCTGGAGCACCGTATCGGCGGCATCGAGAAGCAGGACGGCACGGGCAACATCTCCTACGACCCCGCCAACCACGACTTCATGGTCCGTACCCGCCAGGCGAAGATCGACGGCATCGACGTCCCCGACCTGGAGGTCGACGACCCGCACGGCGCGGGCACGCTGGTACTGGGCTGGGGCTCGACATACGGCCCGATCACAGCGGCAGTACGGCGATTGCGGTCGGCCGGAAAACGAATAGCCCAGGCCCACCTGCGCCACCTCAACCCCTTCCCGAAGAACCTGGGCGAGGTCCTGTCCCGCTACGACCGCGTGGTGATCCCCGAGATGAACCTAGGCCAGCTGGCCACCCTGATCCGGGCGAAGTACCTGGTGGACGCCCACTCCTACAACCAGGTCAACGGCATGCCGTTCAAGGCCGAACAGCTCGCCGACGTACTGGAGGAAGTACTCCATGCCGACTGAACTCAAGCTCACCGTCAAGGACTTCAAGTCGGACCAGGAGGTCCGCTGGTGCCCGGGTTGCGGTGACTACGCGATCCTGGCGGCGGTGCAGGGCTTCATGCCGGAACTGGGCGTGAGGAGGGAGAACATCGTCTTCGTCTCAGGCATCGGCTGCTCCTCCCGCTTCCCGTACTACATGAACACGTACGGCATGCACTCCATCCACGGCCGCGCCCCGGCGATCGCGACGGGCCTGGCCACGTCACGCCGGGACCTGAGCGTGTGGGTGGTGACGGGCGACGGCGACGCGCTGTCGATCGGCGGCAACCACCTGATCCACGCCCTGCGCCGCAACGTCAACCTGAAGATCCTCCTCTTCAACAACCGGATCTACGGCCTGACAAAGGGCCAGTACAGCCCCACGTCGGAGGTCGGCAAGATCACGAAGTCGACCCCGATGGGCTCCCTGGACGCCCCCTTCAACCCGGTGTCCCTGGCGATCGGCGCGGAGGCGTCCTTCGTAGCGCGCACGGTCGACTCCGACCGCAAGCACCTGACGGAGGTGCTGCGTCAGGCGGCCGCGCATCCGGGCACGGCGCTGGTGGAGATCTACCAGAACTGCAACATCTTCAACGACGGCGCCTTCGAGGCCCTGAAGGACAAGCAGCAGGCGGAGGAGGCGGTGAT
>NZ_JBEYXC010000025.1:0-143416 GCF_040644695.1 Streptomyces sp. NPDC046909 | reverse complement strand
CGGTTACATTCCGAACCCGGAAGCTAAGCCTCACAGCGCCGATGGTACTGCAGGGGGGACCCTGTGGGAGAGTAGGACGCCGCCGAACAAATTTTGAGAAAACCCCCGTACCGGATATTCGGTACGGGGGTTTTCTGCGTTCGGCTACCGTGGGCGAATGAGTAACACCAACTTCGAAATCCGACCCATACGCGCTGATGAGTGGCCGGCGGTGAAGGCGCTGCGGCTGCTCTCGCTACAGGATCCGGCCGCTCCTGTCGCCTTTCTGGAGACGTACGAGGATGCCCTCGCGCATCCTGATTCCTTCTGGCAGGAGCGGGCTGCTCGGTCTTCTGAGGGAGAGGGTTCGCTTCAGTTCGTCGCGGAGGCGGAGGACGGGGCCTGGGTCGGGTCGGTCGTCATGCTGATCGAGGCGGCCGGGACCACCGACTGGGCCGGTTTTCCGGTCGAGCGGAACCAGGGGCACATCGTCGGGGTGTTCGTGCGGCCCGAGTGGCGGGGTGGCGGGGTCACCAAGGCGCTCTTCGAGGCCGCCGTCGAGTGGGCGTGGGGGCGCGGGGTCGAGGCTGTGCGGCTCATCGTGCACGAGGACAATCCGCGGGCGCAGGGGTTCTACCGCAAGGCGGGGTTCGTGCCGAGCGGGAAGGTCGTACCGCTGGAGGGGCATGAGGGGGAGAACGAGCTGGAGTTCGTACTGGAGAAGGCGGAGTAGGGCTCAGACCGGGAGTTCGTCGTGGGGCCAGCGGGCCCTCGCCTGTTCGCGGGAGCGGAGCAGGGCCAGGGTCGGTAGGCCCCGGTCCGCGCCGGTGGCCAGTAGCTCCGGGAGCTGGGGAAGGGGAGCCACGGCGGCGACGTCGTCCAGGACGAGCGTCAGTGGTGGGTCGAGGCGACCGGAGGATGACCGTTCGGCCATGTGCCGGCCACGCTCGACCACGCTGGAGACGAGGGCCGTCAGGAGCGGCATCGCGCCCGGGTTGGTCCTGGGGTCCTCGATGGATTCCCCCACTACGAAAAGCGTGCCCCCTTCGTCGACGAAGGAATCCAAGGCAAGGGCATCAGTTCGGTTTGGAGTGCACGCCTCACGGACGTTGACCGTGAAGAGGGCGGCGAGCGCCCGGCCGGTCAATTCCTGGGCGATGTCCCGGCGTTCGGGGTGACCGGTGAGGGCCGCTTCGAGTTCGCCGGCCGAGCCCGCGGCCGCCTTGGGGCTGGTGCGGAGGATGCGGACCGCGTCCTGGATCTGGGTGCCCTGCGACCAGCGGTGGACGTGGCGGACGGTGCGGCCGTCCACGGCGGCGGCGTGCAGGTAGCTTCGCAGGAGCGTTTCGGCGGTGTCGCTGACCGCTTGGTCGAGCCGTGCGGTCGGGCGGACCGGCGTGAGGAGTGCGGCGGCTCTTGCCGCTGCCGTCTGCTTGTCCTCGCAGCCTGCCGTGGGGGACCAGTGGAGGCGGGCCGGGGTGTCGCAGAGGTGGGTGGGGTCGTAGAGGTGGACGGGGCCCAGTTTGGCTCGGGCGTCTTTGGTGTCCGACCAGATGGCAGGGTTCGAGGTGACGACGAGGACGGGACCTTCCGCGTCGCGCACCGCTTGGGTCGCGGTGGTCCGGCGACCGTCTTTCGGGGCCACGAAGACCTTTTCCCGCCCGCTCACTCCCACTGGCTCCACCCTGGGCGTCGGGACTTCGTGGTGCGTGACCGTCTCGACGACCGGCTCCGGGGCCGCGGATGGCTGTTCCACGGCTGACTGCCGCGTCTCGACCGCCTCGACCGGCGGTTGCTCCACGATCGGCGGTGCCGCCTTCCGGGCTCGCCGTACCGCCTTCCAGCGGGCCACCGTGCCCAGGACGAACACCGTGAGCACGACGATCACCATCAACTGGCCGATGAACAGGCCCCAGAACAGCCCGTACCCGGAGAGCTGCTCCGGCGGGGTCTCCGGCCAGGCGCCCGGCATGTCGTGGGGTCGGCCGATCAACTGGCGCATCGCCAACGGCGTACGGGTGAAGGTGACGCCGTCGGGCCAGTTGCCGTGGGCGAACAGGCCCGCGAGGCCTGTGGCCGACCAGACCATCAGGGTCATGCCGAGGAGGAAGGCGAGTATGCCGACCAACAGGCCGTCAGGGATGCCGCCTTGGCCTCCCTGGCCCTGCTGCCGGTGGCGGTCGTCCGGTCTCACCATTGCCCGCCTCCCGCCTACGCCACCGTCGACTCGGAGTCACCCATGTGCTGCTCCATGTGCTGTTCCATGAAGGCCGCCGCCCGCTCCTCCGCCTCCAGTTCGGCCGCGCGCAGGGCGTCGTCCGTGAGGTGGTCGCTGGAGGACTCGGTCATCGCGCGGTCGGTGAAGACCAGCGGGCGTTCGGTCTCGGTGATCAGGTGTTTGACCACCTGGACATTGCCGTTGACGTCCCAGACCGCGATGCCCGGGGTCAGGGACGGGATGATCTCCACCGCCCAGCGGGGGAGGCCGAGCACGCGGCCCGTGGATCTGGCCTCGTCGGCCTTCTGGGCGTAGATCGTTCGTGTCGACGCCATCTTCAGGATCGCCGCCGCCTCCTTCGCCGCCGCTCCGTCGACGACGTCGGACAGGTGGTGGACAACCGCGACGAAGGAGAGGCCCAGTCGGCGGCCGAACTTCAGCAGGCGCTGGAAGAGTTGGGCCACGAACGGGCTGTTGATGATGTGCCAGGCCTCCTCGACCAGGAAGATGCGCTTCTTCCGGTCGGGGCGGATCCAGGTGTGCTCCAGCCACACGCCGACGATCGCCATGAGGATGGGCATGGCGATGGAGTTGCGGTCGATGTGGGACAGGTCGAAGACGATGAGGGGCGCGTCGAGGTCGATGCCGACCGTGGTCGGGCCGTCGAACATGCCGCGCAGGTCACCGTCGACCAGACGGTCCAGGACCAGGGCCACGTCCAGACCCCAGGCCCGTACGTCCTCTATGTCGACGTTCATCGCCTCGGCCGACTCCGGCTCGGGGTGGCGTAGTTGCTCCACGATGTCCGTGAGGATCGGCTGGCGTTCGACGATCGTCTCGTTGACGTAGGCGTGCGCGACCTTCAGGGCGAAGCCGGAGCGTTCGTCGAGGCCGTGGCCCAGGGCGACTTCGATGATGGTCCGGAGCAGCGCGAGCTGGCCCGTGGTCGTGATCGCGGGGTCGAGGGGGTTGAGGCGGATACCCATGTCCAGGGCGGCCATCGGGTCCAGGCGGATGGGAGTTATCCCCAACTCCTGGGCGATGAGGTTCCATTCGCCGACGCCGTCCTCGCCCTGGGCGTCGAGGACGACGACCTGTCGGTCGCGGAAGCGCAACTGCCGTAGGACGTACGTCTTCTCCAGCGCCGACTTGCCGTTGCCGGACTCGCCGAGGACCAGCCAGTGAGGTGCCGGGAGTTGCTGGCCGTAGAGCTGGAAGGGGTCGTAGATGTAGCCCTTGCCGGAGTAGACCTCGCGGCCGATGATCACGCCCGAGTCGCCCAACCCCGGTGCGGCCGTGGGGAGGTAGACCGCCTGGGCCTGGCCGGTGGAGGTGCGGACGGGGAGGCGGGTTGTCTCGACCTTGCCGAAGAGGAAGGACGTGAAGGCGTCGGTGAGGACGGACAGCGGGTCCCGCATGAGCTCAGCCCCTACCTTCGGATGCCGGTGGCGAACGGGAGGGTGTTCACGAAGGCGCGGTGGTGCTCGCGGTCGCACCACTCCAGCTTCAGGTACGACTTTCCGGCCGAGGCCCGGATGGTCCGCTTGTCCCGGGCCAGGGCCTCGGGGGAGCGGGCGGAGACGGTGATGTAGCCGACGAGGTTGACGCCGGCCGCGCCGCTCGCGAGGTCCTCGCCGCGCTGGTCGAGGCGGTTGTGTGCGGCGATGTCGCGGGGGTCGACGGTCCGGTTCATCTTCGCGGCCCGGCTGGCTTCCGCCTCGTCGTTCGTCTTCTCCGTCAGCATGCGCTCGATGGCGACCTCGGTGGGTTCGAGGTCCATCGTCACGGCGACCGTGCGGATGACGTCCGGGGTGTGGACCAGGAGGGGCGCAAGGAAGTTGACGCCCACCGGGGTCATCGGCCACTCCTTCACCCAGGCGGTGGCGTGGCACCAGGGGGCGCGGGTGCTGGACTCCCGGGTCTTCGCCTGGAGGAACGTCGGTTCCATGGCGTCGAGTTCGGCCGGCCAGGCGTTGCGCTTGGTCATCGCCTGGATGTGGTCGATGGGGTGGTCCGGGTCGTACATGGAGTGGATGAGGGAGGCCAACCGGCCCTGGCCCAGGGGCTGTCGTACGCGGATGTCCGCTTCCTGGAGGCGGGAGCAGATGTCCGTCAGCTCGCGTGCCATGACGACCGCCAGGCCCGCGTCGCGGTCCAGTTTGCGGCCGGACTGGGGGCGGGCCGCGCGGGCCATCGCGTGGGCCTCGGCGGAGAGTTCGCGGGTGAAGTGCATGCAGGCGACGAGGTAGGCGCGGTGCTGTTCGCTGCTCGTCGAGACCATGGACTGGAGTTGGTCGTACGACTGTTGCAGCCAGGTCGGTGCCTTCTCGTCCCCGCGTACGGCGACGTCCTTGGCGTGGGCGTCGGGGTCGGCGGGGAGGGTGCGGGCGAGCATCTGGAGGCGGGTGACGAAGCCGTCTCCGTTGGCCACGTGCTTGAGGAGGGTGCCGAAGCGGTCGACGAGGGCTTCCTGGTCCTCGGAGTCGCGCAGGCCGACGCCGGGGCCCTCGATCTCGATGGCGGCGGTGACCGTGCGGCGGTCCGCGTGGAGGAGTACGGCGATCTCGTCGGGGCCGAAGGGGGCGGCGAGCCAGGTGATGCGGCCGATGCCGGGCGGCGGGCCGACCTCGACCTCCAGGCCGTCGGTCCTGGTGCCGGCCTCCATGACGCCGGAGCGGTAGGCGGTGCCCTGGCGCAGCGAGCGCTTGTAACTGCGGTTGATCTCGAACCACTTGTAGAACGTGCGGTGCTTGTAGGGCACGTAGACCGCCATCAGGGCGATCAGCGGGAAGCCCATCAGCAGGACGATGCGCAGCGCCAGGACGGGGACGAGGAGCCCGCACATCATGCCGAGGAACGCGCCCGCGATGATCAGCGCGATCTCGCCGGTCTCACGGTTGCGGCCGACGATCGCGTTCGGACGGGCGCGGCCGATGAGATAGGTACGGCGGGGTGTGACCGCGGGGGACATATGGGCTGCGTGGGAATCAGCCGTCAACGCCCGTCACCTCCTGTGCGGTTGTTGCGGTTGTTGCTGGCGTGCGGGGTGTTCACCGTGCTGCTCGAACGGGGCTGGGGTGCGGCGGAGGGGACAGATCCGCCGCTACCGCCGCCGTTGGGGGTGCGGGCGCTGTGGGCGGCCACGCCGCCGGAGGCCGGGTTGGAGGGGCGGGGGCTGTTGGATCCGCTGGATCCGCCGCCGTTGTTGTCGGCTCGGGTGCTGTGGGTCTTGATGCCCTGGGCGACGAGGGTCGCCGGAGAGCTGATGACCGCGGCCGCCTTGCCCTCCGCGCCCTGCATGATGCGGTTGTTGCGGGAGCCGGCGATCTCGTCGCCGAAGCCGGGGACGAATCTGTAGATCATCGCGGACGCGAAGATGGCGAGCAGGATGATGGCCAGGCCGGAGACGACCGCGGAGAAGGCGTCCGGGCCGTCGTCGGAGGACAGCGCGCCGGCGAGCCCCAGGACGATGACGATGACCGGCTTCACCAGGATCACCGCGATCATGATGCCCGCCCAGCGGCGGACGTGGGACCAGAGGTTCTTGTCGACCAGGCCCGCGTAGACGACAGTGCCGAGGAGGGCGCCGACGTAGAGGAGCGCGGCGCGGATGACGAGCTCCAGCCACAGGATGCCCGCGGCGAGGATCGACACGAGGGACACCACGATCAGCATGATCGGGCCGCCGCCGATGTCCTCGCCCTTCTCCAGGGCGCCGGAGAAGGTGCCGAAGAACGTGTCGGTCTGGTTGCCGGTGGCCTTCGCGAGGACGTCCGTGACGCCGTCTGTGGCCGATACGACGGTGTAGAGGATGAGGGGCGTGAAGGCCGAGGCCAGGACGGTGAGCCAGAGGAACCCGATCGCCTCGCTGATGGCGGTGGTGAGGGGGACGCCGCGCACGGCTCGCTTCGCGACGGCCAGGAGCCAGAGCAGGAGCGTCAGGATTGTCGACGCCGCGAAGACGACCGCGTACTGCTGGAGGAACTTGGGGTTCGTGAAGTCGACGTTCGCCGTGTCGTTGACGGCGGCGCTGAGCTTGTCGACGGTCCAGGCGGCGGCGTCGGCGCAGCCCTTGGCGAGGGAGGAGAGGGGGTCGAGGGTGCTGGTGGGGTCGAGGGTGGAGGATCCTCCGGAGCCGGTGGAGCCTTTGCCTCGTTCGCAGTACTTCTTGGCGGGGCCGGCGATGAGAGAGCAGGGGTCGTCGCTCTGCGTTGGCGTCGGGCTCGGCGTGGGTGCGGCGAAGGCACGCGTGGCCAGCAGCACGGCGGTTGCCTGAACTGCGGCTACCAAGCCAGTGAGCTTGAGTACGCGGTGCGGGCTATCGGGCATACGTGAAGCCTCCGAACTCCTCGACCGCCTTGCCGATCTCATCCGATCCGGACACGGGGTTGTCGCCTGTGACGGGGGTGGGGCCGGTCTTTTGGCTGGTCTCGAGTACCTTCCAGTCGCCACTGCTCCAGTTCAGCTTCATGGTCACGGTGAACCAGTTGCTGGTCACGGGGTTGGTCGAGCTCTCCCCGGTGAGGCCGAAGAGGCCGTTGCACCAGACCTCGACGGTGGCCGCGCTGGCACTGAAGGACGTGACCTTGGTGCCCGCCGGCAGTGTGCGGTTGACGAACGTGCTGCCCGCAGGCGCGCTGCCGTCCTCGTTGAGCCCGATCTTCTTCAGGAAATCCGCGGAATAGTCGGCGTCGAACCCGGACTGGAGTCGGTCGAGTGACGTCGGGGCGGCGACGGTCTGCACGATCTCGTGCCGCCGGGACGTGTTGAACATGCCGTCCGAGCCCAGCGCTACCGCGTAATTCGCCGCCGCGCTCTGGGCCCCCTGCGCGTCATGCGCGAACCCCGTCGCCACGGGCTTCGTGCCGCTCGCCGCCGTGCTCGCCACCTCCGGCTTGTCGCCCCCGCCGCCCCCGTTTGCCGAAGGGGAATCGTCTCCTCCTCGGTTCGCGAAAGCGATCGCGGCGATGAGGAGGACCACCACGCCGACGACCGTGACGAGGCTGCGTGATGACGAGCGGCCCCGGGGACGTGTACCGCGCGTACCGCCGTACACGTCGTCCGGAAGCCGTGTGCGGGTCTGGCCCGAGCCGCCGTAACCGCCGGAGGCCTCGTGTTCGTCCCCGAGACTCATTCCGCGCACGCCCCCTCGACGTCGTACGGAAACACGTAGGAGTACGACGGTAGCCGCGCTGGTTCCCGCGCGGGCGCGGTGTGGTGACTCGACATCAGGGAAACGCAACCTCAGCCGGTGGGCACGACGGGCGGGTGGGGTGTAGGGGACGAGGTGAGGGGGCCGGGCGTGCCCGGAGTCGTGCTAGACGGCCATGCCGTAGACGATGGTGAAGAGGGTGCCTAGGGAGCCGATAATGAAGACTCCGGTCAGGCCCGCGATGATGAGGCCCTTGCCTTGTTCCGCGCTGAACGTGTCGCGGAGGGCTGTCGCGCCGATGCGCTGCTTGGCGGCGCCCCAGATGGCGATGCCGAGGCAGAGCAGGATGGCGACCGCCATCACGACCTCGATCATGACCTTGGCCTCGTTGCCCAGGCTGCCGAAGGGGCCCCAGTCCGGAGCGATCCCGCCGATGATGGTGTTGATGTCTCCCTTGTCGGCCGCAAAGAGCATGTAAGTCACCGCCCCTGGTGGGTAGTTCCGCTTCCTCTGCGGGTGTGCAGAGTTCAGGCCTCATTGTCGCTGACGAATCCGCCGTCGTATGTCGACTTGACGTCATTGATTGGCGGGTTTCGTACGAATGCTTGTCTGGTACTCGTCCGGTCACTCTGTGTATCACGGCAGGTCACGCCGGGCAATGAGGCCGGAGCGGAACCTTCGTGTGGTTCCGTCGTTGACCTCTTCTTGCACCCGTGTTCTGTGGGTGAAGGCTATCCCCAGGGCAGCGGCTCGGGCCGCCGGTGCCACCACCAGCCCAGTTGCCGCTGTCGGGCCTCCGAGCCGAGGAGGAACCCGGCCAGTTCGGCTTCCTGGTCTTCCACGGTGAGCCGTGCGTAGGTGCTGTCCAGCCGGCGAAGGGCGTCGCGCAGCTCGGCTGCGATTGCCTCTGCTTCGGCTGCTTCAGCGGGGTGCGGCGCTACGTCTTCCAGGCCGTCCCGTGCTTCGAGGCGCTCCCGGTACAGGTCCGGCGGGCACCAGCCCGAACCGGCCCACCCCGATTCCATGTGGCTGACGAGCTTCTCCCAGGCTCCCAGGCGATCCGCGATCTGCCACTCCGTGCCACCGGGAGGCACGGAGTGCGCGCGAAGCCGTTCGTCGAAGCTGTCGGAGAGCGGAGTGGCGATCTTCAACTCCCTGACCACTTCCGGGATCCTCATGACTCTTGTGTCCGACAGCTGCGGCACCGGGGACTCGACGGCGTCGATGACGTAGACGGGTGTCTCCTCGTCATCCGATGCGTAGAGGCGCGCCCGCGTGAAGCGTCCCTCGGGGGTGGCCACCCAGTAGGCGCTCGGCAGATCCTCCTCGGCAGGGAAGAGGACCACGGTCCCGGTCGCGGCGGCGACCTGCTGAGACAGGGCTGATTCCGAGGGGGGATCGGTCACTGACTTCTGGGCGTAGATCTCCAGAGACTGCGTCAGGTCTCCGCGAAGCGCGCTGTATTCGCATGACACGGCGGCTTCCCAGTTGCGCCGGTCTGGGTTGCCGTGGGGGTCGGCGACGTCCACATCCTGGAGACCGACGTTGAAGGCCGATGCCAGGACGGCTGCGAGTCTGGACGGTTCCGCCTGGTGGGTGACCAGCAGGTTGTACATCATGGAGTGATCCCGTTGTAGATCTTCAAGGCCTTGTCGATGGCTTCAGGGTTCTCTGTGAACTTCGGGTCTCTGGTGAGGCGGGGGGCCGCCGACAAGTCGCCTCGCGCCCTGACGATTTCCTTGAGGGCTCCATACTCGATCCTGTTCAGGTTCACTATGTTCGGTCCGCTGTCGGGGAATACGGTTCCGTTGTCCTCGACTCCATACGTGCGGCCATTGATCTTGTAGCGCGACAGCTTCTTGACCCACTCTGCTCGTCCTGCCGCTATCCCCTCGATGTCCCGCGCCACCTCCTGCTCATGGCCGCGCATGATGACGCTGTTCCGCTCCTTGACCATGCCGCTGCCCGACCCCGAGACCGTGTGCCGGGAATTGGGGTAGCGCAGCTGCCTGCCCCTGGCCGGCCCGTCGATCTGGTCGCCGGCCTGCCATGGCCCCTTCCCCGGGGCTGGTTCCGATGGCCCCCCGCTGGACTCCGACGACCTGCCGTCGCTGCCGTCGACGCCCCCGTTCGAGGCCCCCACCCCCATCAGCACGAGCCCCGCCGTGCCGAGGAGCCCGGCGTTGAGGGCGGCCTCGGCCGTGAGGGCGCCGACCGTTCCGGCTCCGGCCAGGGCGAGGCCGCCGGGTGGGAACAGGGCAAGGAGGGAGAGCAGGAGGAGGGCGAAGCCGAGGTAGACCAGGAAGGTGTTCAGGGCGTCGAGGAGGTGGAGCGTGCGGATGGCTCTTCCGTCGGGGCCGGCGGTGCCCAGGGCGCGCCAGAGGAGGAGTACGCCCGTCGTCGCGGCGCCCAGTGCGGTTGCCGCGCGGAAGCGGTGGGTCGCCAGCACTTCGGCCAGCGGCTGGGTCGACGTCAGACGCCAGGTGCGTAAGAGGGTGGTGAGCTGGTAGGCGATCCAGGCCAGGGCCGCCATGCCGAAGCCCATCAGGATCTTCGGGCCCGAACCGGTGCTGAAGAACTCCTGGAGGCCGGCGGTGGAGGTGAACGAGCCGACGCCTAAGAAGAGGAGCGCGGGGAGCGCCAGCACGCAGGGGATCAGGAGCAGCCAACGGTCCCGGGGACGGCGGGACCGTCGCACGGTCTTCAGCCAGGCGCGGATGTCCAGGGACTGCCAGGCCTGCTGGTTGTCGGACGCGTCCATGCGGGTCGTGATTCCCGCGACCACCTGCCGTAGGTCCTCGGCGGCTTCGGTGGCATCGGTGGCCTTGGGTGGGGCCGACGCGGTCGCGTACAGCAGGGAGCGGCGCAGACGGACGTAGCGCAAGGTGAGCAGCAGGCTCCATGGGGGACGCCAGGCCGCGTAGCGCAGCAGGGCTCCCAGGCTGTCGCCTTCGGTGCGTTCGGAGGTGAGGAGTAGGTCGGGGGCACTGCGCTTGCCACGGTGGAGGTGGCGCAGGTCCACGGTCATGGCGATGGCGAGGCACAGCAGGGGCGCCGCCCATGCCTTGCCGTCCAGGGAGTCCAGCCACTGCTTGGCGCCGGTGGTGTTCTCCTGCACCGCGTAGTTGTTCAGGGTGTGGTGCGCGGCCGCCGCCAGGAGCGGGGGCGCCGACAGCAGGCGTATCCAGCCGTGTGCGCGCCAGAAGAGGCCGACGCCCAGGCCTGCCATGGCCGTCCACACCAGGTGCGTGAAGGTTTCCGTGGCTGTCGGGCCGCCCAGGTCGAGTTGGCTGAACGGTGCCGGGAGCCAGGACGTCAACACCTGCCCCAGGCTCGGCACATAGGGCGGGGACAGGCTGTCGGGGATGATCCAGCCGCCGTCGCGGGGCAGCGCCCGGTCCGCGTCCAGGCCGAAGCGGAGTACCGCTTCCAGCAGCCCGAACCCCGCGCCCAGGGCCGCGCCCACGACCACGAAGTCGGTCAGGCCCCACTGTCGGCGGACCTTCAGGCTCAGCCCGGCCAGCAGGAGTGGGGCGGCCTTGAGCAGCTCCTCCACCCAGGGGGCCACCGTGTAGCCCGTGGTGTTCACCACCGTCACCAGCGACTGGCCCGACTGCTCGGCGTAGATGCGGGTGTATGTGAGCTGTACTAACGCCGTTGCTACACCGGATCCGTAAGCACCTACGGCCAGCGCCAGCAGCACGGTCGACAGGCGTACCGAACGTGTCGGCCAGGAGATCGCGAACAGTTGCAATAGGCCCCAGATGGCGGCAACTGCCATCACCAACGTCACGCCAGGCCCCCCTGTTGGGCTGGATTGGCATCCGATTCGTGGCTGTGAACGCGATGCTAGGCAGCCAACTCCGGTGTGGCTAGGGGGACCAGGGAGCTAGGGGTGCCGATCGGGAGAATCAGTGATTGGCAGATATGTCTCAGGCCGATCCTCGCCCACCTGCGGTTTTCCCATCCTGGGGTGAGACAGATCTGCCAATTGCTGGCGCTGCGGTTGGCGTCGCGTCCGCTTACTCGGCCGTGAAGTGGTCGGCCGTGAAGTGGTCGAACTCGCCTGCCTGTACACCCAGTAGGAAGGCCTGCCACCTGAGCCTGTCTGTGGTGACGGTGGCGTCTGGGGTGTGGATGCGGACGGCTTCGTCCGTATGGGCGACATGGATCGTGGGGTGGGGGAGGGGCGGGGTGGTCTTGAGGGCGGTTAGGAAGGTGGCGAAGGTGGCCGGGGTGGCCGTGAGTATTGCCCCGGTGGGGTCGCTGCTTTCCGTTAGATGGACGGTGGTGGGGGTGGCGGCGACGTGGATGCAGGCCTCGCCTTCTCCGCAGTACGAGGACTTCTGCCAGGTGCTGGTGGGCATCTCGGTTCCTTTCACAGGTCCTGGGCGATGGCATGGATGAGGTTCCTGGACGCGTCGGGGGAGAGGGCGAGGGCTTCCATGCGTTCCAGAAGGACGCGGTATTTGTCGAGCTGTGACTCGGCGTCGATGAGTGCGGAGCCGTGGGACTGGTCGAGGTGCACGGTGTCGAGCTGCGGTACGGCACCGTGGGCATACAGGATCGACTGTCCTGATCCGGGATAGGCACCCGCCACGAACGGGATGACCTGGACGGTGACGTGCGGGCGGTCGCTCATGTCGAGGATGTGCTGGAGCTGCCGCTTGGTGACGGCGGGGCCGCCGAACTGCATGCGCAGGGCGGCTTCGTGGATGACCGCCTGATACGGCGTCGGGGCGTCGCTGAACAGCACGACCTGCCGCTTCACCCGAAAGGAGAGGCGGTGCTCGATGTCCGGGGGCGAGAGTTCCGGTACGACCTGACGGAAGACCTCGCGAGCGTGGTCGTGGATCTGGAGCAGGCCGGGGATGTGCGCGGTGATGCCGGCGCGCAGCCGTGTGGCGTAGTGCTCCATCTCGGCGAGGTCGATCAGCCCGCTGGGAAGGGTCTCGCGGTACTCCTCCCACCAACCCCGTGACCGGCCGGTGGTCATGTCGCTGAGCGCCTGGACGAGGGCCTGGTCTGGGCAGTCGTAGTGGCAGGCGAGCGTGTGTACGCGCTCGGCGCTCACTCCGGACCGTCCTGCCTCGATGTTGCTGATCAACGTCTGTTTGGAACCAAGCAGTTGACCGGCCTCGGTGGCGGTCAGGCCTGCACGCTCCCTGAGTTTGCGCAGCTCAGCGCCCAGACGGAGTTGGCGACCCGTCGGGTTGGTCCTCACGGGCTGGTTCTCCTCCTGTCACCCACATGAGTGGCGTGGAACGGATTTCCCGGGAAGCGGGTAATGCATTACATGGGCACCGCTACCTTACTTACTGGGCCCCACACCCAGAAGCACACCGTCCGACGGGACGGCATCGTCACTGGGCGCCACCCAACTCCCCTCACTGATCGGAGACTTCCAAATGGCCACCGTAACCCCGCCCTGGGCCTACACCCTCCACCTCCCGCACGATCCACACGCACCGGGGATCGCCCGCGCCACCCTCCGCAGCGTCCTCGCCGCACACGGCCTGTCCGACGTCGCCCCCGTCGCCGAACTCCTCGCCTCCGAACTGCTCACCAACGCCCACCTCCACACCCGAGGCCCCTACGCCCTCCGGCTGCGCGAGATGGAACCCGGGCGCCTGCGGGTCGCCGTATGGGACAACGACCCCCGCGTCCCACCTGGCTTCACCGGCGCCGACGACCTCGTACCCCCACCCGACCTCGAGAACGGCCGCGGCCTGCACCTCGTACGGGCGTTCGCGGACTCCGTCGGGGTCTCCGTGCTGCGGGAGCTCGGCGCCTCGAAGGGCGGGAAGCTGTTGTGGGCCGAGTGCCGGTGAGGCGTCTCCTTCGCTCGAACGGGTGAGCCCTGGGGATTGTCCCTGGTCAGCCCCGTCGCCGTACCTACCGTGATCGTGTTGCTTGTGCCTCGTGCACACCCGGCCCACACTTGAGGAGGAGATGCCACCTTGACGGCTCAGCCCGCATCCCTGAATGAACCTGGCCTGGACGAGGTTCTGTGGAATGCATGGAAAGCCGTGGAACTCCCCGAGGGCTACCGCGCTGAGATCTTCGAGGGAGCCATCGAGGTGTCGCCCACCGGTCGCCTGTCCCACGCTCACATTGTCAACTGCCTTCGCAACGCACTGGTGCGGTTCCTGGGGGAGGGGGAATACGCGGCGTTTCAGGCCGCCAACGTCATCCACCAGCGCAAGGGGTGGACTCCTGACCTCCTCATCGCCCCCGAAGACCTGGATGCGCACGGACACGAGGAAGAGCTGGGGGTGACCGCTTCCGCTGTCTCTCTCATCGTCGAGGTCGTCTCACCCGGCAAGCGCAACCAAGACCGTGACCGAGTCCGCAAGCGCCGCGAATACGCCCGTGCCGGAATCCCCGTGTACGTGATCATCGACGACTACGACAACAGCGGCACCGTGAGCATCCTGACCGCGCCCCTGCCCGAGCGTGCTCGGTACGAGGACGAGCACCGGGTGCCGTACGGGACCGATGCCCTCGTCCCCGAAGGGCCCGCCAAGGGGTTTGTCATCGGTGAGGACATCACGGGGCCCAAGCGGGCCTGACGCGATACCCGGAAACGGGCCGTGGCGCTCGGCCACGACCCGTTCGTATCGCTGGGGACGGATGTGCTCGGTCAGCCCGTGAAGGCGTCCACTCCCTCCGGGGTGCCCCAACCCGTCGGGCCGTCGTAGCCCGACTTCGCCGTGCAGTAGTAACTCGTCGAGCAGGTGCCGTTGTTGCCCGACGTCACGTCGTTCAGGGCGGACGTACCGGCCGCGTTGTAGGGGAACTGCGCGGGGTACGAGCTGCTCGACGGAGTGCCGGCCAGGGCGTACACGCCCGCGATGATCGGGGACGAGGCGCTGGTGCCGCCGAAGGTGTACCAGCCCGCCGTGATGCCGTAGGAGTCGTAGACGGAGACACCGGTCGCCGGGTCGGCGACCGCCGAGACGTCCGAGATCATGCGCTTGGTGCAGCCCGTGTCCGTCTGCCAGCTCGGCTTCGCGTCGTACGAGGAGCAGCCGGAGCCGGTTCCTTCCGTGCTGCTGGTCTTCCAGACCGTCTCCGACCAGCCGCGGGTCGTGGAGGAGGCCTCCGACAGGGCCGTGCCGCCCACGGACGTCACGTACTTCGACGCCGCCGGGTACTCCGCGCCGTAGCCGCTGTCGCCCGCGCTCACCGTGATGGCGACGCCCGGGTGGTTGAAGTAGGAGGAGTCGTAGCTCGTGTCGCTCGACGACTCGCTGCCGCCGTAGCTGTTGGACACGTACTTCGCGCCCAGGGTCACCGCCTCGTTGACGGCCGTGCCGAGGTTGGCCATGGTCGCCGACTTGGCCTCTACGAGGAGGATGTTGCAGTTCGGGCAGATGGCGGAGGCCATGTCGAGGTCGAGGGAGATCTCCTCGGCCCAGCCGGTGTCACTGGAGGGGAGGGAGGTGGTGGAGCCGGTCTGACTGACCTTCTTGAAGCAGCCGTTGGCGGTGGTGCAGGCCGAAAGGCCGTAGTAGGAGCGGTACTTCGCCAAGTCCGCTTCCGCGTTCGGGTCGTTGTACGCGTCGACGATCGCGATCGTCTCGCCGTCGCCGTTCGAGGAGGCCGCGTCCGTGAGGCCGTAGGCGTCCTGGAGGTCGGAGGGGCCGTAGCCGGAGGGGGTGGTGGCGTCGGCGGCCTTCGGGGTGATGCCGTCGGCCTTGGCCCGGGCCTTCTGGAAGGCGGTGATGCCGCCGGTGACGCGGAAGGAGTTGCAGGCGAGTTCGCCCGCCTTCTGGGGGGTGGAGCAGGGGGTGGCGGTCCAGGTGACCTTGGACGAGGCGGTCGCCGCGTCGGCGTGGGCCGCGGTGCCGAGTCCGGCGAGCGCGAGGGCCGCCGCGGCGGTGACCGCGGTGCCGAGGCGGTGCCATCTGCCGCGTACGGAAGGTCTCTTGGTCGTGCGCATCGTGCAGCCTCCTGAGAGTGGTGGAACAGGAGCGGTGCGGGTGCGTGCCGGCGGTGTGGTGTCCGCGGCTACGGGCGGCGGCCCGTCACGACAGTCCCTTGTTGAGTACGCGACAACAAGGGACGTCCTGGAATTCTGACTTCCGCCTTACCGAACCAGGCCCGGTCCTTACTCTCCGATGGCTGCTCAATGGGGTGCGTACGGCGGTCGCTTGACCGGATTCACAGGTGAACTGCCCGGCAGTTCCCGGCTGTTCAGCTCTTGCCGCACTTCGGGTAGCTCGCGCCCTGCGCGCACCGGCCGTAGACGCCGCTGCTGACGTCGACCTCTTCCTCGTCGCCGCTCTTCGTGCGGACCGTCAGCTCGTACTCGGTGTGGCAGCTGCGGGACTTCTTCGTGCCCTTCTTCTTCGTCTTGCACTCGTAGTCGGTGTCCTTGCCGACGACGGTGCCGCTGACGTTCTTCGAGTCGCTGCCGCAGGCGGTCAGCGGTGCGGCCAGTGCGGCGACGGTGAGCAGGGTGACGAGCGTGCGCTTCATGTGTTTTCCCCCGGTAGTGGCGTGTGTTCGGGTGTGATGATGGCAGAACGGGCCGCGGCTGGATGCCGCGGCCCGTTCTCATCCTCGCCGCCCAGGGGACCCCACGTCCCCTGCCCGCGGGCGGCTTCCCCGTGACCCGACGGGGAGGTCTCTCAACTGCCTGTGGATCAGCCGGTGAAGGCGGACGTGCCGGACGGGGTGCCGAGGCCGGTCGGGCCGTCGTAGCCCGTGCGGGCGGTGCAGTAGTAGGCCGTGGTGCAGGAGCCGTTGCTGCCGGACGTCACGTCGTTGAGGGCCGACGAGTTCTCGTAGGGGTACTCGGCCGGGTAGTCGCTGCTGCCCGGGGTGCCGGCGAGGGCGTAGACGGACGCGATGATCGGGGCCGAGGCGCTGGTGCCGCCGTAGGTGTTCCAGCCGGTGCCGTCGGAGCCGTAGGAGTCGTAGACGGAGACGCCCGTGGCCGGGTCGGCGACCGCGGAGACGTCCGAGATCATGCGCTTGGTGCAGCTGCTGTCGGTCTGCCAGGACGGCTTCGCGTCGTACGAGGAGCAGCCGGAGCCCGTTCCCTCGGTGCTGCTGGTGTTCCAGACCGATTCCGTCCAGCCGCGGCTGTTCGACGACGTGGAGAGCTTGGTGCCGCCCACGGACGTCACGTACTTGGAGGCGGCCGGGTACTCGGCGCCGTACCCCTCGTCACCGGCGCTCACCGTGATGGCGACGCCCGGGTGGTTGAAGTAGGAGGAGTCGTACGACGTGTCGCTCGACGACTCGCTGCCGCCGTAGCTGTTGGACACGAACTTCGCGCCCAGCTTGACCGCCTCGTTCACGGCCGTGCCCAGGTTGGCCATGCTCGACGACTTCGCCTCCACCAGCAGGATGTTGGCGTTCGGGGCGATGGCGGAGACCATGTCGAGGTCGAGGGAGATCTCGCCCGCCCAGCCGCTGTCGGCGGTGGGGAGGGAGGTCGTGGAGCCGGTCTGGCTGACCTTCTTGAAGCAGCCGTTGGCGGTGGTGCAGGCGGACAGGCCGTAGTACGAGCGGTAAGTCGCCAGGTCTGCCTCGGCGTTGGGGTCGTCGTACGCGTCGACGATCGCGATGGTCTCGCCGGAGCCGTCGGAGGCGGAGGCGTCGGTGAGGCCGTAGGCGTCCTGGAGGTCGGACGGGCCGTAGCCGGTGGGGGTGGCGGAGGAGGCGTCCGGCTTGACGGTCTTGGGCGTGACGCCCTTCAGCGCGGCCTGCTTCTCCATGTAGGCGGTGGTGCCGCCGGTGACACGGAGGGCGTTGCAGGCGGCGTAGCCCTTCTTCGGGGTCGCGGCGCACGAACTCTCGTACTGCACATGGGCCTTGGCGACCTGCGCTGCGATGCTCTTCGCGCTCGCCTTGTACGGCGTGTAGGTGTCGGCCTGTGCCTGGGCGGCGGTGCCGAAGCCGGCGAGGAGGAGGGCGGTGGCGGCCGCGGCGGCGGAGCCCGCCTTGCGCCATCTGCCGGATATGTGGGGGGTGTTGGGCGTACGCAACGTACAGCCTCCTGTAAGTGGGGTTGCAGAGGCCTGCGGTGGGGGGACCACCGGTGAGGTTCCCGGTGGGGGCGGCGACCCGCGTAGACCATCCCCTTGTTGAGTACGTGACAACAAGACGGGCGGCGGAATCCTGACTTCCGCAATACCGAAGGGTGTTGGGGGCTTACTGATCAATGGCGGCGCGATGGGCCGGGGATGGCAACGGCTTGACCATCTACACGCGTTGCGCACAACTGCTGGAGGGGTGGCTGGGTGTGGAGGGGTGGCTGGGCTCGGAGGGGTGGTAGGGCCTGGAGGGGCGGCCGGGCTCGAGGCTCGCGCGTGTTTGGGGGTGCGTGCGTTCGGGGTCTACCTGGGCTTGAGGCCGTGCAGGAGCAGGTGGACCAGCTGGGGGATGCCGTCGAGGGCGAACTCCGGGTCGACCCGCTCGCTCGCGGCGAAGGTGGCGACGCCGTGCAGGGTGGCGCCCACGAGGTGGGTGAGCCGGCCGGGGTCGCCCTCGATGATCTCCCCGCGCTTCTGGGCGTCCGCGATGAGCCGCTCCAGCGCCCCGACCGTGCGGTCGACGGCCGTGGCCATCTCCTCGGAGGCCTCGGGGTCGTGCTTGCGGGCGAACATCAGCTCAAGCAGCTCGGCGTTCTCGGTGGCGAAACCGAGATAGCCCCGGGCGAGGGCGACGAGCCGGGGTTCGAGGGGGAGGGAGGGGTCGTCGGCGTCGGCGAGGACCTGGACCAGGCGGTCGTAGCCGTCGAGCGCGAGGGCGTTGAGCAGGGCCTGCTTGTCCTTGAAGTGACGACCCGGGGCGGCGTGACTGACGCCGATGTCACGGGCCAGCTCTCGCAGGGACAGAGCGGCGACGCCCTTCTCCAGCAGGGTGTGCTCGGCGCTCGCGAGCAGGGCGGCGCGGAGATCTCCGTGGTGGTAGGGGCGGGCTTCGCGGGTGTTCTCGTGAGAGCTCGCGCGGCTCTGGGACTTCTCGGACTGCATGGGGGCCATCGTATCCGCATGTAGGCGGCGTCACCATTGTTGTCATTGACAGCATTGTTGGCGGCGTCTACATTGAGGTCATGGCTACTGACAAGTGGAACGTGACCGATCTCCCCGACCTGAGCGGCCGTACCGCCGTGATCACGGGAGCCAACAGCGGCCTCGGCCTGCGGACGGCGGAAGGGCTGGCCGGGGCGGGCGCGCACGTGGTGTTCGCCGTCCGGGACGTCGAGCGCGGCCGGGCAGCGGCGGCGACGGTGAACGGCAGCACGGAGGTACGCCGGCTCGACCTGGCCGACCTCTCCTCGATACGGGAGTTCGCGGCGGCCTGGGAAGGCGACCTGCACCTGCTGCTCAACAACGCGGGCGTGATGATGCTCCCGGAGCAGCGCACCCGCGACGGCTTCGAGATGCAGTTCGGCACCAACCACCTCGGCCACTTCGCCCTGACGAACCTCCTCCTGCCGCACATCACCGACCGGGTGGTCACCGTCTCCTCCGGCCTGCACCGAGGCGGCACGGGCCGGATCGACTTCGACGACCTGAACGGCACGGCCAACTACAGCCCCACCGCCGCCTACGCCCAGTCCAAGCTCGCCAACCTCCTCTTCACCCTCGAACTCCAGCGCCGCCTCACGGAGTCGGGCTCCCGCGTCCGCGCCACGGCCGCACACCCCGGGTACGCCGCCACCAACCTCCAGAGCCACGCGGCGAGCCCGGTCTCCCGCCTCTTCATGAAGCTCGGCAACCGCTTCATGGCCCAGGACGACAAGGCAGGCGCCCTCCCGACCTTGTACGCGGCGACCCAGGACCTCCCCGGCGCGAGCTACGTCGGCCCGGACCGCTTCCAGGAGATGCGCGGCGCCCCGACCCTGGTGGGCCGGAGCGCGGCGGCGAGCGACCCGGAGGCGGCGCGGCGGCTGTGGACGGTGTCGGAGGAACTGACGGGGACGAGGTTTCCGCTGGGGACGGGGGTGCGGTCCTGACGGGGTACTACCCGGCGCGGCCCGTGAGGTGTGCGAAGACGACCACGTGAGCTGACGGTGTCCTGATGCTCCTCTCACCTTTGTCGGTCACAGTGGTCCCTGATGAAGCACATGCCCCTGTATGTCGCCCTCGTGCTCCTCGCCGTCACCTCCGCCTCCGAGGCGGCCGCCGACGACGGACCAGGCCCCTTCGGCGTCACCGTCACCGCCCCCGCGACCCCGGAGACCGCGAGGGTCGGGGCGTTGTTCGCCGGCGGGGAGCACTTCTGCACCGCGTCCGTCGTGGACAGTCCGCACCGCGACCTCATCGTGACCGCGGCGCACTGTCTGGACGGGGGCAGCGGCGAGCTGACCTTCGTGCCGGGGTACCGGAACGGCCGTGCCCCGTACGGCGGATGGCGGGTCACCCGGAGTTACCTCCCCGACGGGTGGGACGAGGACAGCGACGTGGCGTTCGCCACCGTGGCCGGGCAACGCGGCGCGCACCTCCAGGACCTCGTCGGCGGGAACCGATTCAGCCCCGGCACCGCCACCGGTGCCACCGCCGTGACCGTCACGGGGTACCCGGCCGCCCGGGAGACGCCCCTCCGCTGCACCGACAAGCCGGTCGCGCACAGCCGTACCCAACAACGCGTCGCGTGCCCCGACTTCAGCGGCGGGACCAGCGGCAGCCCCTGGGTGAACGGGGACGGGGACGTCGTGGGTGTCCTGGGCGGGCATGAGCAGGGCGGGGCCACCGCCGACGTCTCGTACAGCGTCGTACTCGGGGCGAAGGCGGCGGAGTTGTACCGGGAAGCGGCCAACTGATCCCTGTGGCGGGCACGCCCGGGTGCACCGCCCCAGTCGCCCTCCCCTCGGCTGCGGGCCGACGCACGCGGTGTCGTACCGGACCGTCCACGAGGACATCGACGTCGCCGTACCGCGGGATCTCCGGGCCGCGAGGGCGGCGGGCTCGGTACCGGCCGCGCACGGGGCGCCCGTGGCGCCGGCGCCGCCCCCATCGACCACGAGTCCATCGGTTGCCACGGATTCCAGGTGGGAAGCTCCTAGACTGACGCGGGCGGAGTCCGGGGCAGTGAGGGGCGGTTGACGGTGCGTAAGGCATGGATCGTGGGGGGTGCCGTCCTCGGGGCGGGGCTCAGCTTCGTGATGCTGCTCGTCGTCGGGGTGTATGTGGTGGCCGGGAACCTTGCCAATGGGGTCGGCGGGGCCACCAAGGCGTTGGCCAAGGGGGCGGTGCCCGCCGCCTATCAGGCGCTCGTGCAGAAGTGGGGGAATCTGTGCCCCGCGCTCAATCCCGCGCTGCTCGCCGCGCAGCTGTACCAGGAGAGCGGGTTCAATCCGAACGCCAAGAGTCCGGCGGCCGCGCAGGGGATAGCGCAGTTCATCCCGGGGACCTGGGCCACGCACGGGATCGACGGCGACGGCGACGGGGACCGTGACGTATGGGATCCGAATGACGCGATTCCGTCGGCCGCGAAGTACGACTGCACGCTCGCCTCGTATGTGAAGGACGTGCCCGGGGATGCGACCAGCAACATGCTCGCGTCCTACAACGCGGGGGCGTACGCGGTGATCAAGTACGGGGGCGTGCCGCCGTACAAGGAGACCCAGAACTATGTGAAGACGATCACCACCCTGGAGGACAGCTTCGCCGCTCCCGTCGGGCGGGTGGATCCGAGCAAGCAGGCCGCCGCGGCCATCTCCTACGCGCAGAACAAGCTCGGCACGCCGTATCTCTGGGGCGGTGACGGCACTGCTCAGGACGGTGGGCGGTTCGACTGCTCGGGGCTGACGAAGGCCGCGTACGAGAGTGTCGGGGTGACCTTGCCGCGCGTCGCCAACGACCAGTGGAACGCGGGGCCGCATCCGGCCAGGGACGAACTGCTCCCCGGCGATCTCGTCTTCTTCTCGGACGACCTCACCAATTCCCGCGCCATCCGGCATGTGGGGATTTATGTCGGCGGCGGATACATGATCGACGCCCCGAGAACGGGTGCTGTGATCCGGTTCGACCCGATCGACACCCCCGATTACTTCGGGGCCACCCGGGTCACCGAAGATGGCGCGAAAGCGCTCCCCACGACCGTTTGAACAGCCTGTGAACCTACCCCCTGAGCTGCAGTGATGTGTCTCTCTTCGATAACGTCTGAGTGATCATTCAGTGGAGTGTGGAACGTATTAACGGGGACCGTGCGTTCCTGTTGTCGTAGCCGAACGCACATCGGATCTACATCCACGGGGGCCAAGTACGCCGACGAAGGGGCCACAGCACCATGGCTGGACTCGCCGCATCCGGGTCGAACCCCGACGTCGACCTGCTCTACGACATCAACGGCCTCGCCAAGGACGCGCCCGCGTGGTTCGACCGGGTCATGGAGTACGTCGGTGAGTACGGCATCCTCCTCGCCACCGTTCTGCTCGTGCTGTGGTGCTGGCTGTCCGTGCGCAAGCGGGGCGGCGAGGACGCGCCCGCCTCCGTGGCCGCGCTGGTGTGGGCGCCGCTCGCCGCCTCGGTCGCGGTGCTGATCAACGTGCCGATACGGGGTTTCGTGGAGCGGCCCCGGCCGTTCCTCCAGCACGAGGGGCTCGATGTCCTGGTCTCCGGCAAGACCGACTACTCCTTCGTGAGCGACCACGCGACGATCACCATGGCGATGGCGGTCGGACTGTTCGTCGCCAACCGGAAGTTCGGCGTCTTCGGCATCCTGCTGGCGCTGTTCGAAGGCTTCTGCCGCGTCTACATGGGCGTGCACTACCCGACCGACGTCGTGGGCGGCTTCGCCCTCGGCACCGCCGTCGCGCTGCTGCTGTCCCCGCTGGCCATGGCCCTGCTCACGCCGCTCATGAAGGCGATCGAGCGGTCACCGCGGGCCGGGTGGCTGATCCGGGCACGCGGGACGTCGTACGACGGTCAGGGCGCCGTCGTACCCGGCGCCCGGAAGGAAGCGGGCGCCGAGGAACGGGACCTGGCGGCCTGAAGCGGCCGGGCCCCGAAGCGTCTCGAACCTTAGAGCGCCTGCGGGAACGTGAAGAAGCCGTTCGGGTCGTACTGCTTCTTCACCGTCGTGAGCCGTGCCGCCGCGTCGCCGTAGTACGCCTTCCGCCAGTTCGTCAGGGACGGGTCCGTGTAGTTCTGGTAGGCGGCGCCGGAGGCGTACGGCTTCATCGCGTTGTGGGCCTGGGTCAGCCAGGACTGGGCCGTGGTGCCGCTCGTGCCCGCCTTCCAGGCGGCGATGTACTGGGTCAGCATGCGGGAGCGGCGGTGGACGAACGCCGTCGCGGTCGGGGAGACGCGGTTGACCGCTCCGCCGAGGGCCGTGAAGGCGATGCTGCCGGAGCCGCCGCGGACCGACTTGATCTGGGTGAGCAGGGTCTGGATGCCGGCCGTGGAGATCGAACGGTCGTAGAAGTCGGACTTCGCGGTGTACGTCTCGCGTTGCAGCGCGCCCTGCGGGGAGCGGCCCGGGGTGGAGCCGGGGAGGTGGCACTGGGCGTCCGTCGAGAAGGACGAGCAGCCGGCGTAGATCTCCATCGCCTCCTCGTACGAGCGGCGCCGCAGGGAGACGCTGCTCGCGGGGCCGGGGCCGCCGGGGCCGTCGGCGAGGCGGTCCACCGCGTTCTGGAGTTCGGTGTAGGTGCCGAGGGAGAAGGCGGCGACGGAGACGGTGGGGGTGCCGCCGGCGTGGTTCTCCAGGTGGAGGGAGGACCAGATCTCGTCGGGCTGGGTGGGGCCCCACTCCTGCCAGGCCTTGAAGACGGTGGCCGCCTTCGACCAGGGCCAGCTCATGTACGCCGTGACGGCCTGCGGGGCGGGGTGGGTCTTGAAGCGGAGCTCGGTGACCACGCCGAAGTTGCCGTTGCCCGCGCCGCGCAGGGCCCAGAAGAGGTCCTTGTTCTCGGTCGCGTTCGCGGTGACCTGCTTACCGTCCGCCGTGATCAGTGTGGCCTGGGTGAGGCTGTCGCAGGTCAGGCCGTAGGCGCGGGAGACGACCCCGTGGCCGCCGCCGAGGGTCAGGCCCGAGACGCCGACGGTCGGGCAGGAGCCGGCCGGGATGGTGACGCCCTTCGCGGTGAGGGCGCGGTAGACGTCGATGAGCTTGGAGCCGGCGCCGACGACCGCGGAACCGCCGCTCGCCCGGATCGTGTTGAGCCTCGACACGTCCACGATGAGCCGGTTGTTCCCGGAGGACCAGCCGGCGTACGAGTGGCCGCCGTTGCGGATCGCGACGGTGAGGCCGTGGGCCTTGGCGTAGGCGAGGGTGGTGCGGATGTCGTCGGCGTGGGCGATGTACGCGACCGCGGCGGGCTTCAGGTTGTCGAAGCGGGTGTTGTAGAGCTGATGGGCGGCCGGCCAGTTCGCCTCGCCCGGCCGGATCAGGGTGCCGTCGAGGTCGCGGGCGAGCGCGGTCCAGTTGGCGGGGGCGGGCGTGGCGGCGGCGCTGGTTCTGTTCGACGTACGCGCGGACTTGCCGCTGGTGGCCGTCTGCGCCGCGTCGGCCTTGTCGCCGCCGGTGCACGCGGCCGTCGTCGCCGCGGCGAGCGCGGCCACGCCGCCGCCGATGAACGTACGCCGTTCCATGTCGCCTCCTGAGGTTTCGTGGAACGAGACGAGGTGATGGGGTCAGGGGTTCCATCGTGCCCATCCGGAAACGGATACGCCTCCTCCGGATCAATGGCCACGCCGCCTCCGGGTCAGCGGCCTAGCCCCCTCCGGGTTAGCGGCTACGCCCCCGCCGGATCGACGGCCACGTCCCCGCCGGATCACCGGCACCGGCTACGCCCCCTCCGGATTCAGATGGCCCTCCGCGTCCGTGCGGGCCTGGCTTCTCGCTCTTCGGGCCGGGCCGCGCCAGCCGCAGATGCAGCGGGCGGTGCAGAAACGGCCTTGTTCGACCGTGGTGGTGCGGTGTTCCTGGGGTGGGGGAGGTATGTCCTGCGCTGGCACGGTGACAACGTTAGTCGGCCTCGGTGCTGCATCCATCAGCTGCCTCCGGCAGCGGACTTCTTATGCGCGTGACGGGGTCGCGCCGGTCGTCGTTAGCGGAGCGTCAGGGGGTCCGTGACGGAGGCAGGCGATGGCGGAGCGACAGCAGAGGCGGACGGCGGGTGGGGCCGGCGTGGTGGCGGGTCTTGTGGCTGTCGTTCTCGCCGGGGGGTCCGGGTGTGCGGGGGGCGGGGGCGGCGGTGCGGACGGGCGGCCCGCTGTCCAGGATCTGCATCTCGCCGCCGACCGGCTGGTGCGGGCGGGGAGTTCCAAGGCCCGGACCTCGATGGAGATGGCGACCGGGGGGACCCGCGTCACCATTCGGGGGGAGGGGGTCTACGACTACCGGCGGCAGCTGGGGCAGCTCAAGGTGCTGCTGCCGCAGGATCCCGCCGGGCAGAGCGAGCATCGGCCGATCACCGAACTGCTGGCCCCTGGTGCCCTGTTCATGAAGAACCGGGGGGCCGGAGTGCCCGCCGACAAGTGGGTCCGGGTCGACACCGCCTCGATGACCGACGGGAATCTCGTCACCGGGGGCGCCACCGATCCGTTCGTCGCCGCCGAGCTGCTGCGGGGGGCGCGTACCGCCACGTACGTCGGGCGGACCGAGGTCGCGGGGACGGCCGTACGGCACTATCGCGGGACCGCCGATCTCGTCGTCGCCGCCGCGGACGCCTCTACCGGGAACAGGGCGGCGCTGGGTGCGGCGGCGAAAGGGTTCGCCACGGCGCGGGTGCCCTTCGACGTGTACCTCGACGACGAGGGACGGATCCGCAAGGTCCGGCACCGGTTCAGCTTCGTCAACGGGCAGCAGAAGGGGACCGTGGCGGTGGCCTCGACGACCTTGCTCTATGACTTCGGGGCCCCCGTCGACGTACGGCTTCCGGACGACGGTGACATCTATGCCGGGAAGATCGCCGAGGGGTGAGCGGAGGGATCCGGGGGAGGGGCCGGGGGTGAGCGGTCGTGACGGGCGTCAAGAACTAGCCCGTCCGTGCCATGCGCGGTGTGTAGACCGCTCCCTACTCTAGGAAGCGGTGACGGCAGAGAAGAGGTGATGCACGTGGCTCCGGTCGGCGGTACGGCAGTTCAGGACCACGTGGCCCTCGCCGAGATCGAGCTGTGCGGAGAGCTGATCATCGCGGCGTCGGCCGCGCATGAGGACCGGCTCAGCCTTGAGAGCATCGACGAGGTGCTGAAAGTGGTCCAGGAACGCGAGGACGCCCCCGGCGAGTGAGCCGGGGGCGTTGTTCCGTCAGCCACGCCGCGCGGGTCACGTCCGCAGCATGCGGGCGATCGCCTGCGTCGCCTCCTGCACCTTCGCGTCGACCTCGTCGCCGCCCTTGACCGCCGCGTCCGCGACGCAGTGCCGCAGGTGTTCCTCCAGGAGCTGCAGTGCGAAGGACTGGAGCGCCTTGGTGGAGGCGGACACCTGCGTGAGTATGTCGATGCAGTAGACGTCCTCGTCGACCATGCGCTGGAGGCCGCGGATCTGGCCCTCGATCCGGCGCAGGCGCTTGAGGTGTTCGTCCTTCTGCTTGTGGTAGCCGTGCGTGGTGTGCTCGGCGAGCTGCTCGGAGGGCGCTTCCGCGCCGGCCTCGGTGGTCGTCATCGCGTCCTCCATGTCACCTGGGCAGTTATATACCCCTACTGGGTATATCGTACCCAACTTTGGCGGGTATAGGGCCTGCGGACGGCCCCCGTGCCAACCACTCTGCCTGATGGGCGACACTGGGGGACGGCCCATTAGCCGTGGCCGGATGATGCACTTAGCATCAGCCTGACCGAAACCAATGCACCCTGAGGACCCCTTGTGCGCTTTCGTCTGACCCCCCGGGAGACGAGCTTCTACGACATGTTCGCCGCTTCCGCGGACAACATCGTCACGGGCTCGAAGCTCCTGATGGAACTGCTCGGGGCGGACACCGCCGGCCGGGCCGAGATCGCAGAGCGTATGCGGGCCGCTGAACACGCCGGTGACGACGCCACACACGCGATCTTCCACCAGCTGAACTCCTCGTTCATCACGCCGTTCGACCGCGAGGACATCTACAACCTCGCGTCCTCCCTCGACGACATCATGGACTTCATGGAGGAGGCCGTCGACCTGGTCGTCCTCTACAACGTCGAGGAACTGCCCAAGGGCGTCGAGCAGCAGATCGAGGTGCTGGCACGGGCCGCCGAGCTCACGGCGGAGGCCATGCCGAATCTGCGGACCATGGACAACCTCACCGAGTACTGGATCGAGGTCAACCGGCTGGAGAACCAGGCCGACCAGATCCACCGCAAGCTGCTGGCCACGCTCTTCAACGGCAAGTACGACGCCATCGAGGTGCTGAAGCTCAAGCAGATCGTGGATGTGCTGGAGGAGGCCGCCGACGCCTTCGAGCACGTGGCCAACACGGTGGAGACCATCGCGGTCAAGGAGTCCTGAGCCCTTCATGGACACCTTTGCGCTGATCGTGACCATTGGCGTCGCGCTCGGATTCACGTACACGAACGGCTTCCACGACTCGGCGAACGCGATCGCCACCTCGGTCTCGACCCGGGCGCTCACGCCTCGCGCGGCGCTCGCGATGGCCGCCGTCATGAACCTCGCCGGTGCTTTCCTCGGTTCCGGGGTCGCGAAGACGGTCTCCGAGGGTCTGATCCAGACACCCGAGGGCTCGAAGGGGATGGGGATCCTCTTCGCCGCGCTGGTCGGCGCGATCACCTGGAACCTCGTCACCTGGTACTTCGGCCTGCCGTCCTCCTCCTCGCACGCCCTGTTCGGCGGCATGGTGGGCGCGGCGCTCGCGGGCGGTACGACGGTCTACTGGCACGGGGTGCTGGAGAAGGTCGTCATCCCCATGTTCATCTCCCCGGTGGTCGGCCTGCTGGCCGGTTACCTGGTCATGACGGCGATCATGTGGATCTTCCGGCGGGCCAACCCGCACAAGGCCAAGCGCGGTTTCCGGATCGCCCAGACGGTGTCCGCCGCGGGCATGGCCCTCGGGCACGGCCTCCAGGACGCGCAGAAGACCATGGGCATCGTGGTGATGGCCCTGGTCATCGCCGATGTCGAGGACTACGGCGATCCGATCCCGGTCTGGGTGAAGATCGTCTGCGCCGTGATGCTGTCGCTGGGCACGTACGCCGGCGGGTGGCGGATCATGCGGACGCTCGGGCGGAAGATCATCGAGCTCGATCCCCCGCAGGGCTTCGCCGCCGAGACGACCGGTGCGTCGATCATGTTCACCACCGCGTTCCTCTTCAAGGCGCCGATCTCGACGACCCATGTCATCACCTCCGCGATCATGGGCGTCGGTGCGACGAAGCGCGTGAACGCCGTGCGCTGGGGCGTCGCCAAGAACATCGTCCTCGGCTGGTTCATCACCATGCCGGCGGCGGCGCTGGTGGCTGCGGGCGCGTTCGGGATCGTGAATCTGGCGTTCCTGTAGGGATCTTCAAGGCCGACTCCGCTTGTCGTAAAACACCTGCATCACCCGCCCCTCCCGTGAGAGCGTATGGATCGCACGTTCTATGAACGTGTGTTCGAACACGAAACGGGAGGGGTGTTTCATGTCCATTCTCGGCAGACGGCTGTTGACCACCGCCGGTGCCGGTGCCGCGGCGATCGTGCTCGCGGCCACGCCGGCCCTGGCGGACGCCGACACCAGCTACTACGCGGACACCCGGTCGTCCGGCAACTACCTGTACCAGGCCGGAACCATGAGGTTCGACTCCGCCGGCGACCACTTCTACGCCTGCGACAACTGGTCCGACGGCGCCGGTGTCATCGGCTACTGGAAGGTCGGCAGCGGCGGTACGGTCCACTCGCTCTACAACGGCGGTGGCATCGGTACCTGTGCGCACTCCAACCAGGACCTCGCCGAGTCGGCCACGATCTACATCAAGGCCTGCCTCCGGGACGACGGTGACGTCAAGGAAGGCACGTGCAGCGACTGGGAGAAGGGTTACGCCGACGGCATCCCGTAAACCGGACCGCGCCGTAGCCGCCGTATGAAACGGGCCCGCCCCCTGATGAGCCAGGGGGCGGGCCCTTTTTCGTCCTCGCGGTGGCACCGCCATGCAGCACCGCGAGGGGTCTGTCGGCCGGGTCCGGTCTAGCCGAAGCGGCCCGAGATGTAGTCCTCCGTCGCCTGGACCGACGGGTTGGAGAAGATGCGCTCCGTCTCGTCGATCTCGATGAGCTTGCCGGGCTGGCCGACGGCGGCGAGGTTGAAGAACGCCGTGCGGTCGGAGACACGGGCGGCCTGCTGCATGTTGTGCGTCACGATGACGATCGTGAAGCGCTCCTTCAGCTCGCCGATCAGGTCCTCGATCGCGAGGGTGGAGATGGGGTCCAGGGCCGAGCAGGGCTCGTCCATGAGGAGGACCTTGGGCTCGACCGCGATCGCGCGGGCGATGCACAGGCGCTGCTGCTGGCCGCCGGAGAGGCCGGAGCCGGGCTTGTTCAGGCGGTCCTTGACCTCGTTCCAGAGGTTCGCGCCCTTCAGGGACTTCTCGACGACGTCCGCGAGCTCGGCCTTCTTGTACGAGCCGTTCAGCCGCAGGCCCGCCGCCACGTTGTCGAAGATCGACATGGTGGGGAAGGGGTTCGGGCGCTGGAACACCATGCCGACCTCGCGGCGCACGGACACCGGGTCGATGCCGGTGCCGTACAGGTCCTCGTCGTCGAGGAGGACCTTGCCCTCGACCCGGCCGCCCGGGGTGACCTCGTGCATGCGGTTGAGGGTGCGCAGGAACGTCGACTTGCCGCAGCCGGAGGGGCCGATGAAGGCCGTCACCGAGCGGGGCTCGACGGTCATCGAGATGTCTTCGATCGCCTTGTGGGATCCGTAGTAGGCGGTGAGTCCGCTTACGTCGATTCGCTTGGCCATAACTACTTCACTTCCAAAGTCTTCAGTCGCCGATGGGCCGCGTCAGCGACCGGTCTTGGGGGCCTTCCAGCGGGCGATGCCGCGGGCCACCAGGTTGAGGATCATCACGAAGGCGATCAGCGTCAGCGACGCCGCCCAGGCGCGGTCGTACGCCGCTCCCGAGCCCGCGCTGTTCGCGTACTGCTGGTAGATGTACAGCGGCAGCGACTGCTGGGCCCCCTCGAAGGGGTTGGCGTTGATGAGCGAGTTGCCCCACACCAGCAGCAGTACCGGCGCGGTCTCGCCCGCGATACGGGCGACCGCCAGCATGACGCCGGTGGTGATGCCGCCGAGGGAGGTCGGCAGGACCACCTTCAGGATCGTCCGCCACTTCGGGACGCCGAGGGCCAGGGAGGCCTCGCGCAGCTCGTTCGGGACGAGCTTGAGCATCTCCTCCGTGGAGCGGACGACGACCGGCATCATCAGGATGGCGAGGGCCATCGAGCCGGCGAAGCCGAAGGGCTGCATGTCGAACATCAGCATGATCGACAGGATGAACAGACCCGCGACGATCGACGGGATACCCGTCATGACGTCCACGAAGAAGGTGACCGCCCGGGCGAGGTTGCCGCGGCCGTACTCCACCAGGTAGATCGCGGTGAGGACGCCGATCGGCGCGGCGATCAGGGTGGCGAGGCCGACCTGCTCCAGGCTGCCGAGGATGGCGTGGTAGATACCGCCGCCCGGCTCGGAGTCCGCGGTCAGGCCCATCGAGTGGGACAGGAAGTAGAAGTCGAGGACCTTCACACCGCGCGAGACGGTCGACCAGACCAGGGACACCAGCGGGATCAGGGCGATCAGGAAGGCGACCCAGACGAACGAGGTCGCGACCCGGTCCTTGGCCTGGCGGCGGCCCTCGACGCGGGCGGCGATGGCGTACGTGCCGACCACGAAGAGGATCGCGGCGATCAGGCCCCACTGGATGTCGCTCTCCAGGCCCGCGGCCAGGCTGATGCCGATACCGAGGGCGAGCGAGCCGGCCGCGATGGCGTACGGGGACCACTTGGGGAGCCGGGCGCCGCGCAGGGTGCTGGGGCGCTTTTCGGTGAGTGCGGTGCTCATGCGTTGGCCCCCGAGTACTCCTTGCGGCGGGCGATGATCGCGCGGGCCGCGCCGTTGACCAGCAGGGTGATGACGAACAGGACGAGACCGGAGGCGATCAGCGCGTCCCGGCCGGTCTCGCTGGCCTCGCTGAACTTGCTGGCGATGTTCTGGGCGAAGGTGCCGCCGCCCGGGTCGAGCAGGCTGGCCTGGATGTCGAAGGTCGGGGAGAGCACGGTGGCCACGGCCATCGTCTCGCCGAGCGCGCGGCCGAGGCCCAGCATCGACGCGGAGATCACACCGGAGCGGCCGAACGGCAGGACGGCCATCCGGACGACCTCCCAGCGCGTGGCGCCGAGGGCCAGGGCCGCCTCCTCGTTCATCCGGGGCGTCTGCCGGAAGACCTCACGGCTGACGTTGGTGATGATCGGCAGGATCATGATCGCGAGCAGGATGCCGACGGTGAGCATCGAGCGGGGCGCGCCGCCCTGCCAGGAGAAGATGCCGGTCCAGCCCAGGTAGTCGTCCAGCCAGCCGTACAGGCCGTTCATGTGCGGGACGAGGATCAGGGCGCCCCACAGGCCGTACACGATGGACGGGACGGCGGCGAGCAGGTCGATCACATAGGCGATCGGGCCGCTCAGCCTGCGCGGGGCGTAGTGCGTGAGGAACAGCGCGATGGCGACCGCGATCGGGACCGCGATGACCATGGCGATGATCGAGGAGACGACCGTGCCGAAGGCGAGGACGGCGATGCCGAACCGCGGCGGCACGAGGCCGGTGTTCCACTCGAAGGCGGTGAAGAAGTTGACGTCGTCCTTGCTGATCGCGATCGAGGCGCGATAGGTGAGGAAGCCGGCGATGGCGGCCATGATCACCAGTAGCAGGATGCCCGAGCCGCGGGAGAGGGCGAGGAAGACGCGGTCGCCGGGTCGGGTGGCGCCGCGGGCCGCGCGCTTCTGCTCGGTCACGGAAGGCTGTGGGGTGGGGGGAGGTGCGTCGGTTATCTGTGTGGTGTCCATCGGGTTCTCCGGTCTGCGGAGCCGTACGGTGTGCGGCTCCTGGCGGCGGTGCACCGGACGGTGCGTCCGGGCCGGGGGTTCCTGGGTTGACGGGCCCCGGCCCGGAGCGCACTCGTAAGGATTAGCTCAGGCTCTCGATGGTGGTGCGAACCTTCGCGATGATGTCGTCGGGGATCGGCGCGTAGTCGTTGTCCGCGAGCACGCCCTGACCCTCCTCGGAGGCGATGTAGCGCAGGAACGCCTTCGTCGCGGGCAGGGTGTCGGCCTTGTTGCCCTTGTCGCAGACGATCTCGTAGGTGACCAGGACCATCGGGTAGGCGCCGTCGGCCTTGGTGCCGTAGTTCAGCTTCAGCGAGTAGTCGCTGCCGGTGCCGACGACCTGGGCCTCGGCGATGGCCTTCGTGGCGTTCTCGACGGTGGCCTCGACCGGGGCGGAGGCGCCGGTGTCGAGGGAGGCCGCGGTGATGCCGTCCTTGGCGTACGACAGCTCGAAGTAGCCGATGGCGCCGTTGGTCTCCTTGACCTGCTGGGCCACACCGGAGGAGCCGGACGCCGACTGGCCGCCCTTGGCCTGCCAGGCCTTGCCGCCCTCGTAGGGGAAGGAGTCCTTGGCCTCGGAGATCAGGTACTTGGTGAAGTTGTCCGTGGTGCCGGACTCGTCCGAGCGGTGGAACGCCTGGATCTTCAGGTCGGGCAGCTTGACGCCCGGGTTCAGCTTGGCGATCGCCGCGTCGTTCCAGTTGGTGATCTCGTTGTTGAAGATCTTGGCGAGGGTCTCGGCGTTCAGCGTGAGCTTGTCGACGCCGGAGACGTTGAAGCCGGCCACGATCGGGCCGCCGACCATCGGGAGGTCGATGCCGGTGCCGCCGGAGCAGACCTTCTTGGAGGCGGTGACCTCTTCGGGCTTCAGGGCGGAGTCCGAGCCGGCGAAGGCGACCTGGCCGTTGTTGAAGGCGGTGATGCCCGCGCCGGAGCCGGAGCCCTTGTAGTTGATCTGCACGCCGCACTGGGCGGTGAACTGCTTCACCCAGGCGTCGATCGCGTTCTTCTGCGCGGAGGAGCCGTCGGCGAGCAGCTGACCCTTGGCGTCGTCGCACTTGATGCTGCCGGCCTGCGCGGTCGAGGACCCGGTGGCGTCGCCGCCGTTGCTGGTGTCGTCGGAGCCGCACGCCGTGAGGGCCAGGGCGCCGGAGACGGCGATCGCGCCGAGAGCGAGGACTCGCCGGTTCTTGCGCTGAAGCTTCACTGAGGGAGTTCCTTCCGAGAGCCGCCGTCCTGAATTCGGCGGCGTGCGAAGACTGGGTGATGCGGACACGTCTTCGAGGTGTTGTCCCGAGGGGCGGTCCGCACCGCGTAAGGCCGAAATTAGGCAGATCAGGTGAAGGCGCCGACTGGCGGAAATGAACGGGGGGTGAACCCCTGCCGACAGTGCGGTGAGGTCACGGAACGCTCACGTCAAGGACACGGAGCGATTCCGGACTATGTCAGGTGCAAGGAGGCCAGCAGAGAGGCCACGAGGGTGCGGTCCCTCGGTTGGGTCAGGCGGTTTCTGGCGGCCGTCGGGGGGAGCCAGAGGATGCGGTCGACCTCGGTGTTCGGGGTGAAGGCGCCCTCGGTGGCTTCGGCCGCCCAGTAGCGGACCCGCTTGGGGCGGCCGTTCGCCAGATAGTGCAGCGTCGGGAGTTCGGCGCCGGTCACGGCCTGGTAGCCGGTCTCCTCCGCCACCTCGCGCAGGGCTCCGGCGAGGGCGTTCTCGCCACGCTTCAGCTTGCCCTTGGGGTGGGACCAATCGTCGTATTTCGGGCGGTGTACGAGGCATACCTCCAGCTCACCGTCGATGGGCGAGCGGCGCCACAGGACACAGCCCGCCGCCTCGACGGTGGTGTTGTCGGGAGAGCTCACCGGGGGATCACCCCTTCGCTGGTGCGGGTGGTGGTGTCTACGACGTACTGACGGTTTCCATCTGCCACGAACGCTGGAAGGCGAACCTGGCCGCCTCCACTTCGTGCCGCTGGTCGGCGTGGAGGACGCCGAGGGCGTACGCGGTCGCCGGGGCGATCCGGGGCGTACGGGCAGCCTGCGCGGCGGCGGCCGCCGCCTCGGACGCGTCGCGGTGCCGGTCGAGTGCCTCGCCGGCCGCGAGGAGGCGTACGTCGAGGGAGTCGCCGTACAGGGCCTCCCGGGCGTACCGGTGCAGGCGCAGGAGGAGGCGGACCTGGTGCCAGGGGGCGTCCTGGGGGTGGGGGGACGGGTCCGGGGAGAGGCCGTGGATGAGGGCCTCGGCGTTGTAGGGGAGGCCCGCGGTGACGAGGGGGAGGGCGGCTACGGCGTCCTTGAGGCGGTCCTCGGCGGCGAGCGCGAGGGGGCGGAGGTCCGCGGTGACGGCCGTCTGCACCAGGGGGACTTCGCTGGCCAGTACGGCGATGTGGTCGGCGACCGCGTGGAAGCGGGAGGAGCCGAGGGCCTGGAGGGCGGTGCTGTGGGCGCGGGTGCGGGCGAGGGTGAGCTGGCGGTCGAGGAGGGCGCCTGCTTTTGCGGCGCCTACGGTGAGGTTGCCTCGGTCCGGGGTTGGCGTCGGGGGGGTCTCGCTCGCGGCGCTGGCCGGTGCCGCTTTCCTTGGGTCGGGAGCCGCCCCAGCGGCACGATTGCCCGCAGCTACGGCAGAGGGGTCGACAGCTGCGCCGGTCGCGCCCGTCGCCTGACCCGGCAGCACCGTCGCCCCCGACAGCCTGTGCAGGGCCAGCAGCAGTCTCTCCAGCCTCGCCTCGCACGCGTGCTCCGATGCCAGGGTGCCGGAGACCCAGGCCAGTTCGGGGCGGATGCGTTCCGACCAGTCCTGGTCGAGGAGGGGGCGGAAGGTGTGCAGGCTGCCGCTGATGCGGCGGGCCGAGCGGCGCAGTGCCCGGGCCGCGTCGACGGATCCCCCCGTGCCCTGCGCCGCGGCGGACGCCGACGCCGACGTCGTACCGCCGGTTTCGCGGTGCAGTCGCAGGGCGCGGAGGAATTCCGTGGCCTGGGCCCGGAGGTAGCCCGCGAGGGCTTCCCCCGTCACCGGCCCGGCCGTCGGATCCGTCGGGTCAAGGTGTTGCTGTGCCACGCCGGCGCCTCCGGGCGTCTATGAGCATCTCCTGGATGTTGCGCAGGGGCTGGCCGTCCGCGTCGGTCGCGTGCCGTTCCCACTCGCCGTCCGGGCCCAGGTGCCAGGACGAGGTGGTGTCGGACATGCCCGTCTCCAGGAGGCGGTTGAGGGCCGCGCGGTGGGCCGGGTCGGTCACCCTGACCAGGGCCTCGATACGGCGGTCGAGGTTGCGGTGCATCATGTCGGCGCTGCCGATCCACATCTCGGGCTCGCCGCCGTTGCCGAAGCCGAAGATCCGGGAGTGCTCCAGGAAGCGGCCGAGGATGGAACGGACCCGGATGTTCTCCGACAGGCCCGTGACACCGGGGCGGATCGCGCAGATGCCGCGCACCCAGACGTCGACCGGGACGCCGGCCTGGGAGGCGCGGTAGAGCGAGTCGATGAGCGCCTCGTCCACCATCGAGTTGACCTTGATGCGGATGAACGCCGGGCGGCCCGCGCGGTGGTGCTGGACTTCCTTGTTGATCCGCGAGATCAGGCCGTCGCGCAGGGACTTGGGGGCCACCAGGAGGCGGCGGTAGGTCTCGCGGCGGGAGTAGCCGGACAGGCGGTTGAAGAGGTCCGAGAGGTCCGCGCCGACCTGCGGGTCGGCGGTCAGCAGACCGAGGTCCTCGTAGAGCCTCGCCGTCTTCGGGTGGTAGTTGCCGGTGCCGACGTGGCTGTAACGCCGTAGCGTCTCGCCCTCCTGACGGACCACCAGGGACAGCTTGCAGTGGGTCTTCAGGCCGACGAGGCCGTAGACGACATGGCAGCCCGCCTCCTCCAGCTTGCGTGCCCACTTGATGTTGGCGTGCTCGTCGAAGCGGGCCTTGATCTCGACCAGGACGAGGACCTGCTTGCCGGCCTCGGCGGCGTCGATGAGCGCGTCGACTATGGGGGAGTCGCCCGAAGTCCGGTACAGGGTCTGCTTGATGGCGAGGACGTCCGGGTCCTCGGCCGCCTGCTGGAGGAAGGCCTGCACGGAGGTGGAGAAGCTGTCGTACGGGTGGTGCAGCAGGACGTCGCGGGCGCGCAGGGCCGCGAAGATGTCCGGCGCGGACGCCGACTCGACCTCGGCCAGGTCGCGGTGGACACCGGCGATGAACTTCTTGTACTTGAGCTCGGGACGGTCGAGGCCGGCGATGCGGAAGAGGCCCGTGAGGTCCAGGGGGCCGGGGAGGGGATACACCTCCGCCTCGGAGATCTTGAGCTCGCGCACGAGGAGGTCCAGGACCTCGCGGTCGATGGACTCCTCCACCTCAAGGCGCACCGGCGGGCCGAAGCGGCGCCGCATGAGCTCCTTCTCCAGGGCCTGGAGCAGGTTCTCGGCGTCGTCCTCCTCGACCTCCAGGTCCTCGTTCCGGGTGAGGCGGAAGGCGTGGTGCTCCAGCACCTCCATGCCCGGGAACAGCTCCTCCAGGTGGGCCGCGATGACGTCCTCGATGGGGACGTAACGGCCGGGGGAGCTCTCCAGGAAACGGGACAGCAGCGGCGGGACCTTGACGCGGGCGAAGTGGCGGTGGCCGGTGACGGGGTTCCGTACGACGACCGCGAGGTTCAGCGAGAGACCCGAGATGTACGGGAAGGGGTGCGCCGGGTCGACCGCCAGCGGGGTCAGGACCGGGAAGATCTGGTGCCGGAAGAGGGTGAAGAGGCGGGCCTGCTCCTTCTCCTGGAGCTCGTTCCAGCGGACCAGGTGGATGCCCTCCTCCGCGAGCGCGGGGGCGACGTCCTCGTGGTAGCAGGCGGCGTGCCGGGCCATCAGCTCGCGGGAGCGGGCCCAGATCATCTCCAGCACCTCGCGCGGCTGGAGGCCGGAGGCGGAGCGGGTGGCGACGCCGGTGGCGATACGGCGCTTCAGTCCCGCCACCCGGACCATGAAGAACTCGTCCAGGTTGCTGGCGAAGATGGCGAGGAAGTTCGCCCGTTCGAGGAGCGGGGTGTTCGGGTCCTCGGCGAGCTCCAGGACGCGCTCGTTGAACGCGAGCCAGCTGCGCTCCCGGTCGAGGAAACGGCCCTGGGGCAGCTGGGCGCCGTCGTACGGGGCCTCCTCGTACGCGTCGAGGTCGGCGTCGATGTCGGGTTCCAGGTCGGAGACCGCGGCGGCGACCGTGTGCGGGCGGTGCGCGGCTATGGAGCCCACGGAGGGCTGCGCGTGCTGGACCTGTGCTGCCTGGGCGTTGGGCTGGCTCATGGACCCATTCTTCCGCGCCGACGGCGTGACGGGCGCGTCGGAGGCCGCGGGCGGGAGCGCGATGACTCCGTTCCGAGCGGATCCCTCGGGGGGCGGCGAAGGCTCAGGCACGGCGGGCTTCATTCGCTGAGCGTCGCAAGGCTGTCTGAACCGTTGGTTACGGAGACATGGCGTGCGGGACACCGGGGGGCGGATCCCGGACGTCTACAGGGTCGTGCGGGTGTCCGGTACGGGGCAGTGCGTGTGTTCGGTACAGGGCCGCCCGGGTGTCCGGGCCGCACGTCCCCCACCCCCGTGGGAGGACGTGCGGCCCGGAAGTCAGGGGGCAGGGGTCAGAGGTCAGAGCGCGCGGGTGCGGCGCCGCAGCAGCCAGAACGCCGCTCCCACCGCCGCGGCGGCGACCGCGAGGGTGAGGCCGGTCTCGATGAGCTGGAGGGGCCAGAAGTGGGAGGCGGGGTGGTAGTCGGTGTAGTAGCCGGTCACCCCGTGGTCGGCCAGGCACTTCATGCTGTCGGCGCAGTCCGGGGTGGGGACGCGGGCGCCGGTGGCGGTGAGGGAGCCCTGCTCGCCCCACATGACGTGGTCCGGGACGGTGCGGGCGCTGTCCATGGCGGCGGTGAAGGTCTTCCAGGGCCACAGCTGGGGGGTCACCTCACCGGTGACGTACTGCACGAGCCCGGTGACCAGGAAGGACACGGCGAGGGCCGGCAGGGTGCGGCGCAGCACGAGGCCCGCGAGGGCGCCGACGGTGAGGGCGAGCAGGGGCTGGGCGATGCCGACCGGGCCGTTCGTGCTGAAGATCGTGTCCTGGTACCACTCCCAGCCGAACGGGAACTCGTTCGCCTCGAACACCATGCGGTGCAGCAGCACCAGCACGGTCGTGCCGGCGGTGATCAGGGCGGCGGGGACGGCGAGCTTCGCGGCCAGCCAGCGGGCCGGTGTCACGCCCTGGGTCCAGGCCAGCCGCGCGGTGCCGTTCTCCAGCTCGCGGGCTATGAGCGCGGCGCCCGCCCAGACGGAGACGAGCTGCGGGGCCCAGAAGATCGTCCACTCGGCGAGGGAGACCGTCCGGTAGTAGTCGTTGAGCGTGGTGTCCCAGTGGCAGGAGTCGTCGGCGGCGGGGCAGGCCTTGTGCCACGCGGCCAGGGCGGAGTCCGCGCCGGGGCCGTATGCCCACAGGAAGCCCAGCGCGGCGGCGAGGACCAGGAGCGTCCAGACGATCAGGGCGCCGCGGTGCAGCCGCAGCACGGTGAGGCCGGTGCGGGGTGCCGCCGCGGGGACGGTGCGGGGCGCCGTGGGGACGGTCGCGGTCATGCGGGGGACTCCTGGCGGGGGGTGGGAGCGGGGCGGGTGCGGTGGCGGAGCAGGAGGAACGCGGCGGTGGTGGCGAGGGCCGTGACGGCGAGGACGATGCCGGTCTCGACGAGGTGCAGGGGCCAGAAGTGCGACGCGGGGTGGTAGAGGCCGCCGCCCTGCTGCCAGACCGTGTCCGGCAGTTCGCGTCCGTGGCTGTCGGCCACGGGCCAGTAGTCGCCCCGGTACTTCTGCACATACAGGTTGAGCAGGATCATCACGGCGACCGCGATGCCCAGCGCGGGCAGTGAGCGGCGCACGATGAGCGCGGTGAGCGTGCCGACCGCGAGCGCGCACAGGGCGTACGCCACGACGAGCGGGCCGCGCGCGGCGAACACGTCGGCGAAGCCCCAGTCGTCGCCCATCAGATCGCGGTGCGCCGACCAGGCCCACCGGTAGACGGGGACGAACACCGCGCCGCCCGCGATCAGGACCAGCGCCGGCACCGCGAGCTTGGTGGCCAGCCAGCGCGTCGGCGACACGTCCTGCGTCCACGCCAACCGCGCGGTGCCCGACTCCAGTTCACGGCCTATGAGCGCGCCGGCCGCCCACGCGGCGACGGCCCAGAAGCCGTAATACATGATCGTGCTGACCCAGCCCATCGGTTCGCTGTAGTCGCGCCAGGCCCAGATTCCGCAGGTGCCCGGGGAGTTCTTCGGGCAGGCGGCCAGCGTCGCGTGCACGTCGTCGGCGGTGACCTCGGTCAGCCACACCAGCCAGGCCACCGAGCCCAGCACGAACACGGTCCACACGATCAGCGCCGTGCGGTGCAGCCGCAGCACGGCCCCGGTCATGAGACGGCCCGGGTGCGGGCGGCGGTCACGCGGAACGCGGCCAGGGCGAGCAGGGCGGCGACGGCGAGCACGAGCGCGGAGGCGGTGAGCTGGAGCGGCCAGTAGTGGGAGAGCGGGTGGTAGTCCTTGTACCAGCCGACGGCGCCGAGGCGTTCGTAGAGCGTCTCGCACTCCTTGCTGATGGTGCTGCCGCAGAACGGGTTGGCGAGGTGCTTCCCGGTGGCGGTGTACAGGCCCGTGCTCACGTCGATGCCGGCGCCCGAGGGCCACTCCTGCGCGAGGCTCGCCGTGCTGGTCACGGGGGACCAGAGGTACGGCAGTGCCTGGTGGAGGCCGAACCACAGCGCGCCCACGGCGGCCACGGCGGCGCCCAGCGCGGCCAGCGAGCGGCGCAGGAGGATGCCCGCGAAGGCGCCGGCGAACAGTCCGGCCAGGGCGAGGGCGACGGTGATGGGGCCGCCCGCGTAGAAGGTGGGCGGGTCGTACCAGGTCTTGGCGGTGTCGATGTGGCCCTCGGCCGCCCACCACATCTGGTGGTGCAGCAGGACCAGGAGGCCGGTGCCCGCGGTGACCAGGGCGGCCGGGAGGGCGAGCTTCGTGGCCAGCCAGCGGGTCGGGGAGACGCCCTGGGTCCATGCCAACTGCGCGGTGTGCTGCTCCAGTTCGCGGCCGGTGAGGGCGGCGCCCGCCCAGGCGGCGACGAGGAAGGGGACGGCGAGGACGCCGAAGGTGACGTAGTTGTAGACGTCCTTGTAGCGCAGGATCGAGGCCTGGTCGTAGCGGCAGCTCTCGGTCTTGCAGGCGGCTATCTGCCGGAACGCCGCCGCGGAGGCGTCGGCGAGCGGGCCCCACAGCCACAGGAGAGCGCCGCCGAGGGCGACCAGGACGAGCGTCCAGACGAGGAGCGCGGGGCGGTGCAGGCGGATCAGCCAGCGGGTGGTGCGGGGGGCGGCGAGGCGGGGTGCGAGGGTGGTCATGCGGAGAACTCCTCGGCGTTCGCGGGGACTCGGTCGCCAGGCGCCTCGGGGTTGCGCAGGTAGCTGAGGACCAGCTCCTCCAGGGAGGGCGTGCTGGTACGCCAGTCCGCGGCGAGGGGGGTCGCGGCGGCCGGGCGGATGAGGGCGGAGAGCTGGCGGCCGGTGGTACGGGACTCGACGACCGTGTGCGGGGCGAGGACGGTGTCCGCGGCGGCCGACACGCGCGTGTGCGTCTCCAGCAGCTCGTCGATCTCGCCGCTCAGGCGCACGCGGCCGCCGCCGATCAGCAGGAGGTGGTCGCAGGAGTCCTCCAGCTCGGCGACGACATGCGAGGACATGACGATCGTGGTGCCGTACTGGGCGGCCTGGGACATCAGGACACCCATCAGCTCGTGCCGGGCCAGCGGGTCCAGATCGGCCATCGGCTCGTCCAGGAGCAGCAGTTCGGGCCGCTTGCCGAGCGCGAGGGCGAGCGCGACGCGGGTGCGCTGGCCGCCGGAGAGGGCGCGGACCCGGGCCTTCGGGTCGAGGGCGCCGCCGGCCACGATCCGCTCGGCGGCGCGCCCGTCCCAGTGGCCGGGGTTGAGGTCGGCGCCCATGCGGAGCGTCTCGGCGACGCTGAGCTGGGGGTAGAGGGGCTTGTCCTGGGCGACGAAGCCCACGCGTGCGCGTGCCTCGCCCGCGGGCCCGCCGAGGACGGCGAGGCTGCCCTCGGTCGGCGCCATGAGGCCGGCGGCGAGGGCGAGCAGCGTGGACTTGCCGGCGCCGTTGGGGCCCACGACGGCGCAGACGCGGCCGGTGGGGAGGGCGAAGGTGCAGTCGCGCAGGGCCCATCCGGCGGACCGCCGCAGCCGGCCGAAGCGCTTGCCCAGCGCGGCTGCCTCAAGGGCGGTGTCGGTCATGAAGGGTCTCCCTGGCTGTGCTGGTCCTGGGTCCGGGGGTGCGGGGGGTGCCGGTCCGGGGTTCGTTGGTCCGGGCTGTGCCGGTCCGGGGTGTGTCGGTCCGGGCCGGTCTCCAGGAAGTGCTTTTCGAGTGCGGCGGTGAAGAGTGCGGCGATGTCGTCGCGGTCGAGTCCTGCCGCCCGGGCCCGCTGGGTCCAGTCGTCGAGCTCGGAGTGCAGGGGCGAGTCGGTGGCGGCGGCGCCGAGGCCGCGGCGCACGAAGGTGCCGAGGCCGCGGCGGGCCTCGACCAGGCCCTCGCGCTCCAGCTCGCGGTAGGCCTTCAGGACGGTGTTCGGATTGATGGCGGTGGCCTCCACTACCTCGCGAGCCGTGGGGAGCTTGTCGCCCGGCTCCAGGTGGCCCAGGCGGAGGGCCTGCTTGGTCTGCTGGACGATCTGGACGTACGTGGCGACCCCGGAGTGCCGGTCGATGCGGTACTCGACCACCCGTGCACCACCCTTTCACTAATTGAGTAGTGAAAGGGTGGTGGAAGGTGGCTGAGAAAGTCAAGCCCGATTCCGTGAACCGATCGGTGGGGCTCGTGCGATGAGGGGGATGTGAGCGAAACGAGAAGCGACGGGGAGCTGCTGCGGGCCGCGGCGGACGGGGACCGGCGCGCCTTCGAGGAGCTGTACCGGCGGTTCGCGCCGTGGCTGACGGCCAGGCTGCGCGGCCGGTGCGCCGACGCGGGGGTCGTCGACGATGTCGTGCAGGAGACGTTCCTGGCGATCTGGCGGGGCAAGGCCCGCTATCGCGAGGAGGGCGACGTGGCGGGGTGGCTGTGGCGCATCGGCTCGCGCCGGCTGGTCGACGCGCTGCGCGGCGACGGGGCGCGGGGACGGCTGCGGCAGACGCTGGCCAGGCTGCGGCACCGGCACGAGGTGTCCGCGGAGGAACGCGTGCTCGCGGGGGTGGAGCACGGAGACCTCGCGGGCGCCTTGATACGGCTCTCACCCGAGCTCCGCGCGGTCCTCCAGGCGACGGTCATCGACGGGCTGACCACCCGCGAGGCGGCCGTCGTCCTGGGGATCCCGCCGGGGACGGTCAAGACGCGGGCGATGCGGGCCCGGAAGCAACTGCGGGAGGCGCTGGCGTGAGGGCGCGCATCGGAATCCGGATCGGTACACGGGAGGCGTCGGCATGACGTGGCATGTGGATGAGCAGGACCTACGGGCCTACGCCCAGGGCGAGTTGACGCCACCCCTGCTGTGGTCCGCCGACACGCACCTCGTCTCGTGCGGACACTGCCGGGAGGTGCTCGCCTCGGTGAGCCCTTCGGTCGACGCCGGCTGGGAACGCCTGGACGCCGAACTGGACGTGCCCGCACGGGGGTTGTTCGAGGGCCTGCTGGTGCGGCTCGGGGTCGCCGACCACACCGCACGGCTGCTCGCGGCGACGCCGGTGCTGCGCCGCTCGTGGCTGGCGGCGGTGGTGTTCGTGCTGATGGCGACGGTGGGCGCGGTGTACTCGGCGAACTCCCCGACCATGTTCCTCGCCCTCGCGCCGCTCCTGCCGCTGGCCGGCGTGGCGCTGGCGTACGGACCCGCGCTGGACCCGACGTACGAGATGGCGGTGGTCAGCCCGGTGCACGGGTTCCGGCTGCTGATGATCCGTACGGTCGCCGTGCTCACCACCGTCCTGGGCCTCAACGGCCTGGCGACCCTGGCCCTTCCGGCGTACGGCCTACGGGCCCTCGCCTGGCTGCTGCCCGCGCTCGCCCTCACCGCGACCGGCCTCGCACTGACCCCCCGGCTCGGCCCGGTCCTCGCGCCGTCGCTGGTCGGCGGGGCCTGGGTCGCGCTGCTGGCCGTCGCCGACCTGAACACGCACGGCGAGCCGCTCGCTCCGTTCACCGCGGCCGGGCAGGGGGCCGCCGCCGCGGTGGCCGCCCTCGCCGTCGGCCTGCTCTACCTCGTACGTGACCGTTTCGACGTCTCCCACAGGAGTGCCGCATGACACCCACCGTCTCCGCCTCGGGGCTGAGCCTCCACTACGGCCGTACCCGCGCCCTGGACGACGTGTCACTGGGCCTGACGCGGGGCGTCACCGGGCTCCTCGGACCCAACGGGGCCGGAAAAACCACCCTGTTGCGGGTGCTGGCCACGGCCGTACCCGCCGACCGGGGCGCCTTCACAGTCCTCGGCCATGACCCGGGCACGGCACGCGGCCGCCAGGAAGTGCGCCGACGCCTTGGCTATCTGCCCCAGACCCCCGGCTTCCACCCGGACTTCACGCCCTTCGAGTTCGTCGACTACGTGGCGATCCTGAAGGAACTGACGGACCGCGGCGCCCGCCACCGCGAGGTGCGGCGCGTACTGGACGAGGTCGACCTGGGCGAGGTGCGCGGCAAGCGCATCAAGAAGCTCTCCGGCGGAATGCGGCAGCGGGTCGCGCTGGCCGCGTCCCTCGTCGGCGACCCGGGCTTCCTGGTCCTGGACGAGCCGACGGTCGGCCTGGACCCCGAACAGCGCATGAGATTCCGGGAGTTGATCGCCCAGGCGGGCGAGGGCCGGACCGTGCTCCTGTCCACACACCAGACGGAGGACGTGGCGATGCTCTGCCACCGGGTCGTGGTGATGGCCGGCGGCCGGGTCCGCTTCGACGGCACCCCGGCCGAACTGACCGCACGGGCGGCGGGCCGGGTGTGGAGCAGCACGGAGCGCGACCCGGGCGCGAAGGCGGGTTGGCGCACGGGCACGGGCTCTTTCCGCAACGTGGGGGACCCACCCACAGGCGCCGATCTCCTGGACCCCACCTTGGAGGACGGCTACTTGCTGACGCTCGACGGAGCGGGCGCGGGCGCGGGCGAGGGAGCAGGCACGGGTACGGGAGCGGGCGAGGGTACGGGCACGGGTGCGGGCACGGGTGCGGGGGTGGCGGCATGAGCGACACGATGACGACGGCGATGGCCCAGCCCACGGGCGGGCAGACAGAGGCGGCCAGGAACTCCAGGAACTCATGGTCGGCGGTGTTCGCACTGGCACTCTTCGAGGCCCGCCGCCTTCTGCTGACCATCCCGGTGATCGTCGGCTTCCTGCTCTACGCGGCCTGGATCGTATGGAGCGCCCAGGACTACGCGGACGGCTACCCGGCCCTCCAGGACGCCGACCGCGCCACCCAGAGCGGCCCGCTCTTCGTCGGTCTAGCGGTCCTGCTGGCCGTGAACCAGGCAGTGCTCCGCTCCCGCCGCCGGGACACGGAACGGCACTTCACGGTGCTGGTCATGGGAACGGCACACCGGACGGCCGCGCATCTGCTGTCCGTGGTCCCGGCCGCGCTGCTCACCGCGGTGTGCGTGGCGGGGCAGTTCGCCTGGCAGGCGCTCAAGCCCGGCGCGCTCGGGCACGGTTCGCCGGGCGAGCTGCTGGTGGGCCCGCTGACGGTGCTGGTGTTCGGGGCGGCCGGGGTGCTGATCGCCCGAGTGGTGAGGACGGCCTTCACGGCACCGCTGGTGGTGGTCTTCTTCCTGTTCCTCTTCCTGCTCAGCACGGGCGCCGGCATCGACGAGGGCTGGACGCGCTGGCTGACCCCGGTGATAGGGGTGGGCAGCGCCAACACCCTCCCCTCCGACCTGATCGGCCGCCCCGCGGCCTGGCACGCGCTGTACCTGACCGGAGTCGGCCTGTCGCTGGCCCTGCTCGCGGTACTGCTCGGCGGGGGTCTGCGCGCCCGTTCCGTACAGGCGGGTTTCGCCGGGGCACTGGCCCTGACGGTCCTCGGCACGATCGCACAGGGCCAGGGCGTCCCCGCGAATGTCACGGCCGCCAGGGAGCGGGCCACGCTCCACCCCGAGCAGGTGCAGACGTGCGTGGAGCACGACGGCTCGCGCTACTGCGCCTTCCCCGAGTGGCGGGGCCGGACCGCTGACTGGGCCCGCACCGCGGCCGGGGTCCAGTCCCTCGCCGGCGGCACGGCCCACGACCAGAGCCTCCTCGTACGCCAGCGGATCGACGCCCGCTACGGCCTCGACGGCGACGCGGCCATCGACCCCGCCACGACCCCGCACCAGGTCACGGTGGGCACGGCCTGGGGCGGCAACCGCGTCCCGGAGTTCGCGGTCGCCGTCGCGGGCGTCCTGGTCACCGGCGACGAGAAAACCGCCGGCGACCTCTGCGACGGCCGCATGGTCACCATCATGTGGCTCGCCCTCGCCAACCAGCCCGACCCGATCACCTCCCTCAAGAACGTCCGCCTCGACGACAGCCTGACCGGCTCAGCAATCGTCCTCTCCCAGACGAACCCCCTGGGGATGACGGAGGGCCAGACCACGGTCGTACGGAAGCTCCTGGACCGACCGAGGGACGAGGTGGCGGCGAAGGTGAAGGAGAACTGGGCCGAGCTGGTGTCTCCGACGGTGACGACGGAGAGGGCGGCGCGGGTGCTGGGGGTTGAGGGGAAGGTGAAGGCGGACTCTTGTGAGTGAGGGGTGAGTTGGGCGGTTGGTCGGGGGGAGTGGGCGATTGGCAGATCTGTCCGATGGGTGGGGCTGCTCACCTGCGGGTCTGGCCGGATCGGGCGGGACGGATCTGCCAATTACGGACGCGGGGATGCGGGGGTGGCGTGGAACGGATGGAAAGGGTGGGAAGGGTGGGAAGGGCTGATATGAGCGGGGTTGGGCAGGCGGGCGTGCGGGGTGTGGTGGTGGGGCGGGTGTTGGTGGGGCCTGTACTGCGGACGTTGCCGTGGCGGGCGTTGGGGGCCGCGTGGGGTGTGGGGCTGCTGGTCGCGGGGATGGCGCGGTGGCCGGTGGATGCCGATGGCTGGCTGGCCCTCAATCTCCTGCGGGTCGCCGCCCTGGCGTTCGCGCTGGGCTTGGCGTTCCTCTTGGACGATCCGGCCCGGCACACGACCGCGGCGGTACCGACCCGGCGTCCGTTGAGACAGGGTTTGCGGGTGGCGCTGGTCGCCCCGTTCGCGGCGCTGGCGTGGACGGCGGCGGTACTGCTCGTACCGGCCGGAATACGTCCCCCCGTGGGTGACATCACCTTGGAGGCAGCGTCGGCCACCACCCTCGCCCTCGCGGCAGCCGCGACCGCCGTCCGCTTCACCGAGGCCCCTGAACCGGGTCAGGCGGTAGCCGCGGCGATACTCACGTCAGCGGTCGTGGTTCCGCTTCTGCTCCCGGGCCGGTGGGCGATGTTCGTGGCGCGGGAGGACGAGCGATGGGCGGCGTCCCATGACAGGTGGGTGTGGGTGCTGGTGGGGGCGTTGGCGGTATGGGCGGTGTGTATGCCGGAGTCGCTGCGGAGGCGGGGTTTTCTCCGACCTCGGTCACTTACACCTGCACCGTTTGCGGAACCGCGCCCCCACGGGACAAGAACTCCGCACGCGTGATGCTCGTCCGGGCTGGTCTCAACCCGGCTGGTGTCGAGGGCATAAGACCATCCGGGGCGCCGCCCCGGATGGCCGCCTGAGCCAGGAATCCCCTCCCTTCGAGGAGGAGAGGGCTCACGTCTCCGTCCGATACATCAGATCCGTCTCATGCGTCACAAACCCCAGCCGCTCATACACAGACACCGCAGCCTTGTTGTCCGCGTCGACATACAGCATCGCCGTGGGCAACCCCTGCCCCGCCAGATGCCGAAGGCCGATCGTGGTGAGGGACTTGCCGAGACCCCCGCCCTGCGCCCCCGGCTTCACGCCCAGCACATACACCTCGCCCAACCGCTCCGCAGCGTGGACCTTGGTCCAGTGGAAGCCGATGAGTTCGTCGCCGCGGAAGGCGAGGAAGAAGCCGGCCGGGTCGAACCAGGGCTCGGCCATGCGGTCGTCGAGGTCGCGCTGGACGAGGGACCCCTGCTCGGGGTGGTGGGCGAAGGCGGCGGCGTTCACGGCGAGCCAGGCCGCGTCGTCCTTGCCGGGGACGAAGGGGCGTACCGAGACGCCGTCCGGGAGGACAGGGTCCGGCAGCTCCAGACCCGTCAGCGGCCGCCGCATCTGACGTAGCTCACGGAACAGCGTCAGACCGAGGACCTGCGCGAGATGCCTCGCCGCGGAGTGACCGCCGTGGGCCCACACCCGCAGCCGTTTGCCGGACGCGGCGAGGAGCGCGGAGCCCAGCGCCCGCCCGTGGCCGTGGCCGCGATGCGCGGGGTGGACGACGAGTTCGGCCGCCGGCGCCTCCACGGGGTCGGTGTCCTCCAGCTGGGCGTAGCCGACGAGTTCGTCGTCGACGGTCAGCAGCAGATGGGACACCCCCTCACGTGCGCCGCCGCGCAACTGCAGTCGCCCCTGCTCCGACACCGCCTGCTGACCGTCACTGCGCGCGGCCTCCGCGAGCAGCGCCAGCACCGCGTCGGTCCGGTCCGGGGAGAGCGCCGAATAGGTGTCGATCGAGCGGGAGGTGCCACGCCGGGCGGTGTCGTCGCTGGTCATGCGTACGAGGGTACGGGGAGGACCCAGCAAAGTGGCGGCAAAGGGAAACCAGGATGTAACCAGGAAACCCCTGTCGCGCTACGCGCGTTGACTCTAGGCTGCGCCGGACGGGGCCCACTTGCTCAGACATCCCACAGGGGGGCGCATGCCAGCCATATCCCAGCCGCACCACCGCCGCAGACGGTCCGTCCGTTTCCTTGCCGCGACCGCCGGTCTCGTGACCGCGGGCGCCCTCGCCGCCGCGCTGCCCTCGTCGGCCTCCGCGCACGAGACGGGCAAGCCGGGCGGATCGGTGCCCAGTCGGTACCAGGACGTGCAGTTGCTGTCCTTCAACGACCTGCACGGCAACCTGGAGCCGCCGTCCGGTTCCTCCGGCCGCGTCACCGAGCTCCAGGCGGACGGCACGACCAAGACCATCGACGCCGGTGGTGTCGAGTACCTCGCGACCCACCTCCGTGAGGCGCGCGCGGGCAACAAGTACTCCATCACCGCCGCCGGTGGTGACATGGTCGGCGCCTCCCCGCTGATCTCGGGCCTTTTCCACGACGAGCCCACCATCGAGGCGCTCAACAAGCTGGACCTGGACGTCACCTCCGTCGGCAACCACGAGTTCGACGAGGGCGCCAAGGAACTGGCCCGCCTCCAGAAGGGCGGCTGTCACCCGACCGCCGGCTGCTACACGGACGAGGAGTTCGAGGGCGCGGACTTCCCGTACCTCGCGGCCAACGTCCTGGACGAGAAGACCAACAAGCCGATCCTCAAGCCCTACTGGGTGTGGAAGAAGAACGGCGTCAAGGTCGGCTTCATCGGTGTGACCCTGGAGGACACCCCGGGCGTCGTCTCCGCCGAGGGCGTCAAGGGCCTCAAGTTCAAGGACGAGGTCGAGACGATCAACAAGTACGCCAAGGAGCTCCAGCGCCAGGGCGTGAAGTCGATCGTGGCCCTCATCCACGAGGGCGGGCTCCCGGCCTCCACGTCGTACAACTACGACTGCGACTCTCCCGGTGCGGGCGACGGTATCTCCGGCCCGATCGTGGACATCGCCAAGAACATCACCCCGCAGGTCGACGCGCTGGTGACGGGTCACACCCACGCCGCGTACGCCTGCACCATCAACGACCCGGCGGGCAACCCGCGCATGGTCACCTCGGCCGCGTCCTTCGGCCGGCTCTACACGGACACAACGCTGACGTACGACCGGTGGACGGGTGACATCGCCCGTACGGCCGTGAAGTCCGCGAACCACGTGGTCACCCGGACCGTCGCCAAGGCGACGGACATGACCGAGCTGATCAGCAAGTGGAACACCCTCGCGGCGCCCATCGGCAACCGCGCGATCGGCTACATCTCCGCGGACATCGCGAACACCGGCACCGAGTCCCCGATGGGCGACCTCATCGCCGACGCGCAGCTCGCCTACGGCAAGCAGCTCGACCCGGAGACCGACCTCGCGCTGATGAACCCGGGCGGGGTGCGGGCGGGGCTGACGTACGCGCAGAAGGGCACGGAAGGCGACGGTGTCGTCACCTACGCCGAGGGCTTCACCGTGCAGCCGTTCTCCAACACCGTGAACCTCCAGGACTTCACCGGCGCCCAGCTGATCAAGGTCCTCCAGGAGCAGGTCAGCGGCACCAACCTGGCCTCGCCGAAGGTTCTTCAGCCGTCGTCGGGTCTGACGTACACGCTGGACCTGACGAAGACCGGTGCCGAGCGGATCGTCGTCGACTCCGTCAAGCTCAACGGCGTCGCCATCGACACGGCCGCCACCTACCGCGTCGCGACCAACAGCTTCCTCGCGGGCGGCGGCGACGGCTTCACCACGCTGGGCCAGGGCACCAACGACCTCGTCGGCACGGACGACCTGGCGGCGCTTGAGCAGTACCTGACGGCCAACTCCTCGGCCACCAGCCCGATCGCCCCTCCGGCGGCGAACCGGATCACGATCGTGAAGTAACCCCCACGGGGCAGTAAGAGGCGGTCGCGTCGGCATCGACGCGGCCGCCTCTTCGCGTATTAAAACCTGTGTGAGGTGCGGATTGGTTCCGCGTAACGCCTGAAAACTGGTCTCAGTCGCAATTCATCGAGGTCTAAGCGGAATTGGCTTTTTCCGGGTTCGGCGTCCCGTAATGTTTTCCATGTCGAAAGCGAACGACGCGAACGACACCAACTCGGAGGAGAAAATCATGAGCTTCCACAAGGTTGCGCCCGTCGCCAAGAAGACCCGCAAGGCCGCCCCGGCGCCCAAGAAGGCCCAGGTCAAGAAGGTGCAGAAGAAGGTCGCTCAGCAGCGACGCCCGGTATCCCATAAGGGCTGAAGTAAGCCGCACGTAATCTCTGCATAATCCCTGCCTGATAACCGGATAGGAAATTCCCATGAGCTTCCACAAGATCGCCCCCGTCGCCAAGAAGAACACCAAGCCCGCCGCCCCGGCGCCGAAGCCCCAGCAGAAGAAGGCCGCGCCGAAGAAGGCCGCGAAGGCTCGTCCGGTGTCCCGCAAGGGCTGCTGACGCCATCTCGTGAGGCGGGGCCACCGACAGGGACTCGGTGGCCCCGCCTCCGGCATGTACGGGCATGCACGGGCATGTACGGAGACGAATCATGGAGGAGTCATGAGGGAAGTCCGCGAGGCCTTCCGCCGCTTCTGGCCGCTGACCCGCGGGGACCGCAAGTGGCTGGCGGCGATCGTCGCGTGTGTCGTGGTGGCCGCGCTCGCCGAGACCGCCTCGATCCTGCTGTTCGCGCATCTGACGGACACCGCGCTCAAGGCCGGTTCGCTGTCCGCCTTCTGGGGCCCGGCCGGCGCCTGGCTGGCGGTCGCCGCGCTCGGCGCGCTCGTCGGCTACCTCGGCAACTCGCTCGCCACCTGGACCGCCGAGAGATTCGTGCTCCGCCTGCGGGCCAAGGTGTTCCGGCATGTCCAGGACCTCCCCCCGCACTTCTTCCAGAAGCACCGCCAGGGCGACCTCGTCGAGCGCCTGACCGGTGACGTCGAGGCCATCGAGCAGATGGTGGTGTCCGGTGTCGTCGGCACGGTCGCCGCCGCCTTCTCCGCCGTCTTCTACTCCGCCGCCGCCCTCTGGCTCCGCTGGGACCTGGCCCTCGTCACCTTCGTCCTCGCGCCCCTGTTCCTGCTGGCCGCCCGCCGTTTCGCGGGCCGCATCCGCACCGCCTCCCAGGACGAACGGGTCGCCGACGGCGCCATCACCTCGGTGGTCGAGGAGTCCCTCGGCAACGTCCTGCTCACCCAGGCCTACAACCGCCACCGCGACGAGGAGCGGCGCCTCGACCGCGAGGCCCGCGCCTGGATGAAGGCCTCCGTGCGCGGCGCCCGGCTCAGCGAGATGTACGAGCAGTTCGTCGAGGTCGTCGAGACGGTCTGCGTCCTCGCCGTCATCGGGCTCGGCGTGTGGGAGATCTCCGCCGACCGCATGACCCTCGGCCAGCTCCTGGCCTTCGCCGCGTTCATCGGCTACCTCTACCCGCCGGTCCGCAACCTCGGCCAGCTCGGCCTCACCCTCACCGCCGCCACCGCGGGCGCCGAGCGCCTGAACGAGATCCTCGACGCCGAACCCGCCGTCACCGACCCCACCGAACCGGTCCGGGAGTGGCCGGTACGGGGATGGGTGAGCGTGCACGGCGCGAGCTTCGGCTACCCGGGTGCCGATCGCAAGGCCCCAGCCCTCCACGACGTCACCTTCACCGCCGCCCCCGGCGAACTCGTCCTCGTCACCGGCCCCAGCGGCGCCGGCAAGTCCACCCTCGCCAAGCTCCTGCTCCGCTTCTACGACCCCTCGTCCGGCGTGCTCTGCCTGGACGGCGTCCCGCTGAACGACGTACCCCTCACCTTCCTCCGCGAGAACATCGCCCTGCTCCCGCAGGAGACGCTCGTCCTGCACGGCACGATCCGCGAGAACATCGAGTGCGGCCGACCGGGCGCCGCCCAGGCGGAGATCGAGGAGGCGGCAAGGGCAGCGGCCGCGCACGACTTCATCTCCGAACTCCCCGACGGCTACGACACCCTCATCGCCCCCGGCACCGCCGCCCTCTCCGGCGGCCAGCTCAAGCGGATCGCCATCGCCCGCGCGATGCTGCGCGCCGCCCCCGTCCTGATCCTCGACGAACCCACCGCGGGCCTCGACTCGGTGGCCGCCCGCCGGATCGTGCACCCCTTGCGCCGCCTGATGTCCGGCCGTACGACGATCATGATCACCCACGATCTGAGCCTCGCCCCGGACGCCGACCGCATCCTCGTCGTGGACGGTGGCCGACTGGTGGAGGAGGGCACGCACGCGGAACTCATGGCGGGCGGCGGCACGTACGCCCGGCTGGCGGGACCACTGCCGATAGTCTCCGACGAGACGATGATCCTCAGGCGCTGACCCGAAGGCTGTACCCCATCCCCCGGACCGTCTGGATGAGCCGCGGCCCACCGTGGCTCTCCAGCTTCCGCCGCAGGTACATCACATACACGTCAAGGGTGTTGGAGGCCGGCTCGAAGTCGAAGCCCCAGACCTCCTTCAGGATCTGCGTCCGGCTGAGCACCTTCGCCGGATGACGCATCAGGTACTCCAACAAGGAGTACTCGGTCCTCGTGAGGTCCAGCGGACGGCCGCCCCGAGTGACCGTACGGCTGCGCAGATCGATGGCGACGTCCTGGAAGGACAGCTGGTCGGCGGTGCGCACCGGCGGGCTCGGGCGCCGGCTGCGGCGCAGCAGGGCACGCACCCGGGCGAGCAGTTCCTCGACGTCGAAGGGCTTGGTCAGATAGTCGTCGGCGCCGTTGTCGAGGGCGACGATACGGTCGCCGACCGCGTCCCGGCCGGTGATCATGAGGATCGGCACCGTGCAGCCGGAGGCCCGGATCCGCCGGGTCGCGGCCAGGCCGTCGAGCTGGGGCATGGTGACGTCCATCAGCACCAGATCGGGTTCGCCCTCGATGAGTTCCAGGACGGTACGTCCGTCGCCGGCGAGCACGGTCTCGTAGCCCTCGAACCGCAGCAGCCGTCCGACGCCTTCCCTCACGGCCGCGTCGTCGTCGGCCAGCAGAATCTTCCGCGCCATCCGAACACGGTGTGACGAGCTGCTGTGGCGGAGCTGGCAGGGCGATAAGCGTGGGCTTAAGAGTCGTGGTCACCCAGCGGCAGCTACGCCACCCCCCGCCCGCCCGCGAGCACGCCCCGCAGGAACGCGGCCTCGGCACGCATGTCGGCCACGCACCGGTCGTTGACGAAGGGCAGCTCGACCCGGTGCCCCGCCGTGTCGTAGAGGAAGGCGGCCAGCCGCGGCGAGGACCCCTCGGCGCGCGGGTACGGCTCGATGCGCAGGTCCTGGACCTCGTACCAGGACCAGGTGCGCACCCGCACGCCGTTGTGCGCCGTGATGCCGGAGGCCCGTACGACGGTACGGCCCCGCAGCAGGGCGAGTGCCAGCCAGCCGTCGGCGACCAGCAGGAACGTCACCAGGAGCAGCGCGAGCCAGAACGGTACGCCGTTGACCAGGACTTCCAGTGCGCCGCACGCGAAGGTGGCGGCGGAGAGGGCGAGCGCCTTCCACGTCGCCCCAGCTCTTCGGTATTCCCTGTAGACGATGTCCCCGCCCATGAACCCTCCCTGGTCCGGGGGAGATCGTAGGACGGGGACCTGTGAACCTGTGGACCTGTGGGCGTCAGGAGGCGGTAGGGGTCCAGTCGCCGAGCCAGTCCGCGACCTCCTGGCCGGCGGCCTGGGAGTCGGTCAGCTGCGGCCGGTCGCTGCTCGCGGCGCCCGAACCGGCGCCGGTGTTCTTGTACTCGGCGAACCGGTCCTCCTTCCAGGAGAAGCCGCCCATGTCCGACCAGGGCGTGGACCGGATCGCCGCGCTCAGCGACGTCTCGCGCACGGTGGTCTGCGGGTCGACGGTCGTGTCACCACCCGGGTGCCAGTTGCGCCCGAGGTAGAAGCTGGAGCTGCTGACGTCCCCGTTGACGGTCGAGCGGTTGATGAGGATGCCCTTGCGGTCGGCCTCGGTGCTCGGCGCGGTGACGTACCCGGCGGAGGTGCCGTCCCAGCGCTTGCGCAGCGTGATGACGGACTGGTCGACGACGGCGGTGCCGCGCCCGAAGATGAAGTCGACGTTCCCGAGGACGTACGAGTTCTTCACGTACACCCGGCCGAGCGTGCCCTTCGCCGCGGTCTCCATCTCCAGGGTGTCCTGGTCGCCGGTGATGATGAGGCTGTCCAGGAACACCTTGTCGGCCTGGGTCAGCAGGGCGACGGCCTGATGTCCGGAGAGGGACTGGTTGGCGGCCTCGTCGAAGTCGTTGGTGACACTGAGGTTGCGGATCTGCGTGTCATCGGCCTTGACGCTGAGCGTGGCGCTGCCGGGCGTCCCGTACGTCCCCGACCCGTCCGGCTTGGTCTGCCCGGCCGCGTGCCCCTCGACGATGACGGTGTCCTTACGGCTGGCACCGGTCCCGACGATCGTCACATGCGGCTTGTTCGCGGGCACGGTCACGGCCTCGCGGTACGTCCCCGGCTTCACCTGGATCACGACCCGGGAGGCGTTGTTCGCCGGTACGGCGTTGACGGCAGCCTGCACGGTCGAGTACTGCCCGGAACCGTCCTTGGCGACGGTGAGGGTGGTGGCGGCAGCGGCAGCGGTAGTGGCACTGGCGGTCCCTATGGAACTCCGCGGCCCCGCACCGGACTTGAGCAGCGACGGCACATTGGCGGTCGCGTCGAGGGTGTACGCGTAGAAGCTCTTGGGATCGAACGCAGTCCCCCCGCTCTCGTTCCTCCCGCTGGTCCCGACGAAGGTGTTCCCCTTCTGGACGATGGTGGCCGTGCTGTCCTTGATGACGGGGTTGTTGATGCCCTGGAAGTAGGAGTTCTCCAGCACCATCTTGGTCGTGCCGCGCGAGTAGTTGCCGTACGAGGACGTGATGTCGGTCCCGGCCACGTCCTCAAGGAAGTTGTTGTAGAGGTGCGCGTGAGCGGCGTTGTCCGTGGACGGGTTGCGCTGCTCGGTCTCCCGGACCCAGTTGTGGTGGATGGTGATGTCGGTGACGACGTTGTCCGTCCACCCGATGCCGAACGCCTTGTTGTCCTGGCTGAGCTTGTTCCAGGAGACGGTCACGTACGTGCTGTCCTTCCGCACGTCGATGAGCCCGTCGGCCATGTGACGGATGTCGTTGTGGTCGATCCAGACGTGATGGGCCCCGTCCATCTGGATGCCGTCGAAGTCGTGCTCCTTGTCGTTCCAGACGCCCTGGTACGCATCCCGGATGGTGAGGTTCCGGATGATGACGTTGTGGACTCCGGTCCCGAGGAAGAACCCACCACCCACGATGTGCCCGGATGTCCCGGACCCGACGATGGTCTTGTTGGACTGCACCTTGATCTCTTTGCCGACCGGATCCATGGTGATGGTCGCGGCGACGACGATGACGTACGGCTCGGTGGCCGTCGCATACTTCTCCAGGTCGGCCAGCGTCTTGACGGTCACGATCTGCCCGTCGCGTCCGCCATAAGTGCCGTTCTGTCCAAGGGCGTTGACGGAGGCGAACCCGTCGGCGGTGGCGGTGGCCCAGGCGGGCGCGGCGGCGGTGGCGGCGGACGCGGCGCTCTCGGTGTCGTCACCGAAGACGGGGCTGTAGGCGAGGGCACCGGCCGCCGTCAGGGCGAGGGGGATACCGGCGACGAGCGCGGTCTTGCGCCGGCGATGGCGGGGCTTGCTGCGGGTGTCGGTCATCCGTACGGCTTCCGTTCCGTGGGGGTGAGTGCGGGACGGAGGGTGGTTGCCGCGGGGAGGGGAAAGGTTGCCGCTCACCCTGGGGAATGAAGAGACAGGAAGTACTGGATGCGCGCGACTACAACAGGGCTATGGTGGAACCATGGCAGAGACCACGACCATTCAGGTGTCCCGGCAGGCCCGCGACCGCCTGGCCAAGATCGCAAAGGAACGGGGAGTACCCCTCGGGCAGCTCGTCGAACAGCTGGCTTCAGAGCAGCCGACGGCAGACGAGATCGCGGAGCGGGTGGCGTCCGACCGGCGAGTTGTTCGTGAGGTGATCGGCATCGACATCAGCGACGAAGAGTTCGATCGGGCGCCCGACGTGCTCGGCAACATCTACAGGATGGCCGCCGAGAAGGTCCGCACGGCTCGGGGCACTGCCGCGTGATCATCTTGGACACCGGCGCCACCCGGGCGCTCGCGGAGGGACACAAGACGCTGAACCTGCTCGCCGCGAACATGGCCCGGACCCCGGGCGATCTCCTCAGGGTTCCGGCCCTCTGTTTGATGCAGGCGGAATCCGAGGACGCCGACGCGGCCCGTCGGGTGCTCGCGTTCTCCTCAGTGATCGTCGACCCTTTGGACACGGTCTCCTCGGTGTCCGTCGGCACCATGATCCGGGACGGCTACGGCGGGGCCGACATCTGCCACGCCCTGTACTGCGCGCTGCCCCGGGCCGAGTTCACAGGTATGTCGATCCTGCTCACCACCCGGGAGGAGGCTTATCCGCCGGGTGTGGTCACCGTTGACGTCGACTCTCCCGGGATGCTCGGCTTCCACTGAGGCTGACGCCGACGGTGGGACGGGACCATCGAACGTACTGGTTCCGTCCGACCGTCATCGCGATGTCACGCCTCGGGCTCCGGGACGCGCCCGCCTCGGCTGACCGCGATCCGCATCACGTCCTCCAGGGACTCGGTGGCCCGGGCGAGCGCGAAACGGATCGCCTGCTCACCCGACTTCGCGTCGGCGAGTACGGCCCTGGCGCCGGCGAGCACCTGTTCCCCGGACCGCAGTTGAGCCGCTTCCACGTCGTCGGCCAGTTGGGACAGCTTGCTGTCCCCGCCGTCCGTGCTGAGGTAGCAGGGCTTGCCCTCGGGAGTGGCCCAGGGCAGGAGGCGGAGACCAGGGGCGCTCATTCGGAGACCTCCACCGCGCGTCGGCGGACATCGGCGTCGAGGGCGTAGTCGGCGACCCAAAGGGCCCGGCGCCGTTGCAGGATGCGTTCGCGCTCGCAAGGGCAGATGTGGACGGGGTGGCGGGGAGGCACGGCCAACCGCCGCTCGGTGAACAGGGGTTGGGGCGGGTCGGCTCGGTGGCGTCCCTGGGTGGGCGGCAATGCTCGTAGAGGGCAAGCAGTAGCGGTTTGATGAGTCCGGCGGTACGTTCGCGCACGCTGGCGCTCCTTGGGATACGCGTCGGCCACGCCCCCGGGTCGAGCAGCATGGACCGCGGGGGCTTGTCGTGAGGTGGGTCTGACGATCGGTGATTACCGTTCGTATCTCGATCGTGAGCGAATCGGTTGACGGGGAGCGGTAATCGGGGCGGGCCGTACTGGCCCGGACGCTCAAATACCTGCGGGAGAAGGCCGGGAAGTCACTGGGGCAGCTGGCTCAGGAGACCGGATACGACAAGAACAGCCCCTAACGAACCTCGTTCGGAGGAGGCGTCGCAGCCCCCGGCAGCCGTACGGTCGCGATCGTGCCGCCGCCGTCCGCGTGGCCCAGCGTCACCTGGCCGCCGGCCTGCTCGACGGTGCGGGCGACGATGGACAGGCCGAGGCCTGAGCCGGGGAGGGCGCGGGCGCTGGGGGAGCGCCAGAAACGGTCGAAGACGTGGGGGAGTTCATCGGCGGGGATGCCGGGACCGTGGTCACGGACGGTCAGCTCGCCGTCGTTCAGCCGTACGTCGATCGTGCCGCCCTCGGGGCTGAACTTCACCGCGTTGTCGAGGATGTTGACGACAGCACGCTCCAATGCGGCCGGCTCCGCCCGGGTGAACCAGGGTTCCAGGTGGGCGTTGATGGTCAACTCCGGCCCACGGAGCCGTGCGCGACGCAGCGCCGACTCGACGGTGTCCTCCAGGGAGACGACCTGAACCCGCTCACCCCGCTGGCCCTCAGACCTCGACAGCTCCTGCAAGTCACCGATCAGCGCGGCCAGTTCGGTCATCTGCGCCTTCACCGAGGCGAGGAGCGCCTTGCGGTCGGCCTCGGGGATGGGGCGGCCGGTCTCCTCACTGCGGGTGAGCAGCTCGATGTTGGTCCTCAAGGACGTCAGGGGGGTACGGAGTTCATGGCCGGCGTCCGCGATCAGCTGCTGCTGGAGCTCGCGGGAGTTGGCCAGGGAGGACGTCATCGAGTTGAACGAACGGGAGAGGCGAGCCACCTCGTCCTCGGCGTCCTCCTCCACGGGGATCCTGACACTCAAGTCCTCGGTCCGCGCCACGTGTTCGACGGCCTCGGTGAGCTTGTCGACGGGCCGGAGACCAGCGCGGGCCACGGCGAGACCGGCGGCGCCCGCGCCGATGACTCCGACGCCGGAGACGAGGAGGAGGATGAGGGCGAGGTCGTTGAGGGTGTTCTGGGTGCCCTTGAGGGGTACGGCGACGATGATGCCGATGTCGGGGCCGGCTTCCCCGGTGGGGGTCTGGGTGGGGCTGAGATAGCGCGTCATCACTCGCACCGCTGTGCCGTCCTCGGCGGTGCCGTTCCGGAAGTAGACCCGGCTGCGGTCTGCCTTCTCGATCACCGTCTTGTCGGCCTCGGCCACCTTGACCGCCCCCGCGGACTGGCCGAAGACACAGACCTTGCCGCTCTCCGTGACCACCTGGGTGTAGTCGCCACGGTAGAAGCTGGTGCTCTGCGGGGTCTTGGAGCAGTTGTCGAGGGCCTGCTGGGCCTGGTCGATCTGCTTGAACTCCTGGGGGCCTCCGCTCACGCTCCGCTGCAGGTCACTGTCCAGCTGGTCATACAGCTTCCCCTGCACGATGAACCAACACGTCACCGAAACCGCCGCCACCGCGAACGCCACCGCCGCCGCCACCAGCAACGACAGCCGTGCCCGGATCGGCAGCGTCTGGAACCGGCGCAGTACCTTCCTCACTCCGCGCCGCCCTGTCGCAGCACATACCCCACACCCCGCACCGTGTGCACGAGCCGAGGCTCGCCCCCTGCCTCCGTCTTACGGCGCAGGTACATCACATACACGTCAAGGGAGTTGGAAGAGGGCTCGAAGTCGAAGCCCCACACCGCCTTCAGGATCTGCTCACGGGTCAGCACCTGACGCGGATGCGCCATGAACATCTCCAGCAGGGTGAACTCGGTACGGGTCAGCTCCACAGGACGCCCGGCACGAGTGACCTCCCGCGTCGCCAGATCCATCCGCAGGTCGGCGAAGGTGAGCGCCTCGTCGTCCTGGACGGCACCCCCCGCGTTCGCCGCCGCGTACGAGCTGCGCCGCAGCAGCGCACGGACCCGCGCGAAGAGCTCGTCCAGCTCGAAGGGCTTGACCAGGTAGTCGTCGGCCCCGGCGTCGAGCCCCGTGACCCGGTCACCGACCGTGTCGCGTGCCGTCAGCATGAGGATCGGCGTCGTCGTACCCGCGCCCCGCATCCGACGGGCGGCGGTCAGTCCGTCCATCCGCGGCATCTGGATGTCGAGGACGACGAGGTCGGGCTGGTACGCCGTGGCCTTCTCCAGCGCGTCCGCGCCGTCCACCGCGACCTCGGTGTCGTATCCCTCGAAGGCGAGGCTGCGCTGGAGTGCTTCGCGCACGGCCGGCTCGTCGTCGACGATCAGGATGCGCTGGGGGTCACGGTCGCCATCGGCGGGGCTCATGGGCGTGGATTCCTCGGGTGCGGTGGGACAAGCGGGCTGGGCCGAACGCCTTCAGCCTCGCATGTTTCCCGGCTGTCGCGTAAAGGAGGAGCGGGGGCGGATCAGCTCAGGGCGGGACGGCGGCCGCGGGACCGGACGGTGCGGCGAGCGGTGGCCGCCGCCGAGATCTCGGGCGCCCGGACCGGTGCCGTCGGCGCGTTGAGCTCGTACGCCACGGCCAGCGCGAGGGCGAACCCGGCCGGGTCGTCGCCGGCCACCGTGTGGGAAACCTGCTTGATCATGACGTACTCCTTCTAGGTTCAAGCCTTCTCGGTTCAAGCCCCGCAGGGATCAGCTGTCGCTGCCGCCGGCCCGCAGCTTCGCCAGGTCGGCCTTGACGGTGTTGATCGGGATGGCGAAGCCGAGGCCCACGCTGCCGGCGTCCGACGAGGACGAACCGGAGGAACTGGCCGAGTACATCGCCGAGTTGATGCCGATGATGTTGCCGTTCATGTCGATCAGCGCGCCGCCGGAGTTGCCCGGGTTCAGGGACGCGTCCGTCTGGAGCGCCTTGTACGTCGTCGTGGACGAACCGGTGTCGCCGTTGAACTGCTGACCGCCGAACTCGAACGGCCACTGCCCGTTGCCGCCGCCCTGGCTGCCCTGGCTCTGGCTCTCGTCCGTGGAGACGGTCACGTCACGGTCGAGGGCGGAGACGATGCCGCTGGTCACCGTGCCGGTCAGGCCTTCGGGGGAGCCGATCGCCACGACCTCGTCGCCGACCTGGACGCCGTCGGAGTCGCCGAGGGTCGCCGCCGTGAGGCCGGAGGCGTTCTCCAGCTTGATCAGGGCGAGGTCCTTGGCGCTGTCGGTGCCGACGACCTTCGCCGTGTACTCCTTGCCGTCGCTCGTCGAGACCTTGATCGAGCTGGCGCCGGAGATGACGTGGTTGTTGGTGATGATCTCGCCGTCGCTGGTGATGATCACGCCGGAGCCGGTGGAGGAGCCGTTGCTGAGCGTCGCGTTGATCTCGACGATGCTCGGGCTGACCGCCTTGGCGACCCCGGAGACCGTGCCCTTGTCGGCGGACGGGATGACGTTGGTGCTGGTGCTGCTGGAGGTGACCGTGTCGTTGCCGGTGAGCTCCTGGATGCCGTACGCCGTACCGCCACCGATCGCGGCGGCGACGATCGCCACGGCGGCGAGGAGCGCGAGGGGACCCCGGGCGCGCTTCTTCTGGGCGGGCGCGGGGGAGGGGGCCGAGGGCTCCGCCGGGATCGCGGTGAGCACGGCGGTACCACCACCGGTACCACCACCGTTGCCGTCACCGGATACGCCGGCCGCGGAAGCGGTGTACGCCGTCTGCTGCTGACCCGGCCACACGGTCGTACCGGGCTCGACGGTCACCGGCTGCGGCTGCACCGGCTGCGCGGGCGGCTGCGCCGGCGGCGGCGGCCACTCCGGGTTCACCGGGGAGGAAGCGTGCTGCTGGGCGCCCTGGTAGGGGTTCGCGTACTGCTCGTACTCGCCGTCGCGGCGGAAGCTCTCGGTCATGGAAAAGAGCTTGTCGCCCGACCATGAGAGCTCCCTGAGCGCTCCCTGAGAACGCCGCCAGAAGCTCGTTTGCCCGATATAAAGGCCGAACTGGGCAAGGGGCGGAGGCTCTCAGACAAGCCTCATGAACGGTCCCGGAACCTCATTCACAGCCACAGGAGCGTCGTACGACCAGGCGCGACGGGAAGACCTTCAGCCGCTCCCTGCGCGACCCCGCCACCCGGAGCCCGTCATCCAGCACCAGGTCCACCGCGGCCCGCGCCATCGCCGGCCGGTCCGATGCGATCGTTGTCATCGGCGGATCGGCGAGCGCCGCTTCCTTGATGTCGTCGAACCCGATGACCGCCAGCTCACCCGGCACATCGATACGAAGCTCCCGCGCCGCCCGCAGCAGGCCGATCGCCTGGTCGTCGGTGGAGCAGAAGAACGCGGTCGGCCGGTCGGGACCGGACAGCACCTCAAGGGCGACCCGGTAGGCGTCGTACCGGTTGTAGGGCGCCTCGAACAGCCGCCCCTCGGTGGAGATCCCCGCCTCCTCCATCACGCGCCGCCAGCCCTCGACGTGGTCGGAGACCGGGTCACCGACGGAGGGCGTCTCGGCGGTGCCGCCCATACAGGCGACGTACGCGTGCCCGTGGTCCAGGAGGTGACGGACGGCGAGCTCGGCGCCGCCGAGGTCGTCCGTGACGACGGCGACGTCGTCGATGGCCTCGGGGCGTTCGTGCAGCAGCACGACCCGGGCGTCCCAGGCCTCGATCTCGGCGGCCGCGTTGTCGTTCAGCGCGTGCGAGACGAGGATCAGTCCGGAGACGCGCATTCCGAGGAACGCCCGCAGATAGTGGACCTCGCGCTCGCCGATGTAGTCGGAGTTCCCGACGAGCACCATTTTTCCGCGCTCGGACGCGGCCTGTTCGACCGCGTGCGCCATTTCCCCGAAGAAGGGCTGGCGCGCGTCCGGCACGATCAGGCCTATGAGATCCGTGCGCCGGGACGCCATCGCCTGGGCGACCCGGTCGGGCCGGTAGCCCAGTTCCTTGATCGCGGCGAGGACACGCTCGCGCGTGGCCGGGGCGACCGGCCGGGGTCCGTTGTTGATGACATAGCTGACGACAGCGGTGGACGTCCCCGCCAGCCGCGCCACGTCATCCCTGGTTACCTTGGCCACGCGCGGAGTCTACGCGGATGGACCCGCTCTGGGCAGGGCGTGAGGGAGCTTCCCTGTGCCGCCCCTGTGCCCGCCCGGAGCGTTTCCGGTGTCCGCTTATACGTCCGCACTGACCTCGGCCGCGTCCAGGACGGCCGTCTCGTCCGCATCCTCCGTGTTTGGCTGGGCGCTCGGGGCCTTCGCCTCGTCGGAGACGCGCTCGCCCTTCTCTGGAGTAACGAATCGATAACCGACGTTCCGGACGGTTCCGATCAGCGACTCGTGCTCGGGTCCGAGCTTGGCGCGCAGGCGTCGTACGTGCACGTCCACGGTCCGGGTGCCACCGAAGTAGTCGTACCCCCAGACCTCCTGGAGCAGCTGCGCGCGCGTGAAGACGCGGCCCGGGTGCTGGGCCAGGTACTTGAGGAGCTCGAACTCCTTGAAGGTCAGGTCGAGGACCCGGCCCTTGAGCTTCGCGCTGTAGGTCGCCTCGTCGACCGAGAGGTCGCCGTTGCGGATCTCCATGGGGGAGTCGTCGTTGACGATCTGCTGCCGGCCCATGGCGAGCCGGAGTCGCGCCTCGACCTCCGCCGGACCGGCGGTGTCGAGGAGGACGTCGTCGATGCCCCAGTCGGCGGTGACGGCGGCGAGGCCGCCCTCCGTGACGACGAGGATGAGCGGACATCCGGGCCCGGTGGAGCGGAGGAGCTGGCACAGGCTGCGGACCTGCGGCAGATCGCGGCGGCCGTCGATCAGGATGACGTCGGCACCGGGGGTGTCGACGAGGGCGGGGCCTTCCGCAGGGGCCACCCGCACGTTGTGCAGGAGCAGGCCGAGAGCGGGAAGCACCTCCGTGGACGGCTGAAGTGCGTTGGTCAGGAGCAGCAGAGAACTCATACGGCTGGTTCCTCCTCGGTCCCGGCGAGGTCGTAGCTCTCGAATCTTTCGTATACAGGTGATCCGAAAGCACAAAAGGACCCGGGGGCTGCGTTGCCCGAGTCCTCTGTTCAGGAGAATAGCCCACATGCGCATTGATCCGGCAGGTCGTGTGGTGCGATCCACCACGATTCCGCACTCTGAGACGAACAGAGGCACACCTATACGGACGTTTCTGCACACCACCGACGGTGTGACGATCGATTCCGTATACGATCCGCCGGCCTTCGTATACGAACCGCCGGTCCCCGCGCACGACGTCTCCGCGCCACCTTCCCGTGATCTCGTGTTCGTCGTCGCGCACGGTTTCACCGGCGACGCGGATCGTCCTCATGTTCGACGGGTGGCGGAGACGTTCACGCAGTACGGCGCCGTGGTCACCTTCTCCTTCCGCGGCCATGGCGCCTCCGGCGGACGCTCGACGGTCGGTGACCGCGAGGTGCTCGATCTGGCCGCCGCGGTGGAGTGGGCCCGGTCGTTCGGGCACACGCGCGTGGTGACCGTGGGGTTCTCGATGGGCGGTTCGGTCGTGCTGCGGCACGCGGCTCTGTACCAGCGGGAGCAGGAGGGGCGCACGGGCGCGCACACGGACGCCGTGGTCTCCGTCAGCGCTCCGGCTCGCTGGTACTACCGGGGCACGGCCCCTATGCGAAGGGTCCACTGGCTGGTAACCCGCCCCGAGGGCCGTCTGGTGGGCCGCTACGGCCTGCGGACGAGGATCCACCACCGGGAGTGGAACCCGGTACCCCTGTCCCCGGTGGAAGCGGTCCCCCGCATCGCCCCCACCCCCCTCCTGATCGTGCACGGCGACCGCGACGGCTACTTCCCCCTCGACCACCCCCGCATGCTCGCCGACGCCGCCGGTGACCACGGCGAACTCTGGCTGGAGCCGGGCATGGGCCACGCCGAGAACGCGGCCCCGGACGAGCTGCTGCGGCGCATCGGGGACTGGGCTGTCGGTCAGGGCGGCTAGCCTGACCGTGTACACAGCCGATGTACAAGCCGATCGATAGAGGAACCGGGAACCGGATGTCCAAGGTCACGGTGCGCTACTGGGCCGCCGCCAAGTCCGCGGCCGGCGTCGCCGAGGAGGCGTACGACGCGGACACGCTCGCCGAGGCGCTCGACGCGGTGCGCGGGCGACACCCCGGCGAACTCACGCGCGTCCTGCGGCGATGCTCGTTCCTCATCGACGGTGACCCCGTGGGCACCCGCGGACATGAGACGGTACGGCTGGCCGACGGCGGCACGGTCGAGGTGCTCCCGCCGTTCGCAGGAGGGTGACGATGACCGACCAGCCGTACGAGGGGCAGCAGCCGTACCAGCAGTACCCGCAGGGGTACGACCCGTACTGGCAGCAGCCGCAGGCCCAGCAGCCGCCGCAGCCGCAGCAGCAGGCGTGGCCCGGGCAGCAGCAGGGTTTTGAGGACCCGCACGCCGCCCAGCAGTACACCCAGCAGTGGCAGGGCCAGACCTGGGAGACCCAGGTCCAGGCGCCGGTCGCTCCGGCCGCTCCGGCCGCGGAGACGTCGTACCTGCCGCAGCAGGGGTACGAGCCGACGCCGTACGCGGAACCGGTCACCGCGCCCCCGGCACAGGCGGCCCCCGAGCCCCAGCCCCAGACCTCCTCCGGTGACTACGGCCCCGCCACCCTCGGCGGCAACGCCCGCGTCACCGACGCCCAGCGCGCCCGCCTCGAAGGCCGCTCCCCGATCATCGAACCCGGCATGCAGCCCGCCGCGCTCACCGCCCTCCTCGGCCTGCTCCTCTCCGGTACGGCGGCCATCGGGTCGTACGCCCTCCTCGTACCGCTCGTTCTCCTCCAGGCCGTGACGGCGGCCGGCTGGTTCCGGCTGAACGGCATGTGGCCGGCCCGGCAGGGCATCGCGCTGGCGTTCCTCGGCGCGGTGGTGTCGGACATCGCCCTGCTCGCCTCCGACCGCGCCCCGTCCGCGATCCTCGGCACCCTCGGCGTCTGGGTCCTGCTCTCCCTGGTCCTCCAGCTCCGTTCGCACGCCGACCCCGACACCCGTATGTACGGCCTGATGGCCACGGTCGCCTCATCGGCCCTGGCGATCGTCGCGTCCGGCTACCTCGCCGCCGAAGCGGACGCGGTGACGGTCGGCGCGGCGGCGGTCGCGGTGGCCGTCCTGGCCCGCGCGCTGCCCCTGCCGGCCCCGGCCTCCGTGGTGGTCTCCCTGCTCGCCGCGGCGGGCGCGGGCATCGCGGTCGGCGGGATGACGGGTGTGGGCCCGGAGGGCGCGCTGGTGGGCGCGGGCGCGGGGGTCTGCGCGCTGATCGGCCACCGGGTGGCGAGCTACGACTACCCGTCCCGCTTCGTCCACTTCACGGCGGGCGTGGCCCTGCCGCTGGCCGCGGCGGCACCGGCGGTGTACGTGCTGGGACGGGCGCTCGGGTAAGGCGGGGTGAGGCGCTTCACTCCTGTCACAGGTGATCGACAAAAACCTGGTCGCCGTTCCCCGCAGGGTTACCGTGACACCCGGACGTAGACCGCCGAGGTGGGGGAACACCAAAGAATGCGCGCACTGCGAATACTTCTGATCGTCGTCGTCATTCTGGGCGGCCTCTTCGTGATCGCCGACCGCGTCGCGGTCAACCTCGCCGAGGACGAGGTGGCGGAGAAGCTCAAGACCACCGAGAACCTCGCCACCACCCCCGACGTCTCCATCAAGGGCTTCCCGTTCCTCACCCAGGTCGCCTCCGGTGAGCTGGACGACACCGAGGTCGGCATCAAGGACTACGAGGCCGCCGCTGGCACCACGGGCGATACGATCCGCATCGACGACATCCGGGCGAACTTCAAGGGCGTCGACTTCTCCGGCGACTACAGCTCCGCGACCGCCGCCACCGCGACCGGCACCGCGAGCATCTCCTACGACGAGCTGCTGAAGGCCGCCCAGTCCGAGCCGACGGAGATCTTCACCGGGGTGACGGCCGAGGTCGTCGGCCTCGCGGACGGCGGCAACGGCAAGATCAAGGTGAACGTCAAGGTCACGGCCCTGGGTCAGTCGACGACGTACCCCGTCCTCAGCACGGTCACGGTCGACGGCGACACCGTGAAGGTGCACGCCGACAACCTGCCGAACCTGGTCGTCGAGGTCGCCGAGGGCAAGGTCCGATCCATCACCGACTTCGAGCAGAAGATCGACGACCTGCCGGGCGGCATCCAGCTCGACAAGGTCGAGGCCGCGGAGAACGGCGTAGAGGTGACGGTGAAGGGTTCGAACGTCGAGCTGGCGGGGTAGGACGTCCGACAGGCGAGACGGCGGTGTCCGTACGGCAGCTGTGACGACGGATACAGGCACCCCTGAGGCGTGCGAACCAGGGGTGCGGGGCGCTCGTTTCTCATATTCCGGACTATCGCGTCTCAGAATGCGACACACCGGTGACATGCCCGCGTTTCCGTCCCTAAGCTCGACGCCATGCAGAGTTCGACGAGTGTCCTCCGGCCACGGGGACAGGCGGTTCTCACGAAGCGGCGGGCAGTAGACCTGTGCCGCGTCGCCGCCATGCTCTGTCGCGCCTTCTGAGCGGACGGCACCGACCTCCGCATTCCCAGCTGCCCTGTCATGGGCACCCGTGCGCCCCGAACTGCCCCGTACTGCCCCGGAGGAGAAAAGCATGAGCCGCAGCGACGTCCTGGTCGACGCCGACTGGGTCGAGGCCAACCTCGACAACCCGAACATCGCGATCGTGGAGGTGGACGAAGACACGTCCGCCTACGAGAAGAACCACATCAAGAACGCGATCCGCATCGACTGGACGAAGGACCTGCAGGACCCGGTCCGCCGTGACTTCATCGACCAGGAGGGCTTCGAGAAGCTCCTGTCGGCGAAGGGCATCGCCAACGACACCCTGGTGATCCTCTACGGCGGCAACAACAACTGGTTCGCGTCCTACGCCTACTGGTACTTCAAGCTGTACGGCCACGAGAGCGTCAAGCTCCTCGACGGCGGCCGCAAGAAGTGGGAGCTGGACGCCCGCGAGCTGGTCGAGGAGGTCCCGGAGCGGGCCGCCACCGACTACAAGGCCAAGCCGCAGGACAAGTCCATCCGTGCCTTCCGCGACGACGTCGTCGCCGCGATCGGCTCGCAGAACCTCGTCGACGTCCGTTCCCCCGACGAGTTCAGCGGCAAGCTCCTCGCGCCTGCCCACCTCCCGCAGGAGCAGTCGCAGCGTCCGGGTCACGTCCCGTCCGCCCGCAACATCCCGTGGTCCAAGAACGCCAACGACGACGGCACCTTCAAGTCGGACGACGAGCTCAAGGAGCTCTACGCAGAGGAGCAGGTCGACCTGGCCAAGGACACCATCGCGTACTGCCGTATCGGTGAGCGCTCCGCGCTGACCTGGTTCGTCCTGCACGAGCTGCTGGGCGTGGAGAACGTCAAGAACTACGACGGCTCCTGGACCGAGTACGGCAGCCTCGTCGGCGTCCCGATCGAGCTCGGCGCCAACAAGTAAGAAACCCCAGTCCGACCCGACCGGCCTTCTTCCGGTCAGACCCCTATCTGTATCTGGAGTAAGACATGTGTGGAGCGAAGGCCGGCGGCCCGGACGCCTCGACGATCAAGCCCGGTGAGACCACGATCCAGGGTCAGGTGACCCGCGACGGCGAGCCGGTGACGGGCTACGTCCGTCTCCTGGACTCGACCGGCGAGTTCACGGCCGAGGTCCCCACCTCGGCGACGGGCCAGTTCCGCTTCTACGCGGCCGAGGGCACCTGGACCGTCCGCGCCCTGGTCCCCGGCGCCACCGCCGACCGCACGGTCGTCGCCCAGCAGGGCGGCCTCGCCGAGGTCGCGATCGCCGTCTGAGACGAACGACCGTGAACGGCTGAAGGGCCGCACCCCGGATCGGATTCCCGGGTGCGGCCCTTTCGCCTGTCCGGACCTACGCTGGACTCATGCTGGCGCGACGACGTCACGTCTATTTCGCCATGATGGGCACCTGCATCGGCCTCTTCGTCCTGGCGTGGGGAGTCGTACGCCTCTGGTCGATCCCGGTGGCCGTGGGCATGTGCGTCGTGGCCATGCTGATCCCCCCGGTCGCCGCGATGGTCGCGAACCGACGCGGCCCCGACGACCGCTGGTGGGACGACCCGTCCGGCGACCCGAAGTCCGACGAGTGGTGGGACGAGCTGGACGGCAAGAAGCGCCGACAGTAGGCGGGAGGCAGGGGTCAGGGGTCGGGGACTCAGGAGTCGGGAGACTCAGGGCTCAGGGCTCAGGGCTCAGGGCTCAGGATTTGGGCGCGACGCACGTGGCTGGGACCTCAGGGCCGCCAACCGCCGGTGATGCTCCGCCTCGGACAGCCCCTCGCCCACGGCGACCAGCGACAGCAACCGTACGGGCCGCCCCGCCGCCGCGGCCGCCTCCACCTTGTGGTGCCCGTCGAGCAGGAAGTGCGTGAGCCCCCAGTGCTGGTGGTAGTCGGTCGACCAGAGATCGATCGAGGGCTGGCACAGATCCAGCACCGACACGGCGACAGCCGTCGGTATCACCCCCCGCCCCATCTCCTCGACGTACTCCGCCACCCGGTCCCGGTCGTTCCAGGTCGGCGGAACCATCGGCACCACGAACTCGTACAGATGCGCGTCACCGTCGACCGCGGTCTCGAACGTCCGGTAGTACGGCGTGTGCGGATACTCCGGCAGCCCCCAGAACTGATCGACCCCCCACGTGGCCACCTGCTCGCCGCTGAAGTAGTCCCCGTCCTGCCCCGGAACGACCAGACGCGGCTCGACACGCAGCAGTACGGGGAGGTAGTCGCCGTCCGGCAGCAGCGCGCCGAACGCGTCCATGACGTCGCTGTCCAGCCCGGCGAGCTCACCGGCGAGACGTTCCCGCAAGGCCTCCGGCGACAACGTCTCCCGAGAGCCCTCCAGCCGGCGGAACAGGAACTGGCACGTTCCGCACCAGTGGCTGAGCTCGAACGACGGCTCCCCGTCGACCACGATCAGCCGGCGCCCCGCGCTCTCCGGCCCCCGGGGTTCCACCTCGAACCGCAGCCGCGCCTCGGACGCGGGCACTCCGAGCCGACGCGGTTCACCGATCACGGCCATCAGTAGACGAGCGCCTGCGTCTCGTCGCCCAGTGCCTCCTGGACGAAGACCTGCGCGCCCGCGATCCGGACGCCCTCGATGACGTCCTTCTCCGTGATGTCCCGGCGGGCCGCGCACTGCGTGCACAGGGTCAGCTTGCCGGCGGCCAGGATCGAGTCGATCAGGTCGGGGAGCGGGGCGGCGTGGGGGAGTTCGAACTCGGCGGCGCGGCCGGGAAGAGCGAACCAGGCGGACTCGCCGGTCAGCCACAACGACACGTCCACCCCGCTGGCGACGGCCACCGCCGCCACGGTGAACGCCTGCGAGCAGCGTTCGGGGGCATCGGCCCCCGCCGTCACCTTGATCACGAGCTTCTTCGCCATGGCCGAATCGTAATCAACGTCCCTACAACTCAGATCGTTGGCCATGAGTCTCCTGTGCGCGTATACGGAATGCGCACTTCACATTCTGTGGGGGGACGTCTTGGAAGTACCTGAAGTTCAGGAAATACCGGTAAGGGACGAGGTGCCCGAAGCGCCGGACAAGCCGGTGGCAGCCGAAGGGCCGGTGGCAGCCGAAGGGCCGGAGGTACCGGAAGGGCCGGACGCCTCCGGCGCTCCCGTCGTGCCCCGCCCGCCGCGTCGCCGTGGGCGTACCACGCTGCTCATCGCCTCCGCCGCCGTGCTCGGTGTGCTCGCCGGTACCTGCACCGGCTTCGTCGTGCAGGCCGAGCGGAAGCCCACCGCGCTGCCGCCGCTGTCCCAGCCGACCGTCAAGCAGGCCAAGGGCGAGGTCGAGCCGCTCTCTGCGGCGCAGGATCGGCATGTGAAGATCAACGGCGATCTGCGGAAGCTGCTGCTCAAGCGTCCCAAGGGCGCGCGGGAGCCCGAGCTCCTGGCCGGCGTGGACGGCTGGCAGGACATGGCCTCGTACGCAGACGACTTCACCAAGCCGAAGACCGCCTTCGAAAACCTCGCCAAGGGCGAGTTCCGCCGCGCCGCCGTCACCAACTGGCAGGTGGGCAGCACCTATTTCGTCGAGATTCAACTCACGCAGTTCCGCCAGGAGAAGTCGCTGGAAGCGGCCACCAGGACCTCGGAAGAGCAGTACTACGCCGGGGACGAGTCCGACACCGACAGCTGGGAGATCCCGGGGACCGGCGACGGCTGGGCGTACGTCCACAACACGCCCGAGCGGAAGGCTGGTTACCTGCCGTTGTACTCCGCCGAGGCGCTCGCCACGCGCGGTGACATCGCGATGTCGATCTGGATCTACGACAGCAAGCCCATTCCCAAGAAGAAGATCATGGACCTGGCCAAGCGGCAGATGGGGCGGCTGTGAGCGAGAACCCCGAGAGCTCTGAAATCCCCGAGAGCTCTGAGAACCCAGAGATCGTCGAGAGCCCTGTGCTCGTAGACGCCCCCGCGCCCGCCAAGAAGCGCATCCCCCGTCGGCGTATCGCCGCCGTCGCCGGTTCCGTGCTCCTCCTCGGTGCTGTCATCGGTGGCACCGGCTACACCGTCGTCACCGTCCAGGACGCCGACCGAGACCCGGGCAAGCCGAGCTGGAAGTTCCCCTCGGCGGCCAAGGACGAGGGCACGGCCGAGGAAGCGAAGGGGCTGCGAGCCCTGCTCATGCCGTACGAGGAGAACGGCTTCGCCCAGGGACCCGACCTCGCCGAGTTCGGCTCGGACGCGGAGCTGAGCGGCAAGCAGGCCACCGCGCTGCGCAAGGAATCCCTCAGCGGGCTGTCGGCCGGCCAGCGGCGCCAGCTGGAGAAGCGGATCGACCGGCAGCGCATCAAGGGCATCGTCATGCGCAGCTATCTCAGCGCGGACATGTACGCGCTCTACGACGACAAGTCCGTAACGGTCGGCGTCGTCCTGACGCAGATGGGCAGCCATGCCGCCGTGGAGGACGTCTCGACGTCCCAGAACGAGCTCTTCGAGGCCCTCGACATCTTCCGCAAGGGTCCGAAGATCGAGGGCCACAAGGACGCCAAGTGCTTCCTGAACCCGAAGGACAAGGACGAGAAGCTCGACCGGATGCGTTGCTCCGCCTCCGTGGGCGATGTCCTCGTCGAGGTCACGGCCTCCGCGGTCGCCCCCATGGACAAGCAGGCCGTCGCCACGTTCCTGTCCTCACAGCTCGACCGCATCGACGACCCGGGGAAGGCCGTATGACCACCGAGCAGCAGCCGACGGCGGAGGCCGAGGAGGCCGAGGAGGCCGAGGAGGCCGAGGAGGCCAAGGGAGCCAAGGAGATCTCGGATCTCACCGAGGCCACCGAGGTTCCTGAGACCGTTGAGGCCCTGGAGACCCCCGACGCGCCCTCGGCTGATCCCTCCGCCCTCTCTGTCCCCTCCGACCTGCCCCTTCCCGCTGTCCCTCCGGCCAAGAAGGACCGCCGTGTCCTGCGTGCCGTCCTGCGCTGGACCGCCGCCGTCGTGGTCTTCGCCGCGGCCGGCGCCGGGACGGCGTACGGGATCACGCGGATGGAGCGGACGGACGTACCGGGACTCGCGACCGAGACGGACGGGCGCTGGGAGTACCCGGCGATCGTGAAGCCGCCGCTGCCGTCGGGGAGCCCGGGGCCCTTCGGCAAGGCGAACGTGGCCAATTCCCACTACGCCGATCTCCGCGAGCTGCTCCTGCCCGCGCCCGTGGGCGCCAAGGCCGACAAGGCACTCGGCGGCAAGGAGGGGTGGCTGGCGACCGAGGACTTCCTGTCGGTGTACGAGGACAAGGACGACCGGGACGCCATCGACCAGCTCCTGACGGACCAAGGGCTGCGGCATGTCGCCGCCCGTGGCTGGACCACCGAGGACGGCACGCACACCCGGATCTACCTGCTCCAGTTCGAGACGTCCCGGGTGACCGACTCGCTCCAGGAGAACAACTTCACCGGGTACGACGCTCCCTCGTACGCCCTCGCCGGGGCCTCCGAGGTGCACATCGACGAGGAGTTCCCGGTGAAGGCGGAGGTCGAGAACGTACGGCACTACGCGTACACCGAGGCCAAGCCGTACGGCGCCGAGCAGGTGCGGCAGGCGTACCTGGTCTCCGGGGACGTCCTCGGACTGGTCGTGCAGTCGAAGAAGGGCGGGGCGGCGGCCGTCCCGTTCCAGCAGACGGTCATCCTGCAGAGCCAGCTGCTCGGCTGAGCACCGCGCTGAGGCGCACCTCGCGGAGACCCCCGGGCCCCGGCCGACTAAGCTGGGGCCCGGCCTGTGTACCGCCACCCTCGCTCAACGTAGGAGCACCAAGTGCTTGAGGCATTCTTCGAAGCCCTGCTCGTCCTGGTCTGCGTCGGCGTTCTCGCCTTCGCCGGGCTGACGGTGAAGAAGCTGTACCAGGGCCAGCGCTGACCCGAAGCTAGGAACTGTAGAAGATCATGATCGAGATCCCGTCCGACCTCCACAAGGACCTCGTCCCGCTCGCCTTCCTGCTCGGCAACTGGGCGGGCGCGGGTGTGCACGACTTCCCCGGCTCCGAGAAGTGCAACTTCGGGCAGGAGGTCACCTTCAGCCACGACGGCCGGGACTTCCTGGAGTACCAGTCCCACACCTGGGTCCTGGACAACGACGGGAACAAGGTCCGCCCGCTGGAGTCCGAACACGGCTTCTGGCGCATCGACGCCGACCGCAAGGTCGAGGTCACGATGGTCCGCGACGACGGTGTCGTCGAGATCTGGTACGGCGAGATGGCCAAGCAGAAGCCGCAGATCGACCTCGTCACGGACGCGGTGGCCCGTACGGCCGCCTCCGGCCCCTACACCGGCGGCAAGCGCCTCTACGGCTACGTCAAGAGCGACCTCATGTGGGTCGGCGAGAAGCAGACCCCCGAGGTCGAACTGCGCCCCTACATGTCCGCGCACCTGAAGAAGGTCGTCACCCCGGAGGACGTCGAGCGCTGGGCGAAGGCCCTGCCGGACGACATGCCGGACGACGGCATCGCCTTCTTCAAGTAGATCGACTTCAAGTAGGCCCGCTTCAAGTAAGCCTTCGCTGAAGTAGTCATACACTCGTCGGTGTGGTGAGCACCGACTGGAAGAGCGACCTCAGGCAGCGCGGCTACCGGCTGACGCCGCAGCGGCAACTCGTGCTCGAAGCCGTGGACACCCTTGAGCACGCGACCCCCGACGACATCCTCACGGAAGTGAAGAAGACGGCGTCGGGGGTCAACATTTCCACGGTCTACCGGACCCTGGAGCTCCTGGAGGAGCTGGGCCTGGTCAGCCATGCCCATCTGGGGCACGGCGCGCCGACGTACCACCTCGCCGACCGCCATCACCACATCCACCTGGTCTGCCGTGACTGCCAGAACGTCATCGAGGCGGACATCAAGGTGGCGGCGGAGTTCACGGCGAAGCTGCGCTCGACCTTCGGGTTCGAGACGGACATGAAGCACTTCGCGATCTTCGGCCGCTGCAAGGACTGTGCGCAGAAGGGTCCGCAGCAGAGCTCGCTGAAGAATTCAACTACCGAGTCGTAGGCTTACGCGTATGAAGAGCCCCCTGCTGTCCCTGCCAGGCGCCGTCCCCGCCGAGGGCGTGGACGAAGGCGTAGCCGCCCACTACGGCGACCTGTTCCGCGAACAGCGCGCCCTCGCCGACGGCACCGGATTCGTCGACCTCTCGCACCGCGGCGTCCTCACGGTCACCGGCGAGGACCGCCTCAGCTGGCTGCATCTGCTGCTCACCCAGCATGTCTCCGAGCTGCCCGTGGGCGAGGCCACCGAGGCGCTGGTCCTCTCCGCCAACGGCCATATCGAGCACGCGCTGTACCTGGTCGACGACGGTGTGACGGTCTGGATCCACGTCGAGCCCGACACCCAGGAGGCGCTGATCGCCTACCTGGAGTCGATGAAGTTCTTCTACCGGGTCGAGGTCGCCGACCGTACGGCCGACATCGCGGTCGTCCACCTCCCGGCCGGTTCGATCGCCCCGGTGCCGGTGGGCGTGGTGGTCCGCGAGACGGCGTACGGCCGTGATCTGTTCCTTCCTCGTGCGGACCTGGAGTCGTTCGCCGAGAAGACGGGCCCCGCGGCCGGCCTCCTCGCCTACGAGGCGCTCCGCGTCGAGCACCACCGCCCCCGCCTCGGCTTCGAGACCGACCACCGCACCATCCCGCACGAGCTGGGCTGGATCGGCACGGCCGTCCATCTCCAGAAGGGCTGCTACCGCGGCCAGGAGACGGTCGCCCGCGTCCAGAACCTCGGAAAGCCTCCGCGCCGCCTCGTCTTCCTTCACCTCGACGGCAGCGAGGTCCATCTGCCCCCGGCCGGTGCCGACATCCGCCTCGCCGCGGACGGCCCCGACGGCCGCAAGATCGGCTTCATCACGACGTCCGTACGCCACCACGAACTCGGCCCGGTCGCCCTGGCCCTGGTGAAGCGGAACGTGCCGGTGGACGCGGAGCTGGTGGCGGAGACGACCGCGGCGGCTCAGGAAGTGGTCGTGGAGCCCTAGAGGCCGGGCAGAGCCTCACATCTCCAGCAGGACCGTGAACGGGCCGTCGTTCGTCAGGGACACCCGCATCTGCGCCCCGAACCGGCCCGTCGCCACCGTCGCGCCCAGCGCCCGGAGTTGGGCGACGACCTCGTCGACGAGAGGCTCGGCGACATCGCCGGGAGCGGCGGCGTTCCAGGTGGGGCGGCGGCCCTTGCGCGCATCGCCGTAGAGCGTGAACTGGCTGATGACGAGGAGCGGGGCGTCGATGTCGCTACAGGACCTCTCGTCGTGCAGCATGCGGATCGACCAGAGTTTGCGGGCGAGTTGGGCGGCCTTCTCCTTGGTGTCCTCGTGGGTGACCCCGACGAGGACGCAGAGCCCTTCGCCGACGATCTCTCCGACGGTCTCACCCTCGACGACGACGCTCGCGCCGTCGACCCTCTGTACCACTGCGCGCATGGAACCATCATGCCGGTCGCCGCGAAGTGACCTTTCCTCGGGATTGTTTTTGAACCTTAACCCCCCATCTGGGGCCGATCGGGGGCACTCGGTCACATAGCGGCCACTTGGGGTGGCACGATGCTTGCACACGCCGGTCGAGGGGACGGTAGAGGCACATGAGCACACCGAGTACCGGGCACCGCACGGAACACGACGGGGGCCTACCGGGGCCACGACCGCCCGCCGGCCCGCCCGAGCCCGACCTGGCCCCACTGAGCCTGCCCGAGCTGCGCACCCTGCGCCGGGACGCCCAGCGCGACGAGGCGGACCTCAGCTATGTACGGCGGCTGCTGCAAGGCCGTATCGACATCCTGCGCGCGGAACTGGCCCGCAGGTCGCCCGCGGGGGAGGGCTCGGTGGTGGAGCGCCTCCCGGAGATCCTCACGGACGCCCCGGCCCGCCAGCGCTCCTCCGCCCGCCACGTCACCCTGGGCACCCCCCTCAACGAGGAGTACCGCCGCCTCGCCGCCGAGATGCTCGCCGAGGTGGAGCTGTCGGATCTGGAGGCGCGCACGGACCTGGAGCTGAACACCGCGATGGGCCGGCTCGTGCGGTACGAGCAGCAGGTCTCCCGGCGTCGGCAGCGGTTGCAGGGGACGACGGACGAGTGCAGCGCGGAGATCGCGCGGCGGTACCGGGAGGGCGAGGCGCAGGTCGACGACCTGTTGATGTGAGGCGCGGAAAAACGGTGGGACACCTCATCGTCGTACGCCTAGCGTGAGCCCATGACCAGCGCGCGCCGCCCCGATATCGATATCCGTACGGTCACCGAGGCCGACATCCCTGACTGGACCCGTGCTCTGCACACCGGGTTTCTGCGCAGTCCCGGCGTCACGGACGAGGAGGTGGCCTCCCGCAGTGAGTACCTCCTCGCGCACCGGACGCTCGGCGCGTTCGACGCCGGCCGGTGTGTGGCGACGTTCCGTTCCTTCGACCAGGAGCTGACCGTCGTCGGCGGTGCCACCGTGCCCGCCGACGCCATCTCGAACGTCGCCGTCACCGCCACCCACCGCCGCCGCGGCCTGCTGACCCGCATGATGAGCCAGGACCTCGCCGCCGCGAAGGAGCGCGGGGACGTCGTCGCCACGCTGATCGCCGCCGAGTACCCGATCTACGGCCGTTACGGCTTCGGCCCCGCCACCTCGATGACCGAGTGGACGGTCGACGTACCGCGCGCGGGCCTCGACGCCCGTTGGTCGGGTCCGGAGGACGGCGGCCGTATCGATCTCGTGGACGGGGAGGACGTACGCAAACTCGGTCCCGAACTGCACGAGCGGCTGCGCCGCGTCCAGCCCGGCGCGATCAGCCGGGACGCGCGCTGGTGGCAGGTCAACACCGGTGTCATCCACCTGGAGCCCACGCCGTGGGCCGAGCCCTTCTACGCGCTGTACCGCTCGGCGTCCGGCGAGGTCGAGGGGCTGGTGTCGTACCGGTGCGACGACACCTGGGGCGACGCCAAGCAGCCGGACGACACGGCGAGGGTGAAGTGGCTGATCGCCACGACCCCGGCCGCCGAGCGCGCCCTGTGGCACTACCTGTGCTCCATCGACTGGGTCACGAAGGTGCGCAGCGGCTGGCGCGGCCCCGACGACCTGCTCCCGCTCCTCCTGCCCGACCCGCGCGCCGCGCGGATCACCACCCAGGCCGACTGGCTGTGGGTGCGGATCCTGGACGTCGTACGGGCTCTGGAGGCGCGTACGTACGACGGTGAGGGCGAGCTCGTGCTGGAGGTGGCCGACCGGGCGGGGCTGGCCGGCGGGCGCTATCTGCTGGAGGTGTTCCAGGGCGGGGTTTCCTGTGCGCCTACTACGCGCACCGCTGAACTGTCCCTGGACATCGCCGACTTGGCCGCCGTATGGCTCGGGGACGAGTCCGTCGTACGACTTGCCGCGCTCGGCCGGGTCCGGGAAGAACGAGCGGGCGCCGGCCGGTTGGCCGACGCCCTGCTGAGGACGTCCGGGCGGCCTTGGTGCCCGGACATGTTCTGAGGTCTCCTTCCGCCGGTGACGAGGACTGATCCGTAGCGGGATCTGTTTCTGCGTTCCTTGCGTGTCTGTAGCTGTGGAGTTGTGGCTGTGCGCTGCGTTCTTCAGTTGTCGGTGTGGAGTTGTGGCTGTGCTGACCGACCAGGCTCTCGGCTCCCCTCCGGAAGAGAGCCCGGTCGGCCGGCTGCGCGGACTTGGGCGGTCCGGTCAGCCGGACTGGGCGAGCAGCATCACGAGGATCGCCGCTCCGAGGCCGCCGACCATGGTGCTCTTTGCCTTGATGCCGACGGTGAGAAGGACAAAGGCGACGATGCCCATCGGCCCCCATTTCCACTGGACGAGCTGCTCGAATCCGATGGCGAGGGCGGCGATGGCGATGGCGAACGGCATGACGATCCCCCCTTGGTCTGGTGACGCCAACCTGTTTGAAGTTTGACCATGTCGTACAAGTTGGCGACCAACTTCACTGTAGTTATCTCCGCTTGGAGTCGTCTCATAACCACCTTCCCGCGAACTGCCCAAAGATGGCGGGAAGTTGTAGTGTTTGGTCGTGGACCCGAAACACGCCTCCGTCAATGGACGGGAGAGGTCACAGCGGCCACACACGTCACATCGTGAGGTGGCCGACGAGCTGCGCTCCCGGATCCGTTCCGGTGAGCTGCGGCCGGGTCAGCGCATGCCCACCCAGGCCAAGCTGGCCAGCGAATTCGGGGTGGAGCGCGGGGCCGTACGGCAGGCCCTGCGGATTCTGCAGTCCGAGCATCTGCTCACCAATGTGTCCAAGGGGAGCCCCGCGACCGTCGCCCATGACCTCACCAGGGCGCTGACCGGCCCCGGAGCCCCGCCGCAGCCCACGACGGTGGCCCTCGCCCCGCGCGTCGCCGCCGCCTTCGCGGCCCCGCACGTCGAGATCGACGCCCTCTGTCTGACCTCGGTCTCCTTCAACCTCGCCCTCGGCGAGCCGCTGCGTCAGATCCACGCCGGACAGCTGAAACCGGCCAAGGTCGACGTTCGCGTCCTGCTGCCGAGCCGGGACATCGAGCTGGCCTTCCCGGCCCCGGTCGACGCCTCGGCGGACGGGCGGCTCCAGCGCCACTGGCTGGCCCATCGCAACGCCCAGGGACATGTGCTCAAGCACAACCTCCAGGCCCTGCGCGCCACCCATGGCATCGATGTCCGGGTGTCCTTCCGCGCCCTGCCCTTCACCCCGCCGGTGAAGCTGTACCTGCTCAACAACACGGAAGCCCTCTTCGCGTACTACACCCTCACCCAGCGCGAGGAACAGATCGACCACGAGTTCCTGCAGATGTACGACGCCGAGGGCACCCAGTCGATGCTGTTCGCCTTCGAGCAGGGCGAGGACCTGCGGGACACCACCTTCGTCGAGCAGTCCCACCTGTGGTTCAACGCACTGTGGGAGACGATCAGTTCGGAGCTGACGCTCACGAGCTGATGGTCTCCCACAGGGGTGTATCCGGGCGGCGCACTTTCTTCATAGGGCGGGCCCCGCGACCAGGAGGGCGAGCACGACGGCACCGATCGAGCTGATCGCCGGGCTCTTGGCCTTGACGCCGATGGTGAGCAGCAGCAGGCCGATGATTCCGGTGGCGCCGTACTTCCACTGGACGGTCTGCTCGACGCCGACGACGAAGATGGCGGAGAGGAGGTAGAGAGCGGGCACGGTCATTCCCCCTTTGGGCGATGAGGAGGCTGAGCTTCCGCCAACTTGGCTAAGTTGGCAACCAACTCGAAGCTAGATGTACCCACTTGGTCGGTACTTAGAAACAACTCTTAAACAACTCCCCGTAGATGGAATGGAGTTGTACCGTTTGGTCGTGGACTCGGAGAACGTGGCAGTGAACGGCAGCAGAAGGCTCTCGCCCCAGGAGATCGCCGACATCCTGCGGGAACGTATTCGCGTCGGAGACCTCAAGGCGGGGGACCGCCTGCCCACCCAGGCCGAACTGGCGGAGGAGTTCGGCGTGGAACGCGGCACCGTCCGCCAGGCGCTGCGCGCCCTCCAGGAGGACGGCCTGCTGAGCAACGTCAGCAAGGGAAGCCCCCCGCGGATCGCGGAGCCGGCGCCGGTGCGGGGCGCGCCTCAGCCGACGATGGTGGGGTTGGCGCCGCGACTCACGGAGGCGTTCTCGGCGCAGCGGGTGCGGGTGGACGTGGTGAGCCACACCTCCGAGACCCTGATGCTGGCCCTCGGCGACTCGCTCCGCAGCATCCACGAGGGCAAGATCCGCCCCGAATCCATCGAGTTCCGCGTCCTGCTGCCCTCCCGGGACATCAATCTCGCCTTCCCGGTCCTGGTCGAGCCCGGCGCCGAGGAAGCGGACCCGGTCCACCAGCGCTGGCTGGAGATGCGCAACGCCCAGGCCCACGTCCTCAAGTACAACCTCAACGCGGTCCGCTCCACCCACGGCATCGACGTCAAGGTCACCTTCCGCGCCCTGCCGTTCACCCCGCCGGTGAAGATGTACCTGCTCAACGGCGAAGAAGTCCTCCTCGGCTACTACATGCTGGAAAGGCGCGAGGAGGAGTACGAGAGCCAGACCCTGGAGATGTACGACGTCCTCGGCTCCCGGTCCGTCCTCTTCTCCTTCATGAAGACCGCGAGCCAGCGGGACGAGGCGTTCGTGGAGGAATCCCAGAAGTGGTTCGACGCCCTCTGGGAAACCATCACGACGGACCTGACACTCTCCTAGTGACCTCTGATACGACGCAGACTGAAGCGGTGACAGCAGAACTCGAGGAACTCCGCGAACTGATCACCGGCGCCCGAGTCGTCCTGTGGGACTTCGACGGGCCGATCTGTCGGCTGTTCGCCGGGCACTCGGCGGAGCGGGTGGCCAGGGAACTGGTCGAGTGGCTGGAGGGCCGGGGCCTGCACGGCCTGGTGACGGAGGACGAACGGGAGTCCCTCGACCCCCACGTCGTCCTCCGCGCCGTCGACCGCCGGCACCCCGGCAGCGACCTCGTCGACGAACTGGAGGAACGTCTCACCCAGGAGGAACTGCGCGCCGCGACCTCGGCGATGCCGACGGCGTACGCGGACCCCTTGATACGCACCTGGACGGCGATCGGCTCCCGCTTGGCGATAGCGACGAACAACTCACCCAGGGTGGTCCGCAAGTACCTCTCGACCCGAGGCCTGACCTCCTGCTTCCATCCCCACATCTACGGCCGCACTCAGGACCTCCACCACCTCAAACCCGACCCCCACTGCTTGAACCGCGCCCTCAACGCCATGGGTGCGGCCCCCCGCTCCGCCCTGATGATCGGCGACACCCCCTCCGACTACGAAGCCGCACTGGGCGCCGGCGTCCCTTTCCTCGGCTACGCGCGTAACGAGCGCAAGGAGAAGGTGCTCCGGGAGGCGGGGGCGGGGCTCGTGGTGAACTCGCTGGCGCTGGTCCGGGCCATGCTCCTGGGCCAGGTCTGACGCATCGGCCTCAAGCCTGAGTCATCAGCGCCACGAACACCACCGCCGCCCAAGCGGCGAGCCCGTACCGCTTCGCCCGCAGACCGATGCCGATCAGCAACAGGACCAGCACGCCGACGACGCCGAGCTGAGCCTGTGTCTGCTGGCCCAGGAGGAACTCGCCTAATCCTCGGGCTACTTGGAACATGAGCATCGATCCCACCCCCTTCCAATTGGACTGATTGGCTTGACGGTGGTCTGCCCAGGTGGGCTGATCCCTTAACCAACCGCCCAATATGACTGGGAAGTTGACTGGTTGCTGGTTTGCCGGTGGGCGGGAAGAGGTACGGTCGCATCGTGGACGCACAGCAGGCCGGTGACGGCGGAGGCGCGGAGTTCGGGCGCGTCGCCACTGCGCTGCGTGCTCGGATGCTGGATGGAACGTATCCGCCGCAGACCCTTCTGCCGTCGCAGCGCGCTCTCGCCGAGGAGTTCGAGGTCTCCCGGGACACGGTCCAGCGGGTGTTTCGCGAACTCGCCAGCGAGGGCTGGATCAAGGGGGAGCAGGGCAGAGGGACTAGGGTGATCAAGACCCAGCTCATTCAGCCGGCGGAGCCGAGGGCGACCGGACCCAGATCCGGTGCGACGCTGGGTGACGTCATCCGCCAGGCGTTCGAGCGGTCCGAAGTCACCCTGGACGTATACACGTTGACCACCGAGTCCTTGGATGCGCACATACGTCTTCAAGCTGAACGTATCCACGCGCGCGAGATCGCTCCCGAGCGCATCTCCTTGCGTCTGCTTCTGCCGGACTTGACGGGGCCGCTGCCGTATCCACGGGCCATTGGTAACCCGGGGGACCCGCGTCCACAGGAGCGATTGCGTGACATCAGCCAACAGCACACAGAGTCACTGCGCAGTGTGCTACAGGCACTGAAGACCGAGAAGCTGGTTCCGGACGTGAAGGTCGAGACGCGCCGCGTGGACCTGATCCCGGCGTTCAAGCTCTACCTTCTGAACGGCGTCGAAGCCCTTCACGGGATGTACAACGTCATGACGCGCTCCATCGAGGTGCCCCCCGGCGAGGTGATTAAGTGCCGTGACGTGCTGGGACTGGGAGCGACCCTGATCCATTTCGTCAGGGATGCCGACCCGAAGTCACCGGGGTCCGTCTTCGTGGACAGTATGGAGGCGTGGTTCCAGTCGGCGTGGGACCTCCTCGCCCGCCCTGAATGAATTGCGTCTCCGGCTCGTAACGAAGGCATGAAGAATTCGTCTCCGGGCGTGTCCGGGATATCCGCCGGAGCCGTTCCGTCATGCCCGCGAAGAGGCACGGTGACCCTAGGGCCAGGGATTAGGCACGGTGTGTCATTTGCTACGCTGCCGCAATCTCGGTGGGTAACCGCTCCCGTCCGCGCACGGAGGATGGCACAACACGCCAGCCTCGATCGAACCGGTTCAAACATGTGGCAAACCACACGTTGTGGCCAGCTCGACTGTGTCTCTAGTCGCATCCTGTATCACGATGCGAGTAGTGCGCCTGCTCTCCTTCCCTCCCGTGCTAGTACCCGGAGCGGCCAGTGGCCCCACCATTTGTCCCCCCTTTTTCAGCTGGGGGGCGTGCCACTAGTGATCGGCCCGACGCCGACTATGAGGCGTTCATCCGGCATGCCGAGGAATTGGGAAATGTCATCAGTGGCTTCCATAACCGAAACCTCGTACTACCCCTGACGGAACCTCTGGCACAGCTGGTCGACCGAGAACCCGGTACCTCTGTGATCGTGCGGCAGCGGCGGGCCGAGGCGCTGCCGGTGGTGATCCGGACCTGGCCGAACGAACGGGCCATCCTCCGCGCCATCAAGGACGTTCTGCCCCATGTGCCGGAGTGTCTCTTCGAAGGGGACGGCTTCGCGATCCACAGCTATGTGGAAGGCGTTCCGCTCTCCAGCGTCTGCGGCAACGGCAAACCCGTCGACGACCTCCTGATAAGAGCACTGGCCGGTCTGCTCGCCGAAATGGCCAAGGTACGCAGACGAGCACTGCCGCCACTGCCCCCCGGCTGGCCCAGCAACCACACCGGTAGCCAGGACTTCCTGCGGACCCTGGCACACATGGCGGACCTGAAGATCCGCAAGCCCAACTGGCCTGGCTTCGGGGGCCTGTTCGCGGCGCTCGGCATCCCGGAGGACGCCCTGATCCGGCTGGCCGAGCGAGTGCCCGCGATGGCACGGCGCCCCTACAGCCTGCTCCACGCGGACCTCCACCGCGACAACGTGATCATGTCGTACGAGGGTGATCCGCCGCTGATCTGCGTCGACTGGGAACTGGCGACCTACGGCGACCCCCTGCACGACCTCGCCACCCATCTGGTCCGGATGCAGTACCCGTCCTACCAATGGGACGAGGTCATCGCGGCCTGGGCGGACGCCATGACGTCAGTGCGCCCCGCGGCGGTCAACGGGGTGGCCAGAGACCTGCGCCATTACGTCGCGTTCGAGCGGGCGCAGTCGGTCTACCCCGACGTCATGCGGGCCGCGCAGTCGCTGGAACGGTCCTACGACCAGAAGAGTCTGGACGACGCCACCGCCGCCGTCTGCCGGGCCTTGGAGGCGGCCGCCGAGCCGCTCAGGCTACGGAACGTGGCGAGTGAGGCCGAGGTCGAGCGCATCCTGTTCCGTTGGCGAGCCTCCCGCCGCGCCGACGGTGGCACGCCGTCACGGACGGCTGTCCGGGCGATCGACTGGAAACCGGACGGACGTGTCCCTGAGCGGTCCGACTTCCCGCATTCAGCGGTGGCCTCCGCTCTCCTCCTGGAGGGTGCCGCACCTGCCAGCAGGGTGTTCAAAGGCACGGCGCATCTCAATTCGGTGGTCCGGGTACCGGGCGTCGCCTTTCCCGTCGTGGTGCGACGCAAAGTGGCGGACTTCTGCCGACGCGAACCCAGTTTTCTCAGTGAGCACACCGTGCTGGCGGCGATCGAGCAGTCGCTGGTGCGGGTCGCCGCGCCCCGGGTCCTGGCGCTCGGCGAGAGCCACTCCAAAGACCCCTTCGCCATCCACACCTACGAAGGACCGCACGACACCGGCCGCAAACCCGCCCACCCGGTGCACGGCCTCCTGCCGCACGAGGCCGACGCGCTGGTCGACCAACTGGCCGCGCTGACACAGGTGGACTGCTTCCAGGTGGACCCGGCCGCGGGCGAGGAGAAGGGGGGATTCTACGGCTGGCTCACAGACCAACTCGTCATGCTGGTCAGGGGGTTGCCCAAGGACTCGCAACAACTGGCACGGTTCCTCGGCCTCCCCGACGCCTCCCGGCTGAGGGAGATCCTTTCCCAGCACAAGCTCAGCCATCGCACACCGGCTCTGCTGCACGGCGATCTGAACCCGTGGAACCTCGTGCGGCGGGACGACCAGTTCGCACTGACGCTCATCGACTGGGAGATGGCGCTGGTCGGCGATCCGCTCTACGACCTGATCCGGCACATGCATCTGACCCCGACGGGGCCGGAGATCCGGCAGCGCCTGTTCCGTCGATGGACGCTGCGACTGCCCGAGGACTGCACCCGCGATTGGCAGGTGGACTGGCGGGTCTACCGGGGTATCGAGATCGTACGGTCGGCGTACATCGACCTCGACCGTCTGGTGACCGGAGCCGCTCTGGACGCCCCCAACGTCCGCCGGGCCGTGGACTCGTACGCGATGACACTGGCGGAGGCCACCGCCTTCCTCGGCCTGTCGGTCCAGCCACGGGCGAACCCCTACCTTGCTCGCGCCTTGGCGTAGGGCACGGGCGTCACGACCCCGCTCACCTCGTACGCTCAACCCCATGAGCGAGCCCGGCCTGCGTGAGCGCAAGAAGCAGCGGATGTACGAGACCGTCTCCGAGATCGCGATCGGTCTGTTCCTGGAGAAGGGGTACGACGCGGTGTCGGTCGCGGAGATTGCCGCTGCGGCCGAGATCTCGAAGCCGACGCTCTTCCGGTACTTCCCGAGCAAGGAGGATCTCGTCTTTCGTCGGATCGCCGATCATGAGGACGAGGCCGCGCGGGTGGTGTGGGAGCGGGGGGTGGGGGTTGCGCCTCTTGATGCGCTGCGGCTGCATTTTGTCGATGGGATCGAGCGGGACGATCCCATCACCGGGGTGAATGGCCACCCTGCCGTGCGTGCCTTCTATGCGCTGCTCTACGGGACTCCGGCCCTCGTCGGTCGTCTTCACACCCACCTGGAGCGCTCCGAGGCGGCCCTCGCCGAGGCGCTCGGTGGAGATCTGGACGCGCGGCTGGCCGCTGGGCAGATCGTCGCGGTGCGGCGGGTGCTGGCTGAGGAGAACTGGCGGCGGGTCATGGAGGGGGAGGACGCCGAGGTCGTACGGGCTGATGCGGTGGTCGCGGCGGAGCGGGGCTTCGGGATGCTTGCCGGTGGGCTGACGCGGTTTGCTCAGGCTTCCTGAGGTCTGCCGTGAGCTTCTGAGGCTCGGTAAAAAATTTAACTCGGTTACGTTATTTCGGTACGCTGTGCCGTATGACGTCACCCCTCCATCACGCCCTCCACCTCGAACGCACCCACCACGACAACTGCCGCGCCGCCCTCGCCGCCATGGTCGAAGGGGCTCAGGAGCAGGTCGTCAGCGGCGAGGACGTCTCCGCCTCCGGGGCCGATGCCGAAGTGCTCGGGTATCAGTTGCGCAGTCGGGCCAAGGAGATGCGGGAGCTGCCCGAAGGGCCGTTGTTCTTCGGGCGGTTGGACTCGGCCGGCGACCGTCAGACGCTGCACATCGGGCGGCTGCGGATCAGCGAGCATCCCGCCGCACCGCCGCTCGTCGTCGACTGGCGGGCGCCCGTCTCCCGCGCCTTTTACCAGGCCAGCGCCCGGGATCCGCAGGGCGTCGCCGTGCGGCGGCGGTTCGGGTGGGCGCCGGGGAGTCGAGGGGACTCCGCCGATCTCACCGGGATGGAGGATGAGCGACTGGGGGAGGGGAAAGGGGAGGAGCGGGTTGGTGACCTCGTTCTGCGGGAGATCGAGCGGCCGCGTCTTGGGCCCATGCGGGACATCGCCGCGACCATCCAGCCCGAGCAGGACGATCTCGTACGGGGGGAGCTGCGGCTCTCGCTGTGTGTGCAGGGGGCGCCCGGTACCGGCAAGACCGCCGTCGGGCTGCATCGGGCCGCCTATCTGCTCTACACCCACCCGCAGCGCATCCGCCGCGGCGGCATGCTGATCCTCGGGCCCAACCGGACCTTCCTGTCGTACATCTCGCAGGTGCTGCCCGCCCTCGGCGAGACCGGCGTACGGCAGTCGACGCTCCTGGAGGAGATCGCGCGGCATCCGGTCGGAAGGGAGGACGAGGTGCGGGCCGCCGGTCTCAAGCACGACGTGCGGATGGCCGAGGTGTTGCGGCGGGCGTTGTACGCCCGGGTGTCCGTGGGGGAAGTGGAGTCGCTGGCCATTCCTGACGGGACGTATCGGTGGCGGGTTCTGGGGGATGAGCTGGGGCGGATCCTGGCGGGGGTGCGGGAGGAGGAGCCGCCGTACGGAGTCGGGCGGGAGCGGGTGCGGGCTCGGGTCGTGGCGTATGTGCGGGCGCGGGCCGAGCGGCGGGAAGGGGCGGTGCCGAACTCCTGGGTGCGGCGGATCGAGCGGGCGCGGGCGGTGAGTGCGTACGTCGATGCCGTGTGGCCTCGGGTGCGGCCGGAGGAGGTCTTGGCTCAACTCCTCACCGATCCGGAGGAGTTGGCGCGGTTCGCGGACGGGGTGCTGGACGCCGACGAGCAGAAGGCGCTGCTGTGGGCCAGGCCGCCGCGGTCGTGGAAGTCGGCGCGCTGGTCGGCCGCCGACCTCGTGCTTCTCGACGAGCTCGGCGGGCTGATCGAGCATCCGGAGGGGTACGGGCATGTGGTCGTCGACGAGGCCCAGGATCTCTCCCCGATGGAGTGCCGGGCCATCGCCCGGCGGGCCTCCTTCGGTTCGCTGACCGTGCTCGGGGATCTGGCGCAGGGCACCGCGCCGTGGGCCGCGCGGACGTGGGGCGAGCAGCTCGGGCATCTGGGGCGGGCCGAGGCGGCCGTGGTGCCGCTGACCACCGGGTTCCGGGTGCCCGAGGCCGTCGTAGGGCTGGCCAATCGGCTGCTGGAGCGGCTGGACGTCGACGTACCGGCCGGTCAATCCCTGCGCCGGGACGGGGAGTTGCGGATCCGGGCGGCCGAGGGCGACATGCCCGGCGCGGTGGTGGCCGCCGTGCGTGACGCCCTCGGCCGGGAGGGGTCCGTGGGGGTGATCGCCGCCGACGCGGATGTGCCGTGGGTACGGGAAGCCCTGGCCGGCGCCGGTCTGGACGCGGCCGGGCCCGACGACCTGGGCGCCCGCGTGACCCTCGTACCGGCGACGCTGGTCAAGGGGCTGGAGTACGACCATGTCGTCGCCGTCGAGCCCGCGGCGATCGCCGAGGCGGAGGAACGGGGGTTGCACCGGCTGTATGTGGTGCTCACGCGGGCGGTGTCGGGGCTGGAGGTGGTGCATGGGCGGCCGCTGCCGTTCTAGCCGCCGCAGCGGCAGCCCCCTGCCGACTGCCTCAGCGATAGCTGACCGACTGCCGACCGCCTCAGCGACAGCCGACCGCCTCAGCCTTCGAGCAAGGGGATCAACTGCTCCTCCTCGTAAGTGAGATGGGCCTCCAGCTCGGCGGTCAGACGCTCCACCTCCGCCTGGGCGGCGGCCGGTTCGCCCGCCGTCCACACCGCCTGTTTCAACTCCTCCACCAGCGCGGCGATCCGCTTGTGCTCCTCGCGCAAGCGGGCCAGCGCGGGGGCGGCTTCCGGATGCCGGGCGTCGAGGAGCCGGAACAGGCCCGCCTCCTCGCCGGTGTGGTGGTTGTGCAGGCCCTGGCAGAAGGTGAGGCAGTTGATACGGAGTTGGGCGAGGAGGGTGTCCCGGCCGGCGCCCTTCCTCATCTCCTCTCTGATCAGGGCGAGTTCGTGGCGGAAGTTGTCGTGGATGAGCTTGAGGCCCTCACTGATGGAACCGGCCCGGATGTTCGGCGGACCGGGCGTCGCGATCTCGTACAGGGCGACCACGGGGATCACCCGGTCACCGGCCTTCTCCTGGTACTCCGCCCAGCCCGGATCCGTCTCCACGGCCCGCGCGAACGACCGCTCGCGCTCGTCGCCGGCGAGGACTTCCGCCCGCGCCTCGTAGGTGAACGCGCCTGCTTCCACGGTCACTTGAGGGTGCGCGAGGACATTCCGATACCAGTCGGGGTGCTTGGTCGATCCGCCCGCCGAGGCGATGACCAGGACGCGGTCGCCGCCGTCGGGGAGGTAGCCGAGGGGAGTGGTGTGCCGGGTGCCGGTGCGGGCGCCGGTGGTCGTGAGCAGCAGCAGCCGGGCACCCTCGAACCAGCCGCCGACGCGGCCGTTGTTGGCCCGGAACTCGTCGATGACCTGTTGGTTGAAGTCGTTGGGCAATTGTCTTCTTTCTCTTCGTCGCTTACGTCGTCCGTGGCGATGGCGAAGGCGAAGAGAAACCGGCGGACCCCTGGCCCGCCCCGACCTCACTCGGAGGCCGGGTACCCAACCGTGACACGGCGCGTAGCCGCAAACCCGGCAGTCATGCGAGGGACGGTAGCCGGGCGGTCGTGAGCGGCGCCACTGAATATCGGGGCGGGGAGCCTCGCGGCGGTTCACCGGCGATGTGGCAGGGAACTGCCGAACTCGGGCGGCCGCCGCCCGTTATGGTCGCCCGCATGGCTGACGACTGCTTCGCGCACCCCCGGCTGGCCGCCGTGTACGACGCGCTCGACCCCGATCGGGGGGACCTCGATGCCTACCTTCGGATGGTGGAGGAGTTCGGGGTGCGGCGGGTGCTGGATGTCGGGTGCGGGACGGGGGTTTTCGCTCTGCTGCTGGCTGAGCGTGGTGTCGAGGTCACGGGGGTCGATCCGGCGCGTGCCTCGCTCGATGTGGCGCGAGGGAAGCCGGGTGCCGGGCGGGTGCGGTGGATCGACGGTGACGCGACGGCTCTGCCACCGCTGGACGTCGACCTCGTGACGATGACGGCGAATGTCGCTCAGGCCATCGTGGACCCGTGGGCGTGGCGGTCCACGTTGCGCGGCGCGTACGAGGCGCTGCGTCCCGGTGGACGGCTGGTGTTCGAGACCCGGGATCCGGCGCGGCGGGCCTGGGAGGGGTGGAGCAAGGAGGGCTCGTACCGGGTTGCCGACATCGCCGGTGCCGGGGTGGTCGAGAGCTGGTACGACGTGGTCGAGGTGGACGGGCCGTTGGTGACGTTCCGTTCCACTTACGTCTTCCGTGCGGACGGTGCTGTGCTGACCTCGGACTCGACCCTGCGGTTCCGTGAACGGGGCGAGGCCGAGGCCGAGTTGGGGGCGGTGGGGTTCTTCGTTGAGGGTGTGCGTGACGCTCCCGACCGGCCGGGGCGGGAGTTCGTCTTCGTCGCGCGGAAGCCGTCGCGGCTGGTTTCAGGGGAGGGTTAGGGCGGTGCGGGGCTCAGTCGTCCTTCCCGCCCGCCTCCCGCGCCGCCTTCTCCACCCGGCCCCGGTACTCCTCCCACCACGCCGGATCGTTCGACGGCAGGCTGTCGTTGCCGTCGTTCATGCCGACCTCGCCGTCGATGAGTTCGCGGAGGATGTCGGCGTGGCCGGCGTGCCGGTGGGTGTCGGCGATGACGCGTACGGCGGCGTGCTGCAAGGTCACGTCGTCCTTGCCGTCCGGCCACCACGGCACCTTGCCGACCGTGTCCAGGGGCAGCGCCTCGATCGTCGCGTCCGAGTGGGCCCAGGCCCGGCGGTAGAGCCCGACGATGTCCTCGCGTGACTCGTCGGCGGTGGCCCACATGTCGGCGTTGGTCTCGGCGGCCTCGGCGAGCCACGGCAGCGCCTCGCCCGACGGGCGTCCGAAGGTGTCGCCGAGATACCCCAGTTCGATGCTCGCCGTGTGCTTCAGCAGGCCCAGCAGATTGGTGCCGGTCGGGGTGAGGGGGCGCCGGATGTCGTACTCGGAGAGGCCTTCGAGCTTCCAGACCAGGGCGTCGCGGGCGGTCTGGAGGTAGAGGCGGAGGATGTCTTTGGGGTCGGATTCGGTCATGGGGTCAGTCTTCCGGCGGTCCGGTCCCCCGTGTCCAGCGTTTTTGTGCGGGACCCCGGGCGGGGTCAGAGGGTTCGCGTCAGTGCGGGGCCAGTACGCAGAACTCGTGGCCCTCCGGGTCGGTCAGGCACGTCCACGGGACCTCGCCCTGGCCGAGGTCGAGGTCGGCGGCGCCGAGGGCGCGCAGTCGGGTCACCTCGGCCTCCTTGTCGTCATCGGGGTACGGCAGGAGGTCGAGATGGAGGCGGTCCGGCACGGTCTTCGGGTCGGGGGTGCGGAGGAACTCCAGATACGGGCCGACGTTTTTAGCTGAGCGCAACGACGCGTGATCGTCGGCGACTTCGCGCACGGTCCAGTCCGTCGCCGTGCCCCAGAAACGGGCCATGGCCCGTGGGTCCGTGCAGTCGACCACCACCGCGGCGATCGGGCCTGTGGCCCGGTAGATCTCCCGCGGCTCCAGGACGCAGAACTCGTTGCCCTCCGGATCGGCGAGGACCGTCCACGGCACGTCGTCGCCCTGGCCCACGTGGGCGGGCGTCGCCCCGAGAGCCTTCAGGCGTGCGATCAACTCCGTCTGGTGGGCGGCGGAGGTGGTGGCGAGGTCGAGGTGCACGCGGTTCTTCGTCGGCGACTTGGGTTCCGGGACGGGGACGACGTCGATGCCGAGCACGACCGGGTCCGGCCAGACGAACCCGCCGTCGGAACCGCTGCCGGGACCGACGTATGTGGTGACGCCGGCGCTGTAGGCACTCCAGCCGAGTGCCTCCGCCCAGAACCGGCCGACCGCCGAGGCGTCAACAGCCTTGATGTTCACATGAACGGGTCGCAGTGGCATGCCCGCGATCCTATGCACCCGCCCCCCGGCCCCCGTCCCTCCGCCCCCGCCCACACGTCGGTCACGACCGCGCGGTCCGGAACGCGAGATACCGCCTGAAGGCCTCATGGCTGTCGGGGGTGAAGCGCCACTCCCGCAGGGCCGACCGCAGCTCCGGCTCGGTCAGCCAGCCATACCAGGCGATCTCATCGGGATCGGCGGTCACAGCGTCCGGCACCACGGCTTCGTGCACGCCGAGCCAGTGAGGGCTCAAGCCGCTGCGGTTGATGAACGTGAACAGCAGGCGCGGCAGCGCACCAATGCCCAGCTCTTCGGCCACCTCCCGCGCGGCGCCCTGTTCATAGGACTCACCGACATTCACGGCGCCACCGGCCCCGACCTCATAGAACCCGGGGAAGCGCGACAGCTGCTCCGACCGCCGTGTGACGAGGATCCGCCCCCGCTCATCACGACACACCGTCAGGGCGATCCGGTGCAGCCAACCCTTCCGAACCGCCTCCAGACGGTTGACCACCCCCAACACGCGATCTTGAGCGTCGACACGCTCCACCAATTCATCCACGACGCACACCCTGGCAGAGCCCACTGACAACGCTGCTTCCCAGCGACTCCCTCCCCCCCCACGTGGCGTGGCGCACTTTTGCAAGCGGGTGCTTGCAAAAGTTAGCGGGAGTGCGGCAGAGTAGAGGCATGGCATCGCTCAACGTCGGCAATCTCGGTGAGTACCTGCGCGAGCAGCGGCGAAACGCCCAGCTCTCGCTCAGGCAGCTCGCCGACGCCGCCGGGGTGTCCAATCCGTATCTGAGCCAGATCGAGCGCGGGCTGCGCAAGCCGAGCGCGGAGGTGCTTCAGCAGGTCGCCAAGGCGCTGCGGATCTCCGCCGAGACGCTGTACGTCCGCGCCGGCATCCTCGACGCCGAGCGGGACCGGGACGAGGTGGAGACGCGCGCCGTCATCATCGCCGACCCGACGCTCAACGAGCGGCAGAAGCAGGTGCTGCTCCAGATCTACGAGTCCTTCCGCAAGGAGAACGGATTCGGGATCGACACCGGGGAGACCCGGGAGGCCGAGGAGAACGGCTCCGCGGAGCCGGAAGCTCCGGTGGCCGACGTGCCGGGCAACGACGCCCAGGGCAGCGCCACCAAGCGCCGTACCCGCAAGAAGACCACGGCCACTCGCAAGAAGAGCACGGCCGACGGCAGCGACGCCGACCCGCAGCAGACGGCCAGTTGAGAAACATGTGCCACAGACACACGCACCACTCACACCGGCCCGACTGACCGCGGGACCCCAAAACCCTCACCTGAAAGCGACCGGGAGGTCCATCACCATGGCCATCACCGACGACATCCGCAAGGCCGTCACCGACCCGACCCCGCTCTACTTCCTCGCCGGCGCCGGCGACCTGGCCTACCAGGAGGCCAAGAAGGTCCCCGGCATCGTCGAGCAGCTGCGCGCCGAGGCCCCGGCCCGGATCGAGGCCGTACGCGGCACCGATCCCAAGGCCGTGCAGGAGAAGGCCGCCGCCCGCGCCAAGGAGGCCGGTGCCCGCGCCAAGGAGGCGCAGGAGACCCTCCAGACCAAGGTCAACGAGTTCATCGCGACCCTGGACGGCGACATCAAGAAGCTCGGCTCCACCATCGACGCCGACCTCAAGAAGTTCGGCGAGTCCGCCCAGGACCTGGCCCTGCGCGGTGTCGGCGTCGCCGCCGAGTACGCCGTCAAGGCCCGCGAGACCTACGAGAAGGTCGCCGAGCACGGCGAGCAGGCCGTGAAGACCTGGCGTGGCGAGGCCGCCGAGGAGATCGAGGAGCTCGCCGTGGCCGTCGAGCCCAAGGCCGAGCCCGTCGAGGTCAAGGAGGAGCCGAAGCCGGCCGCCGCCGCTGCCCCGGACCCCGCGCCCGCGAAGAAGACGGCCGCCAAGAAGGCTCCGGCACGGAAGACCACCGCCAAGAAGACGACGCCGCCCGCCAAGTAAGCGGCGGTACCTGAAGCGGGCCGGGCACCTCTGGGGTGTCCGGCCCGTTCTCCGGGTACGGTGACCGCGTAACGACGAGCCGAGTCGGGTGGTGGATGTTGTGCTGATGCAGGGCTTCGCGGGGTTGATGTGGCTGCTCTACCTCGCCATGCTGGCGTTCGCGGTGGTGGCCTTCGTGATGGCCGCCCTGTTCCGCGAGGACGCGTACCGCGCCGCCGACAAGCAGAACAAGGGCTTCTGGCTGATCATCCTCGGCGTGGCCGTAGCGGTGAACCTCCTGGTCCCGATGCTGTTCCTCCAGCTCGCGGGCCTGGTCGCCTCGATCGTCTTCTTCGTGGACGTACGCCCGGCGCTCCGCCAGGTATCGGGCGGCGGAGGCAGGGGCGGCAGGGGCAGCAGCAGCGACGGACCTTACGGTCCTTGGAACGGCGGCAGGTAATAACGCGGGCCAGGACTGACGCGCCCCTTTAGGGGCGCGGGGCTGTATCAACGTGCGGCTCCGCCGCGTGGGCGCGACCAGCCACAACGGACCCGCAGTCGACCCACGACCGATAAAGCGGCCTCAGCTCACCCGATCCAGCAGCAAGACAGCCACGTCATCCGTCAGCTCGCCCCCATTGAGCTCCCGCACCTCACTCACCGCGGCCCGCAACAACGCCTCCCCGGCCAGCCCCTCGGACAGCTGACGACGGACCATCTCCACCATCCCGTCCTGCCCGAGCCGTTCCCCACCGGCTCCGACCCGGCCCTCGATCAGCCCGTCGGTGTAGAGCATCAGGCTCCACTCCCGCCCCAGCTCGACCTGCATACGAGGCCACCGCGCCCCGGACAGCAGCCCGAGCGCGGGCCCGTTGTTGTCGTACGGCAGCAGCTGGGCCGGCCGCCCGGGACGCGCGACCAGCGGCGACGGATGCCCCGCGAGACACAGCCCCGCCCGACGCCCGTCCGGCGCGATGTCCACCGTGCACAGCGTCGCGAAGATCTCCTCGTCGGACCGCTCGTGCTCAAGGACCTGCTGCAACGTGCCCAGCAGCTCGTCCCCGCACAGCCCCGCCAGCGTCAGCGCCCGCCAGGCGATCCGCAGCTCCACGCCGAGCGCCGCCTCGTCGGGCCCGTGCCCGCAGACGTCGCCGATCATGGCGTGCACGGTGCCGTCGGGGGTCCGTACGACGTCGTAGAAGTCGCCGCCGAGCAGCGCGCGCGAGCGCCCCGGCCGGTATCGCGCCGCGAACCGCAGCGACGAGCCCTCCAGCAGCGGCGTGGGCAGCAGCCCGCGCTCCAGGCGCCGGTTCTCCTGCGCCCGTACCCGGCCCTCGGCGAGCCGTCGCTCGGCCGTGTCGGAACGTTTCCTCTCCACGGCGTAGCGGATCGCGCGGCTCAGCAGCCGCCCGTCCAGTTCATCCCGGAAAAGGTAGTCCTGGGCGCCCACGCGCACCGCCTCCGCCCCGCGCTCGGCGTCGCCGGAGGCGGTGAGGGCGAGTACGGCATGGCGGGGCGCGAGCTGGAGGACGTGCTTGAGCACGGCGAGCTCGTCGCCCCCGTCACGGGCGGGCGCGGGCAGGGCGAGGTCCAGCAGGATGCAGTGGACGTCGTCGGTGAGCAGCCGCTCGGCCTCGGTGAGATTGCGGGCCGTGCGGACGCGGATGGGGTTGCCGGCGGAGTCGAGAAGTTCGGGCACGAGCGTGGAGCCGCCGGGATCGTCCTCGATCACCAGCAGCGTCAGATGGGTGCCGTTGTTCTTCTCGACCGTGACGTCCTTGCGCGGGGCCTCTTCCCTTGATGAAGGGCCGCCGACTGCGGTAGCGGCCTGCGCCTGACCACCTTCCACGGCCGGGATCGCTCTCTGCCGCGGTACGGGTACGGGCATCGTCCTGGGTTCCTTCCCTCCCCCCGAGGGCATGGCGGGGACGAGGGACCTCGACCCACCGACGGGGACCATAGCGGTAGTCGGCGCCGGAGCGGAATGGTGTACGGCACCCGGCTCGGCGGGCGGCCGCTGTCATATGCCGCGTTCCCTACCGCAGTTGGACACCCCGCCCGAGGTGCGGGAATGACGAACGTCACGTCGGCCGGGGGTTTATTCGACGCCCGAGGTGCCCTGCATCACGTGACCCCGGTCTCAAGCACCCACAGGCATCTCAGGCATCCGGCCGCACGACCGCCAGTATCGGCATCGACCCCGCCCCCGCGATCGTCACCGTCCGCCCCGGACGCGGCGCGTGCACGATCGCGCCGTCGCCTATGTACATCGCGACATGGCTGGCATCGGAGTTGTAGATGATGAGGTCCCCGGGCCGCATGTCCTTGATGTCCACATGCTCCAGCTGCTTCCACTGCTGCTGCGAGGTCCGCGGAATGGCCGTCCCGGCACTGGCCCAGGCCTGCGAGGTCAGCCCGGAGCAGTCGTACGACCCGGGCCCCTCCGCACCCCACTCATACGGCTTGCCGATCTGCGAGGTCGCGTACTCCACGGCCTTCTTGCCCTGCGCGGACGCCTTGCCGTTGATCTCGTCGAGGATCCCGGAGTCCAGCCAGGCGGTCTGCGACTTGTACGCGGCCTCCTGCTCCAGCCGGGCGAGGCGCTCCTTCTCCTCCTTCTCCAGCTTGGACTCGAGCTCCTCGGCTGCCGCGATCTGCTCCTTGACCTTCTTCTTCGCGGCGGCCTTGGTCTTCCGGTTGGCCTCCAGCTTCTCCCACTGCGTGGAGGCGTCCTTCGCGTACTGCTCCAAGTCCTGCTGGGTGCGGGTCATTTCCGCGATGAGCCCCTTGGTGGCGCGCTGCCCCTGGAGCACCCGCCCGGCACCGTCGAGGAACTGCCGTGGGTTGTCGCTGAGCATCAGCTGCGCCTCGTCGGGCAGCCCGCCGCTGCGGTACTGCGCGGCGGCGGCCGCCCCCGCCCGCTTCTTCAACTCGGCGAGCCGCTCCTGCCCCTTGACGATCTTCTTCGCCAACGCCACGATCGCGGCCGACTGCTGGTCGGCGGCCTCCTCGGCGGCGTTGTACGCGTCCGTGGCCACGGCGGCGGCGTGATAGAGCGCGTCCAGCTTCTCCCGTACGGCCTCAAGGTCCTTGTTGGTCCCGGCGGTGGCCGAAGCCGAAGGCGTGGGACTGGGGGTGGGGGTGGGGGTGGGACTCGGGCTGGCGAACGCCGTACCGGGCGCCGCGAGCACTGTGACCGCACAGACCACGGTCACGGCAGCCGTCACCAGCCCGCGCTTGCCCGCACCCATACCCCAGCCCCCAAATCTGATTTACCGTCAGTAACTTACGGACGTCTGGGGGATCGTGCCATGTCGTGAAAGAAAACGACAGAGGTAGTACGTCCCTCCCCCTGATCCACCCGCCCCATGACGATCTCCCCGCCTTTGTGACGAACGACTCAAGGAGATCGTTCCCCGCAGGTCAGACAGGCAAGTGCGATGTCAGCCGCGCGGCGCCAACGCCCCCCACGCCAAGGTCACTTCCCCCTGCCGCCACCGCACCGGCCCGTCCACGACCGGCCATTCGGCCGTGAGATCCCGTACCGCCCGCATCCACCGCTGCCGGGCCCCGTACGAGGCATAGGGCGCCGCGGCGGCCCACGCACGATCGAAGTCCCGCAGAAAGGCATGCACGGGCTCACCGGGCACATTCCGATGGATCAGCGCCTTCGGCAGCCGTTCCGCGAGATCGGACGGCCGCTCCAGCGACCCCAACCGGGTGGCGAAGGTAACCGTCCGAGGCCCTTCCGCCCCGAGCGCGACCCACACATGCCGCCGCCCGATCTCGTCGCAGGTCCCCTCGACCAGCAGCCCGCCCGGCGCGAGCCGCGCGCACAGCCGCCCCCACACCTCGGCGACCTCGCCCTCGTCGTACTGCCGCAGCACATTGGCGGCCCGGATCAGCATCGGCCGCTGCGGCACAGGGATCTCGAACCCCCCGTGGCGGAACTCCAGCCCCTCCCGCTCGTACGGCTTCGCGGCCGCCACGCGCGCGGGCTCGATCTCCACACCGACGACACGCGCGCGTGGAGCGACCGTACGGAGCCGCGCGAGCAGCTCGACGGCGGTCCAGGGCGCGGCCCCGTACCCGAGATCGACGGCGACGGGATCGGCGGCGCGCCGCAGCTCGCCCCCATGCACCGCGGCGATCCACCGGTCCATCCGCCGCAACCGATTGGGATTGGTGGTCCCGCGCGTGACCGTGCCCACAGGTCGGACGGAGGCACGGGATGTCATGCCTACGAGGGTATGCGCCCCGGCCGGGGCATCACGCACGCCGGCGCAACGGCGAGCAGGGGACGTACCGGGGGTGTCCGCCCGCAGCGGCGCGACGCGAGCCCCCACTCAGGGACGGGGCCGCCGCAGGCATCGACGGACGCACCCGCACCCCGAACAGTTGAGCGACCAACGGTAATGCCCCGGTAAAAATCACCGCCCCCGGAATGGGAACCCGTCCCTCCGATGTTGCACCCCCTTGGAGGGCGCCCCGCACCCTCCGTCCGGCATGCCCGCTGCAAGGAGGACCGCCACGTGAGCCAGTACGTCAGCAGGCTCGGGCGACGCTCCCCGGCAACGCCCCCGCGGCTCAGGCTGCACCGCCGACCCCGCCGTATCGCGATGCTGTCGGTGCACACCTCCCCGCTCCACCAGCCCGGCACGGGCGACGCGGGCGGCATGAACGTATACATCGTCGAACTCGCGCAGCGCCTCGCCGCGATCGGCGTCGAGGTCGAGATCTTCACGCGCGCGACGACGGCCGCACTGGAGCCGACGGTCCAGCTCGCCCCCGGCGTACTCGTCCGCCATGTCGACGCCGGCCCCTACGAGGGCCTCGCCAAGGAGGAGCTCCCCGCCCAGCTGTGCGCCTTCACGCACGGCGTCATGCAGGCGTGGGCCGGCCACCGCCCCGGCTACTACGACCTCGTCCACTCGCACTACTGGCTCTCCGGCCACGTCGGCTGGCTCGCCGCCCAGCGCTGGGGCGTCCCCCTGGTGCACGCCATGCACACCATGGCCAAGGTCAAGAACGCCAACCTCGCCGACGGCGACACCCCCGAGCCCGCCGCCCGGGTCATCGGCGAGACCCAGATCGTGGAAGCGGCCGACCGCCTCATCGCGAACACCACCGAGGAACGCGACGAACTCGTCCACCACTACGACGCCGACCCCGCCAAGGTCGCGGTGGTGCACCCCGGCGTGAACCTGGACCGCTTCAGCCCCGCAGACGGCCGCGCCGCCGCCCGCGCCCGCCTCGACCTCCCCCAGGACGCGCTCATCCCCCTCTTCGCGGGCCGCATCCAGCCCCTCAAGGCCCCCGACATCCTCCTCCGGGCCGTCGCCGTCCTCCTCGACGAGCGCCCGGAACTCCGCTCCCGCATGGTCGTCCCCGTGGTCGGCGGCCCCAGCGGCAGCGGCCTCGCCAAGCCCGAGGGCCTGCAAAAGCTGGCCTCTCGCCTGGGCATCGCGGACGTCGTACGGTTCCGCCCGCCCGTCGGCCAGGACCAGCTCGCGGACTGGTTCCGGGCCGCGTCCGTCCTGGTCATGCCGTCGTACAGCGAATCCTTCGGCCTGGTCGCCATAGAGGCCCAGGCGGCCGGTACGCCGGTGCTCGCGGCGGCGGTCGGCGGGCTGCCGGTGGCCGTACGCGACAACCAGACGGGCTTCCTCGTACGCGGTCACAATCCCGCCGACTACGCGCGCGTGCTCCGCGACCTCGCGGACCACCCGGACCTGGCCCCCCGCATGGGCGAGGCCGCCGCCCGGCACGCGCAGTCCTTCGGCTGGGACACCGCCGCCGCCGCGACCGCGGACGTCTACACAGCCGCGATGCAGGCGCACCGCCGTCGCGTACGCTCCCACCATGGCTGATGCGCAGAAGGTCATCGAGGGCGTCCTCAAGGACGCCGAGCTGGAATGGGAGAGCCCCGAGCCCGGCCATTACGTCATCCAGCTCCCCGGCACCCGCAAGCTGAAGACCACGGTCTCCCTCCTCGCCGGCCGCCACTCCCTCTCCCTCAACGCCTTCGTCATCCGCCACCCCGACGAGAACGAACCCGGCGTCCACCGCTGGCTCCTGGAGCGCAACCTCAAGCTGTACGGCGTGAGTTACGCCGTCGACCAGCTCGGCGACGTCTACGTCACCGCCAAGCTCCCCCTCGCCGCGGTCACCCCGGACGAGATCGACCGCCTCCTCGGCCAGACCCTGGAAGCGGCGGACGGCGCCTTCAACACCCTCCTGGAGCTCGGCTTCGCGTCCGCGATCCGCAAGGAGTACGAGTGGCGGGTGTCCCGCGGCGAGTCGACCCGCAACCTGGACGCCTTCACCCACCTGACGCAGCGCCCGTCGTCGGCCTGACCGGGCCGACGTCTCACCTGGCCCGCAGCACGTCGTACCCCACGAACTCGAACATCCGCTCCCCGCGCACGAGCGGCCGCAGCTCGCCGCCGAACCGGTGCGCCCCCACCCCGAACCCCAGCCCCGGGTCGGACACCCACAGCCGCTCGAACCCCCGCTCCTCCAGCCACGCGCACACCTGAGGCACCAGATCGGGCTCGATGTGCCGGCTCCGCGTCCAGATCACCGTGCCGCCGGTACGGCACAGCCGGGTGCAGTGGTCGAGGAGCCGCTCGACGTCGGCGTCGGTGATGTTCCCGAGGATCCCGCAGATCAGCACGAGATCGGCGGGCACGAGACCGGCGTAGTGATCGGTGAGCGAGGCGTCCCCAGCGACGACCTCGACCCCCGGGAGTCCGACGGCCGCAGCCCTGGCCGCGGCCACGTTCCGTTCGTCCAGCTCGACCAGCCGCGCCCGTACGTCGTCCCGCCGCGGATGGCCGGCCAGTACGCCGATGAGGTCCCGCCCCTGCCCGGCGCAGAGGCTGACGGCGGTCAGGGGGCCGGGCGGGGCGTCGTCGAGGGCGGCACGGACGCGGTCCTGGACGAGGGCGAGGCGTCGTCCGAGGTAGGAGTCGGGGGAGTCGTACTTCTCGTGCCAGTCATGCCAGTCCATGGGGTGGACGATAGGTCGGCCGCTCCGCGAACCGCCGCCGGTTTACGCGGACTTCGCGTAGCGGCCCGGCGTGACCCCCACCAACTTCCGGAAGTGCCGGGTGAGATGGGACTGGTCGAAGAACCCGGTGGCCGAGGCGACGTCCCCCGGCCGCTGCCCGTCCAGGAGCAGCCTCCGGGCGCGGTCGACGCGGCGGGAGGTGAGGTACTGGTGCGGGGCGATGCCGTACGCGGTGCTGAACGCCCGTACCAGGTGGGCGGGATGGGCGTGGACGAGCGCGGCGGCCTCCTCCAGGGAGACGCCCTCCACCACCCGCTCGTCGAGCAGCTCGCGCAGCCGGCGGGCGAGGGCCGGGTCGGTGCGCGGGACGTCGGGGACGAGGCGCGGGCGCAGTTGCGCGGTGAGCCGCTCCCCGATGAACGTCAGCCTGCTCGCGGCCTCCAACTCGTCGCCGGGATGGTCGAGGGACTGGTGCAACTGGCCGACCCGGAGCCGCAGCAGCGGATCGCGGAGGTCAGGGGTGTCGACGGCGGGCCCGACGAGGTCCTCGCCGAGCAGCGAGGTGTCGAGGTAGACGACCCGCTTGCGGAAACCGCCCGGCGTGGCGGGGGAGCCGTTGTGCGGGACATGCGGCGGCAGCAAGGTCACCGTGTCGTGCGGGGTGCCGTGCTCATGCCGGTCGAGGTCGTACCGTACGGCCCCGTCGTCCACGATGAGCAGCGTCCACGCCTCATGGACGTGCATCGGATAGGCGTACTCGGTGAAGTGGGCGTGGAAGACCTCGGTGACGCCCGGGACCCGGGGACGCCACGCGGTGACTTCCTGCCGGGCGGCCATGCAAAGAACGTACAAGACGTAGTCGGACCGCGGTCGGCAGTCTCAGTGCATGAGCACCGAACCTCCTGCGAACGCCGAACCCATCCGCTTCGACACCAAGATCGCCGTCCTCCTGCGCGAGGACCTGGAGCCCTGGCAGCGCCTGAACGTCACCGCGTTCCTGGTCAGCGGCCTCGGCACGGCCGCCCCCGAGGCGATCGGGGAGCCGTACGAGGACGCCGACGGCGTGCCCTATCTGCCGATGTTCCGGCAGCCGGTGCTGGTCTTCGAGGGCACGAAGGAGACGCTGAAGGCGGCCCACGCGCGCGTGCTCTCCCGTGCCCTCCCGCGCGCGGTGTTCACGAGCGACCTGTTCTCGACGGGCAACGACCGCGACAACCGGGCGGCCGTACGGGCGGTCGGGACGGACGGTCTCGACCTGGTGGGGATCGCTGTGTACGGGCCGCGCAACGCCGTGGACAAGGTGCTGAAGGGCGCGCGGATGCATCCGTGAACCGAATCTGCACAGTGCTTGCGCAACCGCGCGGCGGGCGGGGGCCGTTGACGGGGAGTTGCTGGGGAGTTGTCCTGTTCGCGGGTCCCGGGGCAACGGCTGTGAGCCGCCTGTGGCGCCCGCGGTGTAGAGAAGCTGCCCCCAATTGGTGTGCGCGCCCTCATGGTTCCGTCGACCGGTGGACCAACTGCCCTTCCATGGCCGCGATCGCACTGGATGCCGGGCACGCTCCGTGATTTGATCCTGCGCACCGCACCCCGCCCGCTGTCCCCCGCGGGGCGGTCCCCCCTCTGTACGTCCACGCGAAGGGCAGTCTCCCCATGAACTCCGCTCCCCAGATCCAGACCCTCGAGATCTCCGACGCCGACCTCGACGCCGTCTCCGGCGGCCTGGCCCCGCAGATCACCGTCACCGCCGGCGACACCACCCTCAGCAGCAGCGACGTCCTGGCCCAGCTGGACGGGGTCAAGGCGACGGCGCTGGGTGCCCTCGATGGCACGCTCGGCGCGCTGCCCACCCAGGTGGGCGTGACGGTCGGTCTCTGACCTCTGCTCGTGCGAGAGGCCCTCCGCCCGCGGTTCCGCGCGGTGGGGGGGCCTCTCTCCGTTTGGCCGAGCCGTGCTCGGGAGTGTGCTTCAGGCCGCGCTGACCTCGGGTTTCACGACGGTCGTGGTCGGCTCGGCGACCATCGGTTCCTCCGCCGGCAGGCCCCGCATCAGGACGGCGTACCCGACCCCGGCGACCGTGCCGACGACCGCGCACAGCCCCCACAGCCACTCGGCGCCGTAGTGGTCGATGACCAGGCCGGACATCAGCGGGGCGATGAGGGAGGCGACGGCCCAGGACAGGGTGTACATGCCCTGGTAGCGCCCGCGCCCGTGCACGGGGGAGAGCCGCACGACCAGGCTGGTCTGAGTGGGCGCGTTGACGATCTCGGCGAGGGTCCAGACGCAGACCGTGAGGGCGAAGACGCCGATGGACCCGGCGAAGGCGGTGAGCCCGAACCCGTACCCGGCGAGCAGGGACGAGATGACAAGCAGCCGGCGCGGATCGCGGTGCTGGATGAACCGGGTGACGGGGATCTGCAACGCGACGATCAGCACGCCGTTGACCGCGATGGCCATGCCGTAGTCGGCGGGCGTGAACCCGGCCTCGCCCATGGCGACGGGGAGTCCGACGGAGCCCTGCTGGAAGACGAGGGCGACGAGGAAGGAGAGGGAGACGACACCCATGTACCGCCCGTCGCGCAACACGGTCCCGAGCCCCACTTCCGGTGCCGCCTTCTCACCGGTCGTGCGCTCGGGCCGGGACTCGGGGAGCTTCAGGAAGACGACGACCGCGCATACGGCGGTCATGCCCGCCTCGATGAGGAAGCCGGCGAGGTAGCTGAACTCGGCGATGAACCCGGCGCCCATGGAGGAGACGGCGAACCCGAGGTTGATGGCCCAGTAGTTGAGCGAGAAGGCGCGCACCCGGTCCTCGGGCCGCACGATGTCGGCCATCATCGCCTGCACGGCCGGCCGGGACGCGTTGCTGGTCATGCCGACGAGGAAGGCGACGGCGGCGATGGCGGCGGGGTGGTGCATGAACCCGAGCAGCGCGACGGAGCCGGCGGTGGAGGCCTGGGCGACGAGGAGGGTGGGCCGCCGCCCCAGCCGGTCGGTCATCACCCCGGCCCCGACGGAGGAGACGACTCCGCCGAGCCCGTGGAGGGAGGCGACGAGGCCGGCGTAAGCGGCGGAGTACCCACGATCGAGGGTCAGATAGAGCGCCATGAAGGTGGCGACGAAGGCGCCGAGCCGGTTGACGAGGGTGCTGGTCCACAGCCACCAGAACTCGCGGGGAAGCCCGGAAACGGACTCCCTCAGGGCGCGTCTCATGGTGGCTGGTGACATGGCGGTTCCCCCGGGGTGATGTAAGCGTCTCTGGCGGCATCGGCAACTTACAAGTGGCAGGCCCGGGGAGGCCACTGAATTAACAGATCCCGTCAACCGTCCGCCTGCCGAGCACCGGCACAAGCGAGCGAGTCGGTGGATTACGCTCATACGCATGGCCGACGCACCGTACAAGCTGATCCTCCTCCGCCACGGCGAGAGCGAGTGGAACGCGAAGAACCTGTTCACCGGCTGGGTGGACGTCAACCTGAACGAGAAGGGCGAGAAGGAGGCAGTCCGCGGTGGCGAGCTCCTGAAGGACGCCGATCTCCTCCCCGACGTGGTCCACACGTCCCTCCAGAAGCGCGCGATCCGCACGGCCCAGCTCGCGCTGGAGTCCGCGGACCGCCACTGGATTCCCGTCCACCGTTCGTGGCGCCTGAACGAGCGCCACTACGGCGCCCTCCAGGGCAAGGACAAGGCACAGACCCTGGCGGAGTTCGGCGAGGAGCAGTTCATGCTCTGGCGCCGTTCGTACGACACCCCGCCCCCGCCGCTGGAGGACGGCACGGAGTTCTCCCAGTCGGCCGACCCCCGCTACGCCTCGATCCCCCCGGAGCTCCGCCCCCGCACGGAGTGCCTGAAGGACGTCGTGGTCCGCATGCTCCCGTACTGGTACGACGGCATCGTCCCCGACCTCCTCGCCGGCCGCACGGTCCTGGTCGCCGCCCACGGCAACTCGCTCCGCGCCCTGGTCAAGCACCTCGACGGCATCTCCGACGCGGACATCGCGGGCCTGAACATCCCCACGGGCATCCCGCTCTCCTACGAACTGGACGCCGACTTCAACCCGCTGAACCCGGGCGGCACGTACCTGGACCCCGAGGCGGCGGCTGCTGCCATCGAGGCGGTCAAGAACCAGGGCAAGAAGAAGTAGCCATTGCGATCATGCCCCTGAGCTGCGCATACGGCGCGGCTCGGGGGCATTTTCATGCCCCTGGGACCTCTCCGGGTGCCTCCAGGACAAAGAACAGGAAGCACATCTGGGTCGAGAGGCTCGCGAAGTCGTCGGGGAACAGGGTCCAGTCGGCCGTGTAGCTGGTGGTGGCGTGGTAGTCGGGGCGGGGGTCCTGGATGACGTAGTCCACGAACGGGTGCTGCACCGAGGCGAGCAGGCGGCCGCCGGGTCTCAGGACGCGCCGTATCTCGGTCAGCGTCGGGCCCCAGTCCTCCAAGTAGTGCAGCACCAGCGAGGCGACGACATCGTCGAACGTCCCGGCGTCGAAGGGCAGGGGGTCGCTCAGATCGGCTATCCGTATGTCCGCCCCCTCTCCCAGTCGCCGCCGCGCCAGCTCCACCATTCCCGCACTGCGGTCGAAACCGCTGACCAGGGCGCCTCGCTCGCGCAGTGCGGCGGACAGCGGACCTGGGCCGCAACCGGCGTCGAGGATGCGGCGGCCGGACACGTCACCCGCCAGCGACAGCATCGCGGGGCGTTCGTAGTAGGCGTTGAGGAAGCTGGTCTCGCTCAGGTTCGCGTACGCCTCGGCGAAGCCGTCGTAGTCGTTCGCCCGGGCATGGTCATGGGCATCGGCATGGGCATCGTGGTTGGCGGTGGTCATCTCGGGATCTCCGTCGTCGTGAAGCCCGCCGAGCGGTCCAGGTGGAACGGGGGGCCCGGGGCCGTGGGGAGCCAGCCCGCGGTGCGGGCCAGTTGGATCGAGCGGGCCACGTCGGAGGGGAGGACCGGCTTGGACTCGCGGCCGAACCAATTGCCGGCGTGGGGCTGGTCCGTGGTGACGACGAGGGTCGTGCCCGGCGCGTCCGCGTGCTCCACGGCGTACGTGCACGGCGACCACGTCAGGGCCTGCGAGTAGGTCGGCCTGCGGCGCAGTCGCCAGCGGTATGTCGTGCCGTCGACGACGATCCGCCGTGCGCCCTTGCGTCCCACTGCCATGGCTCCCCCTCCGCTCAGGCCGGTATCCAACCAGGCCACTGTGGCGGGATGTTGCTCGCGGGGCAGTTGCCGGAGTCGCCCGGGTAGTCGGACAACGTGCCCACCGTGGCGAAGAACCACCAGGCGAGCAGGACCGTGGCGCAGAGCACCGACAAAGGTGGCAGGCAGCGGCGTACGAGGGGCGGTGCGTGGCGGGACAGACGGCGGGCGACAGCGAGGGCCGCGAGTGCGGTCATGCCTCCGGCGAGCGCGGTCACGGGGAACAGGGCGTTGAGTTCGAGGCGGCCGCCGGCCTCGTACCCCGCGTCGCAGTACGCGCGCGCCCATGCCGTCAGGGTCCAGGCCGCCAGGCCCATCGCGGCGCCGAAGCAGCACGCGACCGCCCCGGGCAGGCAGCTGGTGCGCTCGGACTCGACAGTGCTCATGACAGGGGACGACGCCGATCATGGGCACTGTGGTTCCGGCGGCTGCTCGCCCTGAGCGTTTCCGTTTCCTGCAAACTCGCCAAACTCGCCTACGAGATCGTCAGCGGCACCGCGTGGATCTCGTCCGCCTTGTGCCCCGTGCGCTCGTGGATGCGCTGGACCGCGTCCGCCGAGGGGGCCTCGGAGAGGCAGTAGACCGTGCCGGACTCGGGGTCCGCCCAGGCCCGTTCGAAGTGGACGCCCTCCTCCTTCTCTATGGCGAGGTCGGCCTGGTGGGCCTGCTTCAGCTGCTCGGCCGTGATGCCCTGCATCCCGTGATGTACGTCCATGAACCGCGTCATGTCCCGCACCTCCTTACGGCTCGTACCGCTCGTACCGCTCCCTTCCATGCTGCGCCTCACACGGCAGCAGAAGCGACCGCACACAGACGAAGGGCCCCGGCAGCACACCGGGGCCCTTCACCGTCGTACGACAAAAATCGCGGCGTCAGCCGCACTGGCACGGATTGCCTGACTGGCACCCGCACCCGCACCCCGAACCGCAGCCGCACGCGCCGATCAGCATCAGGTTCCTGATCTCGGCGGGCTGCTCGGTCTGGCGTTCCTGGGTGGGGTCGGGCGTGGGAGTGCTGGGGGAATCGGCCATGGGTCCCTCCTGGAAGGCTGGATGCCTGTACCCATTCCATGCCCGTTCAGCTGGGCGCATCAACGGCGCACTGAGGCTTGCGCACGCCCCGAACAGGCACCCACGCGCCCGACGTCAGGCCCCCTCCACCCCCGTCACCGGCTGGATGTCCGCCTGGAGCTCGTCCGCGTGCTCGCCCGTCACCAGGTACACCACCCGCTTCGCCACCGACACCGCGTGGTCCGCGAACCGCTCGTAGTAGCGGCCCAGCAGGGTCACGTCGACGGCCGTCTCGATGCCGTGCTTCCAGCGGTCGTCCAGCAGGTGCTGGAAGAGGGTGCGGTGCAGCAGGTCCATCTCGTCGTCGTCCTGCTCCAGCTGGAGCGCGAGGTCGACGTCCTTGGTGATGACGACCTCGGCCGCCTTCGCCATCAGACGCTGCGCGAGCTGGCCCATCTCCAGGATGGTCGCGTGCAGGTCGGCCGGGATGGCGCGCTCCGGGAAGCGCAGCCGCGCCAGCTTCGCCACGTGCTGGGCGAGGTCGCCCGAGCGCTCCAGGTCCGCGGACATCCGGAGCGAGGTGACGACGATACGGAGGTCCGTCGCCACCGGCTGCTGCCTGGCCAGCAGGGCTATGGCGCGCGCCTCCAGGTCGTGCTGGAGGTCGTCCACCTTCTGGTCGGCCTCGATGACGCTCTCGGCCAGCTTCAGGTCGGAGTCGAGGATGGCGGTCGTGGCGCGCCCGATCGCCGACCCCACCAGCCGGGCCATCTCCACCAGACCGTCGCCGATCGAGTCAAGTTCCTCGTGGTACGCGTCCCGCATCAGGGATCCCTCTCTTACGTCTGCCTCGGGGGTTCCGGGGGCCAGAACCGGCCGTCGGTCGCTTCCGAAAACCGGCGCTGTGAACCCCACGCTCCCACGTTCGGCCCTGTACGCGTCGATTTCCGTCACCCCAAATGAACCATCACTGGCTCCAAGGTGAACTCTGGGCGACGAGTGTTCGAGCTCGCACTCCGATGGCTGTGGCCAGGACCGGACCCATGCCTAACCTGGATGCATGGACGTGAACGCGGCGGTCGCCGCAGTGGCAGCGATCGCCGGAGCAGTCACCGGCGTGATCGCCATGCTGGCGTTCCGCTTCAGCGAGCGGGAGCAGAAACGCCCCACTCGCAGCTCTCTGCACACCGACCCGGTGCTCCCGCCGGGCGTGGACACCGTCCTGTCCGTCCTCCGCTCCTCCGCCGTCGTCCTCGACGAGGCCGACGGCGTCGTCAAGGCCAGCTCGGCCGCCTACGCCCTCGGCCTGGTCCGCGGCGGCAAACTCGCCGTCGAGCCCATGCTCCAGATGGCCCGGGACACCAGACGCGACGGAGAGATACGACAGGTCGAGCTGGACCTCCCGAGGCGCGGGACCGGGCGCGGGGAGGCCCTCGCCGTCTCCGCCCGCGTCGCGCCTCTCGGCTCCCGGCTGGTGCTCCTCCTCGTCGAGGACCTCACCGAGGCCCGCCGTATCGAGGCCGTCCGCCGTGACTTCGTCGCGAACGTCAGCCATGAGCTCAAGACCCCGGTCGGCGCTCTCTCCCTGCTCTCCGAGGCCGTCATGGACGCCTCCGACGACCCCGAGGCCGTCGAGCGCTTCGCGGGCCGGATGCAGATAGAGGCGACCCGGCTCACCAACCTGGTCCAGGAGCTCATCGACCTCTCGCGGGTCCAGAACGACGACCCGCTGGAGGACGCCGAGCCGGTCCGTATCGACGAGCTCGTCGCCGAGGCCATCGACCGCTGCCGGCACCAGGCCGGCGCGAAGAACATCACCATGGCCGCCGGCGGCACCGCGGACCTCAGGATCTGGGGCAACCGCGGCCAGCTCGCCGCCGCCCTCGGCAACCTCGTCGAGAACGCCGTGAACTACTCCCCGGCCCGCACCCGCGTCGGCATAGCCGCCCGCCGGGTGACCGCGCCCGGCGGGGACCTCATCGAGATCGCCGTGACCGACCAGGGCATCGGCATCTCCGACAAGGACAAGGAGCGCATCTTCGAGCGCTTCTACCGCGTCGACCCGGCCCGCTCCCGTGCCACCGGCGGCACGGGTCTCGGCCTGGCGATCGTCAAACACGTGGCCGCCTCCCACGCGGGGGAGGTCACGGTGTGGAGCTCCGAGGGACAGGGCTCCACGTTCACCCTGCGGCTGCCGGAGGCGGGGGCTGCCCGCGACCGCGCAATCCACCACACCGACCTCGACGACGAGGACGGCCCCGACCCATCCCCGTACGAACCGCTTCCCGCCCCGGAGGTCCTTCCGTGACCCGAGTGCTTGTCGTCGAGGACGAGGAGTCCTTCTCCGACGCCCTGTCGTACATGCTCCGCAAGGAGGGCTTCGAGGTCGCGGTCGCGACCACGGGCCCCGACGGACTCGACGAGTTCGAGCGCAACGGCGCCGATCTCGTCCTCCTCGACCTGATGCTGCCGGGGCTGCCCGGCACGGAGGTGTGCCGTCAGCTGCGCGGCCGCTCCAACGTCCCGGTCATCATGGTGACCGCCAAGGACAGTGAGATCGACAAGGTCGTAGGCCTGGAAATAGGAGCCGACGACTATGTCACCAAGCCGTTCTCCTCGCGCGAGCTGGTCGCCCGTATCCGTGCCGTACTGCGCCGACGCGGCGAGCCCGAGGAGGTCACCCCGGCCGCACTGGAGGCCGGCCCGGTCCGGATGGACGTGGACCGCCATGTGGTCACGGTCTCGGGCTCCAAGGTCGACCTCCCCCTCAAGGAGTTCGACCTCCTGGAGATGCTCCTGCGCAACGCCGGTCGCGTACTGACCCGCATGCAGCTCATCGACCGGGTCTGGGGCGCCGACTACGTGGGCGACACCAAGACCCTCGACGTCCACGTGAAGCGCCTGCGCGCCAAGATCGAACCGGACCCGGGCGCGCCCAGGTACCTGGTGACGGTCCGGGGTCTGGGCTACAAGTTCGAGCCCTAAGCCGTACGACGACGAAAGGGCGGGACCTCCTCTGAGGTCCCGCCCTTTCGTATACGACTGCCCGGTGCCTGACGGCGCACTACTGCGCGGCGCTCTCGCTCGCCGTCGCGGAAGCCGACGCCTCGTCGGTCGAGGTGGCGGTCGCCGAGGGGGAGGCGGTGCCCGTGGCGGACTCGGTCGGGGAGGCCGACGGGCTCTCGCCGGTGCCCGGGGCCTCGGGGACCTCGGTCGGGCCCCACTTCTCGAAGTAGTGCTTGGCGGGCACGACGAACGCGCGCAGGCTCACGTCACCGGTCTTGCTGAAGGTGAAGGTGATCTTCTGGGCGTTGCCGTCCTTGATCGCCTCACGGCTGCTGGGCAGCACCGCGGAGGCGTTGCCCTTGCCGCCGATGATGACGTAGCCGCCGGCCGGGATGGTCAGCGCGCCCTTGCCCTTGGCGGGGGAGAGCTCGGCGGACTTGCCGGTGCCGGCCACGGTGATCGAGTCCAGCGTCTCGGCGGTCGTGCCGTTGTTGAACAGGGTCGCGGAGATCACCGCCGGGCCCGTCGACTCCAGGTCGGGCTGGGTGATGACGACCGCGTTCTGCACCTTGATGGTGCCGACGGTCGTGGCGGCGTTGTCCGGCTTGATCTCCAGCGTCTGGGCGTTGTTGCCGGCACCGCACGCGGCGAGCGAGGCGATCGAGAACGCGATGACGGCGGCGGCGAGGGCGCCGCGTCGAAGGCTGCTGCTCACGGCGGCGGCAACTCCTTGACTCGAACGGGGCGGGCGAATAAAGCCGCCCTAAGTGTCTGTCAGCGGCCTTAGGTTACCGAGCCGTTCCCGCGTCGCCGCACCCGACCCTCCCCAACGGGCCGTGTTCGTTCCTCGGAGCCCCGTCGCATCACCCGCATCACTCGCGTCACCCGCCACAAGTGACTCACGAGTCACTTTGGACTCCCACTCGTCCGCCATTCACATAAGACCCCCGCGTAAGGCCCCCGCGTAAGACCCCGCGCATCCGCTCGCAAATCTTCCGTGAAGGAAATCGCGATCGCCCACGAAATTGATCACGGGCTGATCCGGTGGCTCCCGGCGATTGCGAGTGATCAATTCCGGAAACGGCGCGGAAGTGACTCCGGGCACCGAACGGAGTAGCGGAAGTCGCACACTTGGAACCAGACATATGTGGACGTTCGTCTACGCTGAAGGGCCTCCGGATGTGTGTAACGTACGCGTTTCACCTCCCCCGGAGAGCCGCTCCGACCTGCGAATACCTTCTTCCGCTCGGCCTCCGCAGCACGTTCCTGTTGCTGTTGTCAAGCCCCGAGATATGCCCTGACCTGCGAAAACGCCATTCAGAACCCGCAGTTTCCGTGTTACCCTGGATAGCCACGGAAGGGGTACCTGTCACATGACGTTCAAGGTTGGCGACACCGTGGTCTATCCCCATCACGGGGCCGCGCTGATCGAGGCTATCGAAACTCGCCAGATCAAAGGCGTGGACAAGACCTACTTGGTGCTGAAGGTCGCCCAGGGTGACCTGACGGTACGTGTGCCAGCGGACAATGCGGAGTTCGTCGGCGTGCGTGATGTGGTCGGTCAGGACGGGCTGGACCGGGTCTTCGAGGTGCTGCGCGCGCCGTACGCCGAGGAGCCCACGAACTGGTCCCGTCGTTACAAGGCAAATCTGGAGAAGCTCGCCTCCGGCGATGTCATCAAGGTCGCGGAAGTCGTGCGTGACCTGTGGCGTCGTGAGCGTGAGCGCGGACTTTCCGCAGGTGAGAAGCGCATGCTCGCCAAGGCCCGCCAGATCCTGGTGAGCGAGCTCGCCCTCGCGGAGAACACGAACGAGGACAAGGCCGAGGCCCTGCTCGACGAGGTCCTCGCGTCCTGACGACGCCCGCTGCCGCCAGGTCAGCACATTGAATGCCGCGGTGCCCGATGACGTATTTCTGTCGCCGGGCGCTGCGGCATGTCTGTGCCCCGACACCGCGCGGAGGCCGGAGCGGGGTCCGAGGTCCCCGATACTTGGCGTGCCGGGCCCGGGCAGCAGGCTCGACCGGTGTCACGGAAGGGTCCGGTCAAGGCGTCGCGCCCGGCACGCTGTCTGTCGTACCCACCTTGGCCGAGCACACAAACCTGACAGGAACCGATGTCTGACGATTCGCGCCCTTCGCCCTCGACAGCCGGGACGGAAGCCCGTACGGCCGTCGTGATCCCGGCCGCCGGCCGGGGCGTACGACTCGGCCCGGGCGCCCCCAAGGCGCTCCGCGCGCTCAACGGCACTCCGATGCTGATTCACGCGGTCCGGGCGATGGCGGCCTCCCGCGCGGTGTCCCTGGTCGTCGTCGTGGCCCCGCCCGACGGCGCCGGAGAGGTCAAGAGCCTCCTCGACGCCCACGCCCTCCCCGAGCGCACCGACTTCCTGGTCGTCCCCGGCGGCAAGGAACGCCAGGACTCCGTGAAGGCCGGCCTGGACGCCCTGCCGCCGGACTACGACATCGTCCTCGTCCATGACGCCGCCCGCCCGCTCGTCCCCGTGGACACGGTCGACGCCGTCATCGAGGCCGTACGGGAGGGCGCACCGGCCGTCGTGCCCGCGCTGCCCCTCGCCGACACCGTCAAGGAGGTCGAGCCGGCCCCGGTCGCCGGTGACCCCGAGCCCGTCGTCGCCACCCCCTCCCGCGCGCGCCTCCGTGCCGTCCAGACACCCCAGGGCTTCGACCGAGCGACCCTCGTCCGCGCCCACGAGACGGTCATCGACGACGTCACGGACGACGCCAGCATGGTTGAGCGGCTCGGCCTCACGGTCGTGGTCGTCCCCGGCCACGAGGAGGCCTTCAAGGTGACCCGCCCGCTGGACCTGGTCCTGGCCGAGGCGGTCCTGGCGCGCAGGAGGCTCAACGATGGCTTCTGACAACCACGTGTTGCCCCAGGTCGGCATCGGCACCGACATCCACGCCTTCGAGGAGGGCCGCGAGCTGTGGTGCGCCGGCCTGAAGTGGGAGGGCGAGGGTCCGGGGCTCGCCGGGCACTCCGACGCCGACGTCGTCGCCCACGCGGCGTGCAACGCGCTGTTCTCGGCGGCGGGGCTCGGTGACCTGGGCCAGCACTTCGGTACGGGGCGGCCCGAGTGGTCGGGTGCCTCCGGGATCACCTTGTTGACGGAGGCCGCCCGGATCGTGCGCGAGGCGGGCTTCCGGATCGGCAACATCGCCGTACAGGTCGTGGGCCCCCGCCCGAAGATCGGCAAGCGCCGCGACGAGGCCCAGAAGCTGCTGTCGGAGGCGGCCGGAGCACCGGTGTCGGTGTCCGGGGCGACAACGGACGGACTCGGCTTCCCCGGCAGGGGTGAAGGGCTCATGGCCGTGGCCACCGCACTGGTCGTGAGAACCGCAGACTGACTGTTATCCACAACCGTCCGATGCACCCGGCATCGCCTACTACCCTTGGACTCGTGACTATTCGGCTGTACGACACCAGCGCCCGGCAGATCCGTGACTTCGCCCCGCTCACACCGGGTTGTGTCTCGATCTACCTCTGTGGTGCCACCGTGCAGGCCGCACCGCACATCGGGCACATCCGCTCGGGGCTGAACTTCGACATCCTGCGCCGCTGGTTCGAGTACCGCGGCTACGACGTCACGTTCATTCGCAACGTCACCGACATCGACGACAAGATCATCGCCAAGTCGCACGACCAGGGCCGCCCCTGGTGGTCGATCGGCTACGAGAACGAGCGGGCCTTCAACGACGGCTACCAGGCCCTCGGCTGCCTCCCGCCGACCTACGAGCCGCGGGCCACCGGGCACGTCCCCGAGATGATCGAGATGATGCGCGGTCTCATCGAGCGCGGTCACGCGTACGAGGCGGACGGCAACGTCTACTTCGACGTGCGCTCCTTCCCGGGCTACCTCCAGCTGTCCAACCAGGAACTGGACAACCTGCTCCAGCCCTCCGCGGACGGCGAGACCGGCAAGCGGGACTCCCGGGACTTCGCGCTGTGGAAGGCGACCAAGCCGGGCGAGCCCGACTGGGAGACGCCGTGGGGCCGGGGCCGTCCCGGCTGGCACCTGGAGTGCTCGGCGATGGCCCACAAGTACCTGGGCTCCGCCTTCGACATCCACGGCGGCGGCCTCGACCTGATCTTCCCGCACCACGAGAACGAGATCGCCCAGGCCAAGGCCTACGGCGACGACTTCGCCGCGTACTGGGTGCACAACGCCTGGGTCACCATGAGCGGCGAGAAGATGTCGAAGTCGCTCGGCAACAGCGTGCTCGTCAGCGAGATGGTCAAGGCGTGGCGGCCCATCGTGCTGCGCTACTACCTCGGCACCCCGCACTACCGCTCGATGATCGAGTACAGCGAGGAGGCCCTGCGCGAGGCCGAGTCGGCGTTCGCGCGCATCGAGGGCTTCGTGCAGCGCGTCGTCGAGAAGGCCGGGGGAGTCGTCGAGCCCTCCGCCGAGGTCCCGCCCGCCTTCGCCGAGGCCATGGACGACGACCTGGGCGTCCCGCAGGCGCTCGCCGTCGTCCACACCACGGTCCGGCAGGGCAACAGCGCGCTGGCCGCCGACGACAAGGAAGCGGCCGTGGCCCGTCTCGCCGAGGTCCGCGCCATGCTCGGCGTCCTCGGCCTCGACCCGCTCGACGCCCACTGGGCCGGCGAGGAGAGCCGCGGCGAGGATCTGCACGGCGTGGTCGACAGCCTCGTACGACTCGTCCTCGACCAGCGTGAGTCGGCTCGTGGCCGGAAGGACTGGGCGACCGCGGACGCCATCCGTGACCAGCTCAACCAGTCCGGTCTGGCCATCGAGGACGGTCCGCAGGGGCCGCGCTGGACGCTCGGTCCGCGCTAGGCCGCTCTCCTGGCCGTTTCCCCGTCGATTCCTTGATCGATTGTGCCGCCCGGCCCTCCGGGCGGCACACTGCATAGACGAACGTATTCATCTCACTGGAGAACAGGTAGGTCATGGCCGCCAACAACCGCCGCATGTCCGGCAAGAAGGGCGCGCAGGTCGGCAGTGGCGGCCAGCGACGCAAGGGTCTCGAGGGCAAGGGTCCGACCCCGCCCGCCGAGATGCGCAAGAAGCACAAGGCGAACCGCATCGCGAACGCCAAGGCCAAGCAGGCCGCGCGCCGTCCCGCGCCGCGCGGCCGGGGCGGCAAGGGCACGTCCGAGATGGTCGTCGGCCGCAACCCGGTCGTCGAGGCGCTGCGCGAGGGCGTGCCGGCGTCGACCCTCTACGTCCAGCAGTTCATCGACAACGACGAGCGGGTGCGTGAGGCGCTCCAGCTCGCGGCCGAGCGCGGCGGCATCAACCTCATGGAGGCGCCGCGCCCCGAGCTCGACCGTATGACCAACGGGCTCAACCACCAGGGCCTGGTCCTCCAGGTCCCGCCGTACGAGTACGCGCACCCCGAGGACCTTGTGAGCGCCGCGTACGACGAGGGCGAGGACCCGCTGATCGTCGCGCTGGACGGGGTGACCGACCCGCGCAACCTGGGCGCCGTCGTCCGTTCCGTCTCCGCCTTCGGCGGCCACGGCGTGGTCGTGCCCGAGCGGCGCGCGGCCGGGATGACCGCCGGTGCCTGGAAGACGTCCGCCGGTACGGCCGCCCGCACCCCCGTCGCCCGCGCCACCAACCTGACGCGCGCCCTGGAGGCGTACAAGAAGGCCGGCATCGCCGTCGTCGGCCTCGCCGCCGACGGAGAGCACGAGATCGGCGACCTGGAGGCCCTCGGCGGCCCGGTCGTCATCGTCGTCGGCAGCGAGGGCAAGGGCCTGTCCCGACTGGTGGGCGAGACCTGCGACTTCCGGGTGCGGATTCCGATGCCGGGCGGCGCGGAGTCTCTGAACGCCGGTGTGGCGGCGGGGGTTGTGCTGTACGAGGCGGCTCGTCGGCGGGCCTGAGCAGGCTTGTTGGTGTTCTGAGCAGGCTTGACGGGGTCCGGACACATCCGGGCGGTCAAAGCAGTGTCCTAAACACACGTCACTCGGTTAGATGAGTGTGGACACCAGAACACCCCGCACACCCACGGGGGACCGCTCGTCGGGATTCGATTCCGGATTCGACGACGCTCCCGCGCTGAGCATGGTGAAGGTGCCGAGCGATCCGGCGCAGGTCATCGTCAATCACGCCAGCTTCCGCGTGCAGTTGGGCGCGTCGACGAGACGTGCCGCCCAATCCCCGCGGATCGCCCGGCACTTGAGCGCCGCCGAGGACACCGCCCGGATGCCCGCCGTGGGAGCCGGGGCCGGTGGCACGGCCCGGCGCCGGCCCGTCGTCTGGAGCGGCAAGTCCGCCCCCGACGACACCGGCGCCCACCGCCTGCTCCAGGCCGTCCGCGGCGGCGTCCGCCCGGCCGACGAGACGGCCGCCGACGCCGGAGCCACCCAGGTCATCCCTCGAATCGACGTCTACGACGACGAGTTGGCGCAGACCGTGGAGACGCCCGTCGTCGGCGCCCAGCGCACCCACGAACCGCTCCTGCCCGGCATGCGCCCCGTCGGCAGTGCCTACGACGAGGAACTCGCCTACGGCGACGAGGAGTTCGGCGACCCCTCCCGGCCCGACGAGACCGGCGCCCCCACCCGGCGCCACGGCGTCGACCCCGCGCGGCACGCCTACTACCCGGGCCGCCGGATGAACCTGGGCGTCGTCCTCCTCCCGCTGCGCATCTTCCTCGGCTTCATCTCCATCTACGCCGGCATGGGCAAGCTCTGCGACCCCGTCTACTTCGACGGCGGCAAGCGCGGCTCCATGGTCAAGTGGCTCAACACCCTGCACCCGTGGGAAGTCGCCGAGCCGCTGCGCCAGTTCGCCCTCCACCACCCCGTCGGCTCCGGCCTCGTCATCGCCTTCCTCCAGGTCATCGTGGGTGTCCTCACGATCCTGGGCTGCTGGCAGCGGGTCGCCGCCGCGGTCGGCGCGCTGCTCTCCGCCGCGCTGCTGCTCACCGTCAGCTGGAAGAGCGTCCCCGCCTACGACGCGCCCGACATCATCTACCTCGCCGCCTGGTCCCCGCTGATCATCGCGGGCGCGCCCGTCTACTCCATCGACGGCCGCCTCGCGGGCAGCGCCTGGCGTCGCCTCGGACCCCGCTCCGACCTGTGGGAGCTGCGCCGCTACGTACTGCGCCGCGGCGCCCTCATCACGGCCGTCGTCGCCGGGCTCACCCTGCTGATCGGCTCGCTGCTGGGCGGTGCGGTCCGCGACGCCGACCGGGTCATCGTCCCCGGCCCCGGCGAGGCCCCTCGCAACGAACTCCCCGGCTCCCCGCTCCCGCAGGAACCCGGCAAGCACAAGAAGACCCCGTCGGCCTCCACGTCCCCGACGCAGGGCGCCACGTCGGGCGCGGCGACCCCGTCCGGCGCGGCGACCACCCCGGGCGCCACCCGGGACGCCGGCACCACCCCCAGCCAGACCCAGGGCACCGTCCAGGAGCCGCCCCAGCAGTCCTCGCCGACCGGCGGCGCCCCCAGCACCAGCTCGGGCCCGACCGGCGGCAGCGGCTCCACGGGCGGCACCGGCGGTTCAAGCGGCGGCTCGGACACCGGAGGCTCCTCCGGCGAACCGGGCCTGGTGGGCGGCCTGTTGGGGTAGCTGAGCCGGTGGGCGGCATTCTCGGCCAGTCGCCCACCGGCTGATTCCAAAGACGCCAGAAGGGCCCCGCACGAGCTTCGTACGGGGCCCTTCTGCTGTCCGCGTCTGCTGTCCGCGTTCGCTGCCCGTGCTGCTACCGTCCCAGCGCCGCCAGCTCCTTGGCCGCCTCCGTCAGATCCTTCGCGGTGTCGATGGCCCGCCAGTAGGCCCCCTGCGGAATCGGATACCCCGCGAGCCGCCGCTCCCGGGCCAGCCGCGGGAACGTGGACCGCTCGTGATCCCCCCGCTCGGGCAGCATCTCGGCGAACCCGGGCGAGAAGACGTACACGCCCGCGTTGATCTCGTACGCCGTCGGCGGTGACTCGATGAAGTCCGTGACGTGCCCGAACCCGTCCGTCTGGACGGCCCCCCAGGGAATCCGCGGCCGGGCCAGCGCGAGCGTCGCCACCGCGTCGCGCTCGGTGTGGAAGTCCGCCATGTCCCGCAGCGAGAACCGGGTCCAGATGTCACCGTTCGTCGCGTACCAGGGCCGGTCGGGGTACGGAAGGTGAGAAGCCGCGTACTTGAGTCCGCCGCCGCGCCCCAGCGGCTCCGTCTCGACGACCGTCGACGCGTTCAGCGGCAGATCGGCCGACGCCAGCCACTCCTGGAGCACGTCGGCGAGGTGGCCACAGCTGACCACGACGTCCGTCACACCCTCCTCGGCGAGCCAGGCGAGCTGATGGCCGATGATCGGTGTCCCCGTGCCGGGGATCTCGACCATCGGCTTGGGCCGGTCGTCGGTGTACGGACGCAGCCGGGACCCCTGGCCACCTGCCAGGACCACGGCTTGAACAGGACGGGACGCGGCGTTGGGATCGGTCATGGCCGAACCCTAGCCGCGTCCCGTTTCCGGCTTTCGCGTGACCGGGCCCCAGGGCCTGATCCACCGGACTGGCCCTAGTTGTGGGCTGCCGCCACCCCCGTGGCGAAGGACGTGTCGCAGACCGGGCGGGCGTATGACTGGGCGCGCGTCGGGCCGTACACGCGGACCGCTGCGCGGCCGAGGGCGCGGGCGATGGAGACGCAGTGCTTGGCGAGCGAGGGGCGGCCGTTCACGGCCTCCTGGAGGTGGGTGAGGGCGATGCCCGGGTCCTTCTCCTGGAGCTCCGTCAGGAGCTTGTCCCGGAGGATCTCCTGGGGTGCCCGGGCCTTGGCCTTGGAGGAGGCGCCGGCCGCCGAGACGTCGGAGGCGGTGAGCACCGAGCCCGAGGGATCCCCCGACCAGTCGACTCGGGTGACCGCGAGGGTCCCGGAGAGCACCAGGACGACGGGCAGGACAAGGGCGAGCGTACGGCCGATACGGCGGGCGGGGCCCCGGCCGCGTCGCGTCTGTTGGTTAGTGGAGTGCTTCACGCGTGTGAGGGTAGCGCGGGGTGATGATTTGGCGACATTTAGTCACCGGTTCGGGGGATGAACTGGTGCCTCGAATTGGGTAAGGCGTTGACGCACGCTGCTCGAAATGACCGGTCTGCCGGGGTATTTGTCGACAGTTTTTCGAATGCGAGAAGGGCCCCGCAGCAGGCTGCGGGGCCCTTCTCGTCAACCTGGGTGAATTACCCGGGATGTACTGCCTGTGGGTCGGTCGTCAGGCGTCCGTCGGCGGTCTCAGTCGGAGAGGCGCGCACCCGTGGAGGTCGAGAACACGTGGGTCTCGCCCGAGCGCGGCACGACGTGCAGCGTGCTGCCCTTCTCCGGGACGTCACGGCCGCTGACGCGGACGACGAGGTCCTTGGAGTCGTCGCCGAGCTTGGCGGTGCCGTAGACGTACGCGTCGGCGCCGAGCTCCTCGACCACGTTCACGGTGACCGCGAGACCCTTGTCCGAGTCCGCGCCGGCGACCTCGAAGTGCTCGGGGCGGACGCCGACGGTCACGGTCTTGTCGGTGATGCCGGAGATGGCGTCACGCTGGACCGGGACGACGCTGTTGCCGAACTTCACACCGCCGTCGGTGATCGGGACCTCGACCAGGTTCATCGCGGGGGAGCCGATGAAGCCGGCGACGAAGAGGTTGGCCGGGCGGTCGTACATGTTGCGCGGGGTGTCGACCTGCTGGAGCAGACCGTCCTTGAGGACCGCCACGCGGTCGCCCATCGTCATGGCCTCGACCTGGTCGTGGGTGACGTAGACGGTGGTGATGCCGAGGCGGCGCTGGAGCGAGGCGATCTGCGTACGGGTGGAGACACGGAGCTTGGCGTCGAGGTTCGACAGCGGCTCGTCCATGAGGAACACCTGGGGCTCACGCACGATGGCGCGGCCCATGGCGACACGCTGGCGCTGACCACCGGAGAGCGCCTTCGGCTTGCGGCCCAGGTACTCGGTGAGGTCGAGGATCTTCGCCGCGTCCTCGACCTTCTGCTTGATCTCGGCCTTCGGGACGCCGGCGATCTTGAGCGCGAAGCCCATGTTGTCGGCGACGGTCATGTGCGGGTACAGCGCGTAGTTCTGGAACACCATGGCGATGTCCCGGTCCTTCGGCGGGAGGTGCGTGACGTCGCGGTCACCGATGCGGATCGCACCGCCGTTGACGTCCTCGAGCCCCGCCAGCATGCGGAGCGAGGTGGACTTGCCACAGCCGGACGGACCGACCAGGACGAGGAACTCGCCGTCCTCGATGTGGATGTCGAGCCCGTCGACAGCGGGCTTCTCGGTGCCCGGGTAGATCCGGGTCGCCTTGTCGAACGAAACAGTGGCCATGGTGATGGGCCCCCTTCTACCGGCAGGAACGTGCCGGACGATCCGTTGTAGGAAGGTGGTGGTGTAGTCCACACAGGTGAACTGGGTCAGGACGGTACCCGGCGTTCACCCGTATGTCAGTACCTGGGCGACTGTGAACTTCGCGGAAATTTTCGAAGGGGGCAGAGCCACGCACTTTTGACCTCGCTGGATGCTTCCTGCTTCATCGCCCACTGCCGACCACACACAGCCCTGGTGAGCTGTGCCTGGCCGGTCTCACGCGGACTCCACAGGCATTCCGGCCGACGGCCCGTCGGTCCGTACCGCGCCAGCCGCCTCTACGCGACTGCCAACAACCGCATCCCCTCGTCCCGGAGATTCACGGCCGCATTCACATCACGGTCATGGAGCACACCGCACTCGGCGCACGTCCACTCCCGGATCTTGACGTCCATCCTCGGCCCCATCGCATGACAGGCCGAACAGCGCCGAGTGGAGGGGAAGAAGCGGCCTACGACCACCAGCTCACGGCCGTACCACTCGCACTTGTACGTCAGCTGCCGCACCAGCTCACCCCAGCTGGCATCGATGATCGCCTGATTCAGCTTCGCTTTCCGGCGCCGCCCCTTGCCATGCGCCGCACGCATGAGGGTCTGCACAGACAAGTCCTCCACCACGATCACTTGGTTCTCGCGAACGAGGCGGGTCGTGAACTTGTCCAACATGTCCCTGCGAACGTCACCGATGAGCGCATAGAGGTGCGCGATCCGCTGTCTGACCTTCCCCCGGCTCTTCGACCCCATCACCTTCTTGTGCAGCTCCCGCTGCAACCGAGCCAGCTTCTCGGCGTACTTCTTCAACAGCCGCGGATGATCAACTTTCGTGCCGTCGTCCAAGGTGACGAGTGACGCCAACCCCAGATCCAGACCGACCACCTTCGGCTCCCGCGTACCCGGCACGAACACCGGAGCCAGCGGCGCTATTCGCTCCTCCACCAACGTCGACACGAAAAACCGACCCGCCCGATCCCGCGTCACCGACAACCGCACCGGAACTGCCCCGACAGGCAGAGCCCTGGACCAGCGGATGTCCAACGGCTGCGACTGCTTGGCGAGCTTGACCAACCCCGTCCCCGGACGCTCCGGGTCCTCGACCCACGTGAAGCCGGTTCTCACATACGTCGCCGAGTCACGCGACCGACCCTTCTTCTTCCGCTTCGGATACTTCGCCTCGCCCTTGAAGAACCGCTGGTACGCCTGGTCCAGATGCCGCAGAGACTGCTGGAGGACTGTCGACGACACGTCCTTCAACCACGCCGTCTCCTCCACCCGCTTCCAGCCCGTCAGAGCCCGACACGTCTCCGCGAACCCCACATTCACCAGGTATCGCTCCCACGCCCCCGACCGCAGCGCCAGCCCCTCGTTGTAGACCCACCGACACGCACCGAACGTCCGCTGCAACTGCTCCGCCTGCTCCTCGGTCGGATAGAAGCGAAAGCGGTAGAGGCGGTGGCGCGTGTCCGGGTCCTTGGTGTGGGACTTCAGCGGAGTCGCCTTGCGGGCGTGGTGCTTCTGCCGGTCGCCGATGCTTAGGACCTCCCGCTTGATGCGCTTGGCCTCCGCTTCCCCCATGAAACCCCCGACCATCTGATCTTCGGAAGAGCACGTCAGATCGATCAACGAACGGGTGCACGGTTGGTTACGCACACTTTTTGGGTCGTGCGGAGTGGAGAACCTCGTGGCTGAAGGAAATGCGCCCTGTGTACAGTGGAGCCGCCCTCGCGCGTGGCGTTGTAGTGCGCGGTGCCTCCTTAGCTCAGCTGGAACGAGCAGCTCACTTGTAATGAGCAGGTCGTCGGTTCGAATCCGACAGGGGGCTCAACAAAAGCCCAGGTTAGCCCCAAGCTGACCTGGGCTTTTGCGCACTCGAACCCTCAGTGCCGCCCCGCCACCAAGTCAGCCACCCGCGCCAACCGCGAGGACTCTGCCCCGTTCGAGGCCATCTCCCGCCGATCCGCCGCCCGATACGTCGCGTACATCCCCTGTACCCCCAGCCACCGCAACGGCTCCGGCTCCCACTTGCGCACCCGGTGCCCCACCCACGGCAGCTCCGTCAGCTCGGTCTTCCCGCCCTGCCCGGAGTCGAGCTGTACGAGGTCCCGCAGGGTCCGGGCGGCGAGGTTCGTGGTCGCGACGCCCGAGCCGACGTAACCGCCCGCCCAGCCGAGCCCCGTCGCGCGGTCCAGCGTGACCGTGGCGCACCAGTCGCGCGGCACGCCCAGCACCCCCGACCAGGCGTGCTCGACCCGCACCCCCGCGAGCGAGGGGAAGAACCGCACGAGGATCTCCCGCAGCGCGTCGATCGTCGCGTCCTGGGTCCGCCCGTCGTTGTCCGTCCTGGAGCCGAAGCGGTAGGGCACTCCGCGCCCGCCGAGCGCGATCCGTCCGTCCTCCGTCCGCTGGGCGTACATGTACGCGTGCGCCATGTCCCCGAGCGCCTCCCGTCCGCCCCAGCCGACCGTCTCCCACTGCTCGTCGGTCAGCGGCTCGGTGACGACCATGGAGGAGTTCATCGGCAGCCAGGTCCGCCGCTGCCCCTTGAGGTTCGCGGTGAAGCCCTCGGTGCAGCGCAGGACATAGGGCGCGCGGACGGTGCCGTACGGCGTGACCGCGTGCCGGGGCCGGATCTCCGTCACCGGCGTCCGCTCATGGATGACGACCCCGAGCGCCTCGGCCGCCGCCGCGAGCCCCTTGACCAGCTTCACGGGGTGCACGCGCGCGCCGTGCGGCGTCCACGACGACCCGACCGCGTCCGCGACCCGGATCCGCTCGGCGGTCTCACGGGCGCCGTAGAGCTCGCGGTCCGTCTCGCCGTACGACAGCTCGTGCGCGTGGAACTCCTTCAGCCGCGCCAACTGGGCGGGCGTGGTGGCGACTTCGAGCACCCCGCCCTTGTGGATCCCGGCGTCGATGCCCTCTTCCCCGGCGGCGCGCACGACCTCGTCGACGGTGTCGTTCATGGCCTTCTGGAGGCGTACGGCGGCCTCGTGACCGTGCAGCTTCGCGTACCGGTCCCGGCCCGCGATGCCGTTGTAGAGCCAGCCGCCGTTGCGGCCGGAGGCGCCGTAGCCGCAGAACTTCTGCTCCAGGACGGTGATCCGGAGGGAGGGGGCCGCCTTCTTCAGGTAGTACGCGGTCCACAGTCCCGTGTATCCGCCCCCGACGATCACGACGTCCGCGGTGGCGTCCCCGGTGAGGGGCTCCCGCACGTCCGGGAGGCCGTCGTCCGCGTACCAGAAGGAGATGCCGCCGTTCACGACAGCGCGTTCCGAGCTGCTCATGCCCGGACGCTAACCCGTCACCGCACCCGCTGTCTCCTTCGGATTTCGTGGTCTTGCACGCCCCCTGACCAGCGGATAACACCCGAACCCGATCAGTACGGAGGTGAAGTGCCCCAGATCGGTGAAGGTCCGCCCGGTCACCAACGGCACCCCGTACACGACGAGCACGGCCATCCCGTACGGATACCGCCACCACGCCGGAATCCGGTACACGAGCACCGCGATCACCCCGGCCAGCGCGTAACTCACCCCGATGTCGAGGGTGTTGACCGCCGACTCGGGCGCCATCCCGTGCCGGATGCCCCACAGCAGCGCACCCTCGCTGATCAGCGTGGCCAGCACATGCGCGGCCGCGCACACCCCGAGCCAGCGGGCGGTACCGAGCCAGCGCTCGGCGGGCGCGTGGAAGACGGAGTAGAGCACGGCATACGGCAGCCAGCGCCCGCCGTCGATCCACAGCGCGCTGGAGACCAGCACCCGGACCGGATTGCTGGACAGCTCATGGATGTTGGTGGACCGCTGCCGCAGGAACTCGTCCTCGAACTCCGGCGACATGCGGTGCAGGGCGACGGTCGTCACGAACAGGATCCCCAGCCAGACGTATGTGCCGGGGGCGCCGCGGACGTACATCCACACCCTGTGGACACCCCGACGAATTCGCATGCCCCGATTCACGCACGTCGGTAGGGTCCCCGGCGTGATCGACATCCCGGAGGAACTGGCCGCGACGCAGGCGGAGTACCAGGGCGAGGCCGGGCGCGCCTTCATATCCGGACTCCCGAACCTGGCCGCCGACTTCCTGCACCGCTGGGACCTGCGCCTCGACGGACCGTCCATGTACGGCATGTGCGCCCTCGTCCTGCCCGTCACCCGCGCCGACGGCACACGGGCCGTGCTGAAGCTCCAGCTCCTCGACGAGGAGACCGCTGGCGAGCCGGTCGCGCTGCGCGCCTGGAACGGCGACGGCGCCGTCCGCCTCCTCGCCCACGACGACACCACCGGCACGATGCTGCTCGAACGCCTGGACGCGGCAAGGGCGTTGACCCATCTTCCCGACACCCGCGAGGCTGTCCTGGTCATCGCCCGCCTCCTGGCCCACCTGACGGCGGTACCGGCCCCGAAGGGCCTGCGCCACCTGAGGGACATCGCGCACGGCATGCTGAACCGCGCCCCCGAAGCCCTGCCCCACGTGCCCGACCCGGCCGACCGCGCCCTCCTCAAGGACTGCGCGGCCGCACTGCGCGAGGTGGCGGACGAACCCGGCGACCGTCTCCTGCACTGGGACCTGCACTACGACAACGTCCTCGCCGCCGACCGCGCCCCCTGGCTCGCCATCGACCCGAAACCCCTCGCGGGCGACCCCGGCTTCGACCTCTTCCCCGCCCTCAAGAACCGCTTCGACCCCACCGAGACCCGCCGCCGCTTCGACGCCATGACGGACGTCCTGGGCCTCGACCGCGCACGCGCGCGTGCCTGGACCCTGGCCCGGGTCCTCCAGAACTCCCTGTGGGACATCGAGGACGGCCGGCCCCTGGAGCCGGAGACCCTGGCCATCGCCCGCCACCTGAAAGGCACCCCCACCGCATGATCCGCACCGCCACCCCCGCCGACATCCCCGTCATCCACACCCTGATCCGCGAACTCGCCGCCTACGAGAAGGCCCCGGAGGAGGCGAAGGCCACGCCGCAACAACTCCACGAGGCGCTGTTCGGCGAGCACCCGGCCGCCTACGCCCATGTCGCCCAGGACGACACGACCGGCGAGGTCGTCGGCTACGCGGTCTGGTTTCTGAACTTCTCCACCTGGCGAGGCGTCCACGGCATCTACCTGGAGGACCTCTACGTCCGCCCCACCGCCCGTGGCGCGGGCCACGGCAAGGCCCTCCTGACCGAACTGGCCCGCCTCTGCGCCGAGCGCGGCTACCAGCGCCTGGAGTGGTCCGTCCTCGACTGGAACGCCCCCTCCATCGCCTTCTACGAGTCCCTCGGCGCCCGCCCGCAGGACGGCTGGACGGTGTACCGGCTGACGGACGAGCCGTTGGCGGCGTTGGGTGCGCGGGCATGAAAAAAACCAGGTCGGGCCGGGTCCGACCGGGGTTTTCGCGGAGCGTGCTGTCGGTTTCGAAGTGTGTTGGCCTGGTGGTGGCCCCTCCGTGGTGTTCTCAGGCCAGCGATTCCTTCACCGCGGCGCCCGTCGGCGCGTCGTGCGTCGGGGGCTTCGTCGTGACCATCAGGGCCGCTATCAGGCCGGCCAGCAGCATGATGCCTGCCGCGCACCAGATGGCGACCGTGTAGCCGTGGACGATGCCCTCGCTGGTGACCAGGGCGCGCTGGGAGGGGTCGGTGAGGTGGGTGGTGATGTAGGTCGTGCTGCTGGTGGTGGCGATGGTGTTGAGCAGGGCCGTGCCGATCGAACCGCCCACCTGCTGGGAGGTGTTGACGGTGGCCGAGGTGACGCCGGCGTCCTGGGGGGCGACTCCCGCGGTCGCGGTGGAGAAGACCGGCATGAAGGTGAGGCCCATGCCGAGGCCCATGAGGATCAGGGCGGGGAGGATCTCCGTGGCGTAGTCGGAGTGGATCGTCATGCGGGTCAGGATCAGCATGCCGCCGGCGGCGAGGACCATGCCGGGAGCCATCAGGAGGCGGGGCGGGACGCGGTTCATCAGGCGGGCGGAGATCTGGGTGGAGCCGATGATGATCGCGGCGGTGAGGGGCAGGAAGGCCAGGCCGGTCTTGACGGGGGAGTAGGCCAGGATCACCTGGAGGTAGTAGGTCATGAAGAGGAACAGGCCGAACATGCCGATGACGGCCAGGCCCATCGTCAGGAAGCAGCCCGCGCGGTTGCGGTCCTTGACGATGTGCAGGGGGAGCAGGGGCATCGGGGCCCTCGACTGCCACCACACGAAGGTCGCGAGCAGGACCGCGCCCGCCGCGAACAGGCCCAGGACCAGGCTGTCGGTCCAGCCCCTCGGCTCCGCCTCGCTGAAGCCGTAGACGATCGCGACCAGGCCGCCGCAGCCCAGCAGGACACCGGGGACGTCGAGGCGGGCGCCCGCGTGGCCGGGGCGGTCGTGGAGGAGGATCAGGGCGCCGATGACGGCGATCACCGCGATGGGCACGTTGACGTACAGGCACCAGCGCCAGTCGAGGTACTCGGTGAGCAGACCGCCGACGATGAAGCCGATCGCGGAGCCGGAGCCGGCCAGGGCGCCGTAGATGCCGAAGGCCTTTCCGCGCTCCTTCGGGTCCGTGAAGGTCGTCGTCAGCAGGCTCAGCGCGGACGGGGCCAGTACGGCGGCGAAGACGCCCTGCAACGCGCGGGCGCCGAAGAGCATGCCGGAGTTCTGGGCCGCGCCGCCCAGCGCCGAGGCCGCGGCGAAGCCGATCAGGCCGATGACGAAGGTGCGTTTGCGGCCGACCAGGTCGGCGATGCGGCCGCCGAGCAGGAGGAGGCCGCCGAAGGCCAGGGTGTAGGCGGTGATCACCCATTGCCGGTTGCCGTCGGACATGCCCAGGTCCTGCTGTGCGGAAGGGAGGGCGATGTTCACGATGGTCGCGTCGAGGACGACCATGAGCTGGGCGAGGGCGATGACGACCAGGCCCCACCAGCGGCGGGGGTCGGCGGATGCGGATGCGTGTTCGTCCGTCCGGGTGACGCTCACCTGGTCAGAAGACCATGAATCAGGGCGTATCGCATCTGCGGATGTCTTGCGGTCTGCGGATGTCTTGCGGCTGGTCATGGTTCCAGTACGACCTTCCCGGTGGTGCCGCGGGTTTCCAGCGCCCGGTGCGCGGCGGCTGCCTCGGCGAGCGGGAAACGGTGGACGGCGGGGGTGAGGCGGCCCGCGGCGGCCTCGGCGAGAGCACGGAGTTCGAGGGTGCGGACGGGGTTGGGGCCACCGGCCGCGCGCATCATCGCGGGGCCCAGGACCTGCTCGGAGACGCCTTCGACGAGATACGGCCCGCCGTCGTGGATGCCGTCCGCGGACCAGCCGAAGACGAGGTGCTTGCCGCCGGGGCCGAGCAGCTCCGTGGCGTGCCGGGCGACCTCGCCGCCCACGCCGTCGAAGACGATGGTGGCGTGGCGTCCGCCCAGGTGGGCGCGGACCTTGTCCGGCCATGCCGGGTCCTTGTAGTCGACGGCTAGGTCGGCGCCGTTCGCCTCGACGCGGGCCACCTTCTCCGGGCCGCCGGCCAGGCCGATGACGGTGGCGCCGGTGTTCTTGGCGTACTGCACGAGGAGGGTGCCGATGCCGCCCGCGGCGGCCGGGATCACGGCGACCGCCTCGGGGCCGAGCTCGGCGAACTGCACGATCCCCATCGCCGTACGGCCTGTTCCGATCATGGCGACGGCCTCGGCGGCGTCGAGGTTCGCGGGGATCTCGTGGACGCGTTCGACGTCGGTGACGGCGAACTCGGCGTAGCCGCCGGGGGCGAACCCGAGATGGGCGACGACGCGCTTGCCGAGCCAGAGGGCGGCGACGCCCTCGCCGAGGGAGTCGATGACTCCGGCGACCTCGCGGCCCGGGATGGTGGGCAGTTCGGGCAGGGACGGCAGGGGGCCCTGGGCGCCCTCGCGGAGGGTGGTGTCGAGGAGGTGGACGCCGGCCGCTTCGACGGCGATACGGACCTGGCCGGGGGCGGGGAGAGGGGTTTCGACCTCCTCGTGGACGAGATTCTCGGCCGGGCCGAAGGTGTGCAGACGGATGGCGTGCATATGGGTTCCCCCTGTTGGCCGTTGGGATCCCCACTCTTCAACCTCAAGCATGCTTGAGGTCAAGGGCGTTCCGGAGGCCCAGCGCCAGCGATACGGCGGTCAGGGCGCTGTTGAAGGACACCTCGGACAGCACTCCGGGGGCGGCGACCTGGTCACCGGCGAGGTACACGCCGTCGCCGCGGTCGATGGCCGGGCGGTCGCGCCAGCTCGTGCCGGGCAGGTCCACGGCACCGGTACGGCCGTTCGCGACGGACTCGCGGCGCCAGGTGACACGGTCGCGCCAGCCGTCGAAGGCCAGGTCGAGAAGGTGCTCGGCGCGGGCGACGCCGTCGGCCTTCGACTCGTGCGGGGCGATGGGGATCTGGCCCTGGATCAGCTGCTCGCCGGCCGGGGCGAGGGTGCGGTCCTGGGCGGTGAAGCGTTCGATCCAGCCGGGGGAGTCGAGGTCGGAGACGGCGAAGGCGTCACCGCGGCGCGTGCGGAGGGCGAGGTCGATGAGGGTGGTCCGGCCGCTGGTCCAGGTGAGGGAGTCGTCGGACTCGTGTGCGAGGAGGAGGCGGCGGGCGGCGTCGAGGGAGGTGGCGACGACGACAGGGGTGTCGGTGGGGAGGGTGTCGACGCGGGAGAGGGTCTCCATCCGTACGCCGAGGTTCCACGCGCGGGCGGCCATGCGGTCGATGACGCTCGCCCAGCCGCCGCGCGGGTAGTGCGCCTCGGGCGGCAGCTTGGTGGCGCGGCGCAGGCGTTCCTGCACGAACGCGGCGGACAGGGCGCCGGGGTCGTGGTGGAAGAGGGCGACGGCGGAGTAGTGTGCGGCGGCACGGGCGCCCTCCTCGCCGGCGACGCCGGTCGCCCAGGTGAGGAAGTCGGTGTCGACGGGCGCGGGCGGGAGACCGGGGCGCAGCAGCTTCAGCAGGGCGAAGGGCGGGGTGCGGCGCAGGACGCCATGGTGCTTGAGGCGCAGCCGGGCCGCCTCCAGGGGCGGGAGCGGGGCGAGCGGGCCGATGAGGTCGCGCTGCCGGAGCCAGGACCAGTGCGGGCCGCCGCGGTAGAGGGCGTGCGGGCCGTCGTTCGTCCGGTACGGCCCCTCGGCGGTCCGGGCCCGCCCGCCGAGCGTGTGATGAGCCTCGTACACGGTGACCTTGGCGCCCGCCTCGGCGGCGGCGACGGCCGCGGTGAGTCCGGCGAAGCCGCCGCCGATGACGGTGATGCGGTGCATGGGTGGGGTCTCCCTCGGGTCGCGTCCTTTGTGGGTTGCCGTTTGCGGGTTGCCGTCTGTGGGCTTCCGTTGTGAGTAGGACGGGTCGAGGGGTGGGGAGTGTGACATCGGGGGTGTTTTTGCAGGTCAGGATGCTGGTCCCTGGGCGTTGTCAGTGGTGGGGTGCAGCATGGGGGTATGGCGAGGAGAGCGGCGGGTGGGACTGGTGGTTCGGGTAGGTCGGGTGGTTCGGATAGGTCGGGTGGGTCAGGTGGCTCCGGCGGTTCCGGAGTGAAGCGTGCGCGGCCGCCGGAGGTGCGGCTGCCGCCGCTGGTGGCGTACGGCGGTGGCGGGCTCGAGCCGGACGGGGATTACGACGGGCTGGAGTTCGCGGAGGCGGACTTCGCCGGGCAGGACGCCTCGGGCGCCCGCTTCATGGACTGCGCGCTGACGGGGTGCGCGCTGGACGAGACCCGGCTGCGCAACGCGCGCTTCCTGGACTCGGTGCTCACCGGGGTCCGGGGCGTGGGGACCAACCTGTCCGAGGCGACCCTGCGGGACGTGGAGTTCGTCGACGCGCGGATGGGCGGGGTCCAGCTGCACGGGTCGACGCTGGAACGGGTGGTCATCCGCGGCGGCAAGATCGACTACCTGAACCTGCGCATGGCGAACCTCAGAGACGTCGTCTTCGAGGGCTGCGTCCTCGCCGAACCGGACTTCGCCGGGGCCCGGCTGGAGCGCGTGGAGTTCGTGGACTGCGCGCTGAAACGGGCGGACCTCACCAACGCCACCCTCGTCGACGTGGATCTGCGGGGCGCGGCGGAGGTGGACATCGCGCGGGGCGTGGAGCGGCTCGCGGGGGCGGTGATCAGCACGGCGCAACTGCTGGATCTGGCGCCGGTGTTGGCGGGGCAGATGGGGATTCGGGTGGAGGGCTGACGGCGTTCAGCTCAGCCTGGGGAAGCGGGCCTGGAGGGTCCAGATCGCTGGGTTTTCCGCCAGGTCCTCGTGGAGGTCGCACAGGTCGGCGAGGAGGTCGTGGAGGAAGTCGCGGGACTCGCGGCGGAGTTCGGAGTGGGGGAAGGTGAGGGGCGGCTCTTCGGGCGGCATCCAGTCGGACTCGATGTCGACCCAGCCGAAGCGGCGCTCGAAGAGCATGCGGTCGGTGGACTCGGTGAAGTCGAGTTCGGCGTGCTGGGGGCGGGAGGCGCGGGAGCCGGCGGGGTCGCGGTCGAGGTGTTCCACGATGTCGCACAGGGCCCACGCGAAGTCGAGCACCGGCACCCATCCCCAGGCTGTGGACAGTTCCCGGTCCGCCTTGGTGTCGGCGAGATAGACGTCGCCGCAGAACAGGTCGTGACGCAGCGCATGGACGCTCGCGCGGCGGTAGTCCATCTGGGGCGGGTCCGGGAAGCGGTTGGAGAGGGCGTAGCCGATGTCGAGCACGTAGGTGATGGTGTCACGCCGTACGGGGGGTGCCTGTGCCCCGCCCTAGGATCACTGTCATGTCCCGATCCGTGCGCCTTGTCCCGGCCTGTACGTCCCTCCTCGTCACCCTCTCCCTCTCCCTCTCCTTCTCCCTCGCGCTCACGGCGTGCAGTGGGGGCGGCGGGGGCGGAGTGCAGGGCACGCCCGGGGGTTCCGGGGTGCGGGATCCGTACTTTCCGAAGGCGGGCAACGGCGGGTACGACGTCAGCCACTACTCCCTCCGGCTCGACTATGAGCCCGACGACGAGCAGCTGTCCGGCACCGCCGTCGTCACCGCCCGGGCCACGCAGGATCTGTCCGCCTTCGACCTGGACCTGACGGGGATGGACGTCGAGGAGGCCACCGTCGAGGGCGAGGCCGCGCGCTGGAACCGGGTCGGGCAGGAGCTGACCGTACGGCCGGGCGACGAGCTCGACGACGGGGAGACCTTCGAGGTGCGGGTGCGGTACTCCGGGACCCCGCAGACCCTCACCGATCCGGACGGCTCCGAGGAGGGCTGGCTGCCGACGGAGACTGGGGCGGTCGGGCTCGGCGAGCCGAACGGGTCCATGGCCTGGTTCCCCGGCAACCACCACCCCTCGGACAAGGCCACGTACGACATCGCGGTCACCGTGCCGGAGGGGCTCCAGGCCGTCTCCAACGGGGAGTTGACCGGTGAGACGACCACGGGAGGGCGTACGACCTTCTCCTGGCACACCGCCGAGCCGATGGCGAGTTACCTCGCGACGGTCGCCGTCGGCGACTACAAGGTCAGCCGCTCCACCGCCGGTGACGTGCCCGTGTACACCGCCGTCGCCCCGGGGCAGGTGAAGGCGAGCGCGAAGGTGCTGGCCCGGCTGCCCGAGGTGCTGGACTGGGCGGAGACCAACTTCGGGCCGTACCCCTTCTCCTCCGCCGGCGCGATCGTCGGCGGCGAGGACGACGCCGGGTACGCCCTGGAGACCCAGAACCGGCCCTTCTTCCCGGGCGCGCCCGACACCGGGCTCCTCGTCCACGAGCTGGCCCACCAGTGGTTCGGTGACTCCGTCACGCCGAAGACCTGGCGGGACATGTGGCTCAACGAGGGGTTCGCGACGTACGCGGAGTGGCTGTGGGAGGAGGACGAGGGCGGCGACACGGCCCAGGAGACCTTCGACGCGCTGTACGACCACGGGGAGGAGACCTACGAGGACCTCTGGGCCTTCCCGCCCGCGAAGCCCACGAGCGCCGCGCATCTCTCCGACGAGGGGCCCGTCTACCAGCGCGCCGCGATGGTCGTCCACAAGATCCGGCAGACCGTCGGCGACGACGCCTTCTACGACATCGTCCAGGGCTGGACAGCCGCCCACCGCCACGGCAACGCCGACACCGACGACTTCACGGCGTACGTCGAGGAGCAGGCCCCGGACGAGGACTTCGACGCGATCTGGGAGGACTGGCTGTACGGGGACGGGAAGCCGGGCAGCCCCTGAGCCGGGCCGCCCCTGAGCGCCGGCAACGGGGGCGACCGGATCAGGATGCGTCACACCTGGCGGTCGAGATCGTGGCGCATCGCCTCGCGGGCCGCGGCGACCGTGCGGGTGTGGGCGCGGCGGGCCTCCTTGTAGTCGGCGGAGGCGAGGGGGTGGCCGGCGGCCAGTACGTCCCGGAGTTCGCGCAGGCTCAGGTGGGCGTCCTCGACGGCGGCGGCCAGGGCGGGCGGTACGCAGATCAGGGCCGTCTCGCGGGCCTCGTTGCAGCCCGACGCGCGGAACGCCTCCCGTACGGCCGCGTCGAGGGCGGCGGCCTCGCGCTGCTGGTCGCCGGTGGCGACGGCGCGCATGGCCTCGTGGGCCTGGCGGAAGCTGGTCAGACAGGCGACGTATATGTCCTTGCGCTCCTGCCGGGCCTGGCCGGCGGAGTCGCGGCGCCAGCGGGCCCGGTCGGCGAGCAGCGTCGAGCCGACACCGACGAGGGCGCCGAGTCCGGTACCGGCGAGGGTCATCCACTCCACGGGAGTTCAGACTCCTTGCCAGTTGTCGAGGAGGCGGGCGAGGGACGGTGGCCAGAGTGGCTCGGGTGCCTCGGCGAGCTTCTTTCGGGTCCACCAGTCCCAGGTGAGGATGCCGTCCTCGGCGTGTGCGGCGGCGAGGTGGGGGCCGGTGGGTTCGCGGTGGGGGCCGTGGGTGACGTAGATGTGCTCGTGCTGGTGGACGGGGCCGACGATGGGGGTCCCCCCGCTCGAGCGAAGTCGAGAGTGGGGGAGCGTGAAGTCGTGTTCCCAGGTGTGCACCAGCAGGCCGGGGTGGGTCAGGTCCGTCCAGCCCGTCTCCTCGTGCAGCTCGCGCAGGGCGCCCTCGGACGGGCGCTCGTCCGCCTCCAGGCCGCCGCCGGGCAGGGCCCAGTGGACGCCGACCTCGACGTTGTCGTACCGGAAGAGGAAGACGGAACCGTCCGGGTCGACCACAGCGACGCGGGCCGCGCGGCGCGGGGTGCGCAGAGGAGTGCTGAGCGCCTTGCGCAGGATCGCGCAGGGGCGGCCCAGTGCGCGGTCCTCGCGGTGGCCGATCACCTCGTAGCCGAGGGCGGTCCAGAAGGCGAGGCTCTTGGGGGTGGCGTCGAGGACGCCGAGGCGTACGGCGGTGTGGCCGGCGCTCCGGAAACGGTCCTCGGTGAGGGACGCCAACCGGCGCCCGTACCCCTGCCGTTGGGCGTTCGCGTCGACCATCAGCAGCCCGATCCACGGGTCCGGGTCCGCCGGGTCGGGATGTTCGGCGAGCGTGACCACGAGCCCGACGAGCCGCCCCGCGCTGCGGGCGAGGAGCACCTGGGCGCCCGGGTGGGCGAGTTCGTCCGCGAGCGCCGCCGCCACCTGTTCGGGGCGTACGTCGTCGGGGTCCGGGAAGTCCCCGCTGAGGGCGTGGAACTCACGGTTGGAGGCGTACAGCGCGGTGAGTTCGGTGAGGACGGGGGCCGGGATGTCGCCGTCGGGGGTGCGGGGGAGGGGCGTGAGGATCACGCGGGGCAACTTATCGCGCACACGTCACGCGTAAGCCGGTGAACGCCGGGACCCCCGGCCGAAGCCAGGGGTCCCGGTGCGGTGCGGTGACCGTCGGACGGGGTGACCCGTCAGACGTTGACGCCGAAGTCCTGGGCGATGCCCACCAGGCCCGAGGCGTAGCCCTGGCCGACGGCGCGGAACTTCCACTCGGCGCCGTTGCGGTAGAGCTCGCCGAAGACCATGGCGGTCTCGGTGGCCGCGTCCTCGGACAGGTCGTAGCGGGCGATCTCGGCGCCGCCGGCCTGGTTGACGATGCGGATGTAGGCGTTGCGGACCTGGCCGAAGTTCTGCGAGCGGTTCTCCGCGTCGTAGATCGAGACCGGGAAGACGATCTTGTCGATGTCGGCGGGGAGGCCCGCCAGGTTGACGTTGATCGCCTCGTCGTCGCCCGCGCCCTCGCCCGTGCGGTTGTCGCCGGTGTGGACGATGGTGCTGTCCGGGGTCTGCTTGTTGTTGAAGAACACGAAGTGGGCGTCGGAGTAGACCTTGCCCTGCGTGTTGACCGCGATCGCGGAGGCGTCGAGGTCGAAGTCCGTGCCGGTGGTGGTGCGGACGTCCCAGCCGAGGCCCACGGTGACGGCGGTCAGGCCCGGAGCCTCCTTGGTGAGCGAGACGTTGCCACCCTTGGACAGGCTTACAGCCATGGTTGGGAGTCCTTTCCCTCGTTTAGGTACTGCCTGAAGCTACATCTACCCGTATGAACGCCGAGAGGGGTAGCGAAGGTTCCTGGTGTCTTTACTTTCTTTACCGAACAGACAGTGAACGTTATTCGCGTGACGTGTGCCGGTCAGCCGGGGGACGATAGGCGGCATGTCCGGTCCTCACGTCATCCGCGGCTCCGTCTCCCTCCCGGAGGCCGAGCTCATGTGGCGTTTCTCGCGGTCGTCCGGACCGGGCGGCCAGCACGTCAACACCAGCGACTCCCAGGTGGAGCTCCGCTTCGACCTGGCCAAGACGGAGTCGCTGCCCGAGGTGTGGAAGCGGCGGGCCCTGGAGCGGCTGGCCGGCCGCCTCGTCGACGGGGTCGTCACGGTCCGCGCCTCCGAGCACCGCTCCCAGTGGCGCAACCGCGAGACCGCCGCCGTACGCCTCGCCGCCCTCCTCGCCGAGGCCACCGCCCCACCGCCGAAGCCCCGCAAGCCCACCCGCATCCCGCGCGGCATCAACGAACGCCGGCTGCGGGAGAAGAAGCAGCGCGCGGAGACGAAGCGGGGCCGGACGGGGCGCGACTGGGGGTAGGTCCCCCCGGGGGGGCCTGCTCGATGCCCGGTGTCACAGAAACGTCGTGCGATGCGTCATGTCACTGACCACCGCGACGAGACGCTGTGACGAGAGGCTGTGACGACCGATGAGCGAGAACGAGTTCCTTGCCCGGCGTTTCGAGGAGCACCGCGATCGGCTGCGGGCCGTCGCCTACCGGATGCTCGGGTCGGGGGCGGAGGCCGAGGACGCGGTGCAGGAGGCGTGGGTCCGGCTGAGCCGCTCCGACGCCGGGCAGGTGGACAACCTCGGGGGCTGGCTGACGACCGTCGTCGGACGGGTCTGCCTGGACATGCTGCGCTCCCGCACCGCGCGCGCCGAGCTGCCGCTGACCCCGGACGCGCCCGTGCCGGCCACGGTCGCCGACCCCGAGCAGGACGTCCTGCTCGCCGACTCGGTGGGCGCCGCGCTGCTCGTCGTACTGGAGACGCTGACACCCGCCGAGCGGCTCGCGTTCGTCCTCCACGACCTGTTCGCGGTGCCGTACGACGACGTCGCGACCGTCGTCGGCCGCACCCCGACCGCCGCACGCCAGCTCGCCAGCCGGGCCCGGCGCCGGGTGCAGGGGGCGCCCGCGCCGGACGCGGATCTCGTACGGCAGCGGGAGGTCGTCGACGCGTTCCTCGCCGCCGCGCGCGGGGGTGACTTCGAGGCCCTGATGGAGGTGCTCGACCCGGACGTCGTGGCCCGCAGCGAAGCCGGGGTGGTCGCGGGTGCGCTTGCGGTGGCGAAGGGTGCGTCCACCTACTCCCGGCTCGCCGCGATCGCGCTGCCCGCGCTGGTCGACGGGGCGACGGGGCTCGCCGTACTGGTCGACGGGCGGGTGGAACGGGCGCTGGCGTTCACGTTCGTACGGGACCGGATCGCCGTCATCGACATCAGCACGGAGCCGGGGCGGGTGGCGGGACTGGAGGTGGAGTTCCTTTAGGGGTGCTGTGCGACCAGAGATTGCTGTGCGACAGGGGCTTCCTATCCGGCGTCTCCGATGTCCAGCACGCCCACGATCTCTCCCTCGACCATCTCCCCGTTGGGGCGGAAGCCGAGGTTCAGATAGAAATTCTCGGGGCCGTTCTCACCTTGGTGCCAGCTGACGTACAGCTCTTTGCCACCGCGACCGCGGATCTCGGCCGCGACGGATTCCACGGCGAAGCGACCGTATCCGCGGCCCTGTTCACCGTCGGCGATGTTCAGCCGCCACAGGCCGGAGCGGAACAGGGTGCCGTCCTCGCGCCAGTCGATGTCGAAGAAGGCCATCAGGAAGCCGACGGGGCGGTCGTCGTCGGTGATCAGGCGGGGCCAGGCGGTGTCGGGATGGACGTATGCCTCGGCCAGCGACTTCACCACCGGGGCGACGGCGAACTCCTGCTCCGGGCGGACGCGTACGGAGAGGGCGGCGTCGAGGTTGCGGGAGGTGATCTTCTCCAGGCGGGGGGTCATGGGGGGACCCTAGGGCGGGAGGCGAGAGGGGGCGAGGGGATTTCGGGCGGGGGTGAGGTCGGTGGTCGGTGGGCACCGGTCGGTGGGTGGTGGCCGGTGATTGGCAGATCTGTCCCGACCCCGAACAGCAAAACCGCAGGTCGCCGAAAAGCTCAGCCCCGACGCAACTGCCAATTGCCGAGCTCGCTCCGGCCGCTCAGCCCAGCCGTCAGCCCAACTGGCGGTACCTGCCCTTGAAGTACGCCAGCGGGCCGCCGTCCGCGCTCGGGACCGCTGCCGTCAGGACCCGGCCGATCACCAGTGTGTGGTCGCCCGCCTGCACCCGCTGTTCCGTGCGGCACTCCAGGGTTGCCAGCGCGCCGCCCACCAAGGCCGCTCCGGTCGCCTCGCCCCTGACGTACGGGATGTCCTCGAACAGCAGACGGTCGCTGATGCGGCCCTTCATCGCGAAGCGGCCGGCGATGTGGCGTTGGGACTCGGAGAGGACCGAGACGGCCCAGAGGGGCTGTTCGTCGAGGAGTTCGTCCATGCGGGAGCCCTCGCGGAGGCTGACCAGGACCAGGGGCGGGTCCAGGGACACCGACATGAAGGCGGTGGCCGTCATGCCGACGTCCTCGCCCTTGGGGCCGTCGGCATCGAGCGGGGGCTCGAAGGCGGTCACCAGGACCACACCCGCGGCCAGCCGGGACATGGCGGCGCGGAACTCGTCGTTGCTCACCCCCACAGGATGCCCGTAGGCGGCGGGGGCGGTGATCGGGGGAGTGTTCGGCACGTTCCGGAACGCTAGTGTCCGGCCGGTCCCGTCCGCATCGGACCTCCGCCCGAGCCGGGACCCGCTCTCCGACCTAGGACCCTCGGCACACCCCCACCAGCGCCTCCCCGTGAATCTCCACAAACCCCCAAAGATTGCGTTCAGTAAACGCACAGGGAAAACGCAGAAACCCCACTCAATTGTTCATCTTTCGCTGTGACTTGAGTCACAAGGGGCATTAATTGTTGACCCTGTGTACCGAGTGGGCAGCGCGCTGTGATTCAGTGGCGGGGAAGCTGCCAGAACGATACGCCGATGAGAACCCTTGATTCGCTGCGAGGTCTCGGGGGGAGGGCGAGCATGGAGACCGAGTCGGAGCCCTACGTCCGTCTTGCGACTCTGCGACAACTGCATCAGGTCATGGCGGACATGAACACCGCCCGGTCTCTTGCGGACACGTTGCAGACCGTCGCCGACGGCGTCGTCACCGGTCTCGGCTACGAGCTGGCCTGCGTCAACCTCGTCCGCCCCGACGGCGATCTCGTCGTCGCCGCGTTCGCGGGCAACCCCGCCGCCGAGGCGCTCATCACCGGGCGGGTCGGCTCCCGCGACTCCTGGGAGCGCCGGCTGAGCATGGGGGAGAACTGGGGCGACCTGGTCTTCATCCCGCACACCGAGGGCTGGATCCTCGACGACGACGATGTACCGCAGTGGTACACCGACGGCCCCGCGCCCCGCTTCGAGGACGAGTGGCACCCCTCCGACCGGCTCTTCGCGCCCATGTTCACGCCGGGCGTGAGCGGCGGCTCGTGCGGCGAGCTGATCGGCGTCCTGTCCGTGGACCGGCCCAGGAACGGCCGCCGGCCGGGCGCGTGGGGGCGCGAAGCGCTTCAGATGTACGCCTTCCAGGCCGCGATCGCGATCAGCAACGCGCGTCTGCGTGCCAATATGCAGCGCGCGCTGGTCCGGCTGGAGCGTGAGCAGCAGGCCCTGCGCGCCAGCGAGGAGAGCTTCCGGCAGGCCTTCGAGTACGCCCCCTCCGGCATGGCCATCGCCGAGATGGGCGGCGATCAGCACGGCCGGATCCTGCGCACCAACGACGCCCTGTGCCGGCTCCTCGGGCGTCCCGCCTCCGCGATGCGGCGCTACTCCTTCTCCGACCTCGTCCACCCCGAGGACATAGGGACGCTGCTGCGGACCTCGGCCGAGGGCGGCCGGGCCGAGCTGCGGCTCGGGCGCCGCGACGGCAGCTACGTCTGGGTCTCGCTGCGCAACTCCGTCGTCGCCGACGCCGCCGACGGGCCCCGCTTCCTCCTCACCCACGTCGAGGACATAGAGGACCGCAAGCGCCGCGAGCTCCAGCTCGCCCACCGGGCCTCCCACGACTCCCTCACCGGCCTGCCGAACTCCGCCGAGCTGCGGGCCCGGCTCTCCTCGCGGCTGTGCCAGCGCCCGACGCACCACGCCGCCCTCGAATCCATCGACGCGGCCTACGGCGGCCATCCCGCCTACGACGCCAACGGCCACGGCTTCGACTTCCGGCCCGGCACCGAGGCGTTCGACGTCGGCTACGACCACCATGTGCACACCGCCGCCCCCGAGGGCGAGCACGACGACGGCACCAAGGGGCTCGCGGTCCTCTTCTGCGACCTCGACGGCTTCAAGTCGATCAACGACCGCTTCGGGCACAACGCGGGTGACGCGGTGCTCATCGAGGTCGCCCGGCGGCTGTCCCGGCAGGTCCGTGACGGTGACACCGTGGCCCGGCTCGGCGGCGACGAGTTCGTGATCCTCGCCGACGGCCTCGGCCGCGCGGACGCCGCCGACCTCGCCGTACGTCTGCGCAACGAGATCATCCAGCCCATCCGCGCGGAGGGGCGTGCCGTCCGCGTGGGCGCCAGCTTCGGTATCGGGTGGGCACACTGCGGGATGACCGCGGACGAAGTGTTGAAGTCCGCCGACGAGCGGATGTACGTAGAGAAACGATCTCGTCCCAAACAGCACAGACGTGCGGGCTGATCCCCTGGTCAGGGAGCAGGTCGGTGAGCTGATGCGGTCTGAGTCACCCGTTTGGGGCAGCCGGAGCGGGTAGGCTCGCCACTTACCACGCGTACCGCATCCGTCCCCGCACCTGCTGAGGAGTTACTGGGATGACGTCCGGCACCACCGGCGCGAACACGCCGCCCGAGGACGACGACCCGTTCGGCTACCTCTACGCCGACGGACAGGCCAACGGGGCCCAGCCGCCGTCCGGCGGTTACGGCTACCCGGGCTCCGTCAACCGGCAGCGCCCGGTCGGCCAGCGCCAGTACGGCCAGCAGCAGACCGCGGCATACGGACAGGTCCCGCAGCAGCAGGGCGCCTACGGCCAGCCCAACGCGCACTACGCCGCCCCCGAGACGTTCCCCGGCGGCGCCCCCACCACCCAGACCCCCCAGCCGTCGTACGGCGGCCACGGCGGCGGCGGTCGCGGGCGGGGCCCCAACACCAAGGGTCTGCTCATCGGCGCCATCGCGGTGGTCGCGGCGGTCGTCATCGGCATCGGGGTGGCGATGATGGGCGGCGACGACGACAAGGACGCGGGGGGTGGCGGCGCGTCTACCTCGCCGTCCGCTCAGCAGAGCAGCGAGCCGAGTGCGTCCCCGAGCAGCAGTGAGGTCAGCACGGACGACCTCCCGGAGCTCGACGCGAAGGCACTGAAGCTCGGGACCGGCGTGACGACCGCTTCTGACGTGCAGGGCGCCACCTCCGACGGCGGCATCTATGTGACCGGGCTCAACCAGACCGGCGCCGAGGTCACCTGGACCGTCAACGGCATCCCGAAGGAGGGCGTCTACACCCTCTTCACGCAGTACAGCGTCCCCGGCAAGGACCAGAGCATGACGCTCACGGTCAACGGCAAGGTCTTCGGCACCAAGCTGAACCTGGGCAACTTCGCGAAGGCCGCCGAGGGCGACTACACGAAGGGCTGGACGCAGACCTACTCCTGGCCGACCCTCAACCAGGGCACCAACACCATCAGCATCTCCTGCCAGGCCGGCGACCAGTGCGACGTCCTGCTCGACCATCTGCGGCTGAAGGCCGGGCAGGTCGAGAAGTAGCGGCCCTCACGCCGCGCTGACCTCCCCGGTCACCGCCACCCGCCCCCGCAGCTCCTCATAAGCCGAGGCGTCGAACTCGCCCGCCACCGGGGCCAGTACGGTCGCCGCCGAGAGGGCCACCGCGCGGGTCAGGCGGTCCGGCCAGGGGAGGTGTTCGACCAGGCCCGACAGCAGGCCCGCGACCGCTGAGTCGCCGGCGCCCGTCGGGTTGCCGTGGATGCGGGCCGGTGGGGTGGCGCGCCAGCGGCCCTCCGGGGAGGCGGCCAGGAGGCCGTCCGGGCCCAGGGAGGTCACCACCGCTCGGGCGCCCCGGCGGCGCGCGTCCTGGGTGGCGCGCAACGGCTCGTGGGAGCCGGTGAGTTCGGCGAGTTCGTCGGCATTGGGCTTGATGATGTCGGGGCGGGCGGCGACTCCGCGGCGCAGGGGTTCGCCGCTGGTGTCGAGGAGGACCGGGACGCCGGCCGCGCGGGCGGTGCGGACCAGCCCGGCGTACGCGCCCACCGGGACGCCCGGCGGGAGGCTGCCGCACAGGGCCACGGCGGACATCGACGGGAGCAGATCCTCGTACGCCTCCTGGAAGGCGGACCACTCGGCGGGGGTGATCGTCGGGCCGGGTTCGTTCAACTGGGTGGTGTCGCCGGTCTGTTCGTCCGTCACGGCTATCGTGCGCCTCGTCGCGCCGGCCACCGGGATCAGCGCGTCCACCACGCCCGGCACCGTCGTGAGCTGCTCCTGGAGCAGCCGGCCCGTCGCACCGCCCGCGAAGCCGGTGACCGTCACCTCGTGGCCGAGGGCGGCGAGGACGCGGGCCACGTTCAGGCCCTTGCCGCCGGGGCGTTCGATGACCTCGGAGACGCGGTGGGAGGCGTGCGGGCGGAGGGCGCCGACGCGGTAGGTGATGTCGAGAGCGGTGTTCAGTGTGACCGTGAGGATCACCTGTGCCGACCTCCCCCGAGACGAGTCCTGCGAAGCCTGTGTAAGCGCGCCCGTCACGGCGGACGGCGGCGTCCCAGTCTTCCAGGACAGCCGCCGCCTCAACAGATGGACAGATCAGGCCAGTTGGGGATCGACCACCCATTCACCGCGCCGCATCACGCCCTTGAGGGCGAATTGATGGTCGAGAAGCAGCAGGTCGGCGTACTTGCCCGGCTCCAGCGAGCCGATCGAGTCGTACATCCCCAGCAGCCGCGCCGGGTTGGCGGACAGCGCCGCGACGGCGTCCTCGACCGACAGCCGGTCCACCGTCACCGCCCGCCGGAACGCCCGGTCCAGGGTGAGCGTGGAGCCCGCGATCGAACCGCCCTCCACCAGCCGCGCCACCCCGTCCTTGACCTCGACCGCCATCGGGCCGAGCGAGTAGAAGCCGTCGCCGAAGCCCGCCGCGTCCATCGCGTCCGTGATGAACGCGACCCGGTCCGCGCCCGCGTGATGGAACGCCAGCTGGAGGGCGGCGGGGTGCAGATGCGTACCGTCGTTGATCAGCTCGACCGTGATCCGCTCGTCCTCCAGGAGCGCGGCGATCGGGCCGGGCGTGCGGTGGCCCAGCGGGGGCATCGCGTTGAACAGGTGCGTCGCGACCGTCGCGCCCGCGTCGATCGCCTCCACCGTCTGCTCGTACGTCGCGTCCGTGTGGCCGATCGCCGCGATGACGCCGTGTTCGGTGAGGAGTCTGACCGAGTCGATGCCGCCCGGGAGTTCGGTCGCGAGGGTGACCATCTTGGCCTTGCCCCTTGCCGCGTCGATCAGTTTGCGGACCTCCGCGGGGTCCGGGTCGCGCAGCAGTTCCTCGGAGTGCGCGCCCTTGCGGCACGGGGAGATGAACGGGCCCTCGAAGTGGATGCCGGCGATGTCGCCCTGTTCGGCGAGCTCGGAGAGGAGGCCTGCCCGCTGGACCAGGGAGTCCATGTCTCCGGTGACGGTGGAGGCGACGAGGGTGGTGGTGCCGTGCAGGCGGTGGGTGTGGATGCCCCTGACTACGTCGTCTGCGGTGCCTGAGGTGAAGGAGGCTCCGCCGCCGCCGTGGTTGTGGATGTCGACGAAACCTGGGACCAGGGTGTAGCCCGATACGTCGATGAGGCGGGCGTTCTCCGGGGCGCTTCCGGCGATGCGGGGGCCGTCGATGATCACTCGGCCGTCTTTGACGGTTCCTGTGGGGAGGACCACGGTTGCGCCGGACAGGACGAGGGGCGCCTTGCCGGATGCGGGCTGCGGGTCGTGTGTGGCTGGTCGCGCAGTTCCCCGCGCCCCTGAGGGGGTTGCCATCAGCGCGTTACCTCCGTGCCGTCAGTTGTTGTGAGGAGATCCCAGGCCAGCAGCCCGGCACCCAGGCATCCCGCCGTGTCTCCCAGCGCGGCCGGAACGATCTCCGGCAGCTTCTGGAAGGTGACCCGCTGCCGGACCGCGTCCCGCAACGGTGTGAACAAGGTTTCCCCCGCCTCCGCCAGGCCGCCACCGATGATCACGATCCGGGGGTCCAGGAGGGTGAGGGCGGTGAGCAGGCCGTCGGCGAGGGTGTCCAGGGCCGCCTGCCAGACCTGTGCGGCGCGCTGGTCGCCGGACTCGACCGCCTTGGCGCAGTCCGCCGCGTCGGCGTCCGGGTCCCCGCAGGCGGCGGCCCATGCCTCACTGACGGCGGCCGCGGAGGCGTACCGCTCCAGGCAGCCGTGCTGGCCGCAGGGGCAGGGGGTGCCGCCGGGGCGTACGACGATGTGGCCGATCTCGCCCGCGAAGCCGTGGGCGCCCGCCTCGACCTGGCCCGCGATGCCGATGGCGCCCGCGATGCCGGTGCCGAGGGGGAGGAAGAGGAAGCGGTCGGCGCCCTGGCCGGCGCCGATGCGGCCCTCGGCGAGGCCGCCGGTGCGGACGTCGTGGCCGAGGGCGACCGGGATGCCGTCCAGCTTGGAGGTGAGCAGGGCGCGTAGCGGTACGTCGCGCCAGCCCAGGTTGGCCGCGTAGGCGGCGATGCCGTGCTCGGCGTCGACGATGCCGGGGACGGCGACGCCGACGGCGGAGGCGGGCTCGCCGAGGTGCTGGGCGCCGTACGCGTGGAGCTCGGCGGCGAAGTCGAGGATGCCCTCGACGACCGCGTCCGGGCCGCGCTCGCGGCCGGTGGCCCGGCGGGCCTGGTGGAGCACGGGGGGTCTGGGGGGTGTCCCCCCAGAAGGCACAGTTCCGGAGGCGCCGACGAGGGCGGCCTTCATTCCGGTGCCGCCCACGTCGAGGGCGATGACATGTCTCACGGGGGTAGTGTGGCCCGCCGACCCATAAGAGGTCTAGTCCACTTACGTGGTGTAGACCTTATGTCTGACCTTTCGAAAGTTTCGACGATGATCTGGGGCTCGGCAGCAGTGCAGTGGCGGCGTAGGACAGGAACGATCGCGGTGGTGTCCGCACTGGGCATGACGGCGGTACTGAGCGGCTGCGGCCTCGGCTCGGGCTCCGACGAGGTGACCCTCAGACTGGTCGCCGCCGACTACGGCGACAGCAAGGCCAACAGCTCGCGGAAGTACTGGGACGGGCTCGTCGAGGAGTACGAGAAGAAGCACCCGAATGTGACGGTGGACGTCACCGTCTATTCCTGGAACGACGTCGACCGCGAGGTCAAGGAGATGGTCGCCGCCGGGGACGCGCCCGACATGGCGCAGATCGGCGCGTACGCCGACTACGCCGCCGACGGCCTCCTGTACTCCGCCGACGAACTCCTCTCCATCTCCACCCAGGCCGACTTCCTCCCGCAGCTCGCCTCCGCGGGCGAGGTGGACTCGACGCAGTACGGCATTCCGTTCGCCTCCTCCACCCGGCTGCTCTTCTACAACAAGACCCTCTTCGCCAAGGCCGGTCTCAGCGCGCCCACCACCTGGGACGAGCTCGCCTCCGACGCCGCCGCGCTCAAGGCCGACGGGGTGAAGTACCCGTACGCCCTTCCGCTCGGGTCCGAGGAGGCGCAGGCCGAGACGATGCAGTGGCTGCTGAGCGGCGGGGGCGGGTACACCGACAGCCTCGGTACGTACGGCATCGACTCCGCCGAGAACGTCGCGACCTTCACCTGGCTCAAGGACGACCTCGTGGGGGAGGGGCTGACCGGGCCGGTCGCGCCGGGGAAGCTGAACCGGGCGGACGCGTTCGCGGCGTTCGCCGACGGGGAGGTGGGGATGCTCAACGGGCATCCCACGCTGATGAAGGCGGCCGCGGCGAAGGGGGTGAAGTTCGGCATGGTGCCGATGCCCGGTGTCGACGGGCCCTCCAAGTACTCCATGGGCGTCGCCGACTGGATGACCGCCTTCAAGAAGAACGGCCACGCCGAGCAGGTCGGGGACTTCCTCGACTTCGTCTACAGCGACAAGAACGTCCTCGACTTCTCCCGTGAGTACGACCTCCTCCCCGTCACCGCGTCGGCGTCCGACGTCATGAGCTCGGCCGCGGAGGACAAGGATCTGCGGCCCTTCCTCAAGGAGCTTCCGCAGTCCGAGCTGTACCCCGTCGGGCGGACGTCCTGGGCGTCGGTGAGTTCGGCGGTCAAGGAGCGGATCGGGGGTGCGGTGAGTTCGGGCGGGAATCCGGCGGCTGTGCTGGGTGATCTTCAGGCGACGGCGTTGCGGGCGGAGAGCGCGGAGTAGGGGCTGCGGGGCTGAGGGGCTGTAGGCGTTGTCAGTGGTGGGCGCTACGGTCCTGTCATGAGCGATCTCGGCGCCCGTGAGCTGGCCATCCTCGCGTTGGAGCGGCGTGGGTTCGGCGGGCCCGGGGCGAAGGAGCGGGCGATACGGGAGGAGCTGGGGCTGGTGCCGGTGCGGTACTACCAGCTCCTGAACGCCCTGCTGGACGATCCGCGTGCCCTCGCCTCTGACCCGGTGACGGTGAACCGGCTGCGGAGGGTGCGGGACGCACGCCGGTCGGAGCGGTGACCGTCGGGTGTTTCTCGCCCCCGCCGCCCCTACCCGTCCCATCCTTCTGGGGCTCCGCCCCAGACCCCGCTCCTCAAACGCCGGAGGGGCTGGGTTTTTCAGCCC